>NZ_OY762947.1:2151000-2775500 GCF_963666695.1 uncultured Desulfobacter sp.
AGAAAATACTTTCAGGACGCCATTGATGCGGAACAGGCTTTACAAGCCGGTCTGGACACTGCCAACCGGATATATGCAACCCAGACCATGCCGACCCTGGAAAAAACCCAGGGGTTACTGAACACATTGAGGGAAACCGCCAGAAAGAGCATTATGACAGACCAGGTCATGCTGAGCGCTGCTTCCGGTACTAAAAGAAACGTTTCCATTGTAGCGGCAGTTGCAATGATTGCCGGTATTTTCCTGGCCTTTTTCATCTCCAGGGGTATCATTGTGGTTTTGAGCCGGATCACCGCCGGCATGGGCGAGGGCGCGGACCAGGTCGCTGCTGCATCCGGAGAGGTTTCATCCTCCAGCCAGTCCATGGCCGAAGGCGCATCTGAGCAGGCCGCCTCCATTGAAGAAACCTCGTCGTCCATGGAGGAAATGGCGTCCATGACCAGGAAGAATGCAGAAAATGCCGGTCATGCGGACAGCCTGATGAAAGAGGCCAATCAGGTGGTTGGCCGGGCCAATGACTCCATGAAAGAACTTACAGGCTCCATGGAGGAAATCTCAAATGCCAGTACTGAAACCTCCAAGATTATCAAAACCATTGATGAAATCGCTTTTCAGACCAACCTGCTGGCCCTGAATGCGGCGGTGGAGGCGGCCCGCGCCGGAGAGGCCGGTGCCGGTTTTGCCGTGGTGGCGGATGAAGTCCGGAATCTGGCCATGCGGGCGGCCGAGGCTGCCAAGAATACGGCAGAGTTGATTGAGGGTACGGTTCAGAAAATAGACAGCGGCACGGAACTGGTATCTTCCACCAATGAAGCCTTTGGGGCTGTGGCCGAGAGCACCCGGAAGGTCGGGGAGCTGGTGGCGGAAATCTCTGAGGCGTCAAAGGAACAGTCCAACGGCATTGAACAGGTGAACCTGGCCATTACCGAAATGGACAAGGTCGTCCAGCAGAATGCCGCCAATGCCGAAGAAAGCGCCTCTGCATCAGAAGAGATGAATGCCCAGGCCGAACAACTGCGGGAGTATGTGGGGGAACTGGTCATGATGGTCAGCGGGAAAAAATCCGTTTCCGGCAGCACCCCCCGCCAGGTTCAGTATAGCCGGCCGGCTGCCGGGGCATTAGGCCATGGCGGTCAAGGGATAAAACCGGCAGCCAAAAAACAGCTTTCGGAAAAGTCCCGAGAGATAAAACCGGAGTCGGTGATCCCCTTTGACGAGGATGACTTTGAGGATTTCTAACAACCTGAAACCGGTCATTCATTATCGACCAGAGGAAAATCAGATGGCAGATAATACCATCCAACCGCTTGCGGAAAGGCTTGCCTGTGATCTTGTCCTGGCAGACCCAACAGATGCAGACACTCTTTCCTGCCTGCTGCCCCTGCTCAAGAAGCTGCATGATGAATGCCGCTCCAGGGCCATGAACGAACAGGCCGGACAGATGGTCAAGGCCAAGGATATAATACAAAAGATGATAAAAAAAAGGGGGGCGGATGCCGACCAACAGATGGATCGTCTCAATGAAATCGCCTCAGAACTGTCCCGTTCAGTGTGCATGTCCGCATCCTTAGATACCGGCGAGACCGCGGATGCCCAAGCCACGGCGGAACCGGCTTTGGAGACAGCCAATGATCCGGACTGCCGGACCCAAGCACAGGGAAATCAATTCAAGCAGCTTGAAGAGCAGTTGGACCGGTTCGGTATCCTGATCGGCCAGCTCTGCCCGGAAGAAATTTGGGACATCGGCGCCATGATCGCCAACCTGGATGAACTGATTGCGGTTTCAAAGAAGATTGAGCCCCCCACTTTTTATCAGATTGCCCTGGCCTGCCAGGAGTATGTTGAGACCATCCCCTTTGAAAATAACTTTAATACCAAACCCATTGAAGAAGGCCTGGTCCTGCTGCGGTCCATCCTCAGTCACCTGAGGCGGGGAGAGGCCTTTACCTTTGATTATTCAGACGTGATTGAACTGCTGGATCTGCAGTTCAAGGAGGAGCAGCAAAAAAGGGCAATCAACGAAAAGGATATGAAAACGGAAAATGAGGCCCGCCTTTCTCCAGACCCGCCGGGTGACCCCAAAGGACCGGTGCCGATTTCCGATGATGACATGGAGATCATGGTCGACTTTGTTTCCGAGGCAAGGGAGAATCTGGAAACCATTGAAGTCAGCCTTGTCGATCTGGAGCAGGATCCTTCCAATGTGGAAATCATCAACGACATTTTCAGACCCTTTCACACCATTAAAGGGGTTTCCGGATTTTTGTCCCTGACCAAAATCAACCGACTGGCCCATGCCACCGAGAATCTGCTCGACAGTGCCAGAAACGGTGATTTTATTATCAATCAGGCCGCCACCGACGCCATCCTGGAGTCGGTGGATATGCTTAAAATATTAGTTGAACGGGTGGGCAAAAGCACTGAAACCGGTGTCCTGCTCCCAGATAACGACGTGAATGTTTCGTCCATGAGGGATACGCTTCAATCTCTCCAGACGTCTCTGACCAGAGGGGAAAAAGAACCCCTGGGTGAAATTCTGGTCCGAAAAAAGGCTGTGGAAAGAGAGGGTCTAAATGAAGCCCTGGATATTCAAAAGAAGCGGCCGGACAAAAAAATAGGTGAAATCCTGGTGGAAGAAAACCGGGTTTCTTCTAAGGATATCACCTCTGCATTAATGGAACAAGGCCATGCCAAGCGCACAATGGACACTCAGGTCAAGGTCAGTACCCAGAAACTGGATGACCTGGTGGATTTTGCAGGGGAATTGGTCATTGCCCAGTCCATGCTGCGTCAGAAAACGGCTCATGATCCGTCCTTGGCCCAGAGTGTCACTCAATTGGGGCAGATTGTAAGCAACATGCAGACCATTGCCATGTCCATGCGCATGATTCCCATAAAATCCACATTCATGAAAATGATCCGTCTGGTCAGGGATCTGTCCAGGAAGTCGGGAAAGCAGGTGGATCTGAAAATGTCCGGAGAGGAGACGGAGATTGATCGCAATGTGGTGGACGCCCTGTACGAGCCCATGGTTCATATGATCCGAAATTCTGTGGACCATGGGATTGAACCCCCGGAAGAACGAAAAGCAAAAGGTAAAGCCGCCCAGGGTACCATCCACTTGAGGGCCTACCACAAAGGCGGACACATTATCATTGAAATTGAGGATGACGGCAAGGGCCTGGATCGTGACCGGATTCTGGAAAAGGCCCTGTCAACGGGCCTGGTGACGGGAAACGAACAGATGACCGATTCCCAGGTATTTGATCTGATTATGGCGCCGGGCTTTTCCACGGCCAGTCAAATCACCGATGTATCCGGCCGGGGCGTGGGCATGGATGTGGTGAAGTCCGGGATTGAAAAATTCAGGGGCCAACTCAACATTGACTCCCAAAAGGACAACGGCACCAAGTTTACCATCAGCCTCCCCCTGACCCTGGCCATTATCGACGGTATGCTGGTTCAGGTGAGCAATGAAAAATACGTCATTCCGACCATTTCCATTCAAAAGGCATTTAAACCCGGGCCGGACGAATATTTTACCGTGAAAGGCCAAGGAGAGATGGTCAAGGACCGTGGTGATCTGGTGCCGCTGATCCGGCTGGACGATCTTTACAACGACGGCAAAGGCAGAAAAGAGGTCACAGACTGCCTGGTGGTGGTGGTGGAATCCAAAGAAGAAAAGCGAGGCTTGCTCATTGATGAACTTTTGGGAAAAGACGAATACGTAATCAAGAGCCTGGGCAGTAATCTGGAGGATGTCCAGGGGATTGCCGGCGGCGCGATCCTGGCAGACGGCCGGGTGGGGTTGATTCTAGATATTTTCGGCATTTTTTCGCTGACTGCCGGCGGATAGAAACCGGTATCGACAACAGTGCCGAACAAGGTGGAGATGTGAACGTATGAAACAGATCGTTGGTGTGGCAGATATGATAGTGAGCAATAATGTTCAAGAAACCATTGTGACCTATTCGCTTGGCTCCTGCATTGGCCTGGTGATCTATGACCCGGCTGTCCAGGTGGGCGGTCTGCTTCACTACATGCTGCCGGAATCCAAAATTGCCAGTGACAAGGCGGCCAAAAGGCCCTTTATGTTTGCCGATACAGGCATCCCAAGGCTGTTCAAGGCGGCCTATACACTGGGAGCCAAGAAGCAGCGGATCAAAATATTTGTTGCCGGAGGAGCTGAAATTCTGGACCAAAAAGGCTTTTTTAATATTGGAAAACGCAATTACATGGCCCTGAAGAAAATCTTTATGAAAAACAGGGTGCTCATTGACAAAGAACGGGTGGGCGGCAATGTAAACCGTACTGTGCGCCTGGACATCGGAACCGGTGATATCTTCGTCAAAACATCCGGACAAAAGGAGGAGAAGGTATGACATCCCTTGAACGGTTCATCACTGAGATCAACCGCCTGCCCCCCATGCGTGAGGTGATTCATCAGCTATTGAGTGTTGTAGACAACCCGGACAGTTCAATGGACGATATTACGCAGGTCATACAGTATGATCCCGCGATTACGGCGGGCATTCTTAAAACCTGCAACTCTGCCTATTACAGTACAACACATCCCGCAGAATCGGTAAAAGATGCCGTGAACATGCTGGGAACGGACAAGGTGGTGGAACTGGCCTTGATCTACTCCGGTGCGGACACCCTTTCCGGCAGACAGGAGGGGTACGGACTGGAAGAGGGGCAAATGTGGAAATACGCTATTTCATCGGCAGTGGTGGCAAAGGAAATCGCCGTCCGCCTGGGTCTGAAAAGTAAAAACACCCTGTTTACCTGTGCACTGCTCAAGGATATTGGAAAGCTTGTTCTGCACAAATACGTAGTGTCAGCCAGAAAAAAAATTGATTGGTTAGTAAACGAAAAGCACTTCAGTTTTCTGGAGGCGGAAAAAAAGGTATTCGGCATCAACCATGCCGAGCTCGGCGCCATCATTGCCAAGATGTGGCATTTTTCGCCAAAAATGATCAAAATAATCCATCACCATCACCTGTCCGATGAAACCATGACCAGGGATAAAGAGGTGGTGGTGGTGTATCTGGCCGACTGTATCTGCATGATGATGGGGATCAATGTCGGGACGGACGGGCTGGCTTACCGGTTTAAAGAAAAGGCCATGGAAAGTTTGAAAATAACGGCAGCAGACATATCGCTGATCATTGCCGATTTCGGCATGAACATGGCGGAAGTGGAAGCGCTGCTCAAACTGAAATGAACAAAACAGGATAGGGGACATAATGATATATTCAATATTGATCGTGGACGATTCCCTGCCCATGCGGTCGGTAATTAAAAAGACGCTGGGAGCGGCAGGGTATGGCGGATCAGAAATCCTGGAAGCTCAGAACGGGCAGGAGGCCCTGGACATGATGCGGCACAACTGGGTGGATGTGGTGCTGACCGACTATAATATGCCGGTAATGAACGGTCTGGATTTTATTTTAAAAGCCAAAAAAGAGGACCTGCTCAGGGACATTCCGTTTATCGTGGTTTCCACTGAGGGCAATAAAGACAGAATTGCGCAGTTCATGGAAAGCGGTGCCGCCGGATATATAACCAAACCCTTTACAGCAGAATCAATCCGGGATGTAATGGTAAACATACTAGGAGAAGGCGAAGATGAAGACTCAATTGATGAAAGCGATGATGACCTCGATTTCTGAAGTGCTGGAAACCATGTTTTTTCTGCCTGCAGAGCAGGAAAAAGAAAGCACGGTTTTGGAAACCGGACTGCTGGATCAGGCGGATACCGCATCTGCAGCCCTGGAATTTACCGGCGACATCTCGGGCCGTCTGGTGATGATGGTCCCGGGAAACCTGCTGTCGGAAATGACGGAAAATTTCATGGGAGAGTCGGGTGACAAATTGACCCGGGAGCTGAAACACGGAACCTTGAAGGAGCTGCTCAATATGGTGTGCGGCAATGCCCTCCGAAAGCTGGATTCCGGTCATGGTTTTGATCTTGGAATCCCGGAGATTGTGGACGGGGAAACGATCCCTTCAGAACTTCCGGCAGCCTTAATCGACGTGGCTGATGCCAGAATTGCAGCAATTCTGGATATCCAAAACTAAAACGGACGAGAATGGACGGCATTATCTCTGCCGAACGTCTCGATGAGTAGGCTAAAATCCAGGTCTGGGAACCATGATTCAGAACACAAAACTTACCGATTCACAGTACAGGAAACTGTCCAAGATCGTGTATGACACATCGGGCGTCGTGCTGAATGAAAAGAAATACCGTCTGCTTGTGGCCCGCTTGAGCAAGCGTATGCGCATCACCAGGATTAGCAATGCTTCAGAGTACATTGATCGGTTGGGCCGGGATGAGGTCGAATTTGAAGAATTCATTGATGCCACCACCACCAATCACACCTTTTTTTTCAGGGAGAATCGGCATTGCGAATTTCTGGTCAAGGCGCTGGATTCCTCTGCCCCCGTCAGGATCTGGAGCGCGGCATCAAGCAGCGGAGAAGAAGCGTATTCCATTGCGATCCAGCTACTCGAGAACAATTTTTCCTTCACCATAGACGCTTCGGATATTTCCGACTCCATGCTTGAACAAGGCCGGGCCGCCGTCTATCACAAAAACAAGGTGAAACATGTCCCCAAATTCATGCTCCACGCCTATTTCCAAAAAGGAAAAAAGGACTGGGTTGACCATGTACGGGTGAAATCTGAGGTGAAACAATTGGTTTCATTTCAAAAATTCAATTTGCTGTGCGACACGCCCTCTGATACTTATGATGTTATTTTTTGCAGAAATGTGATGATTTATTTTGATAAAAAGACCCGGCAGAAGGTGATAGACACGCTGTGCCGGGCACTGAAACCGGGCGGGCTTTTTTTTGTGGGTATGGCCGAAGGACTTCACGGGCTTGACCATGACCTGATATCCGTGCTGCCCAGCGGGTATCGAAAAAAACCGGGGCTGCGGTGATCAAGGATCAGGTACCATGAAATCCGCTTTAGTAGAGTTTACCTACGGCATCCTCCACAGCCCTGACAATTCGGCCGCTGTGCAAAAGCTTTCGGACAGCGGCAATATCTGCTGACAAAAATCGGTCCTTTGTCATGCAGGGAACCTTGCTGCGGATGGTTTCATAGGCAGCCATGGTGCCTTTCCCGGCTTTGAGATTCGTAAACATATCAATGGCCTGGGCACCGCATAAAAGCTCAATAGCAATAACCTGCTCGGTGTTCTCCACGATGTCCCGACATTTGCGTGCGGCAATGGACCCCATAGAGACATGATCCTCCATGTTGGCCGAAGTGGGAATGGAGTCCACGGAAGCCGGGTGTGCAATGACCTTGTTTTCAGAGACCAGGGAGGCCGCAACATACTGGGCAATCATGAATCCTGAATTCAGCCCTGTGTCCTTAACCAAAAAAGCGGGAAGACCCGAAAGTTGTGGATTAACCAGGCGCTCGACCCGGCGCTCGGAGATATTGGCAAGCTCTGCAATGGCAATGCCTAAAAAGTCACAGGCCAGGGCCACGGGCTGTCCGTGGAAGTTGCCCCCGGAAAGGAATTCATCGGATTCCGGGAAAATCAGCGGATTCTCCGTGGACGCGTTCATCTCCACCCGGATCACCCGTTCCACATAACCGAAAGCATCCCAGGATGCGCCATGGACCTGGGGGGAACAACGCAGGGTATAGGCATCCTGAACCCTTGAGCAGTCCCGGTGGGAAGATATGATTTCAGAATTCTGGGTGATTTTCATCATATCGGAGGCAGCCTTCATTTGTCCTAAATGAGGCCGGGCATTATGAATTCTGGGGTCAAAGGCGGTTCGTGTGCCCATCAGGGTTTCAAGACTCATGGACGCGGCAATATCAGCATGTTTACAAAGATTTAACGCATCATGCAAGGCAAGACACCCCAAAGCAAGCATGAATTGGGTACCGTTGATCAGGGCAAGCCCTTCCCCTGCAGCAAGTTCCAGAGGTTCAATATGTTTTGCGGCCAGGGCCCGGGCCCCGGGCATGCGCACCCCGTCCACAAAGGCTTCGCCTTCGCCGATCAACACCAGGGCCAGGTGGGCCATGGGCACCAGGTCTCCGCTGGCCCCCACCGACCCTTTTTCAGGAACCACAGGAATGATACCGGTATTAAGGAGATGGGCAAGTGTTTGAATGGTGTCAAGACGCAGCCCGGAATTACCACGGCAAAAGTCATTGATCCGCAATGCCATCATGGCCCTGACCACATCATCATCCATGCAGTTGCCCATACCCGCAGCGTGGGATAAAAGAATATTGCGCTGCAACGTTTTTGTATCCTCAAATGAGATGGGAACATCGGATAATGCCCCGAATCCCGTGGTCACACCATAAATGCGTGTACCCTTTTTCACCCAATCTTCCACAAGGGCCCGGGCTTTTTTAATCCGGGCTTCGGAATTTACGGAAACGACAGCGGTTTTGTCGTTACGGGCAATCTCTACCAGTTGGTCAAGGGTGAAATTCCGCCCATTGAGTTGAACAGGATCATTCATCATCTTTTATTCCTTATCTGTCATTCAGAAAGGGACGTTGACTAATTACTTGACTCGGTGAGTCCACATTTTGTAAACAAGCACTATAAAATTGCAGCTGCAATGTCAACATTCATGAGAGAAACCCACCTATGACCAATACACAGGCATCCTGGGACATTCTGTTTGTTCATGCAGATATTGCCACCATGGCCCAAGGTAACTACAATATCATTAAAGACGGGGCCATCGGGGTGGCCAAAGGAAAGATTCAGTGGATCGGCCCATTTGACAGGCTTAAAATTGACAGGTTTCACTCCTCACCCCACCCCATTGCCGATGAAATCATCGACTGCAGCGGCAAATGGATTCTGCCCGGGTTTGTGGACTGTCATACCCATTTGATCTGGGCCGGCTCCAGGTCCAATGAATTTGAAATGCGCCTGTCCGGTGCAAGTTACAAAGAAATTGCAAAACAGGGCGGGGGGATTGCTGCCACGGTTGGGGCAGTGCGCAGGGCATCCGAAGACGAGCTTTTTAGCATCGCATCCCGGCGCATCAGCCATTTTATAAGCCGGGGCACCACCTGCGTGGAAATAAAATCCGGATATGGACTGAATCTTGAAAATGAACTGAAAATGCTGGCTGTGGCTGAACGTCTGAACCAAAACTTTCCTTTGCATGTTTCCCCCACCTTTCTCGGGGCCCATGCCCTGCCCCCGGAATACAAAGGCCGGGCTGATGATTATGTAGACCTGATCATCAACACCATGCTGCCCAAGGTTAAAAGCCAGGGCATAGCCTGTGCAATGGATGTATTCTGCGAATCAATCGCCTTTTCCACAAACCAGACAAGACGGCTATTTACCGCAGCCACAGATATAGGCCTGCCGGTTAAACTTCATGCGGAACAGCTCTCCGATTCAGGTGGCGCGGCCCTTGCCGCGCAGTTCAATGCCCTGTCCTGTGACCACCTGGAGTACCTTTCCCCTGACGGCGCAAAGGCCATGGCCCATACAGGTGTAACAGCCGTCCTTTTGCCTGGCGCCTTTTACATGCTCAAAGAGACCCGGAAACCGCCGGTGGAAGATTTTATCCGCCTTGGGGTACCCATGGCTCTGGCCACGGATCTGAATCCAGGCACAAGCCCGGTGCATGATATGGCCACGGTAATGAATATGGGCTGTGTGCTGTTCGGGCTGACCTGCGAACAGGCTCTTGCCGGTGCGACCATCAATGGGGCAAAGGCCCTGGGCCTTGACAGACGCAAAGGTAGTCTGGAAACAGGAAAAGATGCCGACTTTGTAGTGTGGGATATTGAGGCACCGGCAGACCTGAGCTACCAGGTGGGCATCACCCCTGTAAACAAGGTTGTGATTGCAGGCAAAATCGCATATAACGTTTAAAAACAAGACGTGCTTTTACTTACAGCCCCTTTAATTGGAGAAGCGATGCGCATCTACGCAGTTGCAGACATTCACGGCAAATCCGAACATATGGAATCCATTTACAGGATTTTAGACCAGTACCAGCCCGAGTTGATGGTTGTCCCCGGGGACATGACCCATTTTTTCAACTGGTCCACCGTTCTTTCCCAGTTTGACAGTCTGCCGGTTCCCGTTCTGGTGGTTCGGGGAAATACGGATTTAAAACGCATTGAACCCCGGATAAAAAAAGCCGCCAACATCACGCTGTTGACTCCAAAGCCCCTTCAGGTCAGAGGCTTTTCTTTTGTGGGGGCTTCAGGCACCCTGCCTTTGCCTTTTGCCAACAGAGTCGGCCTGAATGAAAAACAACGGCTTGCCGCCCTTCCCTGCCCCATGGAACCGGACACGGTGCTGGTGGTCCATACACCGCCAAGGGGAGCATGTGACCGTGTGGGCAAAAAAATCCATGCCGGCAGCCGGAACCTGGCCCGGTTCATCAAGGACGCAGCCCCGGGCCTTGTGCTTTGCGGCCATGTCCACGAAGATTTTGGCCTTAAAACCTTGTATCAAAGTACCGTGGTTAACTGCGCCATAGCAGGACCAGGATTAGGGGCCATCATTGACCTTGAAAAAAATGAAATTCCCAAGGTTAATCTCTTGTATCCGGATACGCCACAAACTTGAGAGTCTGTTCACGCCGTTGCAAACGAAAAGAAAAATTGATAAATAACTAATTTTGATCTATAGTCACCATCAATTTATAGGGATACACTCATTATAGGAATATACTCAAAATCTATAACGGAGAAAACGAATGAAAATTTTTAAAATTATATTATTCATAATTTTCCTGGTGGTTCTGGCCGTTTTCGGCATTCAGAATCAAGAATACTTTCTGGCAAGTACACCGCTTCACATTGACTTTAAAATATCATCCCTGCAGTACACCGTCATTGACTTTCCGAACTGGGCCTATTGGGTGCTGTGCCTGGTCATAGGTCTTTTAATCACAGGCATTCGTGGACTTATTACCGCCTTTCGCCTGAAACGCCAGGTTAGAACAAGAGACGAACGGATTGAAAGTATGAAAGGGGAAATTAATTCTCTTCAGACACGCCTTGATATATTCATTCACGATCCTTACATCAAAAAACATTTGGAAGAAGAAGCCCGCAAAGATCAAAATCAGGAGCAGGTCGCAACCGAGGAAAAGAAAAAGGCCTGAAGTCCCCCCTTTGAACATCCATGGTCGAAAAGAAACAAACACCCATGATGGCCCAATATCTGGCCATCAAAGAAACCTGTCAGGACGCCATACTTTTTTACCGGATGGGGGATTTTTATGAAATGTTTCTTGAGGATGCCGTCAAGGCGGCCGGCATCCTTGAAATCGCGCTGACCTCTCGGAATAAAAACGACCCGGACCCCGTTCCCATGTGCGGTGTGCCTTACAAATCAGCCGATCTTTATATTTCCAAACTTATTGAAAAAGGCTGCAAGGTTGCCGTGTGTGAACAGGTTGAGGACCCGTCCAAGGCCAAGGGTCTGGTCAAACGGGAAATTATCCGGGTCATCACCCCGGGAATGATCCTCAACGATTCTCTTTTGGACCGGGGAACAAACAACTTTTTGGTGGCGATCTCCAAAACGTCCGAGCACTCCGGTCTTGCCTGCATAGACATCTCCACGGGGAGCTTTACCACCTGCCAGGTAAAACGCACCTCGGGTGTTATCCCATACGCCCTTTTAGACGAGGCGTTAAAGCTTTCCCCGAAAGAGGTGCTGCTGCCGGACAGCTTCAAGGCGGACCCGGCCATGGCCACCATCAGGAAAACCTTTTCCCACGTTGAAATCACATATCTGGACAATTTTACGTTCCGAAGTGATAATGCCCGGCAGCTCCTGACGGAACAATTTGCCACCCGCAGCCTTGAAGGATTCGGCATTGAACGCATGCCGGCCTGTATATCCGCAGCAGGCGCTGCCATCTCCTATGTCCGGGACACCCAGTTGTCGGACACCAGCCATATCTACAAAATCACCCCCTATAATCTCAATGACTTCATGATCATTGACGACAGGTCCTGCAAAAATCTTGAACTGCTGACCAATATTCAGACCCAGAAGCCAAAAGGCTCTTTGATCCATATTCTGGACAAAACCGTTACGGCCATGGGCGGCAGGCTGATCAAACAGTGGATCAGATATCCTCTGGTCGACAAAAACCTGATACAACAGCGCCTTCATGCCATAGAAGAGCTTATCGGCGCACCGGGCACCCACCAGACACTTGGCGATCTTCTTAAATCCGTATATGATCTTGAGCGGTTAGGCTCCCGGATATCCATGGGCCAGGGTAATGCCCGGGACATGCTTTCCCTTAAAACCTCCCTTTCTGTTCTGCCCGTTTTGTTCAAGGAGATCGAAACATTTGAAAGCCCGATTCTCAATGGTGCCGGCATGGATAAAAAGCCGGCCCTGATCCGGGGTCTGGAAGAGCTGGCCCAATTGATCGGTAAAGCCATCCGGGAAGATGCCGTGCACGTGCTCAACGAAGGCAACCTGATCAACGACGGATACAATCCGGAACTGGACGAGCTTTTGTCCATCACCCGGGACGGAAAGTCCTGGATTGCAAAAACGGAAAAAAAGGAAAAGGAAACTACAGGGCTTTCCTCGCTTAAAATAAAATACAATAAGGTGTTCGGTTATTTCATTGAGGTTTCAAAGGCCCAGTCGACCCAGGTACCGGATCACTATATTCGTAAACAAACCCTTGTCAACGCCGAACGGTTCATCACCCAGGACATGAAAGCGGTGGAAGATACCATATTCAATGCCCAGGAACGCCGAAACGCCCTGGAATATGAAATTTTCTGTACGGTCAGGGAAAAGGTGGCCCAACGGGCCAAGGATATTCTGACTATGGCACAGTTTATTGCTGCCGTTGACGTGGTCCAGGGACTTGCCGTGGCTGCCGTTGAAAATGCCTATGTAAAGCCTGACATCAATGATGACCGGCGCATCGATATACAGGACGGCAGGCATCCGGTGGTGGAAAAACTGATCCAGGGCGAACGGTATGTGCCCAATTCCATTGGTCTGGACGATACCCAATGCCAGCAGATCCTGATCACCGGTCCCAACATGGCCGGCAAATCCACGGTGCTGCGCCAGGTGGCCTTAACCGTTCTCATGGCCCAGATGGGTTCTTTTGTGCCGGCAGCCGGCGCCTCCATCTGCATCACCGACCGGATATTCACCCGGGTGGGGGCACTGGACAATCTGTCCTCCGGGCAGAGCACCTTCATGGTTGAGATGGAGGAGACCGCGAATATTGTCAATAATGCCACGGAAAAAAGTCTGGTGATTCTTGATGAAATCGGCAGGGGCACATCCACCTACGACGGCATGAGCATTGCCTGGGCTGTGGCCGAGTATCTGCATGACCTGAATGGTAAAGGCGTAAAAACCCTTTTTGCCACCCATTACCATGAACTGCTCCAGCTTGAACAAATTAAACCCCGGATCAAAAATTATAATATTGAGGTCAAGGAGTTTAACGACAATATTGTGTTTCTGCGCAGCCTTGTCAAAGGGGGTACCAACCGCAGCTACGGCATCCAGGTAGCACGCCTGGCTGGGGTTCCCGATGATATCATTGACCTTGCTAAATCGGTTCTGGCCTCTGCGGAACACCACCCCATGACACCGGCGCCGTCGACGCGGCCCGCCAAAAAGAAAAAAGGGGCAAAAAAACGAAATACCAGTGGCCAGATGAATCTGTTCGGTCCGTCGGACGATGATTTGCGCCGCATGCTGCACAACGTGGATATTGCCCAAATGACACCCCTTGACGCCCTGAACTTTTTAAATGAACTCAAGCTCAAGGTTGAGGCATAAACATGTTTTTTAACCGTTTATTCACCTTTTTTATACCGGTTCTGGTCTGTCTTTGCCTGTTTGCCTGGACCACCACGGGCACCGCCGTTGCCGCCGATACGGCCAAAGGGAGGTATTTGGCAGCAGATACCTGTCTTAAAAAATTGAAACGCTCGGCAGTGGATATAAACAAGGTATCGGCCTGGCTGACCTGTATTGAAAAATACAAATCTATTCACAAAACGTTCCCCGGAAATTCCTGGGCACCGGCGGGATTGTACAAAGCCTCAGAGCTTTATTTCCAGCTCGCCAAAAAATCCGGCAATGCCAACTGGAACCGGCAGGCCGATGATATTATCGCCCGCATCAACCTACTTTATCCCCAAAGCGCATATAGCGCCCGTGCCAAAACCCTGGCCGCGGCAAACGCCTCAAGGCCCCGCCCAAATAAGAGTGATGTAAAAATAATACAGTCCCAAAAAGCGTTGACCCGCAATGATGAGGCCATTGCAGAATACCACAGTCAAAAATTGGCCCAGGCCGAAGCTGCCGATACAGGGGAATATCAACAGCCCTCGGATATTATAGAAAAAAATACACAGGCTCCGGCGTATTTGGGTTCTGCAACCACCAAACCGAATGATACTGACCCGTCGCCGCCCAAAGGGGATACAACCGTTACGGATTTAAGGTTCTGGTCCAGTTCGGAATACACCAGGGTCGTGGTAAACGCAGACAGCGAACGAAACTACACCTACAAGCTTTTAAAAAAAGACCCGGCTCTGAATGTCCCTTTCCAAAGACTGTATGTGGACATTGACCAGGCAAGACTTGGCAACAATGTGCCGGACCACACCCCCATCAACGATGATCTGCTTAAACAGGCCCGGGCCGGCCAATTTGCCCCACACACTGTCAGGGTCGTGGTGGATATAAAAGATTTTGAGAACTATAAAATTTTTTCTTTAAAAGACCCTTTCCGTATCGTCATGGATCTTGTGGGGTAAAAACGGCAAGAGTCGCGTTCATAGACCAGGTTGCCGGTAAAGACACTTCCGGAACAAAGCCTTCCGGTGAAAAGCCGGATCGTGTCACCACGGACAATTTGAAATCGTCGGACATTGCCCGACAGCTGGCTTTAGGTGTCAGAAAAATCGTCATTGACCCCGGCCACGGCGGCAAGGATCCCGGTGCGCCTGGATATATCAAAGGGGTATGGGAAAAGGATATTGTACTCAAACTGGCAACGACCCTTGCAATAAAACTGCGTGAACGCTTGAACTGTGAGGTGTTGCTTACCCGGACCACAGACCGAAAACTGACCCTGGAGGAACGAACCGCCATTGCCAATACCCAACGGGCCGACTTGTTTATCTCCATGCACTGCAATGCCGCAAAAAGCAAAAAACTATCCGGCATTGAAACCTATATTTTGAACCTTGCCACGGATGAACAGGCCATTGCCGTGGCTGCCAGGGAAAATGCCACATCTGAAAAAAACATATCGGATCTGGCCTATATCCTCAATGATTTGATGAAACATGCCAAAATAGAAGAATCCACACGTCTTGCCAATGACGTTCATAAAGCCATGGTTACAGGCATGAAAAAGAAATACGGTCAAATCCGTGATCTCGGAGTCAAACAGGCCCCGTTCTATGTACTGCTTGGGGCACGGATGCCTGCAATTCTTATTGAGGCCTCCTTCATCTCCAACAAAACCGAATGCAAACGTCTGATGACCAGTTCCTACCGCAATGACATATGCAACACCATTGCCGACGGGATAGAAAAATATATCAATGCCACAAATCCCAAGCACATATAACTTAGGCGGAAAGAACGCCCCCTCGGCAGGCTGTTACAGAAAGGCTGCAAACCCGATAACTGCCATAGGCTAACCTGGCCCATCGACACCCAGGCGCAACCCATGACAAAATATGAAAATAAAATAAAAGGTGGAATTTATGTCGTTTGAAAACATTATTCTTGAGATAGACAGTGCAATTGCAACACTCTCTTTTAATCGCCCCAAAGCCCTGAATGCGCTGAACAACGCATTGCTTGATGAACTGGATGTGGCGTTGGACCAGGTTCTGGCCAGTGATGAAATCCGGGTACTCATTTTAACGGGCACCGGAGACAAGGCCTTTGTCGCAGGTGCAGATATCTCAGAACTGACCCAAATGGATATGTTGGCAGCAAAATACTTCTCCCGCAAAGGGCAAAACGTATTTTCAAAAATTGAAGCCTTGCCCATCCCGGCCATAGCTGCAGTTAACGGTTTTGCCTTGGGCGGCGGCAGTGAAGTGGCGCTGGCCTGTGATTTTATCTATGCTTCGGAAAAAGCCGTCTTTGGACTACCTGAAATGAATCTGGGCCTTATTCCCGGTTTTGGCGGGACCCAGCGCCTCTCCAGGGTTGTGGGAAAAAGCAGGGCCAAGGAGATGATTTTCACCGGAAGCAATATTACTGCCGACAAAGCCCTGGAATATGGTATGGTAAACCAGGTGTGCCCCCATGAATCCCTTATGGAAGAGGTTCGAAAAACAGCCGGGCGCATTGCAGCGAAAGGATGCGTCGCCTTAAGAGCAGCCAAAGAGGTCATCCAGGCCGGACTGGACTGTGACCTTGAAACCGGATGCCTGATTGAAAATGATGCTTTTGCCATAACCGTGGCAAGCCCGGATGGAAAAGAAGGCACATCAGCATTTTTAGAAAAAAGAAAGCCCGAGTTCAAAGGCACACTGATATAACACCGGAGCAGAAACCCGTTTTTGAACGTAACGTTGTTCAGATGCAAGGCGCATAAAAATTTACAACCGGGGCATACTATAGTATGTGAGGGTTGTAAATTTTTATGCAACGCCGCAGATGGATGACTTTGCGTCCAAACACCAGATAACCAGGGAGATGAAACATGCCCATATTCGACATTGACTATGAGACCATGCCCAGGGAGGGCCTGGAGGCGATCCAGCTTCGCCGTCTTCAAACAACCATTGAACGGATTTATGCCACGGTTCCATTCTATAAGGAAACATATGACAAAGCCGGTATCAAGCCATCTGATATAAAAAGCCTGGATGATTTAAGGCGCCTGCCCTTTACCACCAAACAGGACCTTCGGGACAACTACCCTTACCATATGTTTGCGGTTCCCATGGATCAGGTGGTCCGCATCCACGCATCCTCGGGCACCACGGGCAAACCCACTGTGGTCGGCTACACCAAACGGGATATCAACACCTGGGCCGATCTGATGGCCAGAAGCTTTGCTGCCGCCGGTGCCACTGCGGGAGATATCATTCACAATGCCTGGGGGTATGGTCTTTTCACCGGCGGTCTTGGGGCCCACTATGGGGCGGAACGTTTAGGTGCATCGGTTATTCCGGTTTCCGGCGGTAATACTAAGCGCCAGATCACCATTATGCAGGATTTTAAGCCCACGATTCTGTGTGGGACTCCATCATATATTCTCCACCTGGCGGAAGTGGCCCTGGAAATGGGTGTTGATTTCAAGGATTTGTCTTTTAGATCCGGTATTTTTGGTGCAGAGCCTTGGAGCGAAAGAATGCGCCAGGAACTGGAAGCCAAGCTCTATCTCAAAGCCGTTGACATTTACGGTCTATCCGAAGTCATGGGGCCGGGCGTATCTGTGGAATGTGTTGAGGAGCAAAAAGGACTTCATGTTGCCGAGGATCATTTCATTGTGGAAATCGTGGACCCGGATACCCTGGAACCTGTTCCCCCCGGAGACCCCGGCGAGATTGTCTTCACGACCATTACCAAGGAAGCCTTCCCGGTCATTCGTTACCGCACCAAGGACATCACCTCCTTGAATCCCGTGCCCTGCACCTGCGGCAGGACCCACATGCGGATGAACAAACCTACGGGCCGTACGGACGATATGCTTATCATCAGGGGCGTTAATGTATTCCCCTCCCAGATTGAAAGCGTTCTCATGGAAAGCCGGGAAGTCGCCCCCCATTACCAGTTGGTGGTTGACCGGGTGGACAACCTGGATACCTTGACGGTCAAGGTGGAGATAGACGAAGCCTCCTTCAGCGATGACATCAAGGGATTACAAGCCATGGAAGGTGAAATTTCACACAATATCAAGGAGCACTTAGGCGTATCAGCCAAGGTGGCACTTGTGGAGCCCAAAACCATAGAAAGAAGCCAGGGCAAGGCTGTCAGGGTTATAGATAACCGCCAATTTTAACCAAGGAGACTATTATGGCTGAACAGATATCCATATTCATAGAAAATAAAGAAGGGCGTCTTGCTGAAGTCACGGCGATTTTAAGGGATGCCGGAGTGAATATACGGGCACTTTCCCTGGCAGACACCACGGATTTCGGTGTACTGCGCCTCATTGTCAATGATAATGACAAAGCCACTACAGCCCTACGGAATCAGGGATTTACCGTGGGCAAAACGCGTGTTCTGGCCGTGGAAGTGAATGATGAACCCGGTGGCCTGAACCAGGTGCTGGATCCATTAAGTGAACAAGATGTTAATGTGGAGTACATGTATGCATTTGCCAATCCCCAGTGCAAAAATGCCATCATGATTTTCCGATTTGATGACCTTGAAAAGGCAAAAGTTATTTTGGCGGAACAAGGTATTAAGGTTATAGACAAAGAAGAAATCTCAAATCTTTAAAGTGGCCGTTTATAAATAGCCTTTTTATACAATTGTGAGCCGAGCACTTCTTTGAACCTTTTTCGTTGGATGAAAATTCTTATTGCCGGCGAACAAAATAACCAACGTTGCTTTTCGGCACCGGATCACAAATGTGTACCGGTGCCGCAAGGCAATCGCACGTAAAAGACAACCCATTAAGGATTGTCATAAGCATACCCGAATCTAAGTTGGCGCAGGCCACCATAGAAATGCAAAAAAGGCTAATCTCCGATAAAATTGAATTCAAAAAGGAACTAACGAGGGCACCCACACAGGGATTGCCCCTACAAAAAATAGCCTGCAATAAAATCAAGCCAAAAAATCAATAATGGGAGCATCCATTAATGCCTTCTTTAGATTTTGAAACAGAAAAACAAAGGTTTATCAATTACATTAGCGACAATATCGAATTGTTACGTAACGCTGAATCGTCATTCTTCACCCTAATTAAATCACTCCTCGCAACCTCTTCAGAACTATCTGCATCCACAGTGACATCCCGCGTCAAAGGTATAGAAGAATGCATCAACAAATTTTCAAGAAAGTACCAGTCAAAACTTGAAGAAGAAAAGAAGGAATATGAAATCAAAGATTACATCACGGATTTAATTGGCATAAGAATTATTTGTCTTTATGAGAAAAACATACAAGAAATTGGGAAAATTCTAATGGACAATTTGTGCCTTATTGACTCAACAGACAAATCTAAACTACTTGAACAAACAGAAAGTTCTTTTGGCTACAAAGGGTTACATCTAGATCTTAAACTTGATTCAACAAGAGAAATGATGCCAGAGTACAGCATTTATAAAGACATAAGTTTTGAAGTGCAAATACGAACAATTATACAAGATGCATGGAGCGTTCTAGACCATAAAATTAAATACAAAAAATCAATACCACATGTGCTAAAACGAAGGATAAACAGCCTTGCGGCTCTTTTTGAAACTGCCGACAGAGAATTTTTCAGTATCCGTGAAGAAACGGAAAAACTTGAAAAAATTACAAAAGAAGAAATTATCACAAATGAAAATGAGGTCTTAAATGTTTTTCATTTTGAAAAAATTGTAGAATTATATTTCCCTGAATTTCATTTTTCATCACGAAAAGTTGATGCTCTTGTTGATGAAATACTAAATCAGGAAAAAATCACAGTAGTTAATTTTAAAAAAATGATTAAAGAAAATATAACAACCTTAACTAATTACGAAAAATTTCTTAAAGGTCAGCATGTGTTGACACCTTATACAATAATACGACACACCTTATACTGTGGGAATAAGAAAGCATTTTCTCGCATACTTTATGAATACCAAAGGAAGGCATTTGACACATGGCTTGAACAGCAATAGACAATTATAGTGGAAAATTTATGGTTCGCGTTTCCCCTGATGTCGTTCATCGCCCTCTTGTTTCTTGCCTCTTATCTATAATTCCTTCTAAAATAGATATACTGTTCCGAAATTGGACGAAACTGTACTTAAAACGGCCAGAAAACAGGGATAAAAATACTTGCGAGAACAATTACCATTATATTCAACGGCAGACCCAGTTTAATAAAGTCTGAAAATCTATATCCCCCGGGACCATAGACCAGCAGATTCGTCTGGTAGCCAATGGGGCTGGCATAACAGGCGCTGGCGCCAAAACAGATGCCGATAATGAATGGCCGGGTGTCCACGCCAAGTGAGACTGCGGTGGAGATGGCAATGGGAAGCAGGAGTACAGCAGTTGCATTGTTGCTTAAAATATGGGTGAATATACTGGTTAGCAGTATGATGGCAAAAAGGATCACATGTGGGCTTTTGCCGTCGAATAGACTTAAAAACGCGTCTGAATAGAACTGAGTTGCGCCTGTTTTCTGCATGGCCAGCCCCAAAGCCAGTGTTCCGACAATCAAAAGGAGCACTTGAGACTCAAGTGAACGGTAGGCGTCTTTCAAACTCAGGCAGTGGGTAAACGTCATTAAAAAAACGCCGGTAAGCGCGCATATCATGATGTCGACAAGTCCCAATGTTGCAGCAAGCACGACAGCGACAAAAATCCCGGTGGCAATGCCGGCCTTTTCCCTGTCAACGATAGCGTGGTGAATATCCTCAATGATCACAAAGTCCGAACTCTTTCTTATTTTATCCAATTTGTTTCTCGGACATTGTACGAGGAGAATATCCCCGATTTTCAACCTCCCGTTTTGTAATTCTTTATAAGAAAAATAACTCGTTCGGCTTCGTATCGCAATAATACATATATCTGCGTCGTTTTGCAGTTCATCCGACATCAAGGGTTCCCTCAGGAGTGATGAAAGCGGAGGGATAACGAGTTCAACAATGAGATCATCTTCAGGGCTTCCGTTGAATGTAAGATTTTCTTTTCCATGAATCAAAGACAATTCTTTGCTTTTCAAACAGGAGATGATGTCCTGTGCCGTTCCCTTGACCAGGAAAATATCATTCTGCTTTATGTTCAATCTGGTTCTGGATGGATCAAAAACACCTCCGTTCCTGAAAATTTCAATCACGCTCAGCCCTAAATTTTCTTCGGCATATACATTGATATCTTTTTTTCCGATCAATGGACTTTTTTCAGTAACCATGAGTTCTGCAATGTATTTTTTCTCTTTTCCTTCATCCAGTTCACATAGAGGTGCAGTCCGGCCGGGCATAAGTTTTGGCGCAACCACGAATAAAAAAAGGATTCCGATTGCAGCTATGGGAACACCAAGGCGGCCGAGTTCAAACATAGACAACGGATCAAATCCTTTGATATGCGCAAGATCGCTGACAATGATGTTGGTCGACGTACCGATCAGTGTAGACGTCCCGGCCAGAATTGATACATAGGATAATGGTATGAGCAGTTTTGATGGGGAAAAATCACATTCACAGCTCAACCCCATGACAATGGGGATAAAAAGAGTCACAACCGGTGTGTTATTTATAAATGCTGACAGCACAGCAACACTTGTAAGAACAATGATAAAAGCAGATGTCCGGTTTCCTTTTGAAAACTTTAAAACCAATTCTGTTAAAAAGCCGACAGCGCCGGTCCGTATCAGCCCATAACTTAAAAGAAACATGGCCCCTACGGTTATCACGGCGGGATTGGCAAACCCTGCCACGGTCTCTGCCGGGGAAAGTATTCCAGTCAGTGCAAGAAGCACCATGATACCTATGGCAGTCTTATCAACCGAAATTTTTTCTGAAATCAGAAGGAATAGTGTCAGGATTAAAATCAATGAGACCATAACAATCGGCATATTTATCATTGACATAAACGTTCTCCGTCTTCAGTTTTTGATGATCAAATTTTGAGCAACAAGGATGGATTTTGTAAGAGTCTGTTTACATATAAACAATATTGTGGAACAGAATGTAGTTGTTGCCTTACCGATTGTGTAAGATAGTCCCTTGCGTTTTGTCAATAAAAAAAGAGAAGAGATCTTTATATGACACAACCGTCTCAAAACGCTGAAACACTTTAGTCTCAATTGAAATACAGACACATTCTATTATATATACTTATATCAAAAAAAATGATTTTCACAATCCTGGCCTCCACTTGAAAATTTCTTAACAGTCCAGTATGCTGACAAAAAAATTCAAAAGATCTTCGGTATCATTCAATCTAGCTTGGTAACTGGCATGTTACTTGCTGATAGCCTTAAAGAATTTAAAGAAAGTTAATCTAAACAACTTAAAATTTTTAAGGAGAAAGAAATGGAAAACAGGATCATCAATGCAGTAACCGTTGTAACAGCCACGGGTATATATATTCTTAACAGTGTTTCAGCCCCCAACGAAAATTAAAAATCGGTTACATCGGCTTTCTTATGAATGAGCTTTCTAATTAATTTCAATCTGGAGGAATTTATGGATCCGGTTTTTCTGTCCAGACTGCAGTTTGCAGCAGCAACCATGTTCCATTTTCTTTTTGTTCCCCTTACCTTAGGTCTATCCATTTTAATTGCATACATGGAGACAAGATATGCCTGGTCCGGTGACAAAAAATATTTGAGGATGACTAAATTCTGGGGAAAACTATTTCTGATTAACTTTGCGTTAGGCGTTGTCACCGGCATCACTTTGGAATTTCAGTTTGGCACCAACTGGTCCCGGTACAGCGAGTATGTGGGTGATGTCTTTGGTTCCCTTTTGGCCATAGAGGCATCCGCCGCTTTTTTTCTTGAATCCACATTTATCGGGATTTGGATTTTCGGCTGGAAAAAAATTTCAGCCAAGGCCCATGCCGTTGTAATGTGGCTGGTGGCACTAGCAGGAAATTTAAGTGCGGTCTGGATTCTCATGGCCAACGGATTCATGCAGCATCCCGTAGGCTATGAAATCAGAAACGGACGTGCGGAACTCACTGATTTTATGGCTCTGATCACCAACAAACACGGCCTATTGGAAATTATTCATGTGATACCGGCATCCCTGCTTTTGGGCGCCTTTTTCGTCATGGGCATCTCCGCATATCATCTCCTTAAAAAGCAGCATACTGACATCTTTTTAAAATCTTTCAGGATCGGCCTGGTAGTGGGCCTTGTTTCCTCTTTATTCGTAGCGTTTTCCGGAGATATGCACGGTGTTAACGTATCCAAAACCCAGCCGGCCAAGCTGGCAGCCATGGAATCCCACTGGGAAACCCGTGCCCAAGCTCCCATTGTCATGTTTGCCATACCTGATGAAACCCAGGAAAAAAACAAAATCGAAATCGGCCCAATTCCAGGCGTATTAAGTTTTCTGGGTTTTCATGACTTCAATGCCGAGGTCATTGGTCTAAAAGATATTCCCAAAGAGGATCGCCCGCCCGTAATGCCGACATTTATCGGCTTCAGGACCATGGTGGGACTTGGCACTTTGTTTATTCTTCTTATGATTTACGGCTGGATCCGGCGCAATAAATTGATGGAAAGCCCCAATTACTTAAAAATCATGTTATGGTCTATTCCCTTGCCGTATATTGCCATGGAAATGGGGTGGGTGGTTTCTGAGGTAGGGCGCCAGCCCTGGATCGTTTACAATCTGATGCGCACGTCAGATGCGGTTTCCCCCATTGCCGGTTCCCAGGTTATGGTATCACTTACGGCATTCATCCTGGTCTACGGCCTGCTTGGGGCTGTGGGGTTCTACCTGATCGCCAAATCCGTTAAAGAAGGCCCTGAGGCCGTTACAGAATAAGGAGGATAGAGTAAATGGAACTTCAATCAATATGGTTTTTTCTATGGGGACTTCTTTGGGCTATTTTTTTCATGACAGACGGGTTTGATTTCGGCATCGGCATCCTCTATCCGTTTGCCGGAAAAACAGACCGGGACAAACGAGTTATGCTCAATGCCAAAGGACCTTTATGGGACGGCAATGAAGTGTGGTTGATCACGGCCGGCGGCGTTACCTTTGCAGCGTTCCCGAAAGTCTACGCCACCATGTTTTCATCCCTTTACACCCCGTTACTTCTCATTCTGTTTGCATTGATATTCAGGGGTGTTGCCCTACACTTCAGGGGTAAAATTGAGAGCCCCGGCTGGAAAAAAACATGGGATACCCTGATTTTTCTGGGCTCTTTTTTTCCGGCCCTTTTGTTCGGGGTGGCTTTTGCCAATATTTTTGCAGGTATTCCCTTTGACAACCAGGGACTGTACCACGGCAACACCTTAAAACTGCTTAACCCTTACGGACTTTTAGGTGGTTTATTGTTTGTCCTGCTGTTTATGCTTCATGGGGCCAACTGGATGACCATCAAGTCCACAGGGGAATTGCAGGAACGCTTTGCCCGAATTGCTGCCAAAACATGGATAGTGCTTGTCCCTGTGGCCGTGGCTTTTCTGATTGCCTCATTTTTTGCCACCCGTCTCTATGACAATTACATTAAGTCCCCAGCCCTGTTCTTAGTTATTATCCTGGCTGTGGCGGCACTGTTTTGTGCTCGATATTTCAACGCCAAAAAGGCATGGTTCAAAGCCTGGTTTGCATCGGCCCTGACGATTATAGGATGCACTTTTTTCGGAATCTTCGGCCTTTTTCCGGCCTTGTTTCCCTCAAGCATGAATCCAACCTGGGATCTGACTGCATTTAACGCATCATCAAGCCCGCTAACCCTTAAAATCATGCTGGGCGTGGTTTCAGTTTTTATCCCTATTGTCATTGCATATCAGTCCTGGGCCTACCATTTGTTCAAGGACCCGATTTCTGACGAAGACCTGGACATGGACGAAGCATATTGATTATAATCAATTTGCAGGTTTAATATTGGATTAAGCCTGTACTTATAAACCAACAAAAGTAAATAAGGAGAAAAGTATGGATAAATATGTATGCCCCTGTAGTTATGTGTATGACCCGGCAGAAGGCGATGCTGACGGCGGTATTGAACCCGGCACAGCCTTTGAAGATCTTCCCGAAGATTGGGTCTGTCCTGTATGCGGCGCATCCAAAGACGTATTTGAAAAGGAAGAGTAACACCCTGCCCCAGACCTTCTCAGGTCTGGGAATAAGGTAAAACATCCAACGCCGGTTGTACTTTATCGTCAACCGGCGTTGTTGTTTTCTCTAAAAAGGAAACAAATATGGATAGATATGAGTGCGGTCCCAATGGCTACGTGTACGACGATGCACCTGGATGTGATGGTAGCCCAGGAGCATCCCGACCCTGTGACTACGTCTATGACCCGGAACAAGGCGATCCCGAGAACGGTATTGATCCCGGCACGGCCTTTAAAGACCTTCCCGAAGACTGGGTTTGTCCTGTATGCGGCGAACCTAAAAGCGAATTTAAAAAAGCAGAATAACCTCCCTGCCCCGGACCTGTGCAGATCCGGGAGTAACGTAAAACATCCAACGCCGATTGTACGTTACAACCAACCGGCGTTGTTGTTTTTTTCCTGAACCCAATTCCAGCTATTCAATCTTTTTTCCTGCGGTCTGGGTAATCCGTTCAACCACCCACTGGGTTAGGGCCTTCTGGTTTACCTGCTTGATCTCTTTACGGATCGCGGAAATATCCAGTTCAGCCCTGGCCATGGTTTTATGCCCCCCGGCAGACCCGAATTTGGAAAATGCCTCCTGGGCGGTTTTTCCGGCGCCTTTGCGCAAGCCATCGTTGCGCAGAATCACAATCAGTTTTTTATCCACCACCCCTGACACCACGCTCCAGTTTACCCCGGCAATGGAAAGGAAAAAATCTGCAGCCATCACCAGTTCATCGGGTTTGGCCATGGTTCCGGCATGATAAAAGGCCCGGTTATCCCGAATGTTTCTATCTCTTATGGCATTACCCAGAAAATTTAAGTCAGCTTCCGTCATCTGAGCCCGTTCCACTTTGGTGACAATATTCATGTTCGCATATTTGTACAGGAACTGAAAGGCCCGGATGTCCCTGGAAGATGCCTGGCGGGTAAAATTGGCGGTATCTGTTTTTATTCCCAGCATCAAAGCGGAAGCCAGTTTAGCTGACGGCTTTATACTCAGGCTGCGCATATATTCTGTGAACATAGTTGAACAAGCCCCGTAATCCGGCCGGACATCAACAAACCCGCCATCACAGCAGGATAATGGATGGTGATCAATGATAGCATCATATTTAATACCGGAAAAATTTTCATTATGATCGGGTTGGGAATCCACCACCACAAATTTGTCAAATACGGACCTGTCCACCTCTGCCAGGGGGACCATTCCCGCTTCGGTATACTCAATCATGGCCAGATTGTCGGGCCGGGTAATCTTGTTAAAATAGGTAATCATGACTTCACTGACCCGCCGCCACAAAATGCGTTTTACAGCCATGGCAGATGCAATGGCATCAGGGTCTGCATTAATGATTACAAGCACCTTGGAGGTCCCTGAAAACTGTGACAAAAGCTGTTTAATTTTTTCCCGGTTACTAACCATAATTCATTTATCCGTTTCTTGAAAAAAACAGTGTCAGGGTAATAAATGCTTAGCCGGCAATGGCAAGTATCGCAAACCATCCCTGGAAAATACCCAGAGGCCAAGCACCAAAGTCCTAAACCAGTGTAACATGATTACCATTGTCGCGTGAAGCTTAATTGAAAAATCGTCAAACCGGCAGATCAGGGTCAAGCCGCACAGGTTCAAAAATTTTACCAACATGCAAAAAAAACTGACAGTTAACAAGGAGATAAGCCATATAAAACGTATAGCAATCACTAAAAGAAATGGCCCGCGGTCTTAAAAAGAAAGACCTTGGGCCTTACATATTTGCAAAAACCAGTAAATTTTATTCTTATAATTGCCGGTTTCTACTCAAGAAAATGCCTTATTCTACGGAATTCTAGCTTTTCCACAGACTGTGAAGATTGCAGTAAGCCATGGCCTCAACCTTACTCTCGTCACATTTAAATACCGCTTCGGGTGCCGAATCAGGGGCCAGCATCATACGTTGGACATAGCTACCGTCACAGGAGACAAGTTCAATCCATTCAATATAGTGTTCTTGTGTCATGGGATGGGCAACGCTGCCCACAGTCACTTTGTATCCACCCTCTATTTTCTCTACTACGGGAACATGTTTTTCTTTAGCGGCATCAACAGTATTTGCCACCAGGCGATCCATGGGCTTTCCGCAACAGGTTGCCGGCGGTTGTGCACCATGAAGAACCTGAACAACATTACCGCATTTTTCACATCTATAAATTCCCATTTTTTCAGCCATTGATAACACTCCTTTTGTTTTAAAAGTTTATTAAACCTGTCTGTGAGAGTCAGTTTTTGACCCTGGTATCAATATGGGTTGTGGACAGACTTTTTCTCAGAGCGGTCTGCTGCTTTTGCTTTGAGCATCTGCTCAAGCATTTGCCCTGATAATTGTCTGCGGCCTTTGGTCGACTCCCGGTATAAGGACGCTATTTGAAAATAAAATTCATTTTCAGACTTAATCGCACCATAGAAAGGAGTCCGTTTTTTTTTTGACCGGTTTTCATCTTTCTTATGTGCAATCACTCTATTCATTTTTTAGCCTCCTTAAATTTAACTGGGATTGATCAAAAAAACCTAAACCCGGTAATTAATCTAATGCAGAAATTCTGCAAAAACAATACCATCATTTATTTATTTGCGATTTAGTACAAGCACATTACCGGTAATTATACTTACTCCGGGAGAATCATTTAACAGCATCGGCTTAAAATGGAAGTGTTAAACACATATGTCTCATATAAAACGTATCATTTACGATACAGAATACAACTTGTTATGAAATAATTTTTCGCAATTTTTATTATATTGTTTGATAGCTACCGAAAGAATTCCTAAGGATATAACAAAATTCAAAAATAAAAAGCAAGAAAAAAATTACTTTTTATATTCCGAATATCCCTAAAATCTCCCATTTTGCGAACGATGTTACATCCCTGCAGATTCGATGTGATTTCCAGTCTCCTATAAATCCGTTTAAAGAAGTAAGAATTCCCAATCAATGAAAGCCGTTATCTGCCCAATATTGCATTTCAAAATAAAATGCTTAATTTCTTGATAAGTTTGAAATCAACAACAAACGCTAAATTGAACGTTGACTTTATATTCTGTGCAGGCTTAATATATGTTTATTCATATTATTAGCCTAAGAACTACATATTCAAGGAGAAAAATTTAAATGGATAATTGTGATTGTATCCCTACACTATACGGTTTAAGTACTTGTAGCCATTGCAGGGCTACCAGAAAGCTGTTAGATAAACACAATATTAAATACAAGTACATAGAGGTTGACGATCTTAAGGGCGAGGAGCGCGAGGCAATTATCAAGGCGATCAAAATATTGAACCCAAGGTGCTCTTTTCCCACGATTGAAATCAATAAAGAGACCGTAATTGTTGGAAATAAAGAAAAAGATATCAAAAAAGCATTGGGGATAACCGAATGAACTTAGAACAGCTTTATGATACATTGAAAAAATCACAGGAAAAAAAAGGGGCTTATTTTAACAAGGATAAGGACCTGGTATTTGAATTGCTGGAAAGCCTGCAGCTCAACAAAGAAAGATACGGCTACATGGCCTGTCCCTGTCGTCTGGCCAGCGGAGACAGGGATCAAGATCAGGATATCATCT
This sequence comes from uncultured Desulfobacter sp., assembly GCF_963666695.1. Lineage (GTDB taxonomy): Bacteria > Desulfobacterota > Desulfobacteria > Desulfobacterales > Desulfobacteraceae > Desulfobacter. Next base: position 2,179,559 of record NZ_OY762947.1, read on the forward strand.
GCCCCTGTGAGTACCGTGAGCCGGATATGGAGGAATTTGGGACCTGTTATTGCGGGCTTTATGTATCGGAAAAGGTGAACAACCTTGAGATGGAACCTGAGTATGTCCCTGAAAGAAGACCTGCAGAAAAAATAGTATAATGTTTGAACGAAAAGTCACCCACCTGCGGCGTTGCATAAATATTTGCAATCCTCACATACTTTAGTATGCTCCGGTTACAAATTTTTTGCGCCTTGCATCTGGGCAACTTTCCGTCCAAACACCGATTTTCGTAAAAAAGCCCCTGCCCGGCACAAACAATTAATTCGTGCCGGACAGGGGCTTTTAAATTAAAAGGCGGTTAACGCGCTTACACTGCAACCACTAATCCAACCGGGCAGTGATCAGAACCAAAGATTTCATTATCAATAAATGCATCTTTTACAATGCCGTTTTCAATAAGATCTCGGGTGACAAAAAAATAGTCAATGCGCCACCCTGCATTATTTTTTCTTGCATTAAAACGGTAGGACCACCACGAATATTTCACCGCCTCAGGGTAAAAATGGCGGAAAGTGTCCACATACCCCATATCCACCATTCTATCCAGTACATCCCGTTCAATCCGCAAAAAGCCGGATCGTTTGGCGTTAGGCCCCGGATTTTTCAAATCAATTTCATTGTGGGCCGTGTTAAAGTCACCGGTTACGATGATTGATCGTCCTTCATCCCTTAATTTCTGGGCATAATCAAGGAACCAGTCATAAAACGCTAATTTATAGGAAAGTCTTTCATCGCTCATCTGGCCGTTGGGAAAATAGATGTTGAACAAAACAAATGCGTCAAAATCCATTCTTATTATCCGGCCTTCACCGTCGTACTCAGGTTTTCCAAACTGCGTGGTCACAGCATCCGGAGCAATCCGCGAGTAGGAGACCACTCCGGAATAACCCTTTTTAACGGTCGAATAATTCCAGAAACTTTCATAGGGTCCAAACCGGATCATCTGGTCACTGCGCTGATCTTCCTGGAGCTTTGTCTCCTGGAGCATGAGAATGTCCGGGTCCATACCGGTTATGGAATCAAAAAAATCCTTTTTTAAAACCGCACGAAGTCCGTTCACATTCCATGAAATCAGTTTTAATTGTTTTTTTTCACTCATCGTGTTTTTTAATGATGGATCGTGATTAAGCCCTATCCGTCCATATCTGCCAAAAAATCATCATACATGGATTCCAGGCCAAGTTTATGCTTGGATTCTTCCTGCACAAGGAGCTGAAACAGCTTTTTTGCATCGGCATCATCGGTCTGCTCCCCTAAAAGGGTATACAGCTTGACTGCTTTTTCCTCTCTTTTCATGGCTATTTTCAAAACTTCGGGCATGGGCATACCTTTTTCATATTCGGTTTCGACCATGTAGTTGCTTATTTTGAGGTCAGGAATTTTCTCGATCTCATAGCTGTCAATCTTAGCCTTGTTCCCGGAAATGTCGGAGATCAGCGCCGCATGTTTTTCTTCCTCTTTGGAAAAACCAATGAAGGTCTGTTTCAATTCTTTGGAAGGCGCCTCCTGGGCCAAAGATTCATAAAATCGTACAGCTTCCTTTTCTCTGTCAATGGCAAATTCCAGTATCTCATCTACGGATTTAAAATTCATTTGGTATTACCTCCTTTGCTGGTGTTATGCTGTGATTCAATATCCAGTAAACCATTTCTATGTCGAATGCTCACCCAAATCAGCAAATTTTATACCATCCAATTTGGGAAGATCAAATAGTATTCTGCACTGTATCACATTTGTCAATGATATCATAGAGTGCCGGATAAGCTGTATAGTGATTACTCGATGATCAAGTTTTTATTAATTTGCCCAACTTCGGCGTTGGAAAAAATTTTTAATCCTTAAAATATGTCGTATATTCCTCCGGTTAAAAATTGTTTTTGCCTTGAATTTGAACAAATTTCCTAAAAACTTGATGATCGAGTAATTAGGGCAAAAACATGTTTCACACGATTCTGTCTCAGGCAAAGTTGTGTCACGCATATAAGGATCTTAAAATTTGCATGGCGTTTCGATCGCTATCCAAACCGCCCGGTAATATAATCTTCGGTGAGCTGGTGCAGCGGATTTAAGAATATCTGGTCCGTCGGCCCGACTTCAATGAGATCTCCCTGGTGAAAATAAGCCGTACGCTGGGAAATCCGGGATGCCTGCTGCATGGAGTGGGTTACAATGACAATGGTGTAATCTTGTTTAAGTTCATCAATAAGTTCCTCGATAATAGCCGTGGCAATGGGGTCCAGGGAGGAACAGGGTTCATCCATGAGAATGACCTCCGGGTTCACCGCAATGCTCCTTGCAATGCACAGGCGCTGCTGCTGCCCGCCTGATAGACTGGTGCCGGGCATTTCCAACCGGTCCTTAACTTCCCCCCAAAGGCCTGCTCTTTTCAAAGACCCCACAACCAGTTCGTCGGTCTCATACCGGTTCTGGACAAGACCGTGAATTCTTGCGCCATAGGCAATATTGTCATAAATTGATTTAGGAAAGGGATTGGGCTTTTGGAAAACCATACCCACCTGGGCCCTTAGCGGAACCACATCCACATCGCTGTCATATATATTTTTTCCGTCCATGAAGATTTGCCCGGTCACAAGACATCCTTCAATGGAATCGTTCATCCGGTTGAGGCAGCGCAGAAAGGTAGATTTACCGCACCCGGAAGGCCCGATCATGGCAATCACTTCATTGCGGCCGATATCCAGGGAAATATTGCTAATAGCTTTTTTGGAGTCGTAATAAACAGCAATATTCTTACAACTTATTCTTGGGTTCTCAACCGTCGTCTGCCCCACGGTGGCCCTTTCTGTCCGGGCAATCAACAGACGCCGCCCAGATTTTTTGGGCGAATCCCCGGTTGTTTGTTCCTGATTCATTAGTTTTATTTATCCTTAATTGAGATCATCCAAAGTTAAGGGGGGCAATTCTTGAACAATTTTTCTATAATACTGCCGTTCCTTCCCGGACATGGGGATCAACCCTTTAATTGTCAGGTAGCCTTCATCACCCCAGGCAATTTCACTGGTAAACTCGGCCAGATACTCTCTCATACCGGGAATATTGTCGACATGGGCCTTTTTAACATAAAAATACAAGGGCCGGGACACCGGATATAATCCATCGGAAATAGTCTGAAATGTTGGTTGCACATCGTCAATAAATGAGCCCTGAATCTTATCGGTGTTCTGGTCCAGAAAAGAAAAGCCTAAAATACCTAAGGCGTCAGGAGATTTTTTTAACTTATCGACAATCAGGTTGTCATTTTCGCCGGCCTCAATAAAGGCCCCATCTTCCCTTATGGTATGACAAATCTCCTTGTATCTTTTTTTATCCGTTATTTTCAACTTCGCTATCCATGCAAACGCGTTTGCCCCGCCTTCCATGACCAGTTCCACAAAGGCATCACGTGTGCCCGAAGTGGGTGGCGGCCCAAACACCTTAATTTTGACATCCGGAAGTAATGAATTTATTTGCTTCCAGGTTTTATAGGGATTTGTCTGCAAAGCGTTCTTATCCCCTGCCACCGGCACCGGCACCTGCTTTGCCAAACCGAGAAACAAATCTTTTCTAGTCAGTCTGAACATCATGGCCTGCCTGGAATTTGCCACAATAATACCATCATAACCAATTTTTACCTCAACCACTTCTTTTACACCATTTTTAAAGTCTTTTTCCAGCTGACTTCTTGTAATCCGGGCAGAAGAGTTTGTAATATCCGGATACTCGACACCGATACCGGCACCAAAAAGCTTATGTCCGCCGCCGGATCCTGTGGATTCAATTTTTGGGGTTTTAAAGCGGGTTTTTTTTCCAAAATTTTCAGCAACAACAGTAGCAAAGGGATAAACCGTTGAGGATCCGACGATGGAAATATAATCCCGTGCTGAACCGGCGCGGGCCTGAGCTATCCCAAAAATCAATAGATAAAACAGGGCAATCGAAATGATAATCAGTTTTTTCATGGTAAACTCCTGAAACATGCTTTCTACAATAAGATAAATAAAATTTAAAGCTTACTGTCTTTTTTCAAAAATTCGTCTTAAAAAAACAGCTGCGCAATTCATGACCATCAAAAAAATCAGAAGTACCATAATAGCAGCGGACGTTTTTTCCAAAAATCCCCTTTCCGGACTATCCGCCCACAGGTAAATCTGTACAGGCAGGACTGTGGAAGGATCTGTGAATCCTGCAGGGATGTCCACAATAAAAGCTACCATACCGATCATTAAAAGTGGTGCGGTTTCCCCAAGGGCCTGGGCCATGCCGATGATGGAGCCGGTGAGCATGCCCGGCAGTGCCTGGGGCAGGACATGATGGGCCACCATCTGGACTTTGGATGCACCAATACTAAGGGCGGCCTCACGAATGGAAGGAGATACCGCCTTAAGCGCAGATCGACTCGAAATAATAATGGTAGGCAAGGTCATCAGGGTTAAAACCAGTCCGCCCACAAGCGGGACAGATCTGGGAAGGCCGAAAAAATTTAAAAATACGGCCAACCCTAACAGCCCGAACACAATGGAGGGCACGGCTGCCAGGTTATTGATATTCACCTCAATGATATCCGTCCACCTGTTTTTAGGGGCAAACTCTTCCAGATACACGGCAGCAGCCGCCCCAACGGGAAAAGAGAGAACCAAGGTGACAATAAGGGTGTAAAAAGACCCGCAGACCGCCCCCCAAATCCCGGCAAGTTCAGGCTCCCTGGAATCCCCTGCAGTGAAAAAGGTCATATTAAACACCTTTTTGATCTGCCCCCGGCTGACCAAATGATCCACCCAGGTCAGCTGCCGGTCATCAATCCGTCGCTGGGATTCGGGCTTGTCCCGGTCAATGTACCCTTTCATAAGCATATCCACATCATCATCGGCCGTCACCCATATCTGAATGGTGGTTCCGATCTCATGCCGGTTTTTGGCCACAAAATCCTGAAGCCTGTAAACGGCGCCTATGCTGATAAGCTCGTATAATTTGCGTTTATCGTTGCGTTTTGTCACATCAGGATAAACAGACAGCAACGCGTCATGAATCAATTTGGAATAATCGGCACCAGCCAGATCATCTTTATCGATGACATTGGTATCCAAAAATACATCCAACCGGATCATGGTCTGTTGAAATGCAGTATATCCGTTGGAAATAATGGAGATAAACAGCAAAGACAAAAAGCCTAAGCTGATCATAACGGCTGCAAACCCGAAAAAACGAAACCTGCGTTCTTTTCGGTAGCGTTTGTCAATCCCCTTTTTTACTATATCTATGGTCCTACCCCTGACCGGCGCAGACGCCTCATTTAAATTATTCATAACGCTCCCTGTATTTTCTGACCACCATCAAGGCAGCAACGTTTAAAATCAGGGTAATGGCAAACAGCAGAAGTCCCAAGGCAAAAGCAGCCAAAGTTTTGGCACTGTCAAATTCCTGGTCCCCCACCAGCAGGGTGACAATCTGCACCGTAACCGTTGTAACAGCCTGGAAAGGATTCGCGGTCAGGTTTGCTGACAGACCGGCCGCCATCACAACAATCATGGTCTCACCAATGGCCCGGGACACGGCCAGCAGCACCCCGCCCACAATTCCGGGCAAAGCTGCGGGCAGTACAACATTTGTAATGGTTTCACTCCGGGTGGAACCAAGACTCAAGGCGCCGTCCCGCAAGGACTGGGGCACCGCATTGATGACGTCATCGGATATGGAAGAAACAAAAGGAATGATCATAATTCCCATGACAATTCCAGCAGCCAAAGCACTTTCCGAAGATACGGAAAAGCCCAGGATATCTCCGGCATCCCTGATGGCCGGGGCCACAACAAGGGCTGCAAAAAAACCGTAAACAACCGTGGGGATACCGGCCAGGATCTCCAAAAGCGGCTTGGCAATACTTCGAAAATTTTTATTGGCATATTCGGACAGATAAATGGCAGCCATGAGCCCTAGCGGCACGGCCACACACATGGCAATACCGGCAATGAGAATGGTGCCAAGGATAACCGGCATCGCCCCGAATGCACCGGAAGATCCGATCTGTTCTGCATGAATGGCCATCTGGGGGCTCCATTCGAGTCCGAACAAAAATTTATATACCGGCACAATCTTGAAAAACCGAATCGCCTCATAAAGCAAGGAAAAAACAATGCCTATGGTGGTCAAAACAGCCAGAGAAGCGCATGCAATGAGCAGGCTCTCAATAACCTTTTCTACATAATTTCTGGCCCTAAGCTTTGGTGTAATTTTTAAGTACACACCTGTAATGGCAATCATGGCCATGGCCGTTATAATAACGCTTAACGCTACCTGGGCCGTCATCTCAAGGCTTTTGTAATGGTCGGCTGCAGCCTGAATGGCAGGATTGATTTTACCGGCCACAATATTACCGGCCACAATGTTTTGGATATCATTGACAACAAAATCAAGGCGGTCTTCGGGCAAAAATCGAATCTTATCAGGAAGATCGGCAATTACCAAATCCATGATGATGGTTGATTGAAAAAAGAGCCAGAAAGAAAAAACGATCAAAGCCGGTACCGCACACCAAATGGAGGTCAGGGTCCCGTAATAGAACGGCCTTGAATGAAGAACTCTTGGCCCCCCATGGGCAGAACAAACCGCAAAGGCCTTGCTGCGGCCTACAAAAAAGCCTGCAATGGTCAGCACCCAAAGTGTTAAAAGCAAATGAAACGGTGTCATTCTTATACCTTAAAAAATGAAATACTCTTGTTTTTAAACCTTCAATAAAAACCTTGTTCAAATTTATTAGATTCAGTTTAAAATTGTATTAGCTAAAAGTTAGGATTGTGTTTTGTACGCACTATTAGTCATTCCCAATACTAATATATAAAGATTAAAATTGTATTAGAATTTGGTTGAAATTCAGGCCGGCAGAAAAGAAAGGGATATGAATATAATATGCCGGCCTGTTGGATCACAGGCCGGCATGGGTTTAAAAGGTGCAATGATTTTTATAATTTATTGCCGAAACGGAAACCTGTATTTGAACGAAAAGTTATCCAGATGCAAGGCGCCGATGGGTGACTTTGCGTTCAAACACTATTCAGAACTGTTTTTTTCTTCAATATCTTTGAGAAGCTCCGAAAACGATTTTTGATCAAGAAATTCAGCGAATTGAGCGCGGTAATTATTAACCATACTCACGCCTTCAATGTTGATATCAAACACCAACCAGGGATCTTTAACCTGCCTGTACATCATGTACGCAATTGGAATTTCGGTACCATCAGAGGTAATAACCTGGGTCTGAACTTTGGCGTACTCCCGATCCCTTTTCGTTTTGCGCTGCTCATTAAGGTAAACCACCTTTTCATTGGTATAGGTCTCAAGCTTGGTTATATAGGTATTTTCAATCAGAGACTGAAAACGGACCGTAAAAGCCTGCTTTTCTTCCGGGGTTCGCCCTCTCCAGTGTTTCCCTAAACTGGACTGGGCCATACGCCCAAAATCAAAACCAGACAGGACGATGTCACGGATTTTTTGCCTGCGGACCTCTTTTTTCTCATCCCCTTTAAATTCCGGTGTGTTAAGCACCTCAAGAATGGCGTCAATCTTGACCTTAATGGCCTGTGTGGCTGATAAGTCGTCAAAAGCCAATATCTGTTGAGCAAAAACAGACATTGCAGAAAATATGAATGCAAATAAAATCAGTGTTCTGATTATTTTCATCCGTTTTAATCCTTCAAACATTGCCTGTATTATTTAAAATGGCGTCAATCTCCTGGAAGGAAAAAGGTGCGGATAAATTTTTTGCACCCTGACCTTTGGGGCTTGCTTTAGGTTTATGCCCGGAACCTGTAAACGAAACGACTTGACCGTCTTTGAACTCAATCTGGTAGTTGGGACGGATACCTTTGCCCGTAGTGCCGAAAAGAACTTTTGATTCGGAATCGACTTCCATATTTTTTAGTACTTTTTCAAGAAAGGTTTTTGATAATTGAGCCACCCGGTCAATATCCCATTCAATATTGTTTTTTACCCGAGAGCCGGATGCTGTTCCTTTGGTTTTTAACTTGGAAATCTTGTCTTCCATGCCTTTGAGCTTCATTGCCAGATTCTTAACCGAACGTTCCTGAATATCTCCTGAAGCCTTAGGCCTCAACTCGTCCAGTTCACCAAATGCCTGGTCAAAGCAGGCCCTTGACTCATCGACCTCCTTTTTTTCTATAAGCTGGTCCATTTGTTCACACAAACGGTTGATGGACAGTCTTGATTCACGGAATTTAGTGGGTTCCATTTTTCCTCCTTCATGGTTAACGCAAGCTGTTTAACCGCTTGTTTTGTCTACCCCACTTCCCTGTTTTTAGGCTATGGGACGCTTGAAACCAGTGGCAACATGCTGCAATTGATCCGTTATTGTTTCAATATTCTACACCGACTGCACATTTATTTCAAGAAACAGCCCAATTTTGATACACAGATGTTTCTTTACATTACTTTTCTTTGCTCTTATGCTCGATCATCAAGTTTTTAGGGAATTTGTTCAAATTCAAGACGGAAACAATTTTTAACCGGAGGAATATACGACGACATATTTTGAAGATTAAAAATTTTTTCCAACGCCGAAGTTGGGCAAATTGACAAAAACTTGATCATTGAGTTATAGTCTGACCATGAAATACTACGCAGTAGCCAGAGGCCGAAAAACAGGTATATTCACATCGTGGGCCGATGCCGAGCGCCAGGTCAAAGGATTTGCAGGGGCCCGATTCAAAAGCTTTAAAACAAAACAGGAGGCATTGGCCTTTCTGGAGGATCCATCCTACACAAATTCTGCGTCTTCAACTAAAAATTTTGGTTGTACCCCAAAGAAAAAAAAGAACGGACTTCAGCAGCCGGCCAACTGTGAATATCCGGAAAATGCCGTAATAGTATATACGGACGGCGGGGCCATCGGCAACCCCGGCCCCGGGGGATATGGGGTGGTATTTAAAACAGGGGAAACCTTTTCCGGCGGATTTAATCTGACCACCAACAACCGCATGGAGCTTTTGGCTGTTATCGTGGCTCTTGAGGCTTTAGAAGGAGAGACCCGCCCCATTTGCCTGCATTCGGATTCCAGGTACGTTGTCAACGGCATTACCAAAAACTGGGCAAAGGCATGGAAACGTAGGGGCTGGAAAAAATCCGACGGCACCCCGGCCATGAATCCTGACCTGTGGCAGCGTCTTTTGAATCTGTTGCCCGGTCTTGATATCCGGTTCATCTGGGTAAAAGGCCATGCCGGTAACCCCTTGAACGAAGCCTGCGATCACCTTGCCAATTCAACAGCTCGCATGCACGGCCTGCCGGACGACACAGGTTATCTTAAGAGCCGCAAAGACAGCGCCTAAAGATCCTTTTTTGTCAATGAAACAGTGAACGTATCCAGGAAAAAATTCCTGTTTTAGACGGGTTGGCTCCAGTTGTTTTCGGCTTGGACGATTTAGATACCGTCTCCTGTTTTTGGGGAGCGATACCGGTGATGCTTTCTGATTTTTCTTCCAGGGAAGCTTGGATCTCCTTGACTACCGCGTCCTGAATTTCCTTTTTGGATAATGGTAATCCCGATTGCCCGGCGATCCATGTGGATTCAACAGAAGTGACACAGCCATCGCCATTTTTTCCAATACCGGACATTGAGGCAACGGCATAGGCGAACTGAATCAATGCCGCGATATTTCGATCTTTTTCCGGTGCCAAATCCGGATTTTGTTGAAATTCAATACCATTACAAACCCGGGAAGGGATATTCCAGACCCCCAACAATGTTGATGCGATATTCGTATTTGTGGTTCCAAATTCATCCAGCTCTACAGCATGAACGGGTAAGTTTAATCTGCTTGCTGTTTGAATACATTTTGAAAATTCAAACGGATATTGAATTGCAAGAATTAATTTTCCAATACCATGAAGCAATCCTGCAATATAAAGTTCACCCGGATTGACATCCATACCCAGATTCGGGTGCCCCAGACGCCTTGCGGCATTAGCGCAAGACCAGGAAAAGGCCCAATACTCTTGGGCTTTAAATCCCTCTATATCAGGAATCTTTGGAAACATACGCTGAAAAAAATACAGGTTGGCGGAATCAATGATCTCTTGAAGTCCGATGCGGGCAATGGCTGACCGCAAACTGATAACCTCATCAACCCCCTTGAAATAAACGGAATTTGCCAATTGAAGAATCATAGATAAAAGCCCTGGATCCGAATCAATGATCTCTACAAAATCATCCACTTCTATATCATCAATCGGTTTTCTAATTAAAGACATCAGTTTCGGGCCATTGGCGGGCATGGGCGGTATTTTCAATTTTGAATTTAAAATATCCAATGCTATGGCATTGGCAATGGTTTGTTCCCCCTGCTTTTTTTCTTCAGTCGTCATATTGTTTCCTGTCAATTAAAGTCTTATCAATTACTCCTGCTGAATCCAATACCGGGCCCACGGACATCGTTCCTTGTATGGATAACGGATCAGTTCCGTGGCAAGAATACGAAAATCTTCATGCCTGATGGTAAAATAGGAAACGACCTTTTCTCCTTTTAAGTCCCTTAATCCAATGGCAACGTACAAGGTACGGTAGTCCCCTTGAACATCGCACTTAACCGCTCCGGTAAGAATGGTGAGATCCATTTCTCTGGTAACATTGAAAAGATTCACCATGATCACGGTAAAATCTTTCTCCTTGAAATGCTTTTCTGCATCCGTCCGGGTGAGTTCGCATTGAATAAAATTTTTAAATCCGGCCTCCAGTTCATAAAACCCCTGGTCTGCCGCATGTCCGGTTATAGGAACCGTAAGAAGAATTATAAATATAGCAGTGCAGATTTTTATTATCTTATCCATTTACAGGTTGTTCCGCAGTTTCCTTACTAGGTTTGATCAAGTTTTTTATGGTCTGTTGAAGACGGTTCAACGCCACGGGTGTAACCGTAACTGTCCCGGCCCCTGAAAATTTTGACAGATATTGCCGCTTTATATTTTCGTTATTATAGCCGGTTTCTACAAGTATGGGTATTTTGTGATCAAGCTGAAGCAATTTATCAACAAAGGCCTCGGACCCCATACCAGGCATATTGTAATTCACAATGATCATTTTAAATTTTTCAGGTTGATTTCTGAATAGTCCCAACGCTGCTTCAGGATCTCCTGAGATCATCCCGATATAGCCCATACGCTTGACCACCGTATCAATGAGTTCACTGCGTTTGTTATTTTGATCCAATACGAGAATATGCCCCTGTCCGGCTATAATCCAGGCCTGTGAATCCAACACATTCTTGGTGTCAAAAACATGACTGCCTTTCATTGACCAGGTTGTAGGATTAAAGGGATGGACATTTGTCACATCGGTTTCATAAACTTTTGAAGAAATAAACAAATCAGTTTTATTATCAGGAACCTTGACAATGAAACCTTTATCCTGGGCGACATACCGGCGCAGCCACCCGCGGTATTCATGGTGTTCCCCGGTGAGCACCAGCATCTTTAAGCCGGCATGGGAACGAACCTGGAAGGAATGGTAAATCACAGGAGTGCCGGCATAGTCGTCCTGGTTCTCCATGTAGTTTTCCTCTACAAATTCAACCATAAAATCCCTGGCCTGGCAGGGCACTGCTGTTACAATCAAGACAAACATCAGGATAAGGGCCATGGAAATTTTAAAATAACGTGTCATAACTGTCTTTCCTAAAATTCATGGAGTTAAAATAATGGAGTTCAGATAATAATAGTATCGGCATGAACCCCAAAATCCTTGATTGCACCCGTGCATGAATATTTCAATCTTGATTTTAAAGCAATGTTTTGGAAAGAACAAACAGTAAAGTATAAAGTAGGGTTAAGAACAACACAAGCTCCCGGTGATCTGTGCTGCGCCGACCCCGATACCGGGAAAGCAAAAGACCTGCAGCATTGATCAGGGTCCCTGCACCCAGCACATCAACAAGGAAACGGACATAGTTCTGATCCCAGTAACGCCTTAATTGCAGATGGTAGAAACGGTCAAAAAAAGTTTCAAATTCGGGCTGGGCCCTGTGAAAAATCAGAATAGCAGCAATCAATCCTGCACAGGCAGCAATATTCATCCAGATAAAAATAATACCGAAAAGGTCGGTGGGTTTTCGCCTATCTGATTGCTTTCTCTTTTCTGTAATCACAAATTCAAATCGCTTTACGAGAAGCCGGGTCTTTACATAAAGTCCCTTATATGGGCCTGGGCCTTGAACCTGCGCGTAATCATTTCAATAATCTCCTCGGCACTGGTCTCTATGGGCTTATTACTCACATTGATCATAGAAAAGCCTTTGGTAATATAATATTTCTGGGCGTGTTCAATCTCCTTTTCAATTTCATCCTTTCCGGAATAGGCGTAGATATCCTTTGCCCCCAGGCTTTCCTGGCGCATTCTCCTGTGTGCCTGCAGCTGCTCCGGGTTAATGTTCAGTGCAAACACCCGGCGCCGGTCCACAAGATCCAGGCTCTGGGGCATGGGAACACCTGGGACAAAAGGGATATTTGCCACCTTCCACCCCAAAACGCTCATGTACATTGACAAGGGCGTTTTACCGGCCCTGGACAACCCTATCAACACAATTTCGGCCTCAACTAAAGTCTCCGGGTTCAAACCGTCGTCATGGGCCAGGGCAAAATCAATGGCAGATACCTGTTCTAAATTCACCAGATGAATCTCCCTATAAAGCCCCGGAGTTTCCAGAGGCGGACGGTCAAGAAATGTTTCTACTTTTGAAATAATGGGACCCATCAAATCAATGGTCACAATATGATTGTCCATGCCCTCGCGCGTGAGGTACCTTCGAAGGTTTGAATCAACAATGGTATGAACAATCATACTTTCAATATCCTTGACCTTATCGATGAGATCATCGACCTGGCTTTCGGTACGTATCCTGGGGACTTTTACAACAGAGATATTGGAATCAGGAAACTGTACAAGGGTGGATTCCACGAGATGAAAGGCGTTGACGCCCTCACCGCAGGAAACGATATATATCATCTGAAATTTACCCGATCCAAGCATGTCTTTCATAAAATAGGCCCTTTATCCTGTAAGGATTTTAAGTTATAACAGCCATGGGCTGACCTAGTATATAACTACCCAGGTTCAACCCAAACAAACAATGAAACTAAAGACACCAACAATACAGGGGTAGAATGGGCGCCGCAGGCGCTTCGCCCTCTTGTTTCTTGTATCTTGTCTCAAGTTTCTTGTTAAAATACCCATACAGAAACCTGATACAAGAGTCAATATGCAAAAAAAACACCCTGGTGCGCAATTGAATCAAGCGCTTGCCCAACTGATTCTACAGGCGAGCAGCAACGGCAGACTTGCATGTGCAAATGCCCATCGCCTTGCAAAGGCACAAAATTGTTTCCCAAAGGAAATCGGAATACAGGCGGATCTGCTTGAACTGCGCGTCGCACAATGCCAACTCGGCCTTTTTGGATACGACCAGGGCAAAAAAAATTTTAATCCCGATGCCGGCATTACACCGGAATTAAAATACAGGATATTTGATGCTCAGTCTGACGGAAGAATTGACTGCAAAACCTGCTGGGAGATTGCAAAGGAATTTAAAATTTCCAGACTAACTATGGGGTCTGTCTGTGAACGGCTTGAAATCCGGATCAAACCTGTCAGTTAGGTCTATTCTAAAAACTTGATCATCGAGTTTCAGGCTCTAAGTTTCCTTGCGGCCCGGCACTTTCTTAAGCGCCTTTTTTCTTCGCCGTTGCTTCTGCTTTTTCAAACGGGATAGTTTCCGGGCTGCGGCATCGGGCATACCGAATTTCAGCTGTTCAATTTTTTCCACCAGGTGTCGCAGGGCCATAAACCGGTTGAGATGCTGGGATCTGTATTTCCCAAATTTTACGCTTAGTTGGGTGGGCAGGTGGGTCAAAAATACGGCAGTGGACGATTTATTTACCTTTTGGCCGCCACGGCCCGAGGATTTTATAAACTTCTCCAGGATATCTTTTTTGTAAATCCCCAAATGATCCATTTTCTTTTCAAGGGCTTTTATTTTTTTTATATCAGGACCGGGCATAGAGATTCCAGCAGCTAAGTTTTAACAGACGTCTTTGACTGAAAAATTTTTCCAATTTTATCAGACATCTCTTTTATGGAAGGCGGTTTGGATAACACAGCCCTGATACCTTTTTGCGCCATCATATCCAACGTAATGTCATCACTGAATCCCGTACAAAGAAAAATAGGGGTATCCGGGCGGATTTTCCTTATATTTTCTGCCAGACAATCCCCATTCATATGCGGCATATACAGATCCGTAACTACAAGGTCATATGTTAAGGGCTCTTTTCTGAAACGCGCCAGGGCTTCCAAAGGATCCGTCATGGTTGTGGTTTGACACCCTAAGCGGTCCAGCATGGACTTTGCTACTTTGAGAATGATATCTTCATCATCCACAAAAAGGACATGGATTTGATACTGGATGTCGATTACATCATTTAAGGCAGGCGTGTGAAAACGCTTTGAAGCAACGCTTTTTTCCGAAAAATTTGGAAAATATAATCTGAACTCACTTCCCTTGCCCAATCGGCTGTCTACCTTTATGCCGCCATCCATATCTTTAACGATACCATAAACAACAGACAGTCCCATGCCGGTTCCATTCTCGTTGCCCCTGGTGGTATAAAAGGGTTCAAAAATATGGCTCATTACCTCCTTTGACATACCGCCTCCTGTATCGGAAACACTTAAGCAGATGTAATTTCCCGGCTTGATCCTGCCGTTGGCATCGGATTGAGAAACCGTTACAGGCATCAATGAAATCTTGATTACGCCTCCTGTGTCACCTATGGCATGTACACCATTGCTAACCAAATTCATTATGATCTGGTGTACTTGGGTGGGATCCGCAGTAACAGAGGGACAACTTGGGTCTACATTTTTTACTATTGAAATATTGCGGGGAATACCGGACTTCATCAGCGTGAGCACAGTGTTTATACAATTTTGTATCTGTAACGGCTGTCTTTCAATTTTTTTATGACGGGAAAAATTTAAAATCTGCTGGACAAGTTCTTTTGCCTGCAGGGCACTTTCATAAACTTGTGTCAGAATTTCTTTGGTTTCATTATCATAAGCAGCGTTTTTAAGAAGCAGAATTTCTGCATTTGCCAGAATGGGAAACAGCATATTGTTAAAATCATGGGCTATACCACCGGCCAGGGTGCCAAGGGCTTCAAGTTTCTGGGTCTTAGCCATTTTTTCATTGAGCTCAATCTCATTGGAGCTGTTCCGCTGTACTCCGACATAGTTGGTAATGAAACCATTATTATCCTTTACCGAAGATATGGTAATGTGCATTGTAAAAAGAGAATTGTCTTTTCTTTTAAATTCAGCATGGCCGCTCCATACCCGCCCGGAACTGATGATGGACCGCAGGTTGATATTAAACTGGCTGTCATGCTTGCTGTCTCTAAACATGCAGATATCCTTGCCAATGCACTCTTCCCTGGAAAATCCGGTTAGCTTTTCAAATGCAGGATTGATATATTCAACAATTCCTTTGGAATTTGTAATGTAAACCGTTTCAGGAAATTGCTCTACTGCGGCGAGCAGCAATTCTCTTTCTTTTTTAATTTTTTGATTGATTACACTCGCAAAGCCAGCAGGTGTAGAGCCGAAATTTGTATCAATGGTCCGGGGATTTTTAAGTGTGCCGATCTCTTGTTTCAGGGTGGCATTTTCAAACTCAAGCTCTTTTATCCGTTGTTCTAAACTGTTGTATGACGCCTTTTGAGACATGCTCCTCCTGAACAAAAAAACGATGGTTTTTAAGATCTTAATGAAATCCTAAGATAATTTTTTATATATCCTTATCTAAAAATATAACTGTTTGACAAGAAATTTTTCGTGCAATTGTGAGTTTAGGCATTCGAAAAAAAGTTGATATATCAACCATAAAAATCAATTTTTAGCTTATTTGGACTTTCATATAAACCATAATGAATGGTATATGATATAGGATTTGGTTTCGACCTAACAAAAGAAACGGAGGTTAAGGAGTTGTATTCAAAAATTGTAATTTTAGATTTCCCGCCACAATCGGCCCAAAGGCCTATTGTCTGCCAACTGGTCAAAAAATATGACCTGATGTTTAATATCTTAAAGGCACGAATATCTTCAAAAAGTGAAGGCCATATGGTGCTTGAAATATCGTCTGCCGGGAAAGCTTCATTTAACAAGGGAATCACCTATTTAAAGGAACAGGGTGTCCGTGTATCCACGCCCGAACATAAAATTTATAAAGATGAAGAAAAATGCACCCATTGCGGCGCATGTACCGCGGTTTGCCCCACAGACGCCCTATACATCAAACGCCCTGAAATGGAAGTGATATTTGATCTGAATAAATGCAGCCTGTGCGAGCGCTGCCTTCTGACCTGCCCCGTCCGGGCCATGGGTTTGTTCAGTGACGATCTAAAAGAAACGGCCTGATGTCTGATTCACCGGTTGTGGCTGTTGCCCTGAGCGGCGGAATAGATTCCCTGGTGGCAGGGTTTCTCATTAAACAGCGTTTTAAAAAGGTTTTCGGCGTTCATTTCACCACCGGCTATGAAAAAAATGTGCCGGACGTATCTGCCCTGGCATCGGTTTTTGGGTTTCCCGTGCATACCATAGACCTGTCCCGGGAATTTGAGACCAGGGTGGTTGATTATTTTGTGTCAACCTACATGGCCGGAAGAACACCTAATCCATGTCTTGTTTGCAATGTGCAGATAAAATTCAAGGCGTTGTTTGACCATGCACAAACGCTTGGAGCGGATTTGATGGCAACCGGCCATTATGCAACAGTGGTCAACAGGTACACCCCCGGCAACAAAAAGATTGAACAGGCATGGCTTGAAAGGGCGACGGACCTGAAGAAAGACCAGTCCTATTTTCTATCCATGCTTTCCCCTGAAATTTTAGACAGATTGGTGTTTCCCCTGGCCGATTTTACCAAAAGCCGGGTCCGGGAATTTGCCGGGCAACACAACCTTGTACCGCTTGTGCCGGATGAAAGCCAGGATATCTGCTTTTTGCCGGATAAACATCACGGAGAGTTCATTATCGCCAAAACCAATGTTTTCCCTAAACCCGGGCCGGTGGTTGACAGCCAGGGCAGGATTGTGGGATCCCATCAGGGGCTTCACAAATTTACGATTGGCCAGCGCAAGGGTATCAATATTCCAGGCCCTGCACCCTATTATGTCAAAAAAATTAATATGAACACCAATACACTTCATGTGTGTTTTAAATCAGACCTTGCCCAAAAACGAATGACGGTTGAACAAATGGCCTGGAATTATCCTGAAAAAGAAAACATCAGAAATCTGACCGTTCAAATCCGGTACGGCCACAAGGCAGCCCCTGCCCGTCTTGACTGGGATGAAACACTTGGCATTGTAACATTTGACGCGCCTCAAAATGCGGTAACGCCTGGACAGGCAGCAGTATTCTATCAGGGAAATCGCGTATTAGGCGCGGCTTTCATTCAGTAATTCAATGAAAAAAAAAACATTTTATATCGAAAGCCTTGGCTGTAAAGTCAATCAATATGAATCAGACGGCATTGCAGCCCAGCTTGAAGCCCATGGATTTTCAAGGGCAGGTAAGGGCAGCCCCGCTGATATTTGTATTATCAATACCTGTGCAGTAACCTCCAGGGCCGGCATGCAGTCCCGCCAGGAAACCAGAAAATTGATCCGTGAACATCCCGATGCAACAGTGATTGTCACCGGGTGCCATGCACAGACAGATCCGGAACAGTTCAAAAAAATTTCAGGGGTGGATCTTATTGTCTGTCACCAGGATAAAACGCTGATCCCCACATATCTTACCCGGGAACCACCTAAAAAAGATTTATTTGAATTCAGAAAACCTGAATATGGCAAAAATGCATGCTTTGTAGGGTTTGACCGTCCCGTATCCGGAAAAATGACCCGGGCCTATCTGAAAATCCAGGATGGGTGCAATCAGTTCTGCACCTATTGCATTATCCCCTATGCCAGGGGGGCATCCGTATCTATGCCCTTTGACCAAGTCATGGCCCATGTTTCAGGCTTAAACAAGCAAGGGTTCAAAGAGGTTATTCTGACAGGCATTCACACAGGGTTGTATGGTATTGACTTAGAGCCTGAAACCTCTTTGACACAACTTGTAAAAACCCTTGATGAAAAACAGCCGGTGGATCGGATAAGGATTTCTTCCATTGAGCCCCATGAAATAACAGATGATCTTATTAATCTGGCGCGACCCGGGCATATTTTATGCGATCATTTCCATATCCCTCTCCAGGCAGGGGATGATGGGGTGCTGTCCCGTATGAAGCGGCCTTACTCCGTTGAACAGTTTTCAAAAGTCATCCACAGCATCCATGCCACCCTGCCCCATGCCGGTATTGGACTTGATGTGATCATGGGCTTTCCCGGTGAAACCGACGAGGCGTTTGAAAATACATACAAGCTTGTAGCGGATCTGCCCGTATCTTACCTTCATGTGTTTCCCTATTCACCGAGAAAAGGGACGCCTGCATGGCATTTCACCCCAAAGGTGCCGTCGGATACGGCAAAAAAGAGAGCTGCACTGATGCGAGAGCTTGGCGAGCAGAAACATAGTTATTTTATCAAGTCAAACCAGGGCCGGACACTTAAGGGCCTGATCCAGAATCAACGGGACCGGCGCACAGGCATGCTTAAGGCAGTCACCAGCAACTACCTGACCGTCTTTATTAAAAATGAAAAGGATGCACATGGCAATCCGGACAGCCTTAAAGGACAAATCGTTAATATTAAATATGATCAATGCAACAACGGCAACTGCCTTGTTGGTGACATTGTTCCCTGACACCTATACGCCATCGTGCTCTTAATCTTAATCCTGCTCTTGCTCTAAGGGGCCGGAAAGTCATGATGCCTTTCCGGCAGATTGGGTTCTGTCACCAATTCCCAATAAAAGACCTTTTACTGAAATGTCTTCGTCAAGCTCCTCCCAATGCAGGCCGGTACCACCACCGCTGATAATATAATCAGCTCTTTGTGTTTGGGATGCATTGAGGAGTCGTGGGAAGTAAGCAAGTGGAACACCAAGCTGACGTCCGTCCGTGAGTTCTACCCACATATTATCCGAATCAAATGATAATTTTTTAGCATATGGTTCAAAAGTTAATGTGTTCATTCCAATATATGTGATACTTCATCTTAACGTTTGCGCTTCTTCTTATTTTTTCTACGCGAAGCCTTAGTCATTTTCCTTTTTTGTTTCTTTTTTGAATTTATTTTTTTTGGGCTTTTTTGAATATTTTCGTTTGGACCTTCAATTATACTTTCATTATAGGCCAGCATAAACTCATTCATTTGATTTTGATCGGTCATATCAAAACCAGCTTTCTGTCCCATTGTCATAAATGATTTAGCCATACCAAACTTCGACGAATCATTCATAATGGCATTAAATTCCGGTTCAATCTCGGTCAAAAAATCAATGATTGTATCCGCATTTGAAAGTTTGTATTTATCTCTAAGGAATTGCCAGAATGCTAATAACTCAGGAATAGCATCATCAGCATCTTCAGGAGAATTCAAGGAAATTTTTCTTGGAAAAAGGTCAGTTACGATTTCATGAATATCTCCTTCGTCCATTTGGGGCAGCGTGACACCTATATAACCAATTCCATAGTATATAAGCTGAGCAATCCAGAATCCCATTTCAGGATCAGCTTTAATACGTTCTTTGCCTTGGGATGAAAGTTCAAATTCTTCTAAAATAGCATCCTGGTATTCTCCCAATGCTTCTTCTGATTCATCGCTTCCATCATATTCTATTTTATCAAGTTGATTGATGTTGAAATTCATTGTTTTTTACCTTTAATTTATCTGTTTGATCAGGAAACTGTTGTTCGGCATTTCTATGCTGTTTGCCGAGACATTTCTTGATATGAAAATTCCCAGAGCCCAGCATTATCTTTTGCATGTTCTATAGTCATGCTGACAAGGTTGCCTTTTTCATCAATGTCAATATAGATATTTTCACTTATTTCTTTAGTTTCATGGACGGCCTTGTCTGTGAATTCTATGTGAGCAGTATCCGTGTCTGAAAAATATTTCATCCTCATATTTTATTCCCCCTTGTATGACCTATCGAAGAACGCATTATGCACCGTTTCGCCATCTTCGAGCAAGATAACCCTCAAGTATTTTCCAACCTCTGATATTCTGGCCCACTTTCTGATCCTTCTATCGGATTGTATTTCAACTTTTTCAGGCTTCTCGATAACCGCCTTTATCCAATCCTCTTTGATTTGGATACGGTCTGGGCGTTTCCTCGTATATTCAAAATACTGTGTGGTCTTCATTTTTCAAGATCCTATTACATAATTGTTGCCGAACAATAAGCTGAGTTGCGGCAGCCAAGGGCAGCACCATCGGCAATTGCGCGCTTTCCGTCGTCAACTTCCGGGTAGAAGCACCGGTTACCAGGCGCTCCCCCCCACACACACCCTGACTTAAAGATTTTCCTCATCCGGGTCCTCGGTTCAGGCTCTTTTTACCAAGCAGTTAACTGGTCAGGCGACACCCGGACCGGCACATAACATGAAAATCACCGGTTTATCCGGCGTATTTTCTGGTTAACGTTTAGTTAGTGCACTTAGAAGACCCATTTTGGTATTAAAATGAGTGTTCTAAGTGCTCTTTTCAAAAATTTTGTAAAAAATTTTCTTTTATTAACAATGGGTTGTTTGATTTTGCTTGGCCCGACCCACTTTGCAACCGACCCACTTTGCAACTTTGCCCATTAGCACAAGTTTAAAAAGAATAGGAGCCGCCTCTTAATAAAGTAAAATCCTCTCCTAAACCTAAAGTTTAGGAGATCTTTGTACCTTCAGTAAAGTATTGATTACAAATACCACTATTCCAAATAATAGTAGCCTCTCGATAAATCGAGGAGGCGGCTCCTAAGATGTGATACCAACGTCCAAATCCAAATCATTAAGATGCCTTCTTTTTACACGGGCAAAAATGGCCTCAATATCCTCAATTTTATATTTCCCTTTGGGATTAATATGCCCTCTATTTCCAAGGTATTTTAATTTTTGTTTAATGGTATCGTATTCACTATAATTGTGTATATACCCTCCAAATGGATCGTATTTCGCTTTGTAAAACGCTTTAGATAATTTTTTGAGATTTTCTGGTGATTTATTTTTAAAATCGTTCAATCTTTTAAAAAAAGATTCAATGATATTGTCAAGTTTATGAAGAAGAGACATATCTGATATTTCAAGAAAATAAAAAATCCATCCATAACGCCTATTCTCATCGATAGCACCTGTTATTTTTTCGTTTAAATCTTCCAAGAAGACAGTTTTTTGCGTTTCTTTGTTTAACCAAGGATACTTTTTTCTTCTTTGATCCGTATTGTGCAAATATGATGAAAATTTAGCTGCGATAGAGGTGATAAATCGTTCTATATTTGCTTCTTTTATACTCGTTTTTTCTTTTGAAATCGCATACCCTAAATATTCAAAATTTTGATCAATTAATTTACACTCTGTTTTACTGTCATTTAAATCCAAATCATATTCAGACAAAAGACTTTCTACTTCTTTCTCTATGTAAAAAGAATCATTTTGATCTGTGAAAATTAGTAGTCGAGTAGCCCGAGGGAACCACCCCCTCAGGCCCTCACAGAACCGGACGTGAACGTCTCCGCTCATCCGGCTCCTATTGACCAGCCTATGCATAAAGTAGTCTCCAATGGGCAAACAAATTTGGCTGTCTTCGTGCAATTCGAGCCAGCCACTGACTTGCCCTTCGTCGATGCCCTCTAAAACGTTTGTATTTCCTTGTTGCCCAAATCACCAACCGGCGATCCAGGCACCTTAAGGCCGGGTAGAGTGCAGATTTATAAAACCTGCCATAGTAGTTAATCCAACCTTGAATGACAGGATTGAACATGTGGGCTAAATCTTCCAGGCTCTTGTCACTGCGCCTGGGCCAATTCCACTTTCGTGAGGTTTGCCGAATTGCTTTTGCTGCTTTATTGCTGACAGCAGGAGAAAAATTAATGAAGAATTTTCCCCATCGGTTCTTTGATTTCCGAGCACGAAATGTATAACCCAGAAAATCAAAACTTGTCAGGGCATAATCCTTTTGCCGGTCTGTATCCTTGCAGTAGACTATTTTCGTCTTCTCCGGATGTAATTCCAGTCCCACATTCTCCATTCGCTCATTCAGCTTTCTAAGCAAATATTCAGCCTGGGCAAGGCTTTTACAATGGCACACTGCATCATCCGCATAACGCTCAAACGGTATGGTCGGGCACTGCCTTTCCATCCAGTTGTCAAATGCATAATGCAAAAAGAGATTGGCCAGCAAGGGACTGATAACACCTCCTTGCGGGGTTCCCTTCTTTGGATAGAATAGTGTGTGGTCTGTCATCATCACAGGGGCTTTCAGCCACCGTTCTATATACAGAAGCACCCATCTGTCATCCGTGTGATACCGAACTGCTTTCATCAAAAGATCATGGTCAATATTATCGAAAAATCCTTTAATATCAAGATCCAATACCCAGTCATATTTCCAGCAATTCTCCCGGGCTTTCCCAACTGCATCCAAAGCAGATTTCTCCGGTCGATAGCCATACGAATCCGGATGAAAATGTTTTTCCAATTCCGGCTCCAATTGCTGTTTGACTATCTGCTGAGCGATTCTGTCCGACACTGTCGGTATTCCCAACGGCCTCATTCGACCGTCTCCCTTGGGTATTTCCACCCTCATTACCGGAGGAGGGAAATAACTGCCGGAGGACATCCGATTCCAGAGCTTGTAAAGATTGTCCTTTAAGTTAGACTCAAACTCTTCGATTGACTGTCCGTCTACACCGGCAGCCCCTTTGTTGGCTTTAACCCGTTCATATGCCTCCATAACCTCAAGTTTAGGAATACAAAACGGCTTTGCTTGGTTCAATCCAATCCTCCTGTTTCCAGTTGTTTTCTTTACTTCAAGCTGGTCAATGCTTCCCCTTCGCTCCAATTCCATTACAGAATCTTCATCACTACTACGGGTCGCTCCGCCCCTGTGCCCTGCATCGGTACTCTCATACTTACGGGTCCTCCGCTTGTATTTCTCCCTTAGCATCAGGGCGACAGGTTCCCACGTTCCACACAAAAGCCTGTCCCAAGTTCACGCCACCTTTATGCCGGAGGCCGCCCGGCCAGTAAACAGGTAACCGCCGAACTTATCCCGGGTTAACGACTACCCCCCGGTTTTGACCTCATCCCTACGCTTTCGACACTTCAATAGTGATTCACTTGCGTTCGTCTCCTTGGAACCTACCTGACAAGATCTTGTCCTGCCTTTTCCGTAACGCTCACCACCCCGGCTCTTAACCGGCGCAGCTTACGGTGGTTTGAAGCCTCCACCTGCATGGCGGCTTCGAGGGGCCTTCCCTCATCTTTTGTGCAGCATGGCTGCACTGTTTATTGCAACAGTGTCTGCCTTCGTGGCACACTGTCATCGACATATCGAAAATATTTAAGTCCCAGGCTTTTCAACTGTTTATCCACTTCAAATAGATAAATATTTGCCAGGATATTCGAAATTGAAAGTCCTTGGGGCACACCAGAAAGTCTTTTGTACTTATCCTTGTTCCTCTTTTTGTAATTTATTGGGACAGTAGGAGTCTTTAGAGTGGAACGTATTAACGATTTTAATATATTTGATTTTACACGTTTACAAATAATTTTAAGTAAAATATCGTGATTAATATTGTCATAAAATGATTTAATATCAGTTTTGAAATAGCATAAATTAGTTGAAGTATTTTTGTTATAAAAAAGTTTGATTTCTTTTATATAATTATTCGGTAATTTTCGATAAACACATTCTGGAAATATTTCGTGAAGAATTTCCTTTAATTGACTTAACACTATTCTATCTCTTATGGTTGATACAGATATGAGGCGAGGTTTTTTGTCCCTTCCCTTGCTTTTAAGCTTTTCAACATAAGGTGAAAACCTATATGTGCCATTATTGCATTTTTTATATATTATTTTTAATTCTCTGGTTTTTATAGAATTGAATCCTTTAATACCAATTCTATCGATTCCTCTAGTAGCTTTTTTGGATATTTTTTCTTCATAAACCTTTTTAAGAGCTTTTAAACGAAATTGTGCCTTAAATATTTTATATGAACTTACCATAATTACTTAGAAATCGACAATTTTAGAAATGACAAATAGAGGCATAAAGACCGTTAGAAAATAACATACCATTTGTAGCGCATAGCGTGCCAAAGGAAACCAAACGTATAAAATGTACCATGGAGGCATTTTTAATTTTTGATCTTGTGTAAACTTTTTAGAATGCTGCCAAACAAATTGATAATAGTCTATTGAACTATGATTTTCATTTTCATCTAAGATATCATCATACTCTTTCGATAGATCGTTTATTTGGACCTGATCATCAATCATCGACAAATTGTTAAGTAACCGTCTTATTTTCCTTCCACTTTCATGGTGTTTGAATGATTTTATTTCTAACTGATTCAAATTTACCGCCAGACTAAGGCAAAGTATTAATATAGAAAGAAATATTGATGTGAATTGGCAATGTTCACAGAAACACTTTTGAATTTTCCCTGAGTACAACAATATTGACAAAATAGTTAGATATATGGAAGTAAAAAATAGTGACCACCGAATACAATGCCTCCAGCTATCTACCCTTTTAGCTGCATTGAATCTTGTTATGCTTGTCGACCATAATCTAAAATCAAGGTCAGATTTGTTTATCATTGTATAACGTTCCATTTGGGTTTGGGCGCTAACAGTGCTAATAACTGGAAAACTTACATCATAATAACCTTATATCTGCATAGATTTTCCATTATAATTCGTATCATCATTCTTAACCTGGAGAAGGCAGTCCAAAATATCACTCCGTTCTTAACATTTTCCATAACAACCGGTATTAGTCCCTGAAAACGGGACATTATCCAAATCTATTTTAGACCAGATTGATTTTACCTGAAAATCAATATTGGAGCTTATCCTGTCTGCCCCCGGAATTCAAGACTCGAAACACCAGGAGCGAATCCGAAATTATCATGGACTGAAAAGGTTTAATGAAAAGGCAATAACCGAGATCAACAAATTTATTTTTGAAGAAGCATCCCGTTTGAAAACAGACGGCAGACCTTATTGCTGGATTCGAGCAAGAGCATGAGCATGATTAAGAGCACGAACAAGGAGAAATAAAGGCTGAATCAGAATCCCCGGATTTTTCTAATGTGCTCGTAAGCGTCCTGGATTTCAGTAAATTTATCCGAAGCAAACTTGACAAATTCTTCGGGCAGTCCTTTGGCTTGGATAATAGGGATCGGATTACTCGCATTTTGATCGCACTTAAGGACCGCATAATAGGGATCGGATTTTTTCACATACCTGGATTTAAGCCGGTTATACTCTGACTGGGAAAATCTGAAAATCCGGGAAGCGGACAACAACATCTGCTCCTCACCATCGGAGATATTGCCGTCAGCCGAGGATACCCTGAGCAGCATATCCATCATCAACTCAATGATATTTGCCTGGTATTTGAATACTGAATAAAATTGCCAGGCAAAATCTTCAAAGGTCTGGGAAGATGTCACGGCATTTCTGAAAATATTTTTGGCCGTTTCACGGGCCGCTTCATCAAGTTGAAGATCATTAACCATAAAACGGTCAACTACTTTTATCTCCTCTTCACTAATCCGGCCGTCTGCTTTGCTGATTTTAGCCAGCATGGAAAACGCCGCAGTAAAAAAAACAAGCTGGGCCTCCTCATTAGAAGACAAACCCGGCCGTTTATTGCCCGGAATGGAACGTAAATATTCATCCTCTCTTTTGTCCACAAAAGCGTGGCCAAATGCAGCCCCAGCCACAGCACCCAAGGGACCGCCCAAGGCCAGTCCTATGGTACCACCAATCACTTTTCCAAGCCAACTCATACAAAACCCTTTAAATTTTCTTACACTGTAATAGATGATCAAGTTTTTAGGGAGATTGCCCTTGCCACAAAATCAAAGATTATATATAAACACTCAAGTCCCCATCGTCAAACATTAACGGGAAAAAGCTAAGCGTGCTGATTAAAAACATCGTGGGAGCGATTATTATATGTCTGAATATGGCGGGTCTTGGATACTTGTTTTTCATTGGGATTGCGAATTTTTTTAAAAATTACGACGCCAAAGAACAAGAAAAACTCAACACGATTGCCGAAACCCGAATCAATAAAGGCCAACTGATTGTAATTGACGAAGACATCATTCCCGATGAAGATGATCTATTAAAGGATATGGACCTTTCTGATCTTGACGGCTTGGATCTAGACGATTTTGATTAACGAAATGTGCAAAAAATCAGTTCCGACAACCCAATATTTTAGGGCCATGGCCCTTATTCTATCGGTATTTGCGTTATTCTCAGCACCGGGTTGTGCTTCCCAGAAGAAAAATACCGGGTCCCCGGTGTACTATCAATCCGTTACGGAACAAAGCGCCCGCTCAACTGCAACTTTTGTCAGTGACACCGTTCTCATGGCCCGGGTAAAATCAAAATTCATGGCCGATGACATGGTGGATGACACAAACATCCACGTAAAAGTCCGCCATGGGGTGGTCTATCTGGATGGCTGGGTATCTGATACATACCAACGCCGCATGGCCCGGGATCTGGTCAGAAGTATTGACGGGGTGACCCGGGTGGTAAGCCGCCTTCAGATGACCAACCCGGGCACTGTATTTATCAATCCTGATACTCGATGATCAAGTTTTTGTTAATTTGCCCAACTTCGGCGTTGGAAAAAATTTGAACAAATTCCCTAAAAACTTGATGATCGAGTGATATCAGGTGAGCTGTTTTCGGGGCCAGCGTTTTTTCTTTTTCACCTTGTCTTTGACCGGGGCGCATCTGGTTTCGATGGTGCCGGCCCCAAGAATGGTCTCAATCTCTTTGAAAAAGCCGGGACAGGCATCGGACTTGTATTCATCCGATAACTTAACCATCACATCGGGATGTTCGGAATCAATGTGAATATTCAACAAAGAGACACAATTGCCGGGATAGCGCTCGATCACAGGTTTGAGTTGATCAAGCACATTGGTTTCATGGTGCTGCGCATCCAACTGCATGACAATACCGGCAGCCCAAAGGGTTTCAGCCTGGGTTACAGGCACAATGGCTTCGCCTATCAGTTTGACCGTATTCTCCCTCTTTTGAACTTCCGCCTCAACAATAACAACCTGCTCCTGGGACAAAAACGTATGGGTCCTGGCATACAAATTTGGAAACACCACCAGTTCCACGGTTGAATACTGGTCCTCAATGTTGCAAAAAGCCATCAAGTCCCCTTTTTTGGTCTTGTGAATTTTCTGCACCTTCAGATCCCCGGCAATGCGAACCATCTTTTCATCTTTCACATCTTGGAGACTGACCGTGTTGACACTGGCAAATTTGCGTATGATATCCGCATAATCATCCATGGGATGGCCTGTGATATAAAACCCCAGAGCTTCTTTTTCCAGTTCCAGCAAAACCTTGCCCTCCCACTCGTCCATATCAGGCATTCTTGGAATACTGGAAGGCAGGCAAATGCCCACACCTGAATCGGCAAACAGATCCAGCTGGGCATCTGCTTTTTCCTTCTGGATTCTGGCGCCATGATCCAGGGCATCTTCAAGTACGGCCATCATCTGGGCGCGTTTATCTCCGGTGGTATCCAAAGCCCCGCATTTAATCAGGGCCTCAAGCACTTTTTTATTGGCCTTGCTCAAATTTACCCGTTCGCAAAAATTATAAAGACTGGTATACGCCCCTTCCTTTTCACGATTCTGAACAATAGATTCAATGGCAGCCTCTCCCACACCTTTAACGGCAGCCAGACCAAAACGGATACAATTATTATCCACATTGAAAAAGGCATCGCTCTGGTTGACGTCCGGGGGCAATACCTTGATGTTATGGCCTTTGCATTCATCCATGTATTTAAGCACCGCATCGGAGTTACTGCGTTCGGACGTCATCAAGGCTGCGATGAATTCAACGGGGAAATGGGCTTTAAGAAAAGCGGTTTGAAACGCAATCAGGGCATAGGCGGCGGAATGGGACTTATTGAAGCCGTAGCCGCCGAATTTTTCCATCAGGTCAAAAAGTTCTTCAGCTTTTTTGGGATCATGGCCGTTTTCCTGGGCGCCCTTCATAAAAAGGGCCCGGTGCTCCTCCATCATGGCCGCAATCTTTTTACCCATGGCTTTTCGAAGCCCGTCTGCCTGGGCCATGCTGTAATTGGCAAGGACCCCGGCAATTTTCATGACTTGCTCCTGGTACAGGATTACCCCGTAGGTCTCTTCAAGTACAGGCTCAAGTTCGGAAAACAGATATTCCACAGGCTCCCGGCCATGTTTGCGCTCCACATAGTGATCTGCCATGCCCGAATCCAAAGGGCCGGGCCGGTAAAGGGCCACAAGCGCCACAATGTCTGAAAAGCTGGCCGGTTTCAGCCGGGAGATCAATTCCTTCATGCCGGAACTTTCAAGCTGGAACACGCCGGTGGTATCGGAATTTTGCAAAAGTTCAAAGGTTTTTGGGTCTGAATAATCAAGGTGCAGAAGATCCGGCGGCGTCTTGCCCTGTTTTTCGATCAAGGCAATACAATTTTTAATAACGGTCAGGTTGCGCAGCCCTAAAAAATCAAATTTAACCAGACCCTGTTTTTCAGTAAAGTTCATGTCAAACTGGGTAATGGTTTCACCATCTTTGCCCTTGAACAGCGGCAGATATTCACACAGGGGTTTATCTGAAACCACAACACCTGCGGCATGGGTAGATGCGTGCCGGGGCAGCCCTTCGAGCAGCATGGCAACGTCCAGCATCTGGGTTTTGACCTCTGTTTCCCGGCATTTATCCTTAATGGCCGGCACCTCTTCCAATGCTTTTTTCAGATTTTTGGCATTGTCAGGGATCATCTTGGCCACTTCGTCCACTTCGGAAAGGGGAACGCCCAAGGCCCTTCCCACATCCCGGATAACGGCCTTGGCTTTCAGTTTTCCAAAGGTGATAATCTGGCATACATATTCCGGTCCGCCGTAACGCTTAACCGTATAATCATAGACTTGTTCTCTGCCCTCAATGCAGAAATCCACGTCAATATCAGGCATGGATATACGGGCCGGGTTTAAAAACCGTTCAAAAATCAACCCGTGCGCAATGGGATCAAGGGCTGTAATCCCCATGGCGTAGGCCACCATGGAACCGGCCGCAGACCCCCTGCCCGGCCCCACCGGCACCCCTATTTTTCGTGCATGGTCGATAAAGTCGGCCACAATGAGAAAATAGCCGGGAAATCCCATTTTAAGGATAATGTCAATCTCGTACTTAATCCGCTCCCTGTAAACCTGTTCATCAATATCTGGATTCTTTGCCTTAATTTTGGCAAGGCGATCTTCAAAGCCTTCCATGGCAAGTTTTTCAAACAGTTCGTCCTCGGACAGTCCATCGCCAAGGTCATACCGGGGGAAATGATAGGTTTTCTTGCCGAAATCCACCTCGCACATATCTGCGATCAGCTTTGTGTTGGCAATGGCATCGGGAAAATGGCCAAGGGAATCGGCCATCTCCTGTCTGGATTTAAAATAGAGCTGGTCCGAATCAAATTTAAAACGGTCGGCATTATCAAAAGTATCGCCGGTCTGGATGCACAAAAGAATTTCATGGGCTTTGGCATCGCCGTTGGACAGGTAATGGCAGTCATTGGTGGCCACCATGGGAATGGAAAGGCGCTTGCTCATGTCCAGTAGACCATTGTTCAAACGGCGCTGGATCTCCATGCCGTTTTCCTGGACTTCGAGGAAAAAATTTCCCTCACCCAAAGTATCAAGATAAAACCGTGCCAACTCATCTGCTTTTGCCTGGTTCCCTGCCAGAATGGCCTGGGGAATATCCCCTTTCAGGCAGGCGGAAAGTCCCACAAGGCCCTTGGCATGTTCAGCCAGAAGCGCTTTGTCGATTCTGGGCTTAAAATAAAACCCCTTGAGCTGGGCCACGGAAACCATCTTGCAAAGATTGGTGTACCCCTCTTTGTCCTTGGCTAAAAGCACCAGATGACTTAATCCTTTTCGATCCAGCGGGGTCCGGTCATTTAAAGTTCTGGGCGCCACATAGACTTCACAGCCCAGTATGGGTTTAATTCCTGCTTTTTGGGCTTTTTCATAAAACTCGGCCACACCGAACATGGTGCCGTGGTCTGTAATAGACACGGCATCCATGCCATATTCCGTACATCTTGTCATCAGGTCGTTCAGCCGGATGGCCCCGTCAAGCAGGGAGTACTCGGAGTGGAGATGCAGGTGATAAAATGGTATATCCTGATTATCGGTCGGATTATCAGTCATAGGACTTTAATTGCTTTCTACTCTATAATTAGGTGCTTCCTTGGTGATGGCAACGTCATGGACATGACTTTCCTTTAATCCGGCCGCAGTGATCCGGACAAATGTTGCCTTTTGATGCAATTCCTCAATGGTCGCCGCCCCAAGATATCCCATGCCGGCTTTGAGCCCGCCGATCATCTGGACAATATTCTCACGGATGGTTCCCCGATAGGGAATCCGGCCCACAATACCTTCGGGAACCAGCTCTTCATTTTCACCGGTATCCTTCTGATAATATCTGTCGGAACTGCCCTTTTTCATGGCTTCCACAGACCCCATGCCACGGTAGGCTTTATATGAACGGCCCTGGTAAATAACGATTTCGCCGGGGCTCTCTTTGGTGCCGGCCAGCATGCTGCCCAGCATAACGGAATGGGCACCGGCCCCCAGGGCTTTGGAGACGTCTCCGGAATACTTGATCCCGCCGTCGGCAATCAGGGGCACACCGGTTTTCTTTGAGATATCGGCACAGTTCATCACAGCGGTAAGCTGGGGCACGCCAACACCTGCAACAATACGGGTGGTGCATATGGAGCCCGGACCTATACCGATTTTAACGGCATCAACACCTGCATCGATCAACGCCTTTGCCCCGGCCTCCATGGCCACATTGCCGGCAATAAGCTGGCAGGTAGGAAATGCCGCCTTAATACGCTGAATCGCAGTGATTACATTCTTTGAATGACCATGGGAGGTATCGATAACCAGGGCATCGGCCCCGGCACCCAGGAGCGCTTGCACACGTTCCATCATATCGGCACCCACACCAATGGCGGCACCGGCTCTCAGGCGTCCCAGGGAATCCTTGCAGGAATTGGGATATTTTCTTATCTTCTCAATATCCTTGATGGTGATCAGTCCTTTGAGTTTTCCCTGGGGATCCACCACCAGAAGTTTTTCAATCCTGTGTTTATGGAGCATGATTTTGGATTCTTCCAGGGTGCATTTTTCAGGCACGGTCACCAGATTTTCACTGGTCATAACCTCCCTGGCCGGTTTATCCAGCTGGGTCTCAAAACGAAGATCCCTGTTGGTCACGATACCAACCAGCTTATCGCCTTCCACAACCGGGATACCTGAAATCCGGTATTTGGCCATAATGCCCAGCACATCGGAGATGGTGGCATCGGGATGGACAGTCACAGGGTCAACAATCATACCGCTTTCGCTTTTTTTAACCCGGTCCACTTCAACCACTTGCTCGGCAATGCTCAAGTTTCTGTGGATAAACCCCAAACCGCCGGCCCGGGCCATGCTGATGGCGGTATCTGCTTCGGTCACCGTATCCATGGCCGCACTGACAATGGGAATATTGAGTTCAAGTTCCTTGGTCAGCCGGGTGCGTGTGGTCACTTCGTCAGGCAGGATGGCTGAATAATCGGGAAGCAGGAGCACATCATCAAAAGAGAGCCCCTGCTCTGGTAATATATTGGACATAATAAAAGGCCTCCAGAAAGGAAAGGTGTTTATTTATACTTTAAAGGCCAGCCGTCACGTTTAAAAAGGTGGGTGAAGGGCTGGCCAATAATTATTCAAAGCAAAGTATATAAACATGCCCTTTTACCAAAACCACAAGATTTTTACAAGATCATTCCTACTAATATTTGTTTCATTACTGATTATCTGATATAGCACCGTGATACAAATTCAACTGTGGGATAATATTAGAAATGGGCCTTACCCATTAATAAGGATTTAAAAATGGGAAAAAAAATTGGTGTGGTAACAGGAGGAGGAGATTGTCCCGGACTCAATGCAGTAATCCGGGCCATTGTAAAAGCCGGTGACATACAAGGATTTACAACCATAGGCATTCGGGGCGGGTTTGACGGGCTCTTAACACCGGTTCAGGCTGAACCGCTCACTGTCCGGGATATGGACGGGCTTCTTATTCGTGGCGGCACTATTCTGGGCACGGCAAATTCCGGCAGATTTTCATCGAAAACCGGCCAGGGTGAAACACGAAAAATATCAGAGGATCTTATGACCCAGGTGCGGCAAACGATAGAAGCGTTAGGCCTGAACGCACTTGTGGTTATCGGCGGGGACGGTACCTTGACCACAGCCCTGCAGATGCATGAATCAGGGTTACCTGTCATCGGTGTGCCCAAGACCATTGACAATGACTTAGATGCCACCCAGCAGACCTTTGGATTTGATACGGCCGTGGCCTGTGCCGTGGATGCCCTTGACCGGCTGCATTCAACAGCCCAGAGCCATAACCGGGTCATGGTACTTGAGGTTATGGGCCGGTATGCCGGCTGGATTGCCGCCTATGCCGGACTTGCCGGGGGTGCGGATATTATTCTGATTCCTGAAATAAAATTTAACATGCCGGCCATTGAAAAAAAAATCAGGGCCCGGGAAGCCACAGGCAAATTATTCACTATTGTTATTGTGGCTGAAGGCGCAAAACTTGACGACACCATGGTGGTGTCCGACGATGCTAAAGCCGACAGAGAAGTCCGTCTTGGCGGCATTGGTTCCGCAATTGCCAAAAAAATTGAGGAAAATACCGGCAAAGAGAGCCGGTGCGTGGTCCTTGGCCATCTCCAGCGCGGGGGGCAGCCAACCCACTGGGACAGACAGTTATGCACCCGGTTCGGCGTTCAGGCGGTGCATATGGCAGCAAGCGGAAATTTCGGCAAAATGGTGGCACTTAAGCCCAACGGAATGATGGGAAGTGTGCATTTAAAAGATGCCGTAAACAAAATACGCAGCGTTGATCCTGATGGGGAGTTGATCCTGACGGCCAGAACGCTTGGCATCTGCTTTGGTGATTAAATTTAAATAGTTCGCGTTCCAGGAGACACCCTATGTTATATAATGTCAATCCCCAGACACCCCAGGTTCGAATCATATCCATGGCTGTAGCATGTCTCAAAAAAGGCGGCATTATTGCCTATCCCACAGATACATTTTATGGTATCGGTTGTGATATTATGAACAAA
The DNA here is from genome assembly GCF_963666695.1 of uncultured Desulfobacter sp. GTDB lineage: Bacteria > Desulfobacterota > Desulfobacteria > Desulfobacterales > Desulfobacteraceae > Desulfobacter. The sequence goes on from NZ_OY762947.1 coordinate 2,213,051, forward strand.
AAGGCCATCGAAAAAATATACCAGATCAAACAACGAAATAAAACCAAGCCGTTCAGCTTTATCTGTCCGGACCTGAAAAATATTTCCACGTATGCCAAGGTATCTAATATAGCTTACCGCCATATGAAACGTTTGCTGCCGGGTCCTTATACGTTTGTTCTACCCGGATCTAAAATGGTGCCCAAGATTATGTTGACCAAAAGAAAAACCGCAGGCATCAGAGTCCCTGCCAATCAAATCGCCATAAGCCTTGCCCAGGAACTGGGAAACCCCATTATTTCAACCTCGGCCACAGACCCTGACGGCGAAGTGTTTGAAGATGCATCCCTGCTCCATGATTATTTCGATGCAAGGCTGGATATGGTCCTGGACGGAGGTCCTGTGCCCAACAGTCCCTCTTCCGTAATCTCCCTGGTTGAGGACGAGCCAGAGGTGATCAGGCATGGTGCAGGCAAGGTTGATATTTTTGAGTAGTACTATTCTTAATTGATTCCTGAACAAAGCCCGTGTTTGGACAAAAAACTGCCCAGGTGCAAAGCGCAAAAAAAAAATTGGCAATCAGGATTGAATTTTTTTTTTGCAACGCCGCAGATGGCTGATTTTTTGTTCAAACACTAGTTGAAAACATACCTGAACTGTTCTGACAGCTTGCTACCCAGGTTAACATCCTGAAACAGGGTTTCGGTCAATTTCCTAAACAACGTTATTTTATCATCTTTAGGATAAACCAGAGTCAATTCTCCTTCGATGCCGGCCATCTGTCCAGCCCACTGCACGGCATCATCCATGTTGCCGATACGATCAACAAGCTTGAGTTTCATGGCGGTCTGCCCGGTATAAACCCTGCCGTCAGCAAGTTTGGCCATGACATCAGTCTCCATATTCCTGGCATGAGCGGCATCGGACACAAACTGGGCGTGCAGTTCATCCACAAGATTTTGAAACAGCTGTTTTTCACTGTCTTTCAGCTCTCTCATGGGAGACCCCATGTCTTTATATTCACCACTTTTTATTACCACTGGGGAGATCCCGATTTTTTTAGCAATCTGCTCAATATTAGCATACTCCATGATCACACCGATGGACCCCGTGATGGTGCCGGCATTTGCAACAATACCCTGGGTTGCACATGCGATGTAATACCCCCCGGAGGCTGCAACAGAACCCATGGAGGCAATCACGGTTTTTGCATCGCGGGTCTTCATCAGTTCCCGGTATATTTCCTGGGAAGGCCCGATTCCGCCGCCGGGACTATCAACCCTTAAAATAATCGCCTTAATGGCGTCATCATCCATGAATCCTTTAAGATCTTCGACAATTTTTTTTGAAGATAGAATAGGCCCTGTCACTTCAACCACGCCGATATTCCCCCGTGAAGAGGCTATGGCACCGCTGATTTTGCTGTTTACGGCAAATGCACCGAGTACGGCAATACCGGAAACGGCTGCCAGGCCCAAGGTGAAGCAGGCACAGATAACACAAAGAAAAAACAAAAAAGGATGACGTCTTGCAAACATAAGGGATTTTTCCTTAAAATTTATAATTAGAACTAAAAAGGCCGGATGTCCTGTTAAGGGATCAGTCCGGCCTTGAAAACTTTAATAATTTCAATCCTGCTACTGCCTGTTAGGCAGAGGTTCTAGTTTTCTTTTTTTTCCGCTTCCAATTTTTCCTGAATGTTGTTTCTCAACATTTCTCCAAATGCGGATGCAGCAGGTTTGGAACTTTTTGCAATTTCTTCAAGATATCTATCATCATCATCTTCGTCCAGACGCTTGATGGACAGGCCGATCCGTCTTTCATCGGAATTAATATTCATTACCTTGGCAGTAATTGTTTCACCGATCTGATAATGCTCTTTGGGGCTTTTGATGTTTTCCTTGCTGATTTCAGATACATGAACCAGCCCTTCAATGCCTTCTTCAAGCTCTACAAATACACCGAAATCGGTGAGATTGGTGATGACACCGGAAATTTCCTTACCCACGTCATAGCGTTCGGCAACTGTTTCCCAAGGATCCACCTGGGTCTGTTTGATACCCAAAGAAAATCTTTCATTGGCCTTGTCAATATCAAGAACAACTGCCTGAATGGTATCGTTTTTCTTGTAAATTTCGGAAGGATGCTTGATCCGTTTGGTCCAGGAAATATCGGAGATGTGAACCAGACCGTCGATGTCGTCATCAATACCGATAAAAAGACCAAATTCGGTAATATTCTTGATTTTTCCTTCAATGATGGTACCCACGGGATATTTCTGGGAAATAACTTCCCAGGGATTCTCGACGGTCTGTTTGATGCCAAGAGAAATCCTGCGGTTTTCAGGTTTAAGATCCAGAACAACAGCCTCAACCTGTTCGCCCACGGCAACCATCTGGGACGGATGACGGATTTTGCGGGTCCAGGACATTTCAGAAACATGGATCAGACCTTCAACACCCTCTTCAAGCTCAATGAATGCCCCGTAATCAGTCAGGCTGACCACCCGGCCTTCAATCTTGGAACCTGTGGGATATTTCTCAGCAGCCGTTGTCCAGGGGTCTGGTGTCAGCTGTTTCATGCCTAATGATACCCGCTCCTTCTCAAAATCAAAGGAGAGAATTTTCACCTTGATCTGATCGCCAACGGAGAACAATTCAGAGGGGTGTTTAACCCGTCCCCAGGAAATATCGGTAATATGAAGAAGTCCGTCAACACCACCAAGATCGACAAAGACACCGTACTCGGTAATATTTTTAACAATACCTTCCATGACTTTGTCATTTTCAATGGCAGACAGGGTGGCACTGCGCATTTTCTCTCTTTCGGTTTCAAGCAGTACCCGGCGTGACAGAACAATATTATTTCTTTTCTTGTTGTACTTGAGAATCTTAAAGGTATACGTCTGACCAACCATTTCATCCATGTTGCGGATGGGCCGCAGATCAGCTTGGGAACCTGGTAAAAAGGCCTGCAGTCCGATATCAACGGAGAAACCGCCTTTAACCCGACTGGTGATGACACCTTCAATGGTACCGTCTTCGTCGTAGATGTCCTTGATGGCATCCCATACTTTAACCTTTTTGGCTTTGTCACGGGACAGAAGAACAGTTTCTTCCTCCTCATCCCAGACTTCAATCATTACCTCAAATTCGTCGCCGACGTTGACACTGACATTGCCGTCCTCACCAATGAATTCATGAATTGAGATCTGTCCCTCAGATTTGTATCCCACATCCACAAGGACCGTTTCCCTGCCGACGGAGATCACTGTTCCGGTGACAACCTGTCCCTCTTCAAATTTACTAAGGCTGGAATCATAGATATCCAGCAGTTCTTCCATGGTCTCTTCTCCGGTGAGTTCGATTTCGGACTCTTTTACCTCATTTTGGGTCTCTAATACTTGATTCATGTTTTGGTTTTCGTTTTCTTCAGCAATGTTGTTCATTAATGTTTATCCCCCCTAATCGATGATGTTACCCGCCTTTGAATCATAAGGAAAAGATCACGAAGGCGGGTACAATTGGATCTTATACCAACGAAAAAAGGAAAAATCAAGAAATTCCGGAACTTTTTAAACAGTCATGATAATGCTTTTCATTTTTTCCACCACCTGGGAAACATCTAATAGGGTGGCATCTATAAGGACAGCATCCGGGGCCTGTTTTAACGGGGAAGCAGCACGTTGGGTATCATCCTTATCCCGTTTAACCATATCTTCGAGAACTTTTTCAAATGAAATCCCGGAGGCGTTTGATTCCTCAAATCGCCTTCTGGCACGCACTTTAACATCAGCGGTCAAAAAAAACTTATACGAAGCATTGGGAAAAACAGCCGTGCCCATGTCCCGGCCTTCAAACACAGCATCCCTTTCCCCGGCAATGGATCTTTGAATACCCAGCAATGCCTTTCGCACCTGGGGAACGGCCGAAGTAGCCGAGGCCAGCATACTGATTTCATTGGTTCGGATATATGCACTGATATCCCGGCCTGATGATGTCAGCGCAGGCTCCCGGCCTTCCATGACAAAATCAAGATCAAGACAGGCAAGAAATTGTTCAAGCAGGGCACTGTCTTCCCAGTTGATCTGCCGGCGCTTAATTTCAAATGCAACAGCTCTGTACAACGCACCGGTATCCACATAAACACAGCCAAGTTCCCTTGCAAGAGCTTTTGAAACAGTTGTTTTGCCGGCACCGGCCGGTCCGTCTATAGTAATAATGCGCCTGTCCATTGTTTTAGTTACCTGCAACACTGATAAGCGCATCCACGCAGGTTTGATTTTCCTGTTCCGTGCCGGCATTGATGCGAAGAAAGGTGTCATATCCATAGGATGCCATAGAACGCACCACCACACCTTTTCGAAGTAGTTTCTCACAGATGTCGCGGGAACTGGTCTTTACATCCACCATGATAAAATTGGCCTGGGTGGGCAGTACCTCAAAACCGGCTTCCGTAAATTTGTGGGTTAAAAAATCAATACCCTGGTGGGTGCCGGAAATGGTTTTGGACAAAAATTCGGTATCTTCCAGGGCAGCCTGGGCGGCAACCTGGGCAAGGGAGTTCACATTAAAGGGCTGACGTATCCGGTTTAAAATTTCAGCGACAGATTTATCCATCACCCCGTAACCGATACGGAAACCGGCAAGGCCGTATGCTTTGGAAAACGTTCTTAAGGTTACAATTCTTGGATCCGTCAACGGCGCATCCAAGGAATTATAAACCGAATCGTCGCGAACAAACTCAATATAAGCTTCATCCACGATAATCAGCACATTGTCCGGCAGTTGATCTGCAAATCGTAAAAATTCATTTTTGGTAATCGCAGCCCCGGTGGGATTGAAGGGATTGGTCACAAACACCATTTTTGTTTGAGGCGTAACAGCCTTGACAAGCCCGTCAAGATTGGTGGAAAAATCCTTTAGGGGCACCATAACCGGAACGCCTTTTGCGGTTTTTACACTGATCTCATACATTAGAAAGGAAGGCAGCGGCATCACTGCCTCCTGCCCGGGATCCAGAAATCCATGGGCAAGCAGGGCAATGATATCATCGGAACCGTTTCCAATGACCAGATTTTCCATATGGACATGGTATTTTTCAGCAAGTTTTTGACATAATATAAAAGGGACCGGCTCAGGATACCGGTGCATCCCGGATAATTTCGACAAAACAGCGTCAGCCACTTTGGGAGAACACCCAAAAGGGTTTTCATTGGAAGCAAGCTTTACCGCATTGGTAATACCATACTCACGCTCTACTTCACTTAATGGTTTGCCTGCCTCGTAGGGTTTTATAGTTTTTACGGACTCACTGATTGAAAATACCATGAAAAATGTGCTCCATTGATTTGCGGTTTGGATAAGGCCATATTAATTAGTTAGGATTTGAATTTTTGTCAATACCTGTGATAGGGGTTGCAGAGTAATCCTTATCTTAAAATTTGAGGACAAAAATATCCATGACCAAAAATTTACCACGGGTTAAAACCGGACTGGACACCCTTTGCGACAATCTGCCTGGATGTTTAAAGGGCAAACGGTTGGGTCTTCTGGCAAATCCAGCCTCGATAACAAATCAATTTGCACATGCAAAAAACGTTATAGCGCAACTCTTTCCCGGACAAATTTGTGCGCTGTTCTCACCCCAACACGGTTTTTTTGCCGAAAAACAAGACAACATGATTGAATCGGGGCATTTCAAGGACCCGGATCTGAAGATACCGGTATTCAGCTTATACAGTGAAACAAGGATTCCCACTGCCGATATGTTTGCCCCCATAGATACCCTGGTCATAGATATCCAGGATGTAGGGACCCGTGTGTATACCTTTATATATACGATCTCGTATTGCCTTGAAATGGCGGCAGAACTTGGCAAATCTGTGGTGATTCTCGACCGGCCCAATCCCGTTGGCGGCATACAGGTTGAGGGCAATATTCTTGAAAAGGAGTGTGCCTCATTTGTTGGGCGTTACCCCATCCCCATGCGCCATGGCATGACCGTAGGCGAAATTACCGCTTATATAAATACAACCCAAAAAATCGATTGTGATCTTACCGTGATTCCCATGCAGGGATGGACCAGGGATATGTACTGGCAGGATACCGGATTGGTCTGGATTCCACCATCCCCGAATCTGCCCACCCCGCTTTCAGCCATGGTATATCCCGGCCAGGTTATCTTCGAAGGGACCAATCTGTCGGAAGGACGGGGGACCACCCTGCCCTTTGAACAATTCGGCGCACCCTATATTGATACTTATACATTAAAACAACGTGTGGAAAACCGCCTTAAAGGCATTGTAATGCGGCCGGTCTGCTTCCAGCCCACATCTGGAAAATGGCAAAACCAGACATGCAAAGGTGTTCAAATCCACGTCATGGACACAGATGAATATAAACCTTATTTGTATTCCCTGATTCTGTTACAGGAAATCATGAGGGCGCATCCAGACGGATTTCAGTTCAAGGCGCCGCCCTATGAATATGAATTTGAGCGCCTGCCCATGGACCTGATCTTAGGAAGCCGGAAGTTGCGCAAAAACCTTGAAGAGATGAATGATCCCCTTGAATTGGAAAAGGCCTGGCAGGGACCTTTGCAGAAGTTTAAGCAGGAGTCACAAGCCTTTTATATATATGATGTTTGAACGATAAGTCACCCATCTGCGGCGTTGCAAATTTTTATAGGCCTTGCATCTGGGCAACTTATCGCCCAGACACGGGTCTCTGATCAGAGACTATATAATATAAAAAAGGGCTGTGATATTCTATCACGGCCCTTTTTATAGCTATACTATGGACTGATAAATCCGAAAAAGAGGAATTCTTTGGCGCTTTTCCTGCTACCGGTTCTTTTTCGAGTTCAGCAAATGGGTAAGCTTAGGTCTTATCTTAATCTGCAGAAGAATCAACGCCTTCGTCATTTTTCCAAGAGTCTTTCAATTCGTCAAACCCAAGGTAGAGCGCAAAACCGCCGCCTATTAGAAGAATAACAGGGACACATCCGGTAATAATTTGCACAAACTCCGAAAACCATACAGCCATACCAATAACCCCGAGAAGAACTGCAATAGCTCCGCCAATTAACGTTTTCATAGATTATCCTCCTTAAATTCCCGTCTAAACATTTGATACGTATAATACGTGATTCATACCCAAAAATAATGTAACTGCTTATATGCTTATTTCAATTTCAAATAGATGAGGAAAAATATCACAGGCCCCTAATTTTATCAAGGCGTTTTTACCCTTGTTAAAAGACCTGAAAAAATATATTTAATTCAGTACGTTGTCGGCAAAACACACATTTTTATTAATCATTTTATATGAAAGTCAAAATAAATTATTAAACCACTTGGATATTTCGTTGTGGATTAAGCCTCGATATTGATACTCGATCAGCAAATTTTAGGGAATTTATTCAAGTTCAAGACGGAAAGAACTTTTAACCGTATGAATATCAATCATATTTTGAGGTTTTAAAATTATTTCCAACGCCGACGTTTGGCAAACTAACAAAAACTTGATGATTGCGTGATAAATTATCATATTGCCTTGTATACCAAGCTCTGGTATTGAATTAACCGAAAAAAGCGTTCCTGCCACGACTGACCCTTCAAACTTCGAAGGAAAAAAAGGACACCCTATGAGTTTGTTTGCACCAATAAAAAACCTGGTCTCAGCTACCAGAAAGAAAATACGTGAATTAATAGCATTTCTGCTTAAATACTCCCACGATTACTATTCAAGTTTTTATCCAGGCACCCAAAGCTTTATTGTCGGAAAAATACTGAACCATCTTGTTAATAAAATCAGTATAGACAACAACAGCCTTGAACGAATAAAAAACACAGCTCCGGGGTCAATTGTTGTGTTTGCCTGTAAAAACAAACATATGTTTGATTTTTTATATTTTCATACCCTTTTAAGACCCATGAACTGTCCGTACCCTGAGCTGAGTTTTGACTTACGGTTTGTCTTTCTTCTGCCCGTAAAACAGCTTGGACGTATCATTCTTTCCCATTTAGACTATTTTTTTCACCATTTCAATTTCAAGGATATCTATTCCAGCGGATATGCCCGAAAAATGCTTTTGGATAACCGGGCAGGTTTCATAAGCCTTATTGAAGAGGATGAATTTTATAACAGATTTATCAGGTCAACACCGGATCCTTTATTTCATCTGATTGAATTGCAGAAGCAAACAGACAAGTCGGTTGTCATTGTGCCCGAAGATATTATATATATCACCAAGCCCATGCACAAAAATCCAAGCCTCGGGGATATTTTATTCGGCACCCATGAAAAACCCGGGCGCATCAAAAGAATTTTCACCATGCTGCGGCAACCGGAAAGAATTCGGGTAGAAGTAGCACGGCCCGTAAATTTGAAAGAATTCTTAGCCCGGCCTGAAATCCAGCGTCTTGATTCGGAATTCCAGACCCATCGGCTTAGAAGTCTGCTCGTGGATATCCTGAACCGCCAGCGCAAAAGTATCACCGGTCCCGTGCTTAAATCCCGTCAGGAGATCACCGAGGACATTCTTAACCGAAAATCCTTAAGAGAATTTCTGGCTGCTTATGCAGACAAAACCGGAGCGCCTTTGAGAAAGGTAAACAAAAAGGCGGCTGCCTATATCGATGAAATTGCAGCCAATTACAGTTTAAGGGTTATAAATGTTTTAAACTGGCTTTTCACCTGGGTATTCAAAAACATATTTGAGGGAATTTCCGTATCCCAGGATGAGATCAACACGATGCGGGAGACTTACAGCAAAGCCCCGCTGATTCTAATTCCCTGCCATAAAAGCCACCTTGATTATCTGCTTTTACCCTATGTCATGTTCAAAAATAATATGCCCTGCCCCCATATTGCGGCGGGCAAAAACCTTTCCTTCTGGCCTCTTGGACCGATATTCAGGGGTGCCGGCGCGTTTTTCCTGCGCCGGACCTTCAAGGGAGCGGAATTGTATACCCGTATTTTTGCAGCATATATCGAAAAACTGCTCTATGAAGGTTTTAACATCAAAATTTATATTGAGGGCGGCAGAAGCCGGACGGGAAAAGTACTGCCCCCGAAAACCGGGGGGCTGTCCATGATTATCCGGGCATTTTTAAGCGGTGCCTGTGAAGATCTTTATTTTGTGCCCATTTATGTGGGGTATGACAGGGTTCTGGAAGAAGACGCCTATCTAAAGGAAATCGAAGGCGGCAAAAAAACACCTGAAAACCTAAAAGGCCTGTTGAACACAAGAAAGTTTTTAAAAAGAAAATACGGCAAAGTCTATCTTAAATTTGACACACCGATTTCCATGAACACGTATATGGAAGAAAAAGGAGTTAATCTCAAAAAGACCAGTGACGAAGAGTTCAGTCGCTTTGTCAAAGAATTCGGATACAAATTGATCAGTGCCATCAATGACAATACCGTTGCTACACCCCACGGTATCGTCGCCTCAGGCATCCTTAACTGCTCTGAAAGCACGTTTACAAAAAAACAGATGTTTGCCCGGGTAAACACTTATATGAATCATCTTATTTTTCACGGGGCGTATCTTTCCGACACATTGATGATTGACCCGGACAGTGCCTTTAATTCGGTCATTGAAAATTTTCTTTCCAGAAATTTCATTGAGCTTGCAGATGAAGACGAGGATGGCATCACAGACACCACCATGCTCATTGTCAAGCACAACAAAAGACCGGTCCTGGACTACTATAAGAACTCGGTCATCTGTTTCTTTGTACCGGCTGCCTATACAGCCGCAGCCATTATAGAAACAGACCGGTTTAAGTTTGACATGCAGGACCTTGTATCCAGGTATCACTTTTTGCAAAAACTGTTCACGGATGAATTTTCATTTGATGAAGAAATTACGGCACAAGAGCAAATCTCAAAGGCGTTAAAAGGCTTTATCAACGAGGGGATTCTCGTGCCTGACCCCCAATTTGCCGACACCTTTAACCTGACATCGGAAGGGCTGAGAAAATTAAAATGGTTTGCAGCCTTTCTCATTCCCTTTTTCGAATCTTATATGACCTGTCTTGTCTTCCTGGAAAAAGAAAAGACAGATAAATATGATGTTAAAGAGCGCGCAAAAAAGCTGCTTTCCTTCGGCAATAAACTGTATAAACGCAACCAGGTGATCCGAAAGGAATCCTTGTCCCTGATCAATTACAGCAATGCCGTGAACTATTTTGCCAAAAACGACATCAACGGTTCCGGGGATCAGGAACGCATAGACCAGTACAAGGAGATCCTTGATCTGCTTTCCAGACGAATCTCAAGCTAACCCATCATGAAAGCCCTGATACTTGCAGCAGGGCTTGGCACAAGATTGCTGCCCTATACACAGCATTTGCCCAAGCCCCTTTTCACCATCAACGGCCGACCGGTTCTCGACTATGCCGTTAAAAATCTTTTAGATGCCGGTTGCACAAAAATTTTTATTAATGCGCACCATCGGGCAGATGCCATTGCAGACTTTGTTGACAATCACCAGTCAAAAAAACATCTGGAAGTGGTGTTTGAGCCTGTAATTCTCGATACCGGCGGGGCCATTGCCAACCTTGGCAGTCAGTTGGCAGATGATGATTTTTTTGTGGTTAATGCAGATGTACTCTGTGATTTTGATCTGTCACACCTGATGGCCTGCCACAAGGCATCCGGTGCCCTTGCCACCCTGCTGGTCCATGACTGCTACCGGTTCAATACCATTTGTGTGGACCAGAAAACGCCAGGGCCCTGCATTGTCAGGCATTTTTCCCAGGCCCCGGAATCCGGTCTTGCGTTCACAGGAATCCAGGCAATATCCCCGGGCATTTTTGAATACATGCCCCCGGAAAAAATATTTTCAAGCATTGATGTATATAAAAAATTATGTTGCCTGGAAAAAGTTTCTGCGCTCAAAGCCGAACAATTTTACTGGCGGGACATGGGCACCCCCCGAGATTACCAACAGACATCCAGGGAATACCTGGCCGGCAAAATTTTTGGTATCGTTCCATCCCGGATTCAAGAGATTGACATCCAGGCCCTGGCCGGGGACGGATCGGACCGTCTCTGGTTCCGCGCCCGGCATCGAGAAAAAAGCCTGATTCTCTCGGACCATGGTATCTGTCTGGATGCGGCCCAATGCAACGCCCAACCCAACAACGGTACAGCCCAGTTGCATGCGTTTATAAATATAGGAAAGCATTTGGCTGACAAGGGTATCGCTGTCCCCCAAATTCTGGGTCATGACACCATTTCAGGTCAGGTGGCCGTGGCAGATCTGGGCAGTACCCATCTGGCAGACCATATCCGGGGAATGGACGAAAAACAGATTATCAAATGGTATCAACTTGTTATTGACGCTTTGATTGATTTTTCGTTCAAAGGAATTGAAGCGTTTGATACGGCCTGGACCTGCCAGACCCCGTCCTACTCAAAGCAAATGATCCTGGATCTGGAATGCCGGTATTTTATGCAGGCCTTTGTAAATGGATATTTTAACCGCAAAGAACAGTTCGAAACCTTTACCCCGCATTTTCACCGTATTGCCGACAATGCACTGCGTCATGCAATGAACGGGCTTATGCACAGGGACTGCCAGTCGAAAAACATTATGCTCCATAACGGGCGTCCCTGGTTCATTGATTTTCAATCCGCACGCCCAGGTCCGATTCAGTATGATCTGGCTTCCCTTTTAATTGACCCCTATGTTACACTGTCCCGGACTGTCCGGGATCAACTGTTAAACTATGCGTTGGAAAAAATCGGCCTTAACGTATCTTTTGATATAGATGCTTTTATGCACTCTTTCAGATACTGCTGTATTTCACGTAACCTTCAGATGCTGGGCGCGTTTGGTTTTTTAACCCAAGTTAAAAACAAGAAGCAATTTGAAAAATATATCCCGGCTGCGTTGAAAGGACTTGAGTGTCGGCTCAAAGACTTAAACGAACCCGGAATGGCCGATTTCACCCAATTTACCCAAAGCCTTCAAGGAGAGTTAAAATGAATTGTATACCCATCATGATCAGCGGACTTCCCGGCAATGTGGCCCGTGTAATGGCTGAAGCCGTCTTACAGGATGAGCGGTTTAGCCTTGTACCCTTCTCCCTGACCGGGGAGGAAATTACCGATGGCCAGGTGTCTGTGGATCAGACAAAAATAACCCTTTTAAAACCCAGTGAAAGGGAAGATAAGATCAATGAAATTCTTGAATCCTACCCTGGCTGCATGTGTATTGATTACACCCACCCGACAGCGGTAAACGACAATGCAAAATTTTATGCTGCGCATAAAATACCTTTTGTTATGGGCACCACGGGCGGAGACAGGCAAGATCTTGAACGGACGGTAAAAAACGGACCTATGCCTGCGGTCATTGCCCCGAACATGGCCAAACAGATTGTCGGGCTTCAAGCCATGCTTGAATACGCGGCAAACACCTTCCCTGGGCTGTTCAAAGGCTTCACACTTCAGGTCAAAGAGAGCCATCAGCAGGGAAAAGCGGATACATCGGGCACGGCCAAGGCTCTGGTGGCCTGTTTCAATCAACTGGGAATTGATTTCGATATTTCCAGCATTGAAAAAATCAGAGATCCCAAAATCCAGAAAGAAGATTTAGGCGTTGAAGAGCAGTACATAGAGGGGCACGCATGGCATACATATACAATTAAGGCACCGGATGGATCCGCACTGTTTGAACTGACCCATAACATAAACGGACGGCAGAATTATGTTTCAGGCACCTTTGATGCAGTCGTTTTTCTGAAAGACAAAATTGATTCAAACGCCTTTGAGCAAAAACTTTTCACCATGATTGATGTCCTGACCGCCGGAAAGTGACAATGTCCCCTCTGGTTAAATTTATACTGATTCTTCTGGGCCTGGCCTATCTAATTTCACCTGTAGATGCGATTCCCGAACTGTATTTGCCCTTGGTGGGATGGATAGATGACAGCCTGGTTATTTTTTGTCTGTATCATCTGATCAGATATGGCCGGCTGCCCTCCTTTTTATTTAAAAAAGGCACTAAACAATCGTCTGGGGAAAAAGGAAAAGGCCCTGAAGCGGCCAAAAAAACATATAGAACAGCTGGACCAAACGGTTCCAATGCAACAGGGCAATCAACAAAAAAGAACGCGTCAGATAGAACCAGTACTTTTAAATCTCCATATGATATCCTTGGTGTGGACGATTCTTCGTCCTGGTCTGAAATTCAAACTGCATATAAAAACAAGGCCAAGCAATACCACCCGGATAAACTGTCCCACCTGGGTGAAGAGTTTTCAAACCTTGCTAATGAAAAGTTCTTGGAAATTCAGCAGGCATATACAAAGCTCAAATCCATTTATAACCGGTAGGAAATAATTAAAGACAACAAATTTTAGGAAACTTAATTGACCGGCATCAGCGAAATTCTTTTACTTATTTTTCTAATACTTTGTATCCTGATTGTACCTAGAATAATTTCCCCAAAGCCCCCGGGGGAAAGAAAAAAAACAAAGCCGTCTCCCAGGGTATTCACAATAAAATTGAGAAGCGCCATTGTATTATCCGCAGCCATTATCATCATCAGTGCTTTGTGGACAAAACCCTGGCAGGGACAGATTTCAATGTTTATCGTGTCGGGAATTCTGCCCGTGGCCTTAGGCTGGTCCCTTGTCTGGATATTTTCCGCACAAAAAAAATGATCTTGTATACTGTAACTCAAACATTTTGAAAGTCTTTGGACAGATGGAGAATGCTTGGAATTGAGTTGATACTGGTTGCTGGTGGTTGCTGGGGCTTCTTCCCCAGCAACCTGAATGATGTGGCAAATTTATAAGATTTTACTATTGCTGTGCAAGATTTGCTTTATCAAAATCTGCTTTATAAACTAATTTATTATCAACATGGTAAGTCCAGGGTAATCCTTCGTTTTTCCAACCGCCAAGTTTTCGTTGACCATTATATATACTGGTTTTATTTTCTATTTTATCCCCTTCGAAACCACCGAGCATATTGCAAATATCTTTAGGGTTCCAACCTGCTTTAATCGCTGCCGTACATCCAAGACAACTTCTTTTTCCACTGCGACACATAAATATCAATTTATCTGTCGCAGGATTGAATCGTTCGAGCAAATCATTGCTAAAGCCAGAGTTGGTTGTCAAACCATACCCTTTTTCTCCTAACTGCCCATTCCAGAATTTTAATGGAATATTATATGCACCTACGGGATGGCCGACAAATTGATGTTCAGCTCTTGTCCGTGTATCAATAATAAATGTATGCGCAGGATCTCTTTTTACCATTTCATGCGCCTGAGAAGGAGTGACATTGCCTCCTTCATGATCAACTTTTATTTGATACCTATAATATCCTCCAAAAGCTGAAGTACCGAAAACTAACAAGCATGTTAATACGATTAAAGATATCTTTTTCATTATTTGATTCTCCTTATTGATTTAGAGTTCGTTATTTTTTTAGCCTGGGGGTGTCCAAAACAGGCCATTAGAAGTTAAATACCTTTGCCTCCGCAGCCATATCAATAAGATGGGGGCCGCCGTCCAACTGCATATTGGTGAAGAAACCAGCTTCATCAAGGCCGCGGTTTTTCGCGCACGGGGTACAAATACCTGTGGTGACTTCATTTTCTACAAGATAGGGAAGGTAATCCGCCGGGCAATCTCCTGTGTCGGTTTTGATGGACAAATCCCTGTCTTTATTGGCCCACATGACACCGCTGTCAATGAAAAACATATCCACATGATACCCCTTTGAATGCGCAATTTTTGCAAACTGAAAGCATCGTGTAGCAGCCTCATTATCATCCTTGCTGAGAACAAACAAAAAATTAGCCATGATTTTTTCCTTTATCCGTGTGTTAAATTCGGGCTTGATTCTATTGTAGGCCATTTTTCGTAGGGGCAATCCCTCTGTGGTTGCCCTCGTTAGGGCAGGCACGGTGGCCTGCCCCTACAGCGGCCGACGTAAGAACCAATCCCTTAAATTCTTTCAGTGAACTTGCTTTTTTAATTTAATTAATCAAAAGTTAAAAACTTTGGCATTAGCAGCCATCTCAATTAACGCCCCCCTATTGGGACCAAGCAGGTTATGTGAATCGTACTTTCCGAGTGTCCTTTCATAAAATCGGTAGGAGAAAATGCAACAACCGTACCCCCTTTTAAAAGTTGTTTTGCCTTATCCATCGTAAGGGGCTCAGAAAAAATTAATGCTACAAATTTTGCGCCGAATTTTTATTCGTATTCAAGGCGCGGCTTAGGGAGCATATTGGAATATGTGCCCTAAGTCGCAACGAAGAATACGGATAAAAAGGCAAGCAAAATGTAGAATTTATTTTTTCCGAGTCCCTAACAGCAATAAAACCGTCTCGCCCCCTTTGGCAGAGGCCGGCAATTTGACTGCGAAGTCAAGCCCTGCAAACCAAACAACTAAATGCAAAGAGACAATTAAAATAAAAAAAAATTGTGCATAAAATACCTTCGCCTTCCTTTTTCATAGAAAGCTAAAAAGTATTTCAGATAGATCCATACAGCAAAAATGGCAAAATCAATATAAAGGATTAAGGATTGAAAAAAGCAAAAAAATTCGCAAAATTGCACCGCCACAATCGCATTTATGCACATCTTTTAAAAATAAGCTTAAATGATAGTAGGTTCGCACTATTTCTCTATACCTTACTTTTTGGGTTATGTTCTCTTTAATTGTTGAAACTAATGCTTGATAATGACAAAATCGTTACAAATTGATAATCAATAGCAAAAAAAATTTAGATTAAATGGGACAACCATGGAAAAAACAAACGGAGGTCTAAAATGAAAATGTCGGGAAAATTAATTCTAAACACGTTATCTGTAATTCTATTATCCTTATCATTACTGGCATGTAGTGCTGTACATAAAAAAGACGTAGCTTACCAGGTTAAGTCACAAACCTTTACTACGTTGCCGGACGGTGTTGCCTATCCAGAAGGAATTGCCAGAGACCCGTCGACCGGTGATATTTATGTGAGTTCTTTCAGTTTTTCCGGAAATAATAAGGTGCTACGCTATAATAAACGCGGAAAGCTCCTGGCTCAAATTGATTTTGCCAAGACACCATTACTGCATGTATACCTGCGGTCAAATTGACTTTCCGCTTTGGACTTGAAAAAATTATCTATTCCGTAACAGCCGGTCGACAAAATTTCCAAGTTTTCGTTCAAACATCAGATAACAACCACTTTCCCACGCTTATGCAGAAGCCCTTGTTTCGACTCAGACGAGGGCTTTTTTATTTGCCCGGCATAACGGGCAAACCCAATCGAAGGAACGGGTCTTAATCAACTTGCTCATCTTGATATATTTAGGAGCGCGGGCGTCCCGCCCGCAGTAACGATACGGTTGAGACGCGCACGTTCCCACGTTAAATTATTTAGGTCTCACTCCTAAATCAGGAAATTCTTTTTGATTTGCATATCAATGTGACAGGAATCTGTAAAAAAATTCAATGTAAACTAATTTAAAAATTAGACCCCAAAAACAACCGGCTGTCAATTCCAAACATTTCCAGTTGACACGCGTTCAAACAAAACGTATGCATGTCCGAATTTTTAAAAACTGATTTCCAGGTACAGGGGTATGAAGCTGGGCAAACGGCCTTTGAATAAGCGTTGAAATCAATTGACTACAGGAAGATGGAGAGAACGTAATGGTGAGAAAATGGTTTTTGATCGTATTGATTTTAGGAACGGCCGTTCCTGCGTCCGGCGGTGGTATTGACAACAAGCAAAACTTTTCATCGGCATATGCGGGTAGCCTCAGCCGCAATGCCGCCACAGACGGTGCGGATGCCGCCGCATATAACCCTGCCGGCTTGATGCACCTTAAAAACGGGACCTACCTGGAAGTCGATATTTTGCCTTTTATCTTTGATTATGACCATGAATTCAACGGGGAAACCCAAACCGCCAATACCAAACTGATCGCCCCCATGGCCTTCGGGGTCCACAAACGGGACAAATGGGCCTTATGGGGGGCGTTTACCATTAACGGCGGCGGCGGAGAGACCGAATACGAAAACGGCAACATCATTACCAGAACCGTTGAAAATCTAATGTACGCCGGTGCGTTCAACCCGGCCATTGAGCCAGGCGGAACGCTTTCCCAACCCTATGCCTACGCTAAAAGCTATGATTACACCTTTACCACAGGCGTCTCGTACGCTCTTCACCCTATGGTCTCCGTTGCCGCCGGGGTCAGGTACGTGAGAACCGACAAGGAAGTGGATCTGCACGGAACCTACAAAGGCGATTATATCCTGGCCAAATACGATCAGGAAGCGGACGGTTTCGGCGGGGTGTTCGGTATCGACATCCACCCGTCGGACAAGCTCAATATCGGTATCCGGTATGAATCGCAGGTCAACCTGGACTGGGACACTGAAACAAACGGATCAAATCCGTTCGGCCTGATCCTTCTCAATGCCTTTGGTCGGGAGGACGGCCAAAGCTATGCCAGGGATCTTCCGGCCGTACTGGCCCTCGGCCTTGAATGGAAAATCCTTCCTAAGCTCACGCTCAAACCCTCATTTTCCCTCTACTTTGAAACGGATGCGGATTGGGATACCCAAAATTACGCCGTGGACGGCAACTCCTTTGATCTGGCCCTGGCCCTTCAATACGATGTCAACGCTGCCTGGTCCCTGACAGCGGGGTATCTTTATATTGACGTGGACATGAAACCTGAAAACTTCGGCATCATTGAGCAGATGAGTCCGCCTCTGGACTGCCATGCCTTTGCCGTCGGCGCAAGGTACAGGATGACCGAAAAAATCACCTTGATCCTGGGCCTTTCCGGGTATTTTTATGAGGATGCTACCGCTGCTGCAGACCTTTCCACTGGACGCCCGGAAGTCACCTACGCCAAGACCCTGTATCAAGGAGGTATCGGTATCCAGTTTCGACTATAACTGGTCGTAAATCCATCGAAGGTCGTTGGCCCGTAGATAAAATTTATATTTCCGTTATTTTTTCATGGTTTGGTTGACAGTAAGCAACCTGTTGGCCTAATATTATTCAGGATTTAAAAATCCATGTTTCCAGCTGAGCAAGACAAATTCTTTTTTCATGGCAGGTTGTGGCTTACCATCACTTGATTCAGTTGCTGTCGCTCCTGTCTTGACATCTAATATCCAAAAAAAAGGAAGTATTATGCTTAAAGTTGCGATTAATGGTTTTGGAAGAATAGGACGGCTTTCTTTCCGGAAACTTTTTGGAGATGACCGGTTTGAAATCGTAGCGGTGAACGATTTGACAGACCCTAAAATGCTGGCACATCTTCTCAAGTATGACAGTGTTCAGGGTCGTTATTCAGGCCATACCGTCGAGTACGATGGAGAAGCGCTCATTATTGACGGCAAAAAAATCCCGGTGTACAAAGATGCCGACCCCAAAAATCTGCCCTGGGGCAGCCTTGGGGTGGACATTGTTCTTGAGTGCACCGGATTTTTCTGCTCAAAGACCAAAAGCCAGGCACATATTGATGCCGGTGCCAAAAGGGTTCTGGTTTCCGCCCCGGCAGGCAATGACCTGCCGACCATTGTTTATGGTGTAAATCATCATATACTTAAAGGCGATGAACTTGTGGTTTCCGGTGCGTCATGCACAACCAACTGCCTTGCCCCCATGGCAAAGGCGCTGAATGAGTATCGTGAATTAAGAACCGGCTTTATGACAACAATCCATGCATACACGGGCGACCAGATGATTCTTGACGGCCCGCACCGCAAAGGTGACTTCCGTCGTGCAAGGGCCGGTGCAATCAACATCGTCCCCAATTCAACCGGTGCTGCAAAGGCCATTGGTCTTGTCATCCCCGAGCTTGACGGCAAACTGATCGGTTCGGCGCAGCGCGTTCCGGTTCCTTCGGGTTCCATCACCATTCTTGACGCAACCTTAAAGGATGAAACCGAAACCGTATCTGTTGAAGGCATTAATGAAGCCATGCAAAACGCAGCGAATGAATCCTTTGGATATTCTGACGAGGAACTGGTGTCAAGCGATATAATCGGCACGAGCTATGGGTCTCTTTTTGATTCCACGCAAACACTTGCCCAGCGGTGTGGAACCAAAATTTATGAAGTCAGGGTGGTATCCTGGTATGACAATGAGATGGGCTATGTCTACCAGCTTATCAGAACATTGGCCCTTATGGGTAACCTAATGTCTTCCTAAGGAACGAGTCGAAATAATTTAACCCTGGAGCGCGGGCGTCCCGCCCGCAGCGGGACGCCCGCGCTCCAGGATATAGCAAAAAGGGCAAGTTTTTTAAGACCTAATTCCTAAGGGCCATGGAAACAACGCCACAATATAACTTGTCTTTTTACCCGTCTTCTTTGTTTCATCAATAAGCACATATTTCAATTTGCTTCCATTGATTCATCTTGAATAATACATGACGAAAAAATGATCGGCACGTTGCAAAATCAAAGTTTGATATAGGAAAAGCCACATGCTGTCAGTGAACAAATCACGACCGGATTAATAAATTGACAGGGTCGCTGAGACGGGTTAATTTCTATACAATTTTAACGGTTGAATTAAGGCTTAATATAAACAGCCCCAGGCCAACCTGTTTTTCAGTGTGGTTCAGCCCACAACGAAAGTTGAAAAGTCTGTGTAGGTTACACAGACTTTTTTATAAAACTGGAGGGCCTTTTATTTGAAAGATAAGAAGTGCAATCAAAAACAAGGCGAGATATGAACATTAAAAATTCAGTTTTACAAAACAAGCCCCTGATGATTATCGTTGCCATGCTGCTGATTTTCGTGGAACTTTATATTTTCTTCATTTTTTCTGCAAAATCCGGAACAAAGCATACCCTGCAGGTTCTGAATGATTCAGGAACAGTCATATACGAAACAGATGGAAAGCATTTGACCGAGTTTAAAAAGTATTATTTTGAAGCAACCTTCGGCCCTTTTGAAAATTATGAAAAAAAACTGGTCACCCGAACGGTACCGTTTCCGTTCAGGGCCTGGTTTACCACAGCCCTTGGCCTTCCTTTAGGGTTTACGCTTTTGTTTGCCTTTCTTATATCAGCCGTCTCGAAACTTGCCGGCAAAAAACAAGAGGAGCCCCAGCCAACCCAGAATACCCACGCTGAGCCCACCGGGAAAATGGATGAATTTTTAGCCCAGATCAACCGCATGAACATTTTTATAATTGGTGCAGGCGTTTTCCTGGTTGTGCTTGCCTTCTGGGTGCTGCCAAATCTGATTTCCTATATCGGTCAAACCGGTCTTGAAATCATTGAACGGTATGGATGGTTTTTTGCTATTGCCGGCATGGCGATTCTTTTAATTTTTGCCTGGTTTCTTTATCTACGCTATCTTCTGGCCAAAAAGGCATTGGAAGCAGAAACTCACATCCGTGAGTACCAGTTGAGCTTAAGCAGACTGCCCGGGCCTGAATCGCCCATCCTTGAAATCGAAAAAAAATCTGATCCTGATATACTCGAAGCGCCATCTTCAGAAGATTAAGGAACCCAGAGATAAAAGGCAGGAAAAATTTGCCTAAGAAATAAGTTTGCAATAACTTGACCTGGGAGCGCAGGCGTCCCGCCTGCATTTTTACTGCAGGCGGGACGCCTGCGCTCCCGGATATATCAAAATGGAGAAGTTATTTAAAATCCATTCCTTAAAGCCTGTTTGGTAGTTGATAAATCGACTGCAATCTCATGAAAACATTCCCCTAATTTTTTAACAGCCCCCCAAAGACCAACTTCATTATCTATTTCAGGACAAAATGTCCATCTATTTATTTCAATTATGTAATATTATCCCCTCGCTATTATCTACAAATTTGAAACAGATCTATTAAACAGGTTTTTCTACGAATCAACGCCGCCCAACTCGTAAAATTTATTCCTTTTATTATGACAGGTTACAACAAATAATAGATTATCAGCAAAATATCGTCTATTTCATGCTGTTTAACTTAAAACTCTTGGAGCAAATAGCGATATACAAAACTTCATAGGTTATTTATTTCAATTATGTATTATTATTTGTCGTTTTTATCTACAGATTTGAAATAGATCGATCATGAAGGCTTTTAGACGGATCAATGCAACTTGAGAAAAAAAATTAATTCCTTTTATTATAATATGTTGCAATTAATGAAAATTTTAAAACAGAAGGTGGCATGTCTATTGCTTTTAACTTTAAAATTTTTGAAATTAACAACAATGGAGCATGATTATGTTAAACAAGCAGCTTATTTCTTTCGGTTTTGTAATTTTTGGTACTCCGCTGGCTGCAATGGCTGGAGACGGTACGGTAATTGACAGCGGCAACACAAGCTGGATGCTGATTTCAACGGCCCTGGTTCTGCTCATGCTGCCGGGTTTGGCTATGTTTTACGGCGGTCTGGTACGGGCTAAAAATGTTCTGGGTACCATGATGCATACCTTTGTGGCCATGGCGGTTATCGGTGTACTCTGGGTGGTCTGCGGTTATGCATTGACTTTTGGCGAGAGCATTATGGGCGGATTTGTTGGATGGAACAGTGATTTCTTTTTTCTCAAGGGGATTGATGAAGCCGTGACCGACGGGATTCCGGAATATATCATTGCCATGTTCCAAGGTAAATTTGCCATCATCACGCCGGCCTTGATCAGCGGGGCCTTGGCAGAGCGGATTTATTTAAGGGGATATATCCTGTTTATTTCCCTATGGTTTCTGGTGGTTTATACGCCACTGTGCCACTGGGTATGGGCACCGGACGGCTGGTTGTATAATGCCGGTGCCGCCGGGGTGATTGACCTGGCCGGAGGATTGGTCATTCATGTGTCGGCCGGTATCAGTGCCCTGGTGGCGGCCATCTATCTTGGGCCCCGGCTGGGACATCCCAAAATTGCCACCCCACCCAACAATCTGACCATGACCCTCATCGGTGCCGGGCTTCTGTGGGTCGGCTGGTTTGGTTTTAACGCCGGCTCCACCCTTCAGAGCGGGCTGGATTCGTGCAGAGCCCTGACCATGACCCAGATTTCTGCGGCCAGTGGGGCGCTGGTCTGGCTGTGCATCGAAGGAATTATCTACCGGAAAGCATCTGCCCTTGGTTTTGCCTCCGGCACCCTGGCCGGCCTGGTGGTGATCACCCCGGCAGCCGCAGTGGTCCAGCCCCTGGGCGCTCTATTCCTGGGAGCAGCGTCTACCGTGGTCTGTTTTTATGCGCTTCAAGTCAAAATAAAGCTGGGGTATGATGATACACTGGACTGTTTCGGAATTCACGGTGTAGGTAGCGGGCTTGGAGTCATTCTGCTTAGTTTTTTCATCCGCGATTCCTGGATGGCATCAGCCAGTGAAGCAGCCGGACGGACCTGGACGGTCTTTGATCAGTTGTTCATACAGCTCAAAGGATTGGGAGCGACTATACTGCTCGCAGGCGTCGCAACCATTATTTTGTGCGTTATTGTGGAAAAAACCGTGGGCTTCAGACTGGATGAAGAAAGTGAGTACAGGGGGCTTGACCAGTCACTTCACGGCGAACGCGGGTATGATTTCTCATCCTGATCGGTAAAAAAGTCCGGTGCCTTTTCCAGGTACCGGACTACTGACGTGCCCGTCCACCTGACCGTGTAGCAAATACCCATTAGTAACGCATTTCAGAATCGATACGTTCCGAAAGAAAAATCTTTAAAAGAGACTGATAAGGAACATCCTTTTTGTTTGCCAATACTTTTAAATCTTCGATCATCGATTCAGGTAACCGGATAGAAATTTTTCGAGTTGAAGGCTTTAACTTCGAAAAAACAACATTCTCTGCATCAGACCAATCCATATATTCTGAAGAATCGTTTTCTTGCCAAAATTTGCGTTCTTCGGCTTCACTGGTGAATTCAGGTATTTTCTTTTTCATCACCGGTACAATGTGATATTATTTTGCTTAGCATCACCATATTTTTTGTATATCATGAATATACACTCATGACAATTTTTATACTGATTTATCAAAAAATATGGTATGTTGCGGCCTTTTTTAAAATATTAACAGGATAAATCCGATGCCTCGGGCTGTAGATAAAAATATCATTCGGCTATATGTTATCAAACTTTCAAAATGGCTGATGCTGACCATGCCCATTCTTTTCCTTTTTTACAAGGAAAACGGACTGGCCGCCCAGGAACTTTTCGTGCTCAAAGCGGCCTATTCATTCACCATTGTTGTACTGGAGGTACCCTCCGGTTACCTTGGGGATGTATGGGGAAGAAAAAATACGCTGATCCTGGGCAGTATCCTGGGCTTTGCCGGATTTGCACTTTACTGCGCTGTCACCGGATTCTGGACCTTTTTTGCCTGTGAAATCATCCTTGGTGCAGGGCAAAGCTTTATCTCCGGATCCGATTCGGCCCTGCTCTATGACAGCCTTCAGGCAGCCCAAAAAGACAAGGGATACCTTAAAGTGGAGGGCCGGATGATCTCAGCCGGTAATTTTGCAGAAGCCGTGGCCGCCCCGTTAGGGGTGCTCATTGCCATGGCCGGCCTGAGAACCCCCTTTTTTTTCCAGGCGCTTATCGCCTTTTGTGCCATACCTGCGTCGCTTACCCTGGTGGAACCGGAACGGTCCCGGCTCAAAGGACACACCAGCTTTAAACAGATTCTGCGCATTGTCCGCTTTTCTCTCATAGAACACAGACCCCTCAGGGGTGCCATACTCTATTCTTCGCTTATGGGAACAGCCACCCTGGCCATGGCCTGGTTTGTTCAGCCCTATTTTGCTTACCTTGCCCTGCCCTTGGGCATGTACGGTATCATTATCCCTATGCTGAATTTTGCCACCGGTACCGTATCCATGCGGGCCTGGCGGGTAGAGGAAAAGCTGGGCCGCAACGGGACCATGCTTTTTATTGCCGCGGGTATCCCAAGTGGCTACATTCTCATGGGGCTCTGGGGTGGTATGGGGGGCTTGTTTTTTCTCTTTTTATTTTACTGCGTCAGGGGCGTTGCCACACCGGTACTGCGTAACCAGATCAATGAAATCACGCCGTCTGATGTCAGGGCCACGGTTTTATCCGTAAGAAGCATGATTATCCGCCTGGCATTTGCCGTGCTGGGACCGGTACTGGGCTGGCAGGCGGACCTGGCCGGAGTGCCTTCAGCCTTGCTGGCCGGCGGGCTTTTCTTTCTGGTCGGTGGTATCGGTTCTGCCCGGCTGGTGATGGAAAAAAATAAGAAATCAGATCGTCAGGTATCAGGTATCTGACACTTGGGTTCATCAGTGTTAAGGAAGTTGAACTCTCTTTTGTCATCCAGGGCGATGCGACCCATGTACTCATTGAACTGGACCGCAGGTTTGCAGGAGACGGTTACCGGTCTCTTACGGTCCCAAGCAATGCCGCTTATCAAGAGGTGGAAGCCGCCCTGAAATCAATCATATAGGGACCGATCCTTATTCCACCTGGCCCATAGGCGTCTGGCGGGGGGTTACCCTGTCAGAATTGCCCTTTTTTCCATCAGATTAATGAGACTTACAGATATCTTATTATTTCAAATAGATAGAATCTATATAACAATAAGACCCCGAAACACAACATAAGTCTTCTTTAATTGACAATGTGTACAAAATTTTATACACTATGTCCATGAAACCACTGAAATTTGTCGGTAATAGTTTAAACGACTTAAAATCTTTTCCCAAGCCGGCACAAAAAGAGGCTGGGTATCAGCTTAACAAAGTACAAGAGGGGAAAGATCCCTGCGACTGGAAGCCGATGAAAACCATCGGGACAGGCGTTAAGGAGATCCGGATTAAAATCCGAGATGAATACCGAATAATTTACACAGCATCCTTTGCCGATGCTGTTTATGTCCTTCATGCTTTTATAAAAAAGACTCAGAAGACCACAAAACGGGATCTGGATACTGCAGTACAACGCTTGAAGGCCGTACAAAAAGCAAGGAGAGGGAAATAATGGAAATTATTGAATCCAGCGGAAACGTATTTAAAGATCTTGGATTTTCCCAGGAGGAATCAGATAAACTGATGATTAAGTCCAAGCTGATGATGGAAATTGAATCCTTCATCAAAAGTAAGGGCATGACCCAAGCCCATGCCGCAGAGCTCATGGGTGTGACCCGGCCCCGGATCAGCGACGTAATGCGCGGTAAAATAGACAAATTCACCATTGACGCCCTGGTGGATATGCTCTCCAAGGCCGGGCTTCAAGTGGCGATCACCGTCGAACACGCTGCTGCCTGAGCCATAATGGAGCCGTACACAAATACAAATAGGGGATACAGAAAGTCGTGATCTGTCCCCCTATTTCCTCGGAGTCACTGCCCTTGGCAGCTGTGCTATGCGAAGAATTTAAACAAGTGCTTTAATTTAGGTCAATAAATAAGTAAGGTGTCCCCGGATTAAACGGGCCGGCGTGCCTTCAGCCTTGCTGGCCGGCGGGCTTTTCTTTCTGGTCGGCGGTATCGGTTCTGCCCGGCTGGTGATGGAAAAAAATAAAAAATCAGATCGTCAGGTATCAGGTATCTGACAGGCCTCAACATTATTCCAACGATTCGGATTTACCTTGACACGGCAAGCGTTTTGTTCGCTTCATGTAATTGTTATTACAAACAATAAAAAAGGTTGCTCTTTTAAAAACATGCTGTATATTTATTGTATCGACAATGTCAATACAATCAATACTACAAATAGGAAAAAATCATGGCAAAAACAGCAACAATTCAAACTCGGGTTGACCCCATTATTAAAAACGATGCCCAAATTATACTAAAAAAATTAAACATATCAATGTCAGAGGCTATTTCGATGTACCTCTCACAGATAGTTTTACATAATGGAATCCCTTTTGAAATAAAGATTCCTAATGAGGTTACAGCTAAAACACTTCAAGACTCTGAAGCGGGAAAAAATGTCCATAAAGTTGACTCGGTTGATGATTTATTCAAGGAACTCGATAATTGAATATTCATTATACGACCCAATTTAAGAAAGATTATAAAAGGATCAAGAGACAGAATAAGGATCTTTCGAAAATTAGGGTTGTCATAGAAACACTATCCTCCGGAAAAATTTTAGAACCGAAATATAATGACCACCAATTGTCCGGTAACTGGAAAGAGCATCGTGATTGCCACATAGAACCAGACTGGCTGATGATTTATCGAATATCTTCCGACGATCTTTTTTTAGAAAGAACCGGTTCACATTCTGAACTTTTCAAGAAGTAAAATTGGGGTCTGTTGCCTATTTCCCGGAGCCACTGCCCTTGCCATCCGCACCATGCTAAGAAGTTAAACAAATGCTTTAATTTTTATCAATAAATAAGGTGTCCCCATATTATAAATAAGTAAGATGGCCACGGATTACGATGTATTCAATCGTTCTCTATAAAGCACATATTTGTTGTTTTCATGCCTAACGTTTGAGCTGAGGGGCCGGGCATTTAAACCCGAAACCTCAAATAAAAGTTTTCATTTTCCTAAACCACATACTTCCTAAAAAAGTAATCAGTACGCCCGGTCCCACTCCAGTGACAGGTTACATCTATCCTGATATATATTCAAGAAGCTCAGCTGCCGCCGCATTTTTCATCAACCGGGCTCTTGTAGGTCCAACATTGTATATTTTTTCAATTAAGTTCTTTTCAGTACTTTTATGAAGTTGTTCTATTGTATTAATTCCAGCATCTTTTAATTTTTCTTTTTGCCATTGAGTAAGAAGGAGTAACACATCAATTGGTTTGGCAAGTAGCGATTTTAAAGACTCTTCGTACTGTTCTTCATCATTAGTTAAAAGGACACCGTGGCTTCCAGAATATGAACTATGATTTTTCCCAAACTCAGGAAATTTTTTTATAGAAAGGTTCTTAAAAAAATCTGAAGACTCACCATGCGGATTGCTTTCTAATGAAATCATGCAACCGTATTTGATCTCGTACCGGGTGCCTAATTCGGCTCTTGTAGCTCTTACGGAACTATCCACTTTTCTAATAATTCCAGTATAAGTAAGAAGTCTTAGCGCCTCTTTTACTTCCTCAGGAGCATCTTTATGAATCCAAAAGTAGATTGTAGACTCATCGACTCCTTTTTCTTTCCTGACAAAGTTGTATTCTTCAACCTTGGGAATGACTGAGCGTTCAAGAAAGTCTCTCCCCCAATCTATTACGCCTTTATGGCCTTTGTATTTTTCGCCCAACTCTGTGTGTTCGCCCCAAATTTTGCTTCGATAGAATGATTTGATCTCTGAATTAATATTTAATGTGTTGAGCTTGGATAAATTTTGAAGAGTTCTCAGCAACATCCTTGGATTGCCACCGGATGAAAGAGAGAGGGTATTAAATAACTCTCTTTGTCGATCAATATCAGAACGCAGTTTTTCGTCAGATTGTTTAAAGACTATATTTTTAAAGTATTGAAGATAATCAGGGTCAGAAATATTTCTCTCTAATCTTTTGTATGTACAGTCGTGAATTGGCTCGAAGGAATCGCCAAAGTGTGTAACTCCAGGGTAAATAGCTGCGTTACAAGTAATATATGGAGATCTGAGATCTTTAAAAAGGTTAAAAAATTGTCGCTGTTGTTCTGGTCTAAAAACGTGAGCAGCTTCATCAAAAAAGAATACTATTCTATCAAGTGAATTTTCATCGCAAATTACCTGTATAGCTTCTTTTACATCTTCAATATCAGGAAGTGTTGAAATGTCTATTTCAGACTTTCCCTTATAAGATGCTTCGAACAGTTTCACTATTTCTTTTAAGCTAATCTGAATTTCCTTCTCGGTCTCATTTTCGTCGTTACTTAGTATCTGCTGATTTTCTATTTTATCGGCTTTAAAGCACCCATTGAATGCTATCCTATTCTGTTGTACAAAAACTTGAATAGAATGCTCTTATGCTCCTAAACTGTAAATAGAGGATTGAAAATGATCGAAAAAAAACACTGAAGCTTTTAGTGAAGAATGGGTAAAAAACAACATTAATGACCCAACCAATGAATTCGTTATTCTACGCCAAATTATCCCTTGGCAAAGAATCACCGACAAATTGGCTTATTATTATAATGACAGCAAGGGGCGTATGGGTACTCCCATCCGGACGATCGTAGGGATTTTCATTGTTTTAAAATTCCGGTTACTCAGTGATCGGACGGTCGTTAATCAGGTCAAGGAAAACCGGTATATTCAATACTTTTGCAATGTCTCAGATGAAGATTTGTTTACTTTCATGCATCACAGCAACCTGAGCAAATTGCGAAAACGTTTTGGTATCAAGGGGCTTGAAACCATAGATGCCGTCATTTTCAATCTGTTGAGGATTACAAAAGTAATCGATAACGACAGTATGCTGATTGATTCCACTGTACTGCTCAACAATATTGTTTATCCAACAGATATCGGATTGATTTTCAAGGCGTTTAAAAAAATGGCGCAGGTTGCCAAACACTATCATATTCCCTTCTGGTGGGATGACCGGGAACTCAAACAACTATGGCGCGAATACAATTTAAATCGAAAAAAGAGTGAAATTATACCTCTATTTTTTGAAATTCTCTTAATATTTTCCAGTGGGTTGCGGACATTTGAAAAAATCGTTCAAACCCTTGAAGGTTCTGACAAGGACAAAGAAAAAGCTCTGCAACTTTTGGAACTCCTGATATTGTTTCAGCGCCAGAATGAACAGAAGCTTGCAGGAGAAAGACATATTCCAAACCGGATTGTATCCTTTGATGAACCGGATGCCCGACCGATC
The DNA here is from genome assembly GCF_963666695.1 of uncultured Desulfobacter sp. Classification (GTDB taxonomy): domain Bacteria; phylum Desulfobacterota; class Desulfobacteria; order Desulfobacterales; family Desulfobacteraceae; genus Desulfobacter. The sequence continues at coordinate 2,241,776 of NZ_OY762947.1, forward strand.
AAAAAAGGCAAAAAGCATCCAGACTGTGAATTTGGGAGTACGCTTCAGCTTTCATTCAACCGCCAAGGCTTTATGGTTACAACGGAAAATTTTATTGGCAAACCCAATGATAAAACCCTGTGGCCGGAGACAGTCCGATTGTTTGAACAAAAAATGAAAGGTGCTCCTGAATATGCCATCGGTGATCAAGGCTACCGCAGTCGGGTAAACCAAAAAATCCCCCAAGGCACCCCAAATATCTTCCTCGGCAAAAGTTCGGACGTTAACGAAGAAGAACAGGATTATTGCCGAAAAGCCCGGTCTGCAACGGAAGGCTTTATCGCAGTTGCAAAGAAACTTCGCGGCTTTGGCCTCAGTCTCTATCGGGGAATTGACGGGGACCGCATCTGGTCTCTTTTATGTCAGATTGCGTACAATTTGAAAAAGTTTCTTCAGCTCTACAATGATGAAAAAATCAGTGAAGAAAGTTTGATGAAACTCGGCTTACTGGGCTAATCGACATTTTTTCAGATTGATTTGGGCACTGGCAGTTTACCAGATGGATTGGTGCGGCCAAAATATGATGAAATTGCTTTTAGAAAGCCGTCAGAGTCCATGGTAGCCTTTTTTAAGGCGTTATTTTAAACGAAGGTGCACAATAGCCGATAATCATATTTTATCCATATGAGAGAAAATCAGCAGATACTACTTAAAAGATTTGCTATTAGACCCGAAACTATGATCCCTTTCTTTCTTAATTTGTTGAGCAGATATTTAAGCGTCTTCGCCAACATCCAATGATAAAATTGAAGTCTGTCTTCGGTACTAATTAATGAACTCATATTGAATGGAACAAAGACTGTCACACAGGAATCGCTTTCATTTTCTAATTCCAATTCAGCAACTCGCATCAAAAATGATTTTCCAGTTCCACGAGATCCCTCTAAGAGGCATGGTTCATTTGATTTAAGGGCATTCAATATTTTTCTATCAGCTTCGTTTACCACTGATAAGTCAAGTATGTCTGCTTGTTTAATACTTTCTGTTCTAAGATAAAATTCACTCATTTTGATTCCTATGATCGACCAAATAGCTCCCGAATAGATGATATATGGTTAAATTCTTCTGGGATAAATTGCAACGATTCTCGTGTAGGTACACTCAACAGCTTCGTGTATCGACATATAGCAACAAACAATATTATTTCCCATACAGATTTGTAATGTTCAAAATACAACTTAAATAAGGTTTCGTTATATTCCAGTTTAAGTCCACTCTTTTCCCACGTTTCGTTATTTCCATGGACGTATTCGGAAAGCTCTCTATAGTTAGATATCGCTTTTTCTCGATAGCTATCTATATGCTCCGAACATTCATTGAAAAAGGCTTTTGCAAACCGTTTAGACAACACTCCATTCTCGCTATCAACAAGGTTCGCCCATTTTATATCCGAACGACCATCAAGCCATTCATTCAATTCCATTTTATTTACAGAAAAATACATAGCAGCTAAACCCATCTCAAAGGCCAATCTAAGTGACGTAAATGCTTGCCTGTATAATCCCAGAGTCAAATTGAAGGTTGCAGACTCTAATTGTGTGCTAACTGTCACAAGAATTTTCTTTTCTTGTGGGTCGAGTAGACACTCCGCAAATTCATAGATACAAGAGGATAAGTGGTGTAATGTGCCGAGTTTCTCTTTGTCAGAAATAGTTTGGTTGAATATTGTTTGTGATTCGGTGTTTAGTTTTGAAAAGTATTCTTGTATGTCCATGGCATTGATCTATCCTACAAATTGAAATGTAATAGTGGTAATATCTGGAAAATTTACATCATATACCCTTATATCTCCATAGATTTTCCATTATAACTCGTATCATCATTCTTAATCTGGAAAAGGCCGTCCAGGGTATTACTCCTTTCTTAACATTTTCCATAACAACCGGTATTAATCCCTGAAAATGGACATGATCCAAATCTATTTTAGACCAGATTGATTTTACCTGAAAATCAATATTGGAGCTTATCCTGTATGCCCCTGGAATGCAAGGCACAGTAATACTGAACTTGAGTCGGGACGCCATCTTGCTCTTAATCTTGCTCGTGCTCTTGCTCGAAATAATACTTCGAGCAAGAGCATGATTAAGAGCAAGAAAAAACAAGCATGCAATTACCCTGCTCGATACGGGTTTATTCGGCCTTGATAATCGTTTGGTCCAAACTGTAGGGGCGGATTCCATATCCGCCCCCGAACAGGGCAGATATGGAATCTGCCCCTACCCAATACGTGGCCGAAAGGATAATCGAGGCCGTTTATTCATAAACCGTATGGCGCCGAGGATCAAAGGCTTCTCTAATTCCCTCGCCGATGAAGGTGACGGTCATCAACGTCACCACAAGGGCAGACACCACAGCAGCGGAAATCCACCAGGCTTCCATATTCTGCCAGCCCTGGGATAAAAGTTCCCCCCAGGAGGGGGTGGGTGCAGGCAGGCCGAACCCCAGGTAGTCCAGGGAGGTTAAGGCCACAATGCCGCCGGAAACGGCAAAGGGTGCATAGGTAACGATCACGGAAATGGTGTTGGGGATAATGTGCCTGAAAATGATCCGCATGTGTGAAGCGCCCAGGGACCGGACCGCAAGAATATATTCGCGCTCCTTTTCCCGGTAGGTCATGGTGCGCATCACCCAGGTAATGGAAATCCAGCCGAAAAAGGCCATGATCAGAATCAGGATCATGAAGCTTGGCACCACAATGGAAGAAACAATAATAATTACATACAGAAACGGGACATTGCTCCAAATCTCAATAACCCGTTGGAAAAACAGGTCAAATTTCCCTCCGAAATAGCCCATGGCACAGCCCAGGGATATGCCCACAGTATAATTAAGAAACAGCAGGCCCAGGGAAAAAAGAATGGCCGTACGAAACCCGTACACAAGACGGGCCAGCACATCCCGGCCCACATTGTCCGTGCCTAGGAAATGCCGATTGGAAAAGGAAGGCGGAAACGGCGGGTATTCATTGAGGCGCAGGTCATTTTCATAGGGGTTATAGGGCACCGGCGGCATAATCACAAAGCCTGTCCCCCCTTCCCTGTCCATTTTCTGTTTCAGTTCCCGGTAATTGGTCTCATAGGAATAGTCCAGGCCAAAGGTTTTCCCCGGGATCATATCTGCGTAGGTGGGAAAATAAAACGCTCCCTGGTAATAAACCACAATCGCTCTGGAATTGATGAACACCTCGGCAAAAAAGGAGATAAACATCAGAATCAGGATGATCACAAGGGACCAGAAGCCTCTTTTGACACTGCAAAAGCGCCTGAGTTGTTCCTTTGTCACCGGATTTAATACTGCCATGCGGCTTTCCCTATTTGGCCTTGATCATTGTTTGGTCCAAACTGTAGGGGCAGATTCCATATCTGCCCTGTTCGGGGCGGATATGGAATCCGCCCCTACCCAATACGTGCCCGAAAGGATGATCAAGGCCCCCTATTTAAATCGGACCCTGGGGTCCACTATGGCCACACACACATCAGACAAAATATTCCCCACCATGAACAGCAAGGATGAAATCACAAGTATCCCCATCACCACCGGGTAATCCCGGTCCAGGATGGATTCATACCCTAAAAGACCCATCCCGTCGATATTAAAGACCTTTTCAATGAGAAATGATCCCATCAGAAGAATGGAAATATTGTTGCCGAAACTGGTGGCAATGGGGATCAGGCTGTTACGAAGCGCATGGCGGAAGATGGCCTGTTTAAAGCTTAAACCCTTGGCAATGGCCGTGCGCACATAATCGGCAGCCAGGTTGTCCATGAGCGTATTTTTCATCAAAAGGGTCATCACGGTAAAGGAGCCGATCACATAAGAAAGAAGCGGCAGTACGGTATGCCATGCCACATCCCTTATTTTTTCCCAAAGCGTCATATCTGTGAAATAATCGGATGCAAGTCCGCCCAAGGGGACCAGATCCATACGGGAGGCAAAAATTACGAGCATGATAACACCGGCCACCCAACCCGGGATGGCGTAGCCTGTAAAAATAACCGCAGAAGTTATATTATCAAACCCACTGTTGTGACGTACCGCCTTGGCCATGCCCAGGGGGATACAGACGCCGTAGATGACGACCAGACTCAACACCCCGAAATAAAGGGATATGGGGATACGCTCTTTAACCATGTCCCACACCGGGTCCTGGTACCGGGTGGACCGGCCCAGATCCCCTTTGAGCACTTTGAGAAGCCAAATGCCATAGCTTTGAAGCACAGGCTTATCAAATCCGTAATAGGCTTCAAGTTTTTTGATCTGGTCGTCGGACAAAGGCTGGCCCTGGCCTGCTTGGGCTTTGCTACGGCCACCCTGCTCGCCCATCTGCATGGCCCTGGTTTCGGCAATGATGCGCTCAATGGGGCCGCCTGGGACAAAACGGGTGATGGTGAACACCATGATGGTGATACCGATGAAGGTGGGGATCACTAAAAGGAGCCGTCTGATAAAATACGCTGTCACAGGATGAAATCGCCTCCCTATTGGAACGCCTGTGCCGTATGGCAGAAATGATATGGCCTGGAACACAGGAATTTAGAGTCTGTGTTCCAGGCGTTATTTAACGCGTTTGCAGTTTATTGGGATACAGTTTCAAAAACAGATTCCAGGGCTTTATCAAGAAATTCGGGCTTGGTGCCGCCGGCCTGGGCCATGTTCGGCCGACCGCCACCACCGCCCCCCACGATACCGGCAGCGGTTTTAACAATATTGCCGGCTTTAAAGGTCTTGGTCAGATCGTCGGTAACCATGGAAATAAGCAATGCCTTGCCGTTGGATTCGGCACCCAGCAACAGCACGCCCGAGCCCAGTCTGGTCTTGAATTTATCTGCCAGGTCCCGGAGCTGGGATGGATTTTCAATTTCCACCCGTTTGGCCAGCACCTTGACCCCGTTGATCTCCTTGATATTATCATCAATATCATCAACGGATTTGGACGCAATTTTGGCCTTAAGTGCGGCCAGTTCCTTCTCCACAGCCTTTTTCTCGGCCACAAATGTTTCAATCCGGTCCACCACATCGTCTTTATTGCTTTTCAGAAGGTCAGCCACCTTTTCCATGGCAGCCTGATCTGCATGAACCGTTTCAAGGGCAGCAAGTCCTGTCACGGCTTCAATACGGCGCACGCCCGAAGCAATCCCCCCTTCGGAAAGGATGCGAAACAACCCGATGTCGCCGGTAGCACGGGTATGGGTACCGCCGCACAGTTCCTGGGAAAAATCCCCCTGGGAAACCACCCGGACCGTATCACCATATTTTTCCTCAAACAGGGCCGTGGCACCGGACCGGACCGCTTCTTCCATGTCCATCTCTTTTGTGACGACCGCATGGTTTTCAATAATATGGGTATTGACCTCTGTTTCAATGGCAGCAAGCTCTTCGGGGGTAACCGCGCTGAAATGTGTGAAGTCGAACCGGAGCCTGTCCGGAGTCACCAGAGAGCCTGACTGCTTGACATGGTCCCCTAAAACCTTGCGAAGCGCTGCATGCAGGATATGGGTGGCCGAATGGTTTGCCGCCGTGGACCGGCGAAGCGCGGCATCCACCTTGAGGGTAAATGTATCGCCTTTTTTGCAAGTCCCCTTGACGACTTTTCCCTTGTGGATAAAAAGACCGGAAGGATCTTTGACCGTATCTGTAATTTTAATAACGCAGGCATCATTTTCAAACAGCCCACTGTCTCCGGCCTGTCCTCCAGATTCAGCATAAAATACGGTTTCCGAGGTAACGACCTCAATTTCGTCACCCGTACCGGCCGTATCAACTTCAGCATCATCCTTAACCACGATGAGCAGATCACTTTGCATTTCAACGGCATCATAGCCTTTGAATACGGTTTTCACACCCGCCGAGGTCAAGGGTTTATAGGCCTCTCCCACACCGGCAAATTTCTTTTTGGACTTGGATCTGGCTTTCTGTTCAGCCATAGCCGCATCAAACCCGTCCAGATCCAGGGTAATATCCATCTCCTTGACATGATCCTGGATAATGTCCACAGGGAATCCAAAGGTATCGTAAAGCTTGAAGATTACCCCACCCGGAATGACGTTCTCTTGTCGTTCTTTAAGGTCCTCAATCGTTGCCTCCAAAAGCTTCATGCCGTGTTCAAGGGTTTCAAGGAACTTTTCCTCTTCGTTTTTCACCACGTTGAGGATAAAAGCGGCAGATTCTTTAAGCTCCGGATAGGCTTCATCCATAATAGAAAACACCGTTTGAACGGTTTTATCTAAAAAGGGTTTGGTCAGACCGATGCTCCGGCCATAGCGGATAGCCCGCCGCATAATCCGGCGAAGCACATATCCACGTCCCTCATTGGACGGCAGCACCCCGTCACAGATCAAAAAGGCAGAGGCTCTTGAGTGGTCGGCAATGACCTTCATAGCCACTTCCACTTCCTTGGATTCCCCACGTTTTTTGCCGGATAGTTCCTCGACCCGTTCCATAATCGGAACAAAAAGGTCGGTATCAAAGTTAGTGGGCACGTCCTGGAGTACAGAGATGATTCGTTCAAGGCCCATGCCGGTATCAATACTGGGTTTGGGCAACGGCGCCATGGTGCCGTCTTCACTTCTTTCAAACTGCATGAACACCAGGTTCCACAACTCCAGCCACCGGTCGCAATCACAACCCACGGCGCAGTTGGGATCATCACATCCGAATTCTTTGCCCCGGTCAATGTGAATCTCGGAACAGGGACCACAGGGACCAGTGTCGCCCATGGCCCAGAAGTTGTCCTCGTCGCCTAACCGGGAAATGCGTTCAGCAGGCAAGCCAATCTGCTTATTCCAGATCTCGAACGCCTGGTCATCATCTTTATAAACGGATACATACAGTTTTTCGGCATCAAACCCGTACCCATTGGTGAGCAGGTCCCAGGCAAAGTCAATGGCCTTTTCCTTGAAATACTCACCAAAGGAAAAATTGCCCAGCATTTCAAAAAAAGTATGATGGCGCGCCGTGTATCCCACATTCTCAAGATCGTTATGTTTACCCCCGGCCCGCACGCATTTCTGTGAGGTAACGGCAGTGGTGTAGTCACGTTTTTCATCACCTGTAAAAACACGCTTAAACTGCACCATACCGGCGTTGACGAACAGCAGGGTGGGATCATCCTGGGGTACCAGGGACGACGAGCGCACATGGTGATGGTTATGTTTTTTAAAATATTCGAGGAAAATTTTCCTGGCTTCATTACCTGTCATAGTATTATTGGCTCCTGCTAAACTTTACCGGTTAGGCTTTCGCTTCCGGCTGACTGTCCTTTCCGTTGCCGGCTGCAGTTTTGGCTGCTTCTGTTCCGGCAATTCCAAGTTCGGTTCTCACTTTAAGTTCAATGGCATCAAAGATCTCGGGATTGTCTATTAAAAAGGCTTTTACATTCTCTCTGCCTTGCCCGATGCGCTCTTTGTCAAATGAATACCAGGAACCGCTTTTGCTCACAATATCCAGCTCGACCCCCATGTCCAGAAGGTCGCCGGTCCTGGAAATACCCTCTCCGTACATCAGATCAAATTCAACATTTTTAAACGGGGGGGCCAGTTTATTTTTTACCACCTTGACCTTGGTCCTGGATCCAATCACATCTTCACCGCTTTTGATGGCTGCAGCCTTTCTGATTTCAAGACGCATGGAGGCATAAAATTTCAAGGCATTACCACCGGTGGTGGTTTCAGGGTTACCATAGACCACGCCTATTTTCATACGGATCTGGTTGATAAAAATCAGGGTGGTGGCGGTTTTCCCTATTGTTCCGGTCAGTTTACGAAGGGCCTGGGACATCAATCTTGCCTGCAGTCCCATGTGGGAGTCGCCCATCTCGCCTTCGATTTCTGATCTGGGCACAAGGGCGGCCACTGAATCCACAACCAGGATATCAATGCCACCGCTTCGCACCAGCATGTCGGCAATTTCAAGGGCCTGTTCACCGGTATCGGGCTGGGAAATCAGAAGCTCGTCACAATCCACACCCAGTCGCTTGGCATAGGCCACGTCCAGGGCGTGTTCGGCATCGATAAACGCAGCAATGCCGCCGCTTTTCTGGGCCTGGGCCACGGCATGAAGCGCAAGGGTTGTCTTACCGGAAGATTCAGGGCCGTAAATTTCAATGACCCGGCCCCTGGGGTATCCGCCCACGCCCAGGGCCTTGTCCAGGGCAAGAGAGCCGGACCGAATCACGGGCACAGCAACAACTTCCCGGCCGCCCAGCTTCATAATCGAGCCTTTGCCGAACTGGCGCTCAATCTGATTCATGGCGGTCTGGACAGCTTTTTCCTTTTCCTTATTTTTTTCCATCGCGTTTTCCTCCTCAATCAAACCATAAGGTATATTGCTTTAAGCAGGAAAGCAGCCAGCAGCCCTGCCATTATATCATCGAGCACAATACCGGCCCCGCCGGAAAAGGTTTTTTCAAACCAGCGAATCGGAAAAGGCTTTAATATATCAAAACATCTAAAGGCAATAAAGCCTGCGGCCAAAGTGATCATGGTCACAGGCACCAGGGTCATGGTCACACAATACCCTGCCATCTCATCAATAACCACAGCCCCGGGATCTTTTTCGCCAATCAGAATTTCAGCCTTTTGAGAAATCCAGATCGCAAAAAGTATCACGCCCACCAGAAACAGGGCGGCCGCACCGGGCGTACACGCCGTTGCCAGCCACACCATGATCCCGATCAACGGGAGGCCCGAAAGGGTGCCAAAGGTCCCGGGGACCACAGGTATCCATCCTAAGCCAAAGCCCGTGGCAATGAAAAGTATAACTTTTTCCCCCATCAGATGAATTCCTTCCCGATCTTTTATTCGATACAATTCGATTCAGCCAGAATACGCTCATATACCTGATAAAAGGGCAATTTATGTTCCTGGGCTTTGCGTTTGCAATCATCATATTCGGGCATGGTCCGGGTCCGGCCGTCCGGGGTTGTGATCTTTTTGGCATTTACCCGGCCAAGGCTTGTCTCCACCTCCACAGGTTCGCGCCTTAAAATCATCCGGTCGCAAAGGTGGTATCTAACCCCGATGGTCGTGGTCTCGGACAGCAGGATAGTGGAAAGCGTCTGGAGCTGATCTTTGTGGCAAATCACCTCGATGCGGGTGGCAGGCCGATTTTTTTTCATAAATGCCGGTGTAAAACTGACATCCAAAGCGCCTTTATCCATAAGGCGATCCATAACAAAGCCAAGACTTTCAGGGCTCATGTCATCCACATTGGTATACAGCACATGCACCTGGTCCGACAGGATGTTTTCCCCGGATTTTTGTACGGCAGCAGGGGTGCCTAACACCAGGCGCAGAAGATTGGGAACAGATGCACCGATGTCGCGTTTGCCCGCCCCGTAGCCGACCTTTTCAATCTGCATGTCCGGCATACCACCAAACTGCGGGGCCAGCGTTGCCACAATAGAAGCGCCCGTGGGTGTGACAATTTCGGTTTTGGCGTCAGACCCTGTCACTTCAAGGCCTTTTAGTATGGCCACAGTGGCCGGAACCGGCACGGGAATGGTGCCGTGTGCGCATTTAATGGTCCCTGATCCTAAGGGAACCGGCGTTGCCGCCACCTGATCCACGCCCAGGTAATCCAGGGCCAGAAAGCTGCCGATGATATCCACCAGGCTGTCGATGCCGCCGATCTCATGGAAATGAACAGTCTCAATGTCCTTTCCGTGGATATGGGCTTCGGCCTGGGCAATATGTTTAAAGGCTGTCAAGGCATTGGCCCGGACCGTTTCCGGCAAATCCGCAGATTCGATCATCTGCCGGATGGTGGTGTAATGGCGATGGGTGGCATGGTCGGTCACATCTACATGAAGATTGACGGCCCGCAGATGACTCCGGAACACAATTTCAGTACGCAGATCAAACCCGTCCAAAACCGCTGACAGTTTTCCTTTGAGCCATTTCACAGGCACACCAAGATCCACCAGCGCCCCTAAAAACATATCTCCGGCAATGCCTGCCATCATATCAAGATAAAGAATCATAACGGTACCTTTTCTGTTGCTTGGATTTGAAGAATTTCAAGGATCAGTTCGGCACAATGGACCATATCTTGAAGTGCAATGGATTCCTTAAGGGTATGCACATCCGTCATGCCTGTGCCGAGAACACCTGCGGCAATGCCGTTGCTGAAAAAAACATTGGCATCAGCTGCACCGCCGCTTGTTTTACAGGCCATGTCCCGGCCCAGATTGGCCGCGGCCTTTTGGGCAAGCTTGATCACCATATGATCTTCCGGGATGCGGGTATTGGGAAAGTCATTTTCCACTATCATTTCCACCCGGGGCAGCGTGTCCCCTTCGGCCTGAAGCTCTGCCATGGTATTTTCAAAGGTGGAAACAATGGTGTGTGTAACCTGCTCCAGTTTTGCAGGATCATGGGACCGGGCTTCGCCGTGAACTTCTACATATTCGGGCACGATATTGGTTGCAGCTCCGCCGGAAATGAGCCCAAGGTTACAGGTGGTTTCCTCGTCAAGGCGACCCAGTTCAAGTTTGGCAATGGCGCAGGACGCTGCATAAATGGCGGAAACCCCGTTTTCCGGAGAGCCTCCGGCATGGGCGGCCCGGCCGTAAATTTTTGCACTGATCTTGTTGGCCTCAGGCGCCCGGTTCACAATACCCTCGGTGTCCACGGCGTCCAGAATGTATCCGAATTTTGATTTAAGCAAATCGTAATCAAGGTTCTTGGCGCCTAAAAGCCCAATTTCCTCACATACTGTCATGACCACCTCAACAGGGGGGCACGGCAGATTATTCTCCTTGATCACCTGCATCACCTCGAGGATGATGGCAAGGGCGGACTTGTCGTCGGCACCCAGGATTGTGGTGCCGTCACTTCTAAACACCCCGTCCTCAAATATGATTTTTACCCCTTTGCCCGGCACCACCGTGTCCATATGCCCGGAAAGCATCACCGGATCAACATCCGCATTGCCGTTAAATGTGGCCACAAGGTTGCCGCAGTCACCATTGATCCTAGCGCCGGCATCATCAAACACCACGGTTGCCCCAAGGTCTGTTAGTTCCTTTTCAAGAACTTTTGCGATCAGGGCCTCGCTTCCGGATTCGGAATCAATCCGGGCAAGAGCCGCAAACCGCTTCCCCAGGCGTTCTTGATCAATCATATTCTATCCTTTATATAGTAAAGCCCACCAGGACTATTTAAACAAGTGGAACAATATACTAGAATTCATCTGGGAATGCCAGTCCCTGATAACACAGATCTACAAGACAATCGATATGTAACCGGCCTGCCGTTCAATACCCTTTATTGAATCTATACCTCGTCACGTGCGGCCCCGACGCTTCTCCACGCCTTGATCACGGCATGGACAAGTGTCGCCAGTGGAATGGCCAGAAAGAGACCCCAGAGACCCCAGAAACCGCCAAAGATCAATAAAGCTACAATGATCGCCACAGGGTGAAGCCCCACCACTTCGGACAGAAGAAGGGGAGCCAAAAGGTTGCCGTCCAGGGCCTGGATGATACCGTATATCCCCACAACATAAGCGCTTTTAGGGACCAGGCCCCATTGAAAAAAGGCCACCAGGGCAACAGGAAGCACCAGAATTGTGGCACCGATATAAGGGATGAGTACGGATAGTCCGACAAAAAAAGAAATCAGCAGGGCAAACTTGAGTTCAAACAAGGCAAAGATGCCGTAACTTACCCCCCAGACAATAAGAATCTCCCAGATCTTACCCCGGACGTAATTGGAAATCTGCAGGTTGACATCATTCCAAACCATGGTTGCCAAGCTGTAATCGTCAGGCAGAAAACCGGCCAGCCATCCCAGAATAGTTGACTTGTCCTTCAGAAAAAAAAACACTAACAGGGGCACCAGCACCAGATATACGATCAATGTTATTAAATTTCGCACGCCTGCCAGGGAAAAAGAAAGAAGCTTCTGACCCTGGCTGGTCAACTCGGTAGCAATGGCGTTGGTAAAGGAATCGATCTGAAGACGGCTGATGAGATCAGGATGCTGTTCAAATTGAGTTGTCAACAACTTCTCCCCCTGGGCCAGCATGGAAGGAAGTTCCTGAACAAACAGAGCCACCTGTTTTACCAGAAGCGGAAAAAGGCCAACCAGAGAAAGGGTAAGACAGGTCATGAACAGGATGGTCACCACAATAACCGAGGCTTTTCTCTTGATTTTGAATTGTTCAAGCCGCTGGATAATACCTTCGAGAAGATAGGCGATGATAATGCTTACAAAAACGGGGATCAACATCGCTCCCAGCAGAAAAATTGTTAAAAATCCGGACAGAAGCAAAAACACCAGGATAACGATCTGTGGATTTGAAAAATGGCGGTTAAACCAGGTTTTAAACATTGAGCGCATGGGACTTCCTTGGTTTTTCTATTCAAAATTAATTAAACTCAGTATATCTTATTTTTTCAAAAAATTGCATAGTTAAGAGTTGAAGAAATACAGAAATGAGGAAATACGATGTGGAATAGAAAAATACGTTTTGTAATATTGCTGGCGGTTTTGTTACTATTTGGGTTCTTATTTACAAGTTTTGTCAGCTATTTTACTGCCCATAAATCCATTAGCACACAAGTGGCCGAAACGACATTACCCCTCACAAGTGACAATATTTATTCTGAGATCCAAAGAGATTTATTGCGACCGATCTTTATTTCCTCAATGATGGCCAAAGATACGTTTGTGCGAGATTGGGTGCTGAACGGAGAACGTGATGAAGACGCCATCGTTCGATATTTAAAAGAAATTCAGATCCATTACGGCACTGTCACCAGTTTTTTTGTGTCTGAAATCTCACGCAAATACTATCATTCCAGCGGTGTGTTGAAAACCGTCAATCAACTCGATAAACACGACACTTGGTATTTTCGTGTTCAGCAAATGCGTCAAGAATATGAAATCAATGTTGATACAGATACCGCTGATAGAACGTCGCTCACGATTTTTATCAATCACCGTGTTTATGATTATGTTGGCAAATACATCGGGGCTATCGGGGTTGGCTTAGCTGTAGACACCGTTCAAGCATTGATGGAATATTACAAGAATCGCTATGACCGCCAGGTGTATTTTATCGATAAACAAGGAATCGTTACCCTGCGTGGCACTTCATATAACGATGAGGAAAATATTTATCACATGGAAGGATTGTCCAGGTTTGCCGCCAAAATTCTGACATCTCCAAGTAGTTCAATTGTTTATGAAAAACATGGGGAAAAATACTATCTCAATAGTCGATTTGTTCCTGAATTCGGCTGGTATCTTATTGTCGCCCAGCAGGAGGATGAGGCTGAACTGCGCATTCAAAACTCATTGGCAATCAATTTAGCAGTTAGTCTCGTTATTTCACTGGTGATAATAATTTTAGTCAATCTCATTATTGCAGGATATCAAAAACGGTTGGAAAGTATGGCCACAACCGATAAACTCACCGGCATAGCAAATCGTCAGGTATTCGATATCCTTTTTCGACAAGTGCATAGTCAATCAAAACGTCGCAACACACCTTTGTCTGCCATCATGTTTGACATAGACTATTTCAAGGAAATTAACGACACATATGGCCATCCAACAGGTGATGTGGTGTTGAAAACGTTAGCGCAAACGATAACACAAAGCATTAGAGAATCCGATCTTTTCTTTCGGTGGGGAGGGGAGGAATTTTTGATTATTTTGCCGGATAGCGATATAGATAGAGCTTGTAGCATTGCTGAAAAAATTCGGAAGACAGTGGAAGAGTTGGTGATCACGTTTTCTGGAAAAGCCGTATCCGTCACAATAAGTATGGGGGTGGCAACCATGTCGGAGGGAGAGACATCTGATAAGTTAGTTGCGCGTTCAGATGAAGCGCTTTATACTGCCAAAAAAAAGGGACGAAATCGAATCGCGTGGTGTGAGGGGAATGGGGTCGAATCTTGAAAAATAAATTAAGTGGGGTACAGCTATGTGGTTAAATGCATCTTGTTTTCTTGAATTTCATATTCCGGTTCCGACCCCCTTTTTGCTTATGCTGCGCCCCAGAAGCGGCCGGCAACAGTGGATCGCCAGAGAACAATACATGTTGTCACCCAGTGTAGCAGCAGTAGAATTCACCGATTTCTTCGGCAATTTGTGCCAGCGGCTGGTGGCACCGGCCGGGTTATTTTCGATAAACACCGCCGTTGATATCGAAACTGCCGAGGCCTCTGATACAGCGCCGGGGGGATCATTTGTGGAGGTGCAGCATCTGCCCGATGAAACCCTGCCTTTCCTTTACCCAAGTCGGTATTGCGAATCAGACCGGTTCACTGAAATGGCCGCATCCCTGGTGGGGGGATATCTCCCTGGCTACGACCAGTGTGCGGCAATCGTTGAGTACATCCGCAACACCATTCAATATACGCCCGGGGCAGGTCAGCAGATTATCAGCGCCACCGAACTGAATGATATTGGTAGTGGGGTCTGCCGGGATATGGCCCATCTGGGAATTGCCTGCTGTCGTGCCCTGTCGATACCGGCCCGTATGGTCGTGGGATATCTTGAAACCCTTGAACCTATGGATCTGCACGCATGGTTTGAGGCTTATGTGGGCAACCGGTGGTACACCTTTGATCCCACTCAGGAAAATTATAGCGGAGGGCGTGTGGCCATTGCCTTTGGCCGGGACGCGGCCGATGTTGCCATCTATACCCAGTTCGGAGATCCCGTGGAATTGTTAACTATGCAGGTCAATGTACGGCGCATGTCCGGCCCGCCTATCTAAAATACGACTGCCCGGAGTTAATTCTAAATGGATTAACCCTGGGACTGGACGACATCCACAGCCACCTCAAGCCGGTGGTTCCCACCGCCCAGAACGGTTCCCCGGACCGGGGTGACATCTCCGTAATCGCGTCCCCATGCAAGGGTCAAATGCTGATCCCTGGGTATGATATTGTTGGTGGGGTCCAGGTCAATCCATCCTGTGCCGGGAATATAAATGGCCAACCAGGCATGGGAGGCGTCTACCCCTACCAACTTGGGTTTACCCGGAGGGGGCTGGGTGTGGAGATAGCCGCTGACATAACGGGCCGCAAGCCCCAAGGATCTCAAGCAGGCAATGCCGATATGGGCAAAATCCTGGCAAACGCCGCGTTTGATCTCAAAGGCCTCTGCTAAAGGGGTTGCAGAGGTGGTGGCCCTGGGGTCATATGCAAATTCGGTAAAAATCTTGTTTATCAGCCCAAGCGCCCCTTCCAAAATCGGGACGTTGGGGCGGAATACTTCGAGTGCCCATTTTGCATATAAGGGATCTGTCTGAATCATGGGTGACGGAAATACAAATTCATAGGCCGCGAGAATTTCCTGGTTGTCAAAGTGTGCCAAGCTCTCTTTTACCTGTTCCCAAGGAGGGGTAAGCGACCCTACGGGAGCGGGATTGGGCAACAGATTGACCTGACTTGTGGCAAGTATTTCAAGTTCGGTATGGGCGGTCTCCAAAGTGGTATTGATTACAATATTGCCAAAATAATCCTGGCGTACGGATCGGGTGGATGCCTCCGGCGTGAGGTGTACCAAATTTGACTCGCAGGTTTGATATGATGTGTTTCTGGGGACCAGAAACAATTCGTTGTGCGAGAGTGATGCCGTGGTCTCGTATTTATACAACGTTCTGTGAGAAATTTTATACTTCACTGGAATGTGTCTCCCGGCCCATGAGGCTGCTGCCCGGAGTCCTGCTTAACTCCAGTTTAAGTTGCTTTTCCGTCTCAATCCGGCTCAAATAGTGCTGGGTAACGGTATCTGCCAGTTGCTCAACGCCGGACTTAATTTGTTCCAGAATATGGACCAGGTTTGGAAGTCCCCCATCAGGGCCCTTTTCCATAAGCGCCTGGGTGTCTGCCAGCCTCAGCTGTGTGGTAAGCTTCAGGGCAATTTTTTCTTCCAGGGACCAAACGGGCCGTGGTTCTTTTCTAGGTAACGCTTCTACATGGGCCAGGATAGATGCCATCTGGAACCCCACCGCCTTGGGGTTGAGTTCATCAATAAGCAAAAGGTCCACCACGGGTTCCAGGTGCAGGGTGGTCCGGTACCTTGTATGGTAGGTGATGGTGCTGTCCGCCACCTCAAGCAACGCCTTAAGATCATGGCCGGCAGGAATCTTTGGTTCCCGTACAAGGCTTTTAAGCATGATCGTCATCTGTGCTGCGCGCTCCATACGCCTGCCCATGTCCATAAACCGCCATCCCATACCCCGGGTCATGCTTTCAAAAGCCAGGCCGGCAAAGGCGGATATGCTCAGAATAATTTCATTGATCACCCCATGGATTTCACTGAGTTTGTCCCCGGGATGAAGCTGGGACATCTCGTTTTCGATTCGTCCCAGAACAAGCCAGGAGTCGTTGGACAGCCTGTCCCTCACCCGCGAGGCCACCTGTTTGACATTGTTAAGATTGTTGAAAACACTGCCCGGAAGATCGGCATTGAAAACCGATTGATGCATCTCTTGTTCGATGACCTTCATGGTGAATTCGGCGCCGGGTTTACAAAGCGCCTGGGACATAATCTTCATTCTGGCCATGGTGCACATTAAAAAGGGCAGTTCCTGGATTTCCGCCGGACGGGTATCACTGTTGATTCGACTCAATAAACTGCGCAGCAGCCTGAGCGCCCCTTCGGTTCTTTCCATATACCGTCCCAGCCAGAGCATGTTGTCCGCAACACGACTGGGCAAATCACTGCCCCGGTGAATCTCGTAGGGGGTGGAAAATTTGTGCAGCATGCTTTTAAACCCGGTGGCCTTGTCTGAAAGGCACCAGGTGTCCTTGCTGCCCTGTTTTTGTCCACCCGGGGATGAAAATGAGATTGGATTATCACAGACCCGTGTCAACGCCCCGGCCATAACCGCGGTGTCTATCTCAGGAATTGTTTTTTCCTGGTCAGCGGGCAAGGCTCCCGGTTCAATTTTGGCGGTAGAGAACATCCGTATGGTTGCGTAGCGGTTCAGTACACCGGATTCAGACCAGGACGGCAGGGTAAAAGAGTTAACCGGCAGTCTGGCAGCCCAGGCATAGGGGGTTGCCTTGATGGTTTTAATCAAATCCTGACGTTGAACCCTGTCAAGGGTTGCTGTGTCAACAGCCCGGACATGGTCAGCACCGAACGCGGAAACAATGGTCATGCTTTGGCTATGGGTTTCAAGGGCATCAATTACCTGATTCAGGCTGTCAGGATTGCCGCACCACAGCACATTCGTGTTTTCAAGAATAAGGTTCTCGCCCAACAGTACGTTGCATAGCCGCGGTAAAAAAGGCATCAGGCCGGGAGATTCAAAAACGCCTGTTCCCAGGGGATTGCAGACAGCTACCTTTCCTGAGCGTATCGCCTGCATCAGGCCGGGAACACCGGTGAGGGCCTGGGACTTCATGATCAAGGGGTCACAGCGGTTGTCTTTTACCTGTCGTAAAATTACGTCCACACGGTGCAGGCCGCCCAGAGTTTTAAGAAAAACAGTATTGTTACGCACGGTCAGATCACTGCCCTCCACCAGGGTGTACCCCAGGTAGCGCGCCAGAAATACGTGCTCAAAGTAAAAGGGAGAGGACGGGCCTTCCGACAGCATGACAATCGTGGGCTCAACCTGTTTCTGGACCGATACTTCCATCAGGGAATTGGTCAGATGTTTGAAAAAAGGGGCCAGCCGCTGCACTTTTTCTGAATGGAACATCCGCGGCAGAATTCGTGACAGGACAATTCGATTTTCAAGGGCGTACCCAATCCCGGCCGGTGTCTGAGTCCCATGGGAAACAACCTGCCATTCCCCGTTGGCAGAGCGGATGAGGTCACTTGAAAACAGATGAAGTTCAGAGGATAGATCGTTTGCAATACCACAGCATTGCCGGATAAATCCGGGGTTGGCAAATATAAGCTCGGCAGGCAGCTGCCGGTTATGGATCAGATCTTGATTTCCATATATATCCCGATAAATAAGGGAAAGAAGTCTTGCCCGTTGCCGAATGCCGTTTTCCAGGGTCTGCCAGGTACCTTTGGAAATGGGCAAAGGAATTGGATCAAGCGCCCAGGGTCGTTCGGTCTCCTCCTTTTGGGTGAGGATGTTAAAGGCTGCCCCGTGTTCATGAATGATCTGCCTTGCCTTTTTCCAGCGTCGGGTAAGTTCTTGGTTTCCAAGACTGTTCAGATATTCGGAAAGCCGTTCCCAGTGGGGGGGCAACATCCCGTTGACAAAATTTACGGCGGTATTGGTGGAAAGGATGTCCCGGGAAAGAACCGGTTCGCAGGGGGCCCCTGTCTGTCCGCATTGACTTTCCGTGAGTGTCTGTTCCATCACATGCATCTCTCTAATAATTTAAGTTTAGCCGCTTTTGTCCTCTTTTCTCATTGTTCCCGGCACAGGTAAAGCAAATTTTACCTGTGCCGGAAATAAAGGATCATTGTGCTTAAGGGACCCGGCAAAAATATTAGTAATAATCAATTAAGATTTGCGATGCAAGATGAAAATCTTTCATTGTTCGTTTGTTAAGAAAACCTTGGCTTTGTCCTCAGATCCAGGGTATGAGGAAATCTGCCGTTGATGCGTTCTTTGGGTATTTGATTCAGTTTACCGGGCGTATGGCCGATACTGGAGAATCGTGATATCCGTCTGCCTTCCGCCTCATGGGAGTTGACAGGAAAGATATCATAACCGCGCCCGCCCGGATGGGAGACGTGATACGTGCACCCACCCTTTGACCGCATACTCCAGGTATCCACCAGATCAAAGATCAGCGGGGCATGGACCCCGATTGTGGGGTGGAGGCATGAAGGGGGCTGCCAGGCCCGGTAACGGACCCCTGCTACAAACTCGCCGTTGACTCCGGTGGGTTGCAGGGGCAGTGGGCGGCCATTGCACAAGATTTGATACCTTGAATCGGTCATCTGGCTGACCTTGACCTGGATTTTCTCAAGGGAAGAATCCACATACCGGGCAGTGCCGCCGCCACCAGGCTCCTCTCCCAGGACATGCCAGGGTTCAATAGCGGTTCTCAGCTCGATGTTTATCCCATCACGGGTGACTTGACCCACAAAGGGGAAGCGGAATTCAAACTGGGGATGAAAATAGGCAGGCTTCATAGGGTAGCCGTCCTGGGTAAGTATATCCAGTACGTCACAAAAATCCTGCCATACGTAATAGGGGAGCATGAACCGGTCATGGAGGGCTGTGCCCCAGCGGATCAGTTTTTCCTCATAGGGCTTTTTCCAGAACCGAATCATAAAGATCCTGAGCAGCAACTGCTGGGCAAGACTCATCTGTGCATGGGGCGGCATTTCAAAGGACCGGAACTCCAAAAGGCCCAACCGGCCCGAGGCTGTATCCGGAGAGTAGAGTTTATCAATACAGAACTCCGCCCTGTGGGTATTGCCGGTCAGATCCGTAAGCAAATGCCTGAACAGTCGGTCCACCAGCCAGGGCGGGCAGGGAAATTCAGCATCCGGCTCAAATCCGATGGCGTCGTAGTGGGCCATCTGGGCCTTGAGTTCATCAAAGGCAATGTCCAGTTCGTCCAGTGTGTCGTGCCGGGCCTCATCAATCCTGGGGGACTGGCTGGTGGGACCCATGAACAGGCCTGAAAACAGAAATGAGAGGGACGGGTGGTTATTCCAGAAAGTTAAAAAACTTCTAAGCAGGTCCGGCCGTTTCAGCCAGGGGCTCTCCCCGGGACTGGGGCCGCCCATGACAATATGGTTGCCGCCGCCGGTACCGCTGTGCCTGCCGTCCAGCATGAATTTTTCCGTGCCAAGGCCTGTCTGCCTGGCCTCTTCATAAAGGTCCTCGGTAATTTTTACCATCTGTTCCCAGGACTCTGCCGGGTGAATGTTCACCTCGATAACCCCGGGATCCGGGGTGATATTCAGGCAGTTAATCCGGTGGTCAAAAGGCGGGGTGTATCCTTCGATGATTACGGGAAAATCGGTTCGGGCGGCGGCCTGCTCCACCGCATCAATGAGCTCAAAGTAGTCGGCTGCCTTGGCCATGGGGGGCATAAATATAAAGAGTTTGCCGTCTCTGGGCTGAATGCAGAGCGCTGTACGGATCACAGGGGCGTCAGGATCCTGGGAATCAGGCGGCGCCTCTTTAAAAGGCGGTGGCTGTGTCACCACGTCTTCTCTGTCCTGGATTTCCGGTTTACCGATGACAAAGGACTGGCTGTCCCGTTCTTTGAGGGTTTGCCGGATCTCTTCCTTGTCTGCTGCAGTGGTTAACGGATCCGGAAACGGACCGTGGATGCCCATGGGGTCTTCTTCAACAACCTCGGGATACTCTTTTTCCGCAATCCAGGGCAGGGTGTCCAGGGGCAGGCGAAGTCCCATAGGCGAATCGCCGGGTACCAGGAATAGATTTTCGCTGCGCAGCTTCCAGGGCCCACTTTTCCAGGAGCCTTTCTGCAGGGGCAGGACATAACCGGTTACCGTGCCGATACCCTGTTCAAACACCCTTGCCATGCGGGCTCTTTCTTCCGGATCTTTGAGCCGGGAATCCTGGGGGGTGACATTTATGGGAAGCCGCTGCTCCTTGTACAGCCAGTGAAAAATGTCTTCATAAGCCGGGATGATATATCCAGAATCGACACCGAGGATCCGGGTGAGGACGGTCATCAACTTTAACGCCTGTTCCGGGCCGAATCCATAGTTTTTGTCTTCTTTTGCCAGAAGTTCCCGGTTTTTCCATAAAGGGGTTCCGTCCTTGCGCCAGTAGCATCCCAGGGCCCATCTGGGAAGGGACTCCCCGGGATACCATTTGCCTTGGCCCAGGTGGAGCATACTGCCCGGGGCCCATTTTTTTTGCAGCCGTTTTAAAAGCGCCATGGACAATGGCTTTTTGGTGGGGCCCACGGCAGCGGTATTCCACTCATCGCCTTCCATGTCGCTGGTGGAAACAAATGTGGGCTCTCCTCCCATGGTCAGTTTTATGTTTTCTCCCTGTATCTGTTCATCCACACGTTCTCCCAGCATTTTTATTTCGGTCCAGATCTCCTGGGGATAAGGCTTGGTGGATCTGGGGTCTTCATGAATGCGTGTAACATTCATGGTGTGGGAAAAAGTGACCTCGCATTCTTCCAGCAGCCCCGTAACAGGGGCTGCGCTCTTGGGGTACGGGGTGCAGGCCAGGGGAATATGGCCTTCGCCTGCCAAAAGACCTGAGGTGGGATCCAGACCGACCCATCCGGCCCCGGGCAGGTAAACCTCGGTCCAGGCGTGCAGATCCGTGAAGTCTGCTTCCGGTCCGGCAGGGCCCTCAAGGGGCTTGATATCCGGGGCAAGCTGGATCAAATATCCAGATACAAACCTGGCAGCCAGGCCCAGGTGACGCAGAATATTTACCAGCAGCCAGGCAGAGTCCCTGCAGGAACCGCTGCCCTTGATTAAGGTTTCCTCACAAGTCTGGACATTGGGCTCCATGCGGATGTTGTAGCGGACGGTCTGCTCCAGTTCCTGGTTAATTTTAACCAGGAAATCAATGGTGCTGCAATTTTTCACGTCAATGGCGTTGAGATACGCTTTAAATCTTTTTTCGGGCCGGTCTTTTTTTAAAAAAGGGAGAAGGTCCTTTTTGACTTCCGGAGAATAGTTAAAGGGAAACTTCTGGGCATGTTCTTCCAGAAAAAAATCAAAGGGGTTAATAATGACCATCTCGGCAATAAGATCCACAGTAATGGAAAAATGATCGGTTGGCTCCTGGAAATTGAGCCGGGCAAGGTAATTGCTGAACGGGTCCTGTTGCCAATTTATAAAATGATCGGCAGGGTCGACAGTCTGGTTGTAACCCAAAATGGGTGTCCGACAGTGGGGAGCGGGTCTTAAGCGGATTACCTGGGGGCCCAGTTTAATTTTACGGTCATATATGTAGTCGGTCTTATGGTACAATGCCACTTGGATTGCCATGGATATTTAACTCCTGTTGGGGTAAGTGCCGGTCTTATTTTCAGTCAGACACTATTGTATCTGGATGCTGCATGTCTGGGATGGGGATGACACCTCAAAAAAGGTGTCATGGATGTCATTTCCTACATTATTAATTTTAATTTGCAGGGCGTCCAGGTATTCGTGCATGCCGATGTTGATGACATCTTCTATATCAGAGTAATCAATGTCCGCACGCAACCGGCCCAGGCTTTTTTCCGCCTTATTGGATACAGTGCCCTCGGGGGACCCGGAAATTTTGTGCAGGGCTTTTTCCGCATTGGCCAGGCAATGGCGGATGGACCTTGGAAACTCTGTATCAAAGATCAGAAAGTCACAGACCTGTTTGGGAACGATCCTGTGAAACCGTTTCCTATAGCTTTCAAGGGCGGACGCGGACTTCAGCACGGCTGCCCATTGAACGGCATCGTAGGGAGAGTTGACCTCGTGGGGCTGGGGAAGGAGCATGAAGAATTTAACATCCAGAATTCTGGATGTCTTGTCCGCCCGCTCCAGCAGCAGTCCTGCCATTGCAAATCGGAAGGCTTCGTTGTGGGACATGGTGGTATAAAGCAGGCCGGTGAACATATGGCCCCGCATCATGATAATTTTGAAAAACTTATGGGGATTTTCCCCAGTCAGGTTGGTCCGGGCCGCATCTTTGAGGTCCAGGTAAAACCGATTTACCTGTTCCCACATTTCAGAAGAGATGATTTCCCGAACCGACCTTGCGTTCTCCCGGGCCGCTGCTACGCAGGAAAGAATAGAGTTGGCATAGTCCTGGTCCAGAGATAGAAAATGAATGACCTTGTCCGGAGAAAAATTAAAACCGTGTTTTTTTTCAAACAGGGTGTGATCCCCTGAGGCCATAATAATCGGCTGCCACTGGTTGCCGTTGTCGGCGGAAAAGTCCAGTGACAGGTTAAGATTGACGTTGATAAACCGGGCGATGTTCTCGGCCCTTTCTATATAGCGGGTCATCCAGTAGATTGAATGTGCAACGCGGCTGAGCATGGCTGCCTCCTATGCATGGGGGTTAGGCTCGGAAACTATGTTGTCCGGCGCATCATTGTCAACAACCCAGGTGTCTTTGGTTCCACCGCCCTGGGAGGAATTCACCACAAGTGACCCCTTGGTCAGGGCGACCCGGGTCAGTCCGCCGGGGAGAACAAAGATATCCTCCCCATAAAGGATATAGGGCCGAAGATCGACATGGCGGCCCTCAAAGTGATCCCCCACAATGGTCGGCACCTGGGAAAGGGCTATGGTGGGCTGGGCAATATAGGTTCTGGGGTTGGCCTTGATCTTTTCTGCAAATTCCTTTTGTTCTTTCTTATCGGCATGGGGACCGATCATCATGCCGTATCCCCCGGATTCATTGGCGGCCTTGACCACCAGCTTTTCCAGGTTGTCCAGTACATAGGCCCTGTCCTTATCGTCCCAGCAGACATAGGTGGGTACATTGGGCAGGATGGGATCTTCTCCCAGGTAATATAATATGATTTTAGGCACATAAGCATAAACCGCCTTGTCATCGGCAACGCCGGTTCCAGGTGCGTTGGCCATGGCCACATTCCCCCTGGCGTAAACATCCATAATGCCCGGCACCCCGAGCATGGAGTCCGGCCTGAACATTTTGGGGTCCATGAAGTCGTCGTCCAGCCTGCGGTAAATCACATCAATCTGTTCCAGTCCTTTCGTGGTGCGCATATAAACCATGTCGTTGCAAACCATAAGATCCTGGCCCTCCACCAGCTCCACCCCCATTTGCTGTGCAAGAAAAGAATGCTCAAAATAAGCGGAATTGTATCTTCCCGGGGTCAACACACCGATCCTTGGATTTTTAACCGAGTCGGGGACCAGGTTTTCAAGAGTGGCAAGAAGTTTGTTGGGATAATCGTCCACAGCCCTGACCCTGGAATCAGTAAAAACCTGGGGAAAGGTCCGTTTCAGAACCTGACGGTTTTCAAGCACATAGGAAACCCCGGAAGGGCACCTTAAATTGTCTTCGAGAACATAAAATTTACCGTCCACATCCCGGATCAGGTCGGTTCCCGTGATGTGGCACCAGATATTTTTAGGCGGGGTAAACCCTTCCAGCTGCTTTCTAAAAGCGGAACAGGACATGATCAGCTCTTCGGGTACCACTTTGTCCTTTATGATTTTTTTGTCGTGATATATATCATCAATAAAAAGATTGAGTGCGTGGATTCTTTGTTGAAGGCCCTTTTCAATGGTCAGCCATTCTGATTTTTCAATGATCCTGGGGATGATATCAAAAGGCAGTATTTTTTCGGCACCCTCTTCACTGCCATATACATTAAAGGTGTTTCCCATTTGAAGAAGAGCGGTTTCAGCAGACGTTTGTTTCCGCTGAAGGTCATTTTCAGGCAGGGATTCGATCTTGTTGATCAGGAGCTCGGCTCCCGCCCGTGCCCGACCGTCTTCATGAAACAATTCATCGTAAAATGTATGGGGGATATAATCGGAAAATTTCATATAAAATTCCTATTCACTCCGTGCGTTGCGAGGTTTACAGCTGTTGGAAATGACAATTGACGGTACCACCTTTCGTTTCTATAGATTAACCGCTTTCCCATTTACCGGAATCACAATAAATTTAAATCGATAATCAACAAAAAACGTAAATTTTTCGTTCATACACAAAATGACAACAGCAAGAGGTATGCCTTGAACTGTTCTGAACTACATTTTTTTTTACAAAGCCAGTGAAAGAATGGCAATAAAGTATTTTTTATCAACTTGTTATAGAAAAATTTGGCTTCTGTATGAAACTATTATTTTTGAGTAAGCCAGCTATCACCTTCAAACAAAAAGATATTTTTGTTTGAAATTATGGCGTTATAAATTCAAAAATGTAACTTTCAAAAAATTACGAATAACTCTGGACCCGGGCAACCACCTCTGCCACCATTTTTTCAAGAACCGGATAAGGTTTCGCACCCACAAGCCTTTGATCCTGCATAAAGAAAGTCGGAGCAGCCACAAGTTCGAGTTCCCGGGCCTTTGCCCAGTCCCGGTCCACAGCATCGGCATAAGATCTTGACACAATGACGTCTTCTGCTTGTGCCACATCCAGACCGACGAATGCCACTAAATCCAGGAGAACAGCTTTATCCGCCAGGTTCCGGTCATCCACAAAATAGGCCTTGAAAGCCGCATCATGAAACTGATGGGCCCGGCCACATTCCTGGGCCCAGAGGCCGACCTCCTGGGCCAGACGGGAATTATAAACCATTTTGACCTCCCCAAAGGGCAGGTCAAAACTTTGTGCAGTAGCTTTAAGACCGGCAGTCACCTGTTCCGGGGTCATCAGCAGGCCTTTTTCCTCTAACAGCCGGGCCGTGGGCAACCCGTGTTCAGGCACATCCGGCTGCAGCGGATAGGCTCGCCACGTCACTTCGATATCGTACGTCTTCCTTAATTTATCAATACTCCCGGTACTGAAGTAGCACCAGGGTCAAATATAGTCTGAAAAAATTTCAAGCCTACGTGAATGTTGCTTTTGACAGTTATTTTGAATGCCCAATTTATCAATGTACGTCATAAACGTTTATCGCATTTTACTCTGTTTTTTTGTTGTTTTGGCTACATTGTAACCAGACTTCGTTTACTATCATATAAAAACTAAAGGCAATCATCCACATTTTTTTTTGGTAAGACCAAAAACAACAGTGGAAATTCACATCCAAATATTTTACAAAAATGCACTTGAGGCGACAACTTTCTTAAAAAACACCGCAACATTAACTGGAGGCGATTATTTTCAATCACAAATACAAGCTATATTGGACGAGCCTCATAGTGGTGGCTACTGCAGGAATCGGCATAAACCTGCTGTTCGGTCAAATGGGGATCAGTTTCAAAGCCCCTATGAAACAAATTCAAAAGCGCGGCACGATCCGGATGATCACGGCGAATAATTCCACATCCTATTACACTTACCGGGAGTCACCCATGGGATTTGAGTATGATCTTGCAAAGGCCTTTGCAGATTATCTGGGAGTGACGCTTGACGTTATAGTACCGGAATGGGACACAATGTTTGAAGCGCTCAATTCAGGACAGGGCGATTTCATCGCCGCCGGTATGACAATAACGGAACCAAGGGAGAAAATCGTTTTATTTTCCCAGCCCTACATGCCTGTGCAGCAAAAATTTATTCACCATAAACTAAAATTCGGCATAAAAAATATTGAGCAGCTGGCCGGTAAAACCATTCATATCAGAAAAGGCACCTCCTATCAGGAACGGCTGGAGGAAATCAAAGCATCTGGAATTAACCTGAAGATTCAGCTGCTTGACGATGTTGCCACCGAGGAAATCATCAGAATGGTTTCTGAAAAAAAAATCAACTTCACCATTGCGGATTCACACATTGCGCTTTTAAACCGCAGATACTATCCGGAAATTATAATCGGGCTGCCCATACAGGAAAAAGAGTACCTGGGATGGGCCGTAAAAAAAACAAATAAAGTGCTGCGGGACCGGATCAATGAGTTTCTTGAGATGGCGGAAGAAACCGGGCTCCTTGGTAAAATTTATGAAAAATATTATGGCAGGACAGATATTTTTGACTATTTTGATTTAAAAAAATTTCATGAACGGATTAAAACAAGACTGCCCAAATATAAAAAAATTATTAAGACAGAAGCTGCAAAATACGGATTTGACTGGCGGCTGATTGCAGCAATCGTCTACCAGGAATCCCATTTCAATCCCAAGGCCAGAAGCAGGACCGGCGTCCGGGGTTAGCGGTTTGATGATATTCCAGACCCGCACCAGGTTGATGCAGGTAACGCTGACCACGGCCAAGCAGATGGGAATCAAAAACCGGCTTGATCCAAAACAAAGTGTGAAAGCCGGAGTCAAATTTTTGAACCTCATGCACAAGCGGTTTGATGATATTCCAGACCCGCACCAGCAAAAGCTCTTTGCACTTGCTGGTTATAATGTGGGATACGGCCATGTCAGAGATGCTCAGGAAATTGCCCGGCAACAGGGTATGGATATCAACAAATGGACATCCCTGAAAAAAACCCTGCCGCTTTTAAGCAAACGCAAATACTATAAACATACCCGGTACGGCTATGCCCGGGGACAGGAACCGGTTCATTATGTAAAGCGGATCCTTACGTATTACGATATTCTCAGACAAAAAGGGCAAAACTGAAAGCCTTTTTAAGAATGATGGGGAGGGGCAACAATGCCGGACTTATTGATAAAATTGTATGAATTGCAGTTTGAAAAGTATCAAAAGGAACATTTTGATTGTGAATCTAAATTGTTCGACCTCTATCCATCGACAAAAGCAAAGTAATTGAATTTGTGCGCGCAAAGAATTCAATGAAAGCTGGGCAAATGAATGTGAAAGAAGTTTTTCAAAGGTACCGATTTCTTGTTTTATTGGCGTAAAAAAACAAAGCATTATCGGATTCGCTTGTTACGATGCAACGGCAAAAGGATTCTTCGGACCCATCGGTATTAAACCGGACGAAAGAAAAAAGGGTATTGGCACTCAACTACTTTTTTCTTGTTTGCGTGACATGTGGGATAATGAATATGCGTATGCCATTGTTGGCTGGATTGATGAACATCAAATTGAATTTTACCAAAAAAAGACCCTGGCTACAGTGATTCCCGGATCCAGTCCTGGAATATATAAAAGAATGGTTGAAATAAAATAAGGAATCCCTTATGAATCCAATCAACATCATTCATCTCGGCGCTGAGAACTGTGTAACCGGGTCCTGCCACATGATTAGGTTCCAGTCACAAACGGATGCGAGCATTTACATCCTGGTGGACTGCGGCACCGCATACGGCCATGATCCGGAACCGGATTTTGACCAATTCCCGGTTCTTCCTGAAAAAATAGACTTTCTATTTCTTACCCACGCGCACATCGACCATATCGGACGGGTGCCGGACCTGATCGCGGCCGGGTTCAAAGGTGAGATCCTCTGCACCCATGCGACCAAAGCCCTGATGATCCCCATGCTCCATGACGCCCTGTCTTTTTCCGGGAAGTCGGACCGGGAGATCCTGGATCTGGAAAAGCGCATCGACGATCTGTCCTGGGGCTTTGAATTGAACGAGGTCTTTTCCCTAAGCCGGGGCATCCGGTTCAAGCTGGGCAATGCCGGGCATATACTGGGGTCCTGCTTTATTAAATTCTGGTTTCCCTGCCCGTCATCCAGGGATTACAGGGTGATTTTTTCCGGCGATCTCGGCTGCACAGATACGCCTATTCTACCCGACCCCGATCTGCCGGGCGCCTGCGACCTGCTTATTCTGGAATCCACCTACGGCGACCGGCTTCATACCGGCCGAAAAGAACGGGTAAAGACCCTGGCGGGCCTGTTGGAAAAGGCCCTTGCGGACAACGGCATTGTTTATATTCCGGCCTTTGCCCTGGGCAGAACCCAGGAGCTGATATATGAGTTGGATCGCATCGGAACAACGGTGCCGGTGTTTGTCGATTCACCCCTTGGGCTGGAGATAACAAAAATATATGCCGGCCTGGAAGATTTCTGGGACCAGGAAGCAAAAGACTTGAAAGCCCGGGGTGACCACCCCATTGACTTTAAAAACCTGTACGCGGTGGAAAGATACCGGGACCACCAGGCTCTTATGGATATAAAGGGGCCGGCCGTGATTATTGCCGGTTCCGGCATGTGCACGGGCGGCCGAATCCTTGACCATCTGGAGAAGGGGCTCCTGGTGCCTGAAAACGATATCTTTTTTGTGGGCTACCAGGCAAAAGGCACCTTGGGCCGCCGCATCCTTGAGGGAAAAACAAACGTAAACGCCCGGGTCCATGTGCTGTCCGGATACTCGGCCCATGCAGACCAGGCCGGACTGGTCAACTGGGTACGGTCCATGCCGGAACCGCCCGGTAAAATAAAACTGGTGCATGGGGAACCCCGGGCGCAAAAAGCCCTGGCAACGGCGCTATCTGACTTAAAATCTGTTTAAAAAACCTTCCGGACCAGGGTCGACGTTAGATACTTAGCATCATCCTTTTCCGGATACCACAAATTATAGTGCAGCCCGCGGCTCTCCTTGCGCATTAATGCGGATTTAATGATCAGTTCCGCCACTGTGGCAAGGTTGCGCAGTTCAATGAGATCGGCCGTAATTTTAAAATCCCAGTAGTACTCTTCAATCTCATGCTGGATCATTTCAATACGGCGCTGGGCACGATGAAGGCGCTTATCCGAGCGGACAATGCCCACATAATTCCACATCAAACGCCGGATCTCATCCCAGTTGTGGGTCACCATGATGGCTTCATCGCTGTCCAGGGTGTTGGTTTCATCCCAGGGGTCCAGATCAACAGTGGATTTTTCAGCCGCTTGTTCAAACTCTTTTAATGAGGACTGGGCGGCATTATCGGCGTAGACCAGGGCTTCGAGAAGCGAATTGGAAGCCAGACGGTTGGCCCCGTGCAGGCCGGTGCATGCGGTTTCTCCCACGGCATAAAGGCACTGGATGTCACTGCGCCCGTTAAGGTCTGTGGCTACGCCGCCGCACATATAATGGGCCGCCGGCACAATCGGAATGGGTTGCTTAGTAATATCAATGCCGTAAGTCAGGCATTTGGCATAAATATTAGGAAACCGCTCCCGGACAAAATCAGGATCTTTGTGGGTGATATCCAGAAACACGGAATCCGCACCGGTTTTTTTCAATTCATTGTCAATGGCACGGGCTACAACGTCCCTGCAGGCAAGCTCCAGGTCCGGGGAGTATTTTCCCATAAACCGGTCGCCCTTTTCATCAATGAGATAAGCGCCCTCCCCTCTAACAGCCTCGGAGATCAGAAAATTTTTGGCTTCGGGGTGAAACAGACAGGTGGGATGGAACTGAACAAATTCCATGTTTGCCACGGTGGCCCCTGCCCGGTATGCCATGGCAATGCCGTCCCCTGTTGCCGTGTCAGGGTTTGAGGTATACAGATACACTTTTGAACCGCCACCCGTGGCAAGTAAGGTCACTTTAGCGGCAACGGTTTCCACCTTTCCGGTGTCATTATCCAAGACGTATGCCCCGCAGCAGATGTTTTCATGCTGGGTTCTGACAAGACCGCTGCGGACACTTGTGGAATAGGTAATCAGGTTAACGGCAACACGGTTTTCCAAAATGGTTATATTTTTATGCTGTTCAACATTTGATACCAGGACATCTTCAATTTCCTTACCGGTGAGATCCCGGGCATGGATGATTCTGTTCTGGGAGTGTCCGCCCTCCCGGCCCAGTGAAAAGTCATATTTTCCCTCGCCGTCCAGGTTAAACTGAGCCCCTAAATCCACCAGTTCCCGAATCCTTTCCGGGCCGTTTTCCACCACCATGCGTACCACATCTTCGGCACAAAGTCCGTCTCCTGCCGCCAGGGTATCCGCCACATGATTTTCAAAGGAGTCTGTCTTGCTGAATACCGCGGCAACACCACCCTGGGCAAGTGCCGTATTTGTCTTATAAATTTTTTTCTTGGTGATAATCGTCACCCGGCCAAACTGCGCAACCTTCAAGGCATAGCTTAAACCGGCAACACCACTGCCAATAACCAGAAAATCGGTTTCAATCATTTCTCAATACTTTACTATTTTAAATAATTAAGGATAAATCAGGATAAAAGGGAGCCTCTTTTTTTCTTTCGGGTGCTCATTCCGAAAATCAACCCAACAATGAAAACACCGGCCCCGGAAAGCAGACCCAGTTTCACCTCACTTTTATTTCTTTGTACAAGGTTTTGAATACGTTCTTCCTGTTCCCGGGACTGTTCCAAAAGTGCTTTATGTTCAATCTCTAATTTCAGATAACTTGCGGAAGCATCTTTGAGTTGCTTATATTTCTTGGCAATTTCAGTTAAATCCTTGTTCTGGACGTTCAAGGTTTCTGCCGTCTCTTCTGCGGCGGCAAGCTTTGATGCCAGGCGTTCGTTTTCCTTTTTATACCGTTCCAGCATAAGGGCTTTGGGGACTTCTTCCGTAAGAAAGCGGGTCAGTACCCACCCGGTTTTTCCGGCGGAATTTCTCACCATGGACCAGTCTTTGCGGTGTTCCAAAATCTGCAGTTTGGTCCCAGACGTGACCATAGCCACAATTTTATGGCTGATACCCGGACCCGTGCGCATAGTGATCTTCGTTACCCCGGATACATAAATTTCCTTTGCATAAATGCAGGTTGTTACAAAAAAAAAGAAAAAACAGGTAAGAATCAAATGCTTTGCTCTCATTTTTTATCCTCTTTCGTTAAGTTAGGTACCATTACCATTGCAACGGCCAATTATCAAGGGAAAGGAAACCACAGACCATTACTATGTCCAGTCTACAGGGATGCGGACATGGTGCCCGGCTTTATTTTTAAAAAGCAAAAACCCATTATCCCGGCCATACGCGTATAGTTCATGGGTGACGCGCACATCCTGGGTGCAATAGTCCACAATCAGATCCAGACGACCTTCCTGCCACCATTTCAGGGCGAGAAGGCCGTCTGCACTTTTTTTAAGGCCCAGGGTCTGAGAGGCCAAATGATCCAATGAAAGCCTATAGCCCAAACGCTTATGGACTTTTGTCAAAATATCCAGGGTAGGAAGGCTATAAAAATCAAACCGGCTCAAACCGGACAGCACTTTGTAATCAAACCGGGTAATGTTAAACCCGACAATAAGGTCCATCTGCCCCAGCCGTTCCACAAGCTTTTCCATATCATCCTGGTAATACACCAGAAAATCCTTTTCAAGGGAATCGTAGAGTACAGCGCAGGACACCCCCATACGTTCGGCTTTGTGCCACCCGCCTACCTGCTTGGCAGACCGCCGGGTTTCAATGTCAAGGACCGCGTATCTTTTGGGAGATATCAACCCAGATTTTTTTTCATGTTTCTCTTTTTTTAAGCCGGCAACATCCGGAAAAACAGGCGGATGCGTTGCGGGTGCCAACGCAGCTTCCCCCTGCCCCGGCTGTTGTTCAAGGAGCATTTGAAGAATCTGCTTTGCCGCCGCCTTGTCGATGGGACGGTTGCCTGACCCGCATTTAGGCGAATGGACACAGGCCGGGCACCCGGTGTCGCAGGGACAGTCCCGGATTGCCTCATACGTTCTTTGCATAAGGGTCACTGCGTTGTCAAAGGCCTGTAACGTAAGCCCTAAACCACCGGGCACACCGTCGTAGACAAAGACAACGGCCGTTTCAACCTGGGGATGAAAGGGCATGGAGATACCGCCCAGATCATTTCTGTCGGTCATCACCAAAAGCGGCATCATGCCGATGGCGGTATGCTCTAACGCATGAATCCCGCCCATGAAGTGCAGATGATCCCTTTCAATGCGCTGCCGGATCCAGTCCGGAATCTCAATCCATAGCCCCTGGGTCTCGTAGGTCAATTCAGGCAGATCCAAAGGCACGATGCCAAGGGATTTCTGGCCGGACACGGATTTCATTTCATAGCCTGTCACCTGTTCACGGATTTTCAGTTTACCGAACCCCACCCGGGTGCTTTTAACCTGACAGGTTTTTTCCACATGTATAATTTCAGTGTTTTTCGAGGATCTTGCCCGGGTGTAGTAGCTGACCTTTTCCTTTTTCGCCCGAACCACACCTTTAAGATGGTCAAAAAGTGTCACCACAAAGGTTTGTCCACGGTGCAGGTAAACCGCACCTTCATGGGTTTCAAAATAGGACCTGTGCCAATCAATTTCACCTAAACTTTGCCGGGTATCTTCCTTGAATATGGGAATGGTGTGCCCGGTCCCCCTTAAACTGACCTCCCTGTGGGGACGTTTGCGGGGGGAAAACCAGGTATTGCCGTCCCGGCTTAACAGCAGTTTACCTTTACGCCCCAATGCCTGTACCCGTTCCTGCACAACCGGCGGCTCTAACATCGGATCAGCGGCATCAAGGCTGAGTTCAGCGGCCGCACAATCCAGATGGCGGTCAAGAATTTGGGGATTTTCAGGATTGATCCGGGCGGTTTCCGGGGGCATGGTAAAGAAGATGTCCGGATGGTTGATGAAATACTGATCCAGGGCGTCTTCATGGGCAATGAGGACCATGGCAGAGTCATTGCCGTCGCGCCCTACCCTGCCTGCACGCTGCCAGGTGGACATCATGGTTCCCGGATACCCCACAAGGATGCAAAGGTCCAGATTGCCGATGTCAATGCCAAGCTCAAGCGCAGACGTTGACACCACGCAAAGCAATTCGCCCTTGGCAAGTTTTTGTTCAATCTCCCGCCGCTCCTCGGGAAGAAACCCGGCCCTGTATGCACATATCTTATCCGCCATGGTTTTGGCCCGCTGTCCCGCCCATACGGCAATAAGTTCCGTAATTTTTCTGGACTGGGTGTAAACAATGGTGGCAAGGTTTCTGTGAACTGCGGCATGGATGAGTGTGATGGCGGTCTGGGCCGCGCCCCCCAGTCCCTTCATCATTAAAATATCTTTTTTCCCGCAAGGGGCACCTTGTTCATCCACCACCGTCACCGGCAGCCCGGTGAGTTCCGAAGCAAGCTCTCCGGGATTGGCAATGGTGGCTGAGCAGAAAATAAAACAGGGGTCGGATCCGTAAAACCGGCATATCCGCAATAACCGTCTAAACACCCAGGCCATGTTTGAGCCCATGATCCCGCGGTAGGTGTGCACCTCATCCACGACGATATATTTAAGGTTCCCGAAAAAAGAGGCCCATAAATGATGGTGGGCCAGCATGGCCAGGTGCAGCATCTCCGGATTGGATAACAGGATGTTGGGCGGATGATTGCGGATTTTGGTCTTTTGATACGCTGTGATATCCCCATCATAGACACCCGCAGTTAATGGCTGTGAAAAAACAGCATCAGTCTTGGCCAGCATCTTGTTAACGGTGTCAAGCTGGTCCCGGGCAAGGGCTTTCAGGGGAAACAGGTACAGGGCATGGGCTTTGGGGTCAGAGATAAGCGCATCCATCACCGGCAGATTATACACCAGACTTTTGCCCGATGCCGTGGGCGTGGCAATCACCGTATGACATCCCTCAAGGATGAGTGAAATAGCCCGGGCCTGGTGGGTATACAAATTTTTAATACCAAGCCCTGCAAGAAGGTGGGACAAATCATTTTTAAAACGGGGAAACGTGTTCGGTGATGCCCAGGCCGGGGGATTGGCATCAAATATTTTATGGCTTACAATATCACCTGCAAATCCCTTAAAGGATTTTAATCGGGTAATATATTCATCAAGAGGCATTATATTATTGAACAGTGACTAAAGAATGCTTTTCCCCAAGGCGGACAAGATCAGTTCCACCGCGAGTTTGCTTGTTTTGTTGGCCACATCAAGAATGGGATTAATCTCGACCAGGTCCATGGAGCCAAGTTTTCCTGAATCTGCAAGCAGCTCCATGAGCAGATGGGCCTCCCGGTAGGAGATGCCGCCGGGGACAGGGGTGCCGACGCCCGGGGCTTCAACCGGGTCCAGGGCATCCATATCCAAGCTTAAGTGAAGGCGTTTCAAGTGGGCAAATTGAACCATAATTTGGGCGGCAATGGCACTGATACCCTGTTCGTCAATATCGCGCATGGTGAAAATGGTAATACCACTGGATTTGATACGCTCTTTTTCTCCGGGGTCAAGATCCCGCTGCCCGATCATGACCACGTTATCCGAAGGGATCTTTATGCCGGGATACCCGGCATCTACAAGGCATGGATAGCCGGCTCCCGTTAGAACGGCCAGGGGCATGCCATGGATGTTTCCCGACGGTGATGTTTGAGGGGTATTAAAATCGGCATGGGCATCCACCCAGATAAGCCCCACAGGCCCTTTAACCGCCATCGAGGCCACGGTGCCAATGGCAATGGAGTGATCACCGCCCAGAAAAATCGGCATACGGCCCTGGTCCATAACCCGGCATCCGATTTTATAAATATCATGGCTGATCTGGGTGATTTCTTTGA
This sequence comes from uncultured Desulfobacter sp., assembly GCF_963666695.1. Classification (GTDB taxonomy): domain Bacteria; phylum Desulfobacterota; class Desulfobacteria; order Desulfobacterales; family Desulfobacteraceae; genus Desulfobacter. The sequence goes on from NZ_OY762947.1 coordinate 2,276,680, forward strand.
CATAACGGTCTGTCATCCCTTCCATGGCAGGATCATCATCGCGCACAGGGATAGGGATATCCCCTTCGTCTTTAACGTCATGTCCAAGCCGGCGAAGTCTTGATATTAATCCGGTGTACCTTAACGCTGCAGGACCCATGTCCACGCCACGGAGCATTTGTCCGAAATCCATGGGAACACCGATTATGCTGATGGGTTTTGCCATATTGACTTCCTTTAAAAGTAGTTGCCCGGGGCAGGCTTGTGTTGACAGGTGATATATCATAGAGTATGAAATCTATTCAATAAATTTCAACAACATAACGAAACTGCAGTTTTTAACAAACCGGTTTTAGCGAACCAGGAAAATCACATGGACAATAAATATAAAATTCGGTCCCAGCATACCCTTGAGTTGATCAGAAACTTGATTGGGCAAGGTGTTGACCGGATCTCTTTAATTCATACGCCATTCAGACAGACATTACTCAGACAATCCGCGGCTTGAACCGTTTATGGGGCTCAATGATTCCGGCAAGGACTATGCCTTTGACCTTGGCAAATCCTTTCCTTTGGACTTAATACCGGTTCTGTTTTCCAAGCCATTTCAGCAGGTGTGTTGAAACAGCCTACCTCATTGATAAAGGATTCACCTCGGTCACCGGCAAACATTTGCCCCACACAACCGCTTGATAAGGTGTTAACGCCTTTTTATGTGAAGAATATTATAACAGCCAAAAAAATGATGACAACAACAGGCGCCGGCCAGTTCGTCTTGAACTGGTTTGACAAAATCATTGATGAATCAATTATGCTTGATCCTGAGTTTACGGCAAGCCGGATTACGGATTTCATGGTATCAAGGCTAAAAGAACTTTCCCCGGGACAGGTCGCCATCTGTGTGACCCATGACTGGAATATCTTTCCCATCAAACGGTTCACGCTCAGACTTTCCCATGAAAATGCCCTTGATGCCGGGTATCTTGACGCCATGGCTTTTTACGAAAAGGATGCCCGGGTTTTTGCCGTTGCCAGATCCGGTCGAAATCGTTTAGCTATTGCCTGGACCTAATTATTTGAACAGCATCCCAGTGTTTGGACGACAAGTTTCCCAGATGCAAGGCGCAGAAAAATTTGCAACCGGAGCATACTCGAGTCTGTAAGGATTGCAAATTTTTTTGCAACGCCGCAGATGGGTGACTTGTCGTTCAAACACGAGCTATGTAAATGGCCCTGACAGGCGCCGGATACCCCTCAACGGTTTTTGACGGATCTTCGGGGTCCAAAAAATCTTCAAGGGATTCCGTTTGAATCCATTGGGTTTTGCGCTGTTCTTCAAGGGTGGTGTCTGTGATGTCCACGCATCTGATATCTGAAAATCCGGCCCGGGTGAGCCAGGCTTCCATGGCAGACAAGTCAGGGATAAAAAACACGTTGCGCATTTTAGCGTACCGGTCAGAGGGAAACAGACAATAATTATTTTCCCCCTTGATCACCAAATTTTCCACAATCACCTGACCGCCCGGCACAAGACTGTCATGGATCTGTCTCAGCATCTTCACCGGGGATTTGCGGTGGTACAAAATTCCCATGCACAGCACCAGATCAAAAAAACGGTTCATGACCGGCAGTTCATTGTAGGTTGCCGGCAGACAGAATACATTTTTAAGATTCAAATATTTTTGTGCTGCACAATACTGGTAATAAAAGGCACTTTGGGGTTCAAGGCCTAAAACAAACATGGGGTCTGACGCCGCCATTTTAAACATGTAATAGCCGTTGCTTGAACCGATATCCAAAATTTTTTTGTGTTTAAGGTTGGGCAGATGGGGCATCAGACGCTCCCATTTCATCCAGGACTGCCACTCAGAATCAACGAGAACACCAAAAAAGTCAAAGGGCCCTTTGCGCCAGGGGCTCAGATTGACAAGGCCGTTGTAAAGCCGTTCCTTTTCATCGGGTAAAAGCTGGTCTGCCTGACCGATGCTGACAGCCCTATAAGCTGGATCAGGCGATAGATCAACCTTGTGGGAACAAATTTCAGGCAGGTCTTTAACCACGTGTTTAAACTTTTCAAAGTTTCCTCCGGCAGAATCAAGATACGCCCTTTTATCTTTGACCAGCTTTTCTAAGGCATCATACCATTGATCCCATCCCAGGTGTCCGTAATTTTTTAAAAATTGTTCCATTCTATTTAACAGCGATCATGAATTTAAAATTATACCACTTCAGCCGGACCGGGCAAGATGCAATCGTGGTCATTTTTCTGCAACTACCCTGCCCTATATATAATACCGTCCATTTTAGGGGCTCGGAAAAAATTAATGCTACAAATTTTGCGCCGAATTTTTATTCGTATTCAAGGCGCGGCTTAGGGAGCATATTGGAATATGCGCCCTAAGTCGCAACGAAGAATACGAATAAAAAGGCAAGCAAAATGTAGAATTTATTTTTTTCCGAGTCCCTTAATCCGGGCATCTATACATTATTTGCAGGCTTTGTGCAAGCGACTGGAAGAACCTGCGGCAATTCTAAATTACTTTACAACGCTTACTATCAGCCACACCCCTTTATTATGATGGCATTCTACGTTTACAAATCCTGCGTTTCTAAGCAACTCTTCAAGCTCTTCAAAGCGGTATGAATCAACGCCTATGATTTTTTTCCGTATATCTGCAACGCGTCTCCCTGCCTGGCCTGACTTTCTTCTTAATGCGCCTGTTATGAATACGCCTCCTTTTTTCAGCACACGGTATATTTCGTTAAACACCTGATCCAAATCCGAAAATAGATGAATTGCTCCAAAGCAATTGACGGCATTAAACTCATCATCAGGAAACGGAAGGTTCATGGCATTGGCATGGATAAGTAGGTGGACAGAAATTAATCCTGTCTTAACTTGTTTTGCAATAAATCATTGTTGTTTTTTAATTTGCATAGCAAGGATATCAGATGGGACGAACGGGTAGAAAATTTGTTTCTCCAATTGAGCCGTTGGCATTAAAATGGTTGTCACTTATTGAATTTTCGGATGAAGAATCAAAGCGTACTAAACTCAGAGCTCAAGCAATCCGATTGAGCAACTCGAGGTATAGTATCAATCAGATTTCACAAATATGTTTGACTACTCAGGAAACAGTTTCGAAGTGGATAGATGGATGGGAAAAATGTCAATTTGACTCTTTAATTGATAAACCACGTCCTGGAAGGACACCACTGATCCCAGTTGAGAAGCATGATGAAATCATTGATATTGTAAAGAAAAATCCAAGGCAACTTAAAAGTGCAATTACTGAAATAGAGGAAAAATTTGGTGAAAAAATTAGCGTAAAAACCCTGAAGCGGATTATAAAAAAAAACTGCGTTGGTGCCGGGGACGGAAATCTCTCAAAAGCAAGCGCGATGAGGATGAATTCAGGGAGGCGCAAAAAGAGATCGAAATTTTGAAACACGAAGATGATGCAGATGTCATTGATTTGCATTATTTTGATGAATCCGGCTTTATCGGGGTGCCTGATGTTCCATATGCCTGCCAGGATGGAGATGAGCAGCTTTTGCTTCCGACTGGAAAAACTTCAAGAATCAATGTATTGGGATTCTTGAGTAGACAGAATAACTTCTTTCCTTGTGTTTTTGATTGCCCGGTCACTTCAGATATTGTAGTGGCTTGCTTTGATGCTTTTTCACTTTCCATAGAAAAAAGAACCATCGTTGTTCTGGATAACGCTCCAATACATCATAGCGCCATTTTTAAGGATCAAATTGAAAAATGGGAAGAAAGAGGACTTTTTCTCTATTTTATCCCCAAATATTCACCAGAATTGAATTTGATTGAAATTTTATGGAAACATATCAAGTATTTTTGGTTATCGCCCTCAGCTTATAAAGGATTCAACTTTTTGAAGGCAGAATTGGACAATATATTGGCAAATGTCGGCAAGGAATTTAGGATATCATTTTCTTAATATGGATTTATTTTTGTCCACATGCTTACCCTACTTTTGGTACATTCGGCATGCCAATTTGTTAAAATCGGCATTCGGATTCTTGTTGCCTTTGGCAATCAGGTCGTTTACAAATATGAGCTTTCTCGGGATAACATCCCGAGAAAGCTCTACCGGATCATCTGATCGATCACCAGGGACGGCGATGTAGATCTCTGTAGCACCAATGTCGATGCCGGCAGCGTTAGGATGGATTGCATTCAGGTTCTCAATTCGACTTTTGCTCTTTTTTCCGGTACTTTTTGCCATTGACATCCTTTTCTATTCAGGGAAATGGTGGTGGCCGGATGGTGATATAATGTATTCTTTCAAACGGGATAGACCAGTATTCTTTAAGGATATACTGCTTCACCAATGCTCGGTTCACGTCATCCGGGGCCACGCTTTTGAAAGGGTTCCTGCTGCGATAACAGAAGACACCATTGACTATCCGGCCTACTTCGCACCACCGATTATAAAATCATTATAAGCATGATGCTCAGGAGTGCGAATGTTATTTGTAGGTTTGGTCCCGGTTGGGGCCGGGGGGAGCGCTTTTGAAGAACAGAATCTCCAAACGAAAAAAGTATGTCAGGGTGGGATTGAAAGCGTTTTGCTTGTGGATGATGAAGAAAGTATCATTATGATGGAAAAACAAATGCTGGAACGTCTGGGTTATAAAGTTACTTCGCGTACCAGCAGTATTGAAGCCCTTGAAGCTTTCCGTATCAATCCTCATAAATTTGATTTGATTATAACTGATAAGGCAATGCCAAATATGCCTGGAGATAAACTTGCGGGAGAATTGATCAATATACGTCCTGACATTCCAATATTGCTTTGCACTGGGTTTAGTGAAAATATGTCTAAAGAAAAGTTGTCATCTCTGGGAATTAAAAGGCTTTTAATGAAGCCGATTATCATGAAGGATCTTGCACAGAAGATGCGTGAAGTACTTGATGAAATTTAATCCTCCCTCAAAAAATCAAATGATATATTTGGCCATTTTCCACCAATGTTTTTGTGAGAAATTATAATTTTTTGAATAGTAGAAAAGGGACCACGAGCATTCTATATATTAAAGCTCACTGGCCGTGAATCGAAAACAGATCGGACTGGAAGAAGTATTGCGGGGTGATCCGGCCTGATGCCCTGGCGATCAATATAACGTGTATCCCGGGATTTCCGATTCCTACCAATTCAATTTTTTTAGTAGACCGGTATAAAAGCTCAGATTCCTAATTTGAATTTTGATTTTTACAGGCAAAATTGCATCACACCGCATCAAAACTTTTAAACTGCATGGTAAAACCACCACCGGGGTTTGCCCACATTCACACTAAGAATACCGCATGTCCAAATTGCAAAATATCCGTATGTGGATAAATAGAAAATACGAAAAAACATTTAAAAAGCTTTTTGAACAATTTCCAATTGTCATTGTTACCGGAGCCAGGCAGGTTGGGAAAACATCCCTTGTTCGAAAAATATTTCCCGATTATTCATATGTTTCACTTTATTTGCCGGCATGGCAGAACAAGCCGAGAATAATCCAAGTGATTTTTTAAAATCATACCCTGAACCCCTGATCATTGATGAGGTGCAGTATGCCCCGGCCATATTCAGGTACTTAAAACATGCTGTGGATCAGGATATTCGGGCCGGCCGGTTTGTTTTAGCAGGTTCTCAAAATTTCACGTTAATGCAAAACGTCTCAGAAAGCCTTGCCGGCAGATGCGGCATTTTAAACATGTATAACCTTTCATATCGCGAGGTCGCCGAAAAGATAGACAATATAGATGGTCTCCACTATCTGGTCGGTGGAGGATTTCCTGAACTCTACAAAAATCCTGAAATTGAAACCCATTTTTGGTACGCATCTTATTTGACTACGTATTTGGAGCGGGATGTAAGAAATATCCTGAACATCACAAGCTTAAGGGATTTTGAAAGATTTCTAAGGGCTGTGGCCATGCGAACATCCAATATCCTTTATTACTCGGAACTTGCCAGAGATGTGGGTATTTCCCCGAATACCGCTAAAAGCTGGATATCCGTATTAGAAGCATCGGGGCAGATATTCTTACTGGAACCCTACCATAGAAATCTGGGCAAACGGCTGATCAAATCACCAAAAGTGTATATGTGTGATACGGGCTTAGCTGCTTTTTTGATGGGGTTTGAACATATTACTGAAATTCTTAAACACCCGGCTTTTGGCGCGCTCTGGGAAACGCATGTGGTCATGCAAGCCATCTTCTCATCAATGGCTTCAAGGCTTTTGGCCAATGTGTCATAGGAAATCTCGGGCAGCTTTCCGCCCCATGCCTTTTCAGCTTCGTCAAATCCCTTTAAGATGCCTTCCCGTCCGGCTTTAAGCAGCGTCACATCACCTCCGGCGCCCATGAGCACGAAATCGGTAATGCGCTGGGACGTCTTGTCCACCCCAAAATAGCCGTCAGAACTGATCAGTTCTTTGGCCTCTTCTGTGGAAAGGTCTGAAATGAACCTGTCTTCATAGATCAGACCGACTTTATCATCTTCGCTTAACCGGTTAAAATGAAAAAGGCCCGTCTGGCCCGCAACATTCTCATCTGTGCCAAGTTGGATCTGAGCGCGGAACAGACGAATTCTGTTTTCAGTCTTAATTCCGGATACCTGTCTTTCATTTACTGGTGTATCACTGGTCAGGCGACCTGAATAAACGCCGGCAGATGCACCGGACATCCCGGCAAATGAAATATATGAATTTGTTTGTATCGAAACCATATATTTTCTCTTGCATCACACCGTATCAAAGCTTTTAAACTGCATGGTAAAGGTGCCCCGTCCCTGGGTGGCGGAACGAAGGGCTGTGGAATAGCCAAACATCTTTGATAAAGGGACCACGGCTTTGACGACCTGGATGTCGGATTTCGGGGTTATGGATTCCACCCTGCCGCCCCTGGCATTGAGATCTGCAATGGCATCTCCCATATTGGCATCCGGTACAAATACCTCCACATCCATGATGGGTTCAAGCAGGGCCATTTTAGCATTTTTCAGGGCCTCCTTTACGGCCATGGACGCACATACCCCAAAACCCAGCTCTGATGTCTTTCCTTCTTCGCTGAACCCGTCCGCCAGCACAATCTCAACGTCCACGATGGGATATCCTTTGAGGAACCCGCCATCCAGGCTCCCCCTGATTCCGCTCTCAATATTCTGAATATACTGGGGCGCAATTTTTTCTGCGGAAACTATGGATTTGAAAGTAACCCCCTGACCCCGGCCCATGGGATTGAGTTCCACCGTGACGTTGGCATAATGGGATTTCCCCTGGATCTCCCGCTCAAATACGGCCTGGCCGGTTGCAGGCGCTGTAATGATTTCCCGGTAAACCACCTGGGGTTTGCCCACATTCACACTGGTATTGAACTCCTTGACCATTCTTGAAATGATGATTTCGAGATGAAGTTCGCCCATGCCTGACAAAATGGTCTGGCCGGTCTCCTCATCCTTGCTCACCTTGAGGGTGGGGTCCTCAATCATGAATTTTGCCAGCACATCATCAAGCTTTTCCTGATCTGCATGGGTTTTGGGCTCAATGGCAATGGAGATAACCGGCAGTGCATATTCCATCTTTTCCAGAAAGACCGGATGATCCGGATTGCATAAGGTATCGCCGGTAACGGAATCTTTAAGCCCCACAATGCCGACAATGTCTCCGGCCGAGGCCTCATCCAAGCGTTCGCGCTTGTTGGCGTGCATTCTTAAAATTCTGGACAGTTTCTCCTTGCGGTTCAGAACGGGGTTAAACACATCCCCACCCGAAGCAATCTTGCCTGAATAGATCCGGGCAAAGGAGAGTTTACGGCCTTCGATCATGGATACCTTAAAAATCAGAGCAGCCAGAGGACCGTTTCTTTCCGGCTTGAATTCAAGAATATCACCGGTTTCAGGGTGCTCGCCTTTAACCGGAGGGACGTCCTTGGGGCTTGGCAGGTAGTAGTCAATGGCGTCCAGAAGCGGCTGGACTCCTTTGTTCTTCAGGGCAGAGCCGCAAAGCACAGGCACCATATCCCGGCGAATGGTAGCAGCCCGGATGGCAGCCCGGAGCTCATCCACTGAAATCTCTTCCTCGCCCAGGTATTTTTCCATGATGTCATCATCAAGTTCGGACACCGCTTCCAGAAGTTTGTCCCGATATTCTTCGGCCAGATCCTGGAACTCATCTTCAATGGGCCCGGGTGTGTATTCGGCACCTAAGGTCTCATCATTCCAGGCAATCTGCTCCATGGTCAAAAGATCAATAACGCCCTTGAAACGGTCCTCGGCCCCGATGGGCACCTGGATCATCACGGGATTGGCAGACAGCTTTTCTCTGATGGAATCACAGGCGGCAAAAAAATCAGCGCCGGTGCGATCCATTTTATTAATAAAGGCCATTCTCGGTACCTTGTACCGGTCTGCCTGGCGCCAGACCGTTTCGGACTGGGGTTCCACCCCGCCCACGGCGCAAAAGACACCAATGGCCCCGTCCAGAACCCGCAAGGCCCGTTCCACCTCCACGGTGAAATCCACATGGCCCGGGGTGTCGATGATTTGAATGGTGGCCCCTTTCCACTGGCAATAGGTCACGGCCGAGGTAATGGTAATCCCCCGGTCCTGCTCATCCTGCATCCAGTCCATGGTAGCCTCGCCGTCATGGACTTCGCCTATTTTATGGGACCTTCCCGTGTAATAGAGAATGCGCTCCGTCACCGTGGTCTTGCCCGCGTCAATGTGGGCCATGATCCCGATATTCCTGATCTTTGATATATTTTTTTGCTTGCTCATAGGTATCGTATCTATATTAGTGTTTGAACGGCTCGTAAGAAAAGCTATCGCTCACAAAGCCACCCATCTGCGCCTTGCATATGGGCAACTTTTCGTTCAAACACGGGTTTACGTTCAGTACTATTTAATAGTCCAATTAGGCATAGAGGTGATACCGTATTGCCCTTTAGGTGTCAAGAAAATAGCTTGCAAAACACAGCCTGGTTTAATAGAATTCATGCTCTTTATGCTGGTCTGTATTAAGGCCTGCATTACGCAGCAACCAATTCATTGGAGGAGTCCATAGTATTATGAGGGTTTATCTGTTACTCGATCATCAAGTTTTCAAGGAATTTGTTCAAATTCAAGACGGAAACAATTTTTAACCGGAAGAATATACAATGTATTTTGAGGATTAAAAATTCTTTCAACGCCGACGTTGGGTAAATTAACAAAAAATTGATCATCGAGTGTTATGATTCCAGGATTTGAAGCCATAGTTGAAGAGCGTATCAAAGCCGCCCAGAAGCAGGGCCGGTTTGACAATCTTGAAGGCAAGGGCAAACCGTTATTGTTTGAAGACAGCCATGTGCCCAATGATCTTCGCTTGGCCCATAAAATCCTGAAAAACGCAGGATTTCTGCCCCCTGAAGTTGAAATCAGAAAGCAGATGACCCATGTACGTGAACTTATGGACCAGGCCGGGGAGACATCCGCGGATCAGGCAAAGCTGCACAAAAGACTAAATTACCTGATGGCCAAACTTGATGCGGTCCGCTCAACCGGACCCGGCAACACGTTGGCCCGGGACCAGTACAGAACTTCATTATTGAGAAAAATAAAATGAGTATACGTAAAAAAGACAAAGACGGATTATTTAAGAATATTTTTGCTGCCTATTTTATACTGCTGCTCCACGTATTTCTTCTGGCCGGTATCGGCCTTACCGTGATACTGTTCAAGGGAATTTATCACTATCTTCCATGGATCATGGGCGGCATTGCCATTATGGTGCTCGCCATTGCCTGGCTCATTTACCACAGAGTGAGAGCAACCTCTTCCTCCCTAAGCGAGGTGCTGGGCTTGCCTGAATTCCAGGATAGGGCTGTTGAGATACGACTGCTTGGCGGCCTTGCGTCCTTTGAAATCAAAGCCAAAGAGCATCCCGTGCTGCCGAACCACACCAGCTTTTCCCCCTATGCCGATGACAGGCTCATCGAAAGTACAGCAGACCTGGCGGAACGTAGATTGTTGGAACTCAACGGGCTTTATGAAAAGGACCTGATTACCAGAGAAGAGTTCGAAAAAGCCCGTCAGAGCATCATCCAAGGCTGATCGTCCAATAGGGACCAAAGGAGACATTTATGAAAAAAATCAGCCTTGCCCTGTTATCCGGCGGGGTGTCCTCAGAGCGGGAAGTATCCCTAAACAGCGGGAATCAAGTATTTGAAGCCCTTGATAAGCAAAAATACGACATCAAACGGTATGATCCCCAATGTGATCTGGCAAAACTTGTAACAGATGCGCCGGATATTGATGCGGCCTTGGTCATTCTCCATGGACCCTTTGGGGAAGACGGCACGGTTCAGGGACTTTTAGATCTTTTAAATATTCCCTATCAGGGGGCGGGTGTTTTAGGATCAGCCGTTGCCATGAACAAACTGATCGCCAAACGACTTTACCGCCAGGCAGGCATCCCGACACCTGACTATATATCCATTTCCACACATGCGCCGGTTCCCGACCCTGACAGATTAAAGGCCCTTGGACTTCCCATTGTGGTCAAACCGGCCTGCGCCGGTTCTTCGGTGGGCATGAGTATTATATCGGATGAAAAAGATCTGCCCCAAGCCCTTGAAAAAGGGTTTCAAAACGATGACACCTTGATCCTTGAACAATATATCAAGGGCACGGAACTGACCTGCGGGGTTTTGGGGAATCAGGATCTTGAGGCTCTGCCGGTCATTGAAATAGTCCCCGGCGAGGGCCATGAATTTTTTGATTACCAGGCCAAATACGTGGCAGGAGAGACCACTGAAATCTGCCCGGCCCGTATTGATGAACAAACCACACGGCGGGTACAGGAATTAGCTGTTGAAGCCCACAGGGCATTGTTTCTTAAAGGCTATTCCAGAACAGACATGCTGCTTTTGGATGGTGAACTGCATGTCCTTGAAACCAACACCATCCCCGGCATGACAGCCACAAGCCTTTTCCCCCAGTCCGCAGCCAAGGCGGGCTATGAATTTGGTGTCCTCATGGACAAACTCATTGAACTTGCCATAGAAGAAAACAAAAGAACGAATTTAAGGAGAGCCCAATGAAAATCCTTGTAATCGGCAGCGGCGGCCGGGAACACACCCTGGTCTGGAAAATTGCACAAAGCCCGATTGTAGATAAAATATATTGTGCCCCGGGAAATGCAGGTACCGCAACCCTGGCTGAAAATGTGAATATAGGTGCTGAAGATATTGACACCCTGGCAGCGTTTGCCGAAAAAAATCAGATTGACCTGACTGTTGTAGGTCCCGAAGGACCTCTGGTGGCGGGTATTGCAGATCGTTTTGAGGAAAAAGGCCTGGCCGTGTTCGGTCCGTCCGGAGCCGCAGCACAGCTTGAAGGCTCCAAGGTATTTTCCAAAAATCATATGCTCAAGTACGGAATCCCCTGTGCTGCGGGCAAAGCCTTTACCGATCCTGAGCGGGCCAAGCTTTATGCAAACGCCCTGGGCGCACCCTGCGTGGTCAAAGCGGACGGGCTGGCCGCCGGCAAAGGCGTAATTGTCTGCACAAGTCTTGAAGAGGCAAACACCGCCATTGACGATATGCTGGAAGGCAACAAATTTGGTGATGCCGGTGCCGTGGTGGTGGTGGAAGAGTGTCTTAAAGGTGAGGAAGCCTCTTTTATTGTCTTCACAGACGGTAACACAGTGCTTGCCCTGCCCGAATCCCAGGACCACAAACGGATATTTGATGATGACAAAGGCCCCAATACCGGCGGCATGGGCGCATACTCTCCGGCACCTGTTCTGGATCACCTGCTGCGTACAAAGGCCATGGAAGAGGTGATGATCCCGGCGGTGAAAGGCATGGCCCAGGAAGGCACACCTTTTAAAGGGGTGCTCTATGCCGGATTAATGGTGGACAAAGACAACATCAAAGTATTGGAGTTTAACACCCGTCTTGGTGATCCTGAAACCCAGCCCATCCTTATGCGCTTGAAAAACGACATAGTTCCTTTGATGGAAGCCTGCTGCAACGGCACCCTGCACAACCATACAATCAAAATTGATCCACGGGCTGCCATGTGTGTGGTCATTGCTGCCGGCGGATACCCGGGATCTTACGAAAAGGGTCATGAAATCACGGGACTGGATCAGGCCAATGGGGTCAAGGATACCGTGGTATTCCATGCCGGCACTGCCTTGGACAACGGCAAAGTCGTGGCATCCGGCGGCCGTGTGCTTGGGGTGACATCCCTTGGTGATACGGTTGAAGATGCCATTAATACGGCCTATGAAGCCTGTGCCAAAATCAATTTTAAAGACTGCTTTAAAAGAAAAGATATTGGTGCCAAGGCATTGAAACGCATGGCTATCCCGCCCCAGGTAGGTGTGATCATGGGATCAGACTCCGATTTTTCGGTAATGAAAAGCGCCCTGGTCATGCTCAAAAAATTCGACATCCCCTACTATGTCACTGTGGCATCTGCCCACAGGACCCCTGAAAAGGCCGTGCAGTTGGCGACCCAGGCCCGGGAGCAGGGAGTCAAGGTGCTCATTTGCGGAGCAGGACATGCGGCACATTTAGCCGGTGTTATTGCCGCCCACACCACCCTGCCTGTTTTGGGTGTTCCCATTGACTCCAGTGCCCTTCAAGGCATGGATGCGCTTTTGGCAACGGTGCAGATGCCCCCCGGTATTCCGGTTTCCACCATGGCCATCGGCAAATCCGGGGCCCAGAATGCCGGCATCACGGCGGCCCAGATCATCGGGGTGTCTGATCCGGTGGTGGCGGAAAAACTGGCGGCATTTAAAAAGGAAATGGCAGATAAGGTGGAGCAAAAAGCGGCATCTTTTGCCTGAGATCTTTGCCACCCGTTTTTAGTTTTTAAGCCTACTTTAAGCCCGATTTCAAACGATCAAAAAAATGGTCCAAAATAAAATTATCCGGGTGGACAAAAACCATCCGGATCCTGACATCATAAACCAGGCCGCCGGCATTCTTAAAACCGGCGGCCTGGTTATTTTTCCGGCGGCCTGCCTTTACGGGGTGGCGGCCAACGCCCTGTCCGCCTATGCCGTTGAAAAGGTATTCCAGCTCAAACAGCGCCCCCGCAACAATCCCATCCTGGTACTGATAAAAAATACGGCCCAGCTTGACGGCCTCGTTACAACGGTTCCGGACAAGGCCCGGATACTCATGGACAAATTCTGGCCCGGCGGCCTGACCATAGTCTTTGATGCGGCAGACAGTGTTAACCCCAAGCTTACCGCGGGAAGCAAAAAACTTGGCATCCGCCTGCCCGGACACCCTGTGGTCAGGGCTTTGGTCAATAGTGTTGATTTTCCTGTCACCGGCACCAGCGCCAACCTGTCCGGCCGGCCCGGATGCACCCGAACAGATATGCTATGTCCCGAAATTATGGAAAAAGTCGACCTGGTTCTGGACGCAGGTCCGGTCAAAGGCGGTGCCGGATCAACGGTGGTTGATGTAACCTGCACGCCGCCCAGAATCCTTCGCAGGGGAGCCATCCCCGCCACAGACATTTGCGCCTGCCTGAAAAATTGATTTTAGAGCCTGCAACGCCGCAGATGGGTATATTTTACGCCAGGCACTACCTGTTTTTACCCCTTAAAAATCCAAACCCCGCCCCAAAAAGTCCGCCCGCCAAATGGCCAAAGTGGGAAATCTGATCGACCTTCAAAACCTGGGTCAATTCAGATCCAATATAAATCACGGCCACCAGAATAAAAGCCAAAGGAATTTCCCCATCCCTGAAATTTGAAAAGGAACTGAGCAGAATCATCATAAACACCAGACCGGAGCCCCCCACAAGGGAGGTATGAAAAACCACCGCACTGATCAACGCGGTTGCCGCAGCGGTGATCACCATCATTTCAAACAGCAGCCATGAGCCGTATTTTTCTTCCAGAAGCGGTCCTAACAAAAGAATCATGATCAGGTTACCCTTGAAATGAGTCCATCCGGCATGGGCCAGGACATATGTAAAAAGTCGTGCATAAAATACAGGATCAGAAAACGCCGGCCGGGAAGGCGATGCCAGGCTCATTCCCAAAAAATTTGAGACAGGCAGGGCAAGGCAGATCAGTGCCAGGATGGCATATGTCAACACCACAGGTGAATTGTATCTGATTTTCATAAAAAATCCTAAAAATGAAAAAAAACACTAACAAAACCGAAAAACGATCATATAATTAGTCCTATACGTAATCATCATTTATATATAGCCCTATCAAATGGGTCAAGATGCGGATAATTTGTTCCTGCAACATACCTATAAATAAGGAGAACTTGTCATGAATAGACGGGATTTTTTTAAAAAGGCCATCACCAGCGGGATTGCTGCAGGCTCCTTTCTAGCCTTTCCCAAGGTCAACCAATTTTGGAACACACCGTCCAACGCGTCTTCACTTCCTTATGACCTGGTGGCGGTAAGGGGTGGTGAACCGGACACCATGTTTGATGCAGCCATAAATGCTCTGGGCGGAATAGGCACCTTCGTTCCCCGGGGCAGCCGGGTTTTGGTAAAACCCAATATCGGCTGGGATGTCCCGCCTGAGCGGGCCGGCAACACCCACCCTGCCCTTGTGGGGACGATTGTTGCCCAGTGCCTTGACGCGGGAGCCTCTCAGGTAACCGTGTTCGATCATACCTGTGACAACTGGCGCAGGTGCTATAAAAACAGCGGTATTGGCGCGGCCGTAAAAAAGGCCGGCGGAAAAATGATCTCCGGTGACAGCGAAGGATATTACAAAACGGTTACCGTCCCATCAGGCCTGCGCTTGAAAGAAACTAAAGTGCACCAGGCCCTGCTGGACGCCGATGTATTCATCAATGTGCCGATCCTCAAGCACCACAGCTCCGCCATGGTCACCATCGGCATGAAAAATCTCATGGGCGTGGTCTGGGACCGCTGGTACTGGCACCGCAACGACCTTCACCAGTGCATTGCCGATTTTGCCTCCTTTCGCAAACCGGATCTGACAGTTGTAGATGCCTACAACGTGATGAAGCGCAATGGTCCCAGAGGCGTCAGTGTCAATGACGTGGTCTCCATGAAGGCCCAGGTGGTCTCCAGGGACCCTGTAGCCGCAGATGCCGCTGCAACAAAACTGTTCGGCATGGAGCCGGGTGATATTCGCCACATTAAGATTGCCTCACAGATGAATCTTGGGCAGATGGACCTTGAACATCTTGCCATCAACCGGATCAAAATATAAATGAACCCGCTCGTTCTCAAGCCGTTGCGAGTATGCCTTGCAATCGCCTTTTTCATGGGTACAGCCCTGCTCTTTCTTGATATATGGGATACGGGTGTTCGGCTGCTTGCCGGCAAACTGCTCTTTTTACAGTTCGTCCCATCACTGCTTAAATTTATGAATCATGCAGCCGTCGGTGCTGCAGGGTTCATGGTAGTGCTTGGGATCACTCTTATATTCGGCCGAATCTATTGTTCCGCCATCTGCCCCCTGGGGATATTCCAGGATTTGATATCAAGGATGTTTTCAAAAAAAAGTGCATCTGCAGGCAAGCAGACAAAAAACCCGGGATTCAATTACAGCCCGCCTCGCAATATTTTACGGTATAGCATACTTTTGGCAACCCTACTTTTTTTTGCGGCCGGCACCACGCTTGTGGTTAATCTGCTGGATCCATTCAGCAGTTTCGGCAGGATAATGACCCATCTTTTCCACCCCGTTGTCATCTTTTTAAATAACGCCGGCGTTTCACTGGCAGAAACCTTAGGGAATCACGCGCTGTTCCGGGTCAATCTGCCGGCTGCCGCACCCCTTTCTTTTGGCATTGCTCTGGCAAGTGTCATGCTTATCGGCTGGATGAGTGCCCGGCACGGCCGTCTTTACTGCAACACCCTGTGTCTGGTGGGAACCCTGCTGGGCCTGGTCTCAAAATTTTCCATAGTCCGGATAGGCATCCTTACCGATTCCTGCCGGTCATGCGGAACGTGTCGGCAGGTCTGCAAAGCCGGATGCATTGACGTCAAAACAAAACAGGTGGATGTCAGCCGCTGTGTCGCCTGCTTTAACTGCCTTTCCGTCTGTCCGGACCAGGCCATGGTGTACCGGTCCCGTTTTAGTAAAAATCTGCCGCTCCCCAGCCACAAAAATACCGCCCGGAACCGCCGGGGCTTCATGCTTACCTTGGCGGCCGGCAGCCTTGGCATAGCCGCAGGCAGGGTCAATGCCGCCCCCAATTCCCCGCCAATACAGGCCCGGCCCACCACCATTGCCGAAAACAAAACCTGCCCGCTCTCGCCGCCGGGCTCCATGGGTATTGAAAGATACACATCCATCTGCACCGCCTGTCACCTTTGCGTGTCAGCCTGCCCCTCGGGACTGCTGACCCCTTCGGTAGTTGCCTTTGGCCTTTCCAACACGATGCAACCCCAGATGAATTTTAACAGAGGACACTGTAATTTTGACTGCACCGTCTGTTCAAACATCTGTCCAAGCGGAGCCATCCTGCCCCTGACGATTGCGCAAAAACAGCAGACCCAGGTGGGCGTAGCCAAGTTCATCAAGGAGAACTGTGTGGTCTATACGGACAACACCAATTGCGGGGCCTGCTCCGAGCACTGCCCGACCAAGGCTGTGACCATGGTACCCTATATCAATGCCGCCGGGCAAAATCTTGTGATTCCCAAAATGAATGAATCTATCTGCGTGGGATGTGGGGGGTGTGAACACGCCTGCCCTACCCGGCCCTATAAAGCCATCTATGTGGATGGAAACCTGGTACACAAAACAGCTGAAAAACCGCAGGAAAAAAAACTGGAACAAGATACCTCCCAGGACTTCCCCTTTTAGAGCCTGTTTAAAAATAAACAGGCTCTAAAATACAAAAAGCCCTATAGGAGTGTTGTACAAAAGAACTGTATGCTGTCCAAAAAACCAGCAATTCTCAGTGAACGTTAGTAATTTTTTGAATGTTCTCAGTTTAATAGATTTTGATCGTTGTTAGCGTACTATTTCAAGTACGGCAGTTTGTTTTTCTGATAAACTCAACTTTCGGTGATTAAAAACGACAGCAAATAAAAATATAACAAATTGAATTTATTATTTAAATTGACGAATCTCGCTTTATATGATACGCTTTGTTTACCACTAAACAAACATTTCAGACAAAGGAAATTCGTCAAAATGAATACTACCCTTACCGGCGTACAAAATCAAATAACAAATTCAGAACAGATTGGCGTACTCAGTGATTACTTTGCAAAATTCAAAATCGGTACGTTATTGAATCGATCAGGAATCGTTAAAACAAAAGGAGCATCACCGCTTGCCATTTTCACAGCCTTATTTAACCTGGCATTTCACAACGAAAATTTATACCAGGGCATTGTGAAAAACAAAAAAGTTGAGGTCGATAAGGACGCTGCTTACAATTTTCTGAACTCTCCGACATATAACTGGCGGCGGTTTACCCTTCATCTTTGCCGCCGGATTTATTTTATCATTAGAAAGCTTCTTGATGATTCTTCCGAAGAAGTTCTTATTTTTGACGATTCTACCTATAGCAGAAACCGTTCTAAAAAAGTCGAGCTTTTATCCCGGGTGTTTGATCATACAGATATGAAGTACATCAAAGGATTCCGGATGCTGACCCTTGGCTGGTCTGACGGTAACAGTTTTCTTGGACTTGATTTTGCCCTTTTATCATCTGCAGACAAAAAGAATCGATACAATGAAATCAATCCTGATATTGATAAAAGGACCTGCGGATATCATCGCCGCCAGGAAGCGGTTACAAAAACCACAGCCCATCTCGTACCGATGGTAAAAAGAGCCCTTGATATGGGTGTCCGGGCTAAGTATGTTTTAATGGACAGTTGGTTTTCGATGCCATCAGCAATAGCAGATTTGCGGGAACACATACACGTCATATGCATGCTGAAAGATCATCCAAAATGGCTTTATGAATATCAAGGCAAAAAGCTTAGGCTGTCCGAACTCTATGGAAAATTGAAGAAAAAACGAGGACGGTCAAAAATCAAGGCCCAAGCCATTGTTACTCTTTCCAACGGCAAGCAGGCAAAAATTATTTTTGTTTCCTGTGATAAAAAACGAGGCTGGCTTGCACTCCTGTCAACAGATCTGTCCCTCCCTAATGAAGAAGTCATTCGGCTGTACGGCAAACGCTGGGATATTGATATTTTCCAGCCATACTGCCTCCATAAATTTCAAATTAATATTGCTAATCTACTTTCTTTACGCGTGAACGATAGATCCACTGTTTGGGCCGATCCCTATATTCAAGCAGTCGTTTAATCTCATTTTTATCAGCTTTGATGAGCCACACGCCATTATGTGATACTGTTGTGTCCTTTCTGGCTTTGAGCTTTCCATCGCGCATCCATTTATATAACGTTGGCTCTGGAATTTGTGTTTTCTGTGACAGTTCACTGAGGGTCACTTCGTTTTCTTTGCGTAACACATTGTTTGATCTTTTCTTTTTCTTACTGACTACTCCATTTTTCAGCAATAAAGTTCGTACCATTTGCCCATTGTATTGGCCGCGCTGTTTTGCGGATTGCCATTTTTCATCATTGAGAATATCAGCTATAGCCTTATGTGAATTCCCCTGTTTATACAAATCAGAGACTCGTTCGATTAATTCTTTATAATAGCTTAGCTGCTCCAGTTTTGCCACAGGTCTGTTAAAGTTTGCTTCGCTTTGACACCCTCCTTTCCAGTGGATACATACATGAACTTTTTCCGTATTGCCTTGAACCGTAACAATAATTCGATCTATCAACAAACGTATGATTTGCTGGCGTTGCTCCCTTGTAGTACTCTCTGCTTTCCATAAATGAGGAATATCAGATGCCAGGGACTGAATTGCCAAACGCTCAGTTTCGGTCAGGATATTAGGCTGTTCTTTGAGGTACTTCTCGTAATCTTGATTCAATTTAGTTTCAGCAGACAATGCCTCTTCCCATTTTCTTTCCAGTGTGCGGGCAACAAGACGATTTTCAGGCTCCACAGCATTGTATTGCCGGTAACCCCTTTCTGACTCATAATGTGCACGTTCCAATCGCTGTTGCCAGTGGCGTTGCTGTTGTTCTCTTTCTTGCTCAATATTAGCTGCGGCTTGCAAACTAAGTTCCAGGGCTGAAGGTTGTATGGCAGCCATAATTTCTTTTTGGATAAGTTGGTCCAAAGGTGCACCTAAAAGCGATTGACACGATTTATCTCCATAATCAACAGCCATCCTGTTACAGGAATAACGTAGCTTGTGGCCTTGGCTGGAGTAGCACGTTGCCATTCTCAAACCGCAACGGCCACAAATTACCAGTCCGGAAAGAAGCGATGGTCCATGTTTGGGAGTGCCTATTCCTTGTGACGAATTCATTTTTAATTGTCGCTGATTACGTTCATAAACTTGCCAGGGAATATAACCGGGAAATTTGTTATGGATCAACACTTCCCACTCTTCGGGTTTAACTGATACACGACCGGTGGAAGGACGGCCAGGCTTTTTCTTTCGAGGGTCAGTCGGTCGACGGCCATATACATATGCTCCAGCATAAATGGGGTTGTGCAACAGGTTACTTAAGGTTACCCGATTAGGGCGACGCCATTCCAATTCCCCCTTTTGCATCCCTCCACGAATACGGTGTGGCATCTGGATATTGTTTTTCACCAGGTGTTTCAGTACGCCATTTATCGTACGATAACGTTCAAACAGTGTAAATATCAAATCAATTGTTGATTGGGCTTGTTCATCAGGATCTTTGATAATTTCTCCTGAAGGGTGCTTGACATAGCCCATAGCCAGTTGCATTCCCAGTTCACCTCTTCTGGCTTTTGCTTTTTTACCAGCCAACATACGTTGTTTTATAACATGTAATTCGGCCTCCGATAAAGTCCCTTTAAGACCAAGCAGCAAACGATCATTGTGATTACAGGGGTCATATACTCCTTCAGTATCAGCAATCAAGGTGCAAAAAAGAGAACAAACCTCAAGCAATTGATGCCAATCCCTGCATGAGCGTGCCAGTCTGGACATCTCAATCCCAAAAATGATCCCTACATGATCGAGGCTTACTTCTGCCACCAAGCGCTGAAATCCCGGACGTCCCTCCGCATTGGCTCCTGAAATTCCCAGATCATCGTCAACTACCACCACCTGTTCCCTGGGCCATCCCATGTCACAGGCTTTCTCTACAAGGGCATATTGTAATTTAGTTGATTCGCTATGTCGCTCTACCTGCTGCAATGTAGACTGACGAATATATACCATTGCCAGGCGGTTATGATGATGCGACTGGATTTTTCCTGGATGGGAATTGAGTGTGGAGTAAGTTATGGATTGTATAGTATCCATCAGTCTTTCCCTTCACTGTGTGTGCTGATTTTAGAGCATTGTAGGCCATTTCTCCTAAAATCACCATCAATTGTTGACGGTTGCTTTCCGGAAGATTGTTCCAAATCGCGGCACTCACACGAAGTTTTTCTTTCATTGATCGCCTTAATTAATCGAACCAACTCCAGTAAATCTTCTTTATTTATTATTACAGGTGACACCTCATTCGTCAAGTTAATATTTATAGGTGTTTTAGAAATGGGATATCGAAGTCTTTTTCAAAATGTGCAAGCAACACCTGAAATTGGCAAAAGAAATACAAATTAGGAACTACGATGGCCTGATCGCTCATACATCTCTTGTCATTGCCAGATACAACATGCTCAGCCTTTATCAGCGGCAATGTATGGATCAAAGGTCATTCGGGGAACTCTTCAGGGCCTGTAATGATGAGATGACCAATCTTTCTTTTATGGTCTCTTTGGAGCGGATCATGCGCTTAGCTCTGGTAAATATTCGGCGACTATTTGATTTTACCGAGCATATGGTACAGGAGATGCTTGATCTGGTGATGGGTCAAGCTCTCAAGTATTTCGGTTTTTCAAGTGAGATTGAGGAATTATCGGGGGTGTAAATTTACTCCTCCGAAAGTTGAGTGATAAATTTTATCAAAATCAGAATTTTTCAATTTTCCATTTGGCTCTGCCCGCCTTGACAAGCTCTTTTACATTATGATGAGTTACATGAATATCGGTCACCCAGCTGTTGGTATAACTGACGGTGTCTTCATCCTTAAAAATGGTATATTCAAAAAAGTTAACGGTTGGGGAGGTTTTACTTCCGTTTAACCGCAAATGATTTATCCATTCATATTTATGGCATCGCCCTTTTTTGTCTTCCCATTCTATTATGTTGGCTTGCTCCATGTCCTCTTTATTAAGGATCTGCTGAAAAAGAATTTTGTGATCGGCTGGCTTTGCAATAAGAATAAACGACATTCGCTGCTGCCTGAGCGCCTCAATGAAGGGGGCCTTTGAATATAGGTCATCTGCGGTAATAATAATTTTCAGTTTTGGGTGTTCGTTTCGAATCCGCTCAAGGATTCGTTTTCCAGCATTGGTTTCACAGTCCTGTTTTTTAGAACCATCGGTGTTTTTGATTGGTTCCGGCGCCAATGGAATAACCTGGCGTTTATCAGGATGGACAATGGCCGCGCATAGCGCCTGGTGGGAATAGCTGACCGTCCCATTTCGATGTTTTTTTGTCAGGCAGGAGGGACAACTTATTTTTTCCGACCTGAAATATTGCGTCCCATCTATAGGGATCAGATACCACTCATTCAGAACACGATAAGACTGGAGGTGGTTGCCGCGTTGAAGCAAACGGAAAAAGTCTGTAAAAATTGGGTATAGTTCTTCAGGAGAAACATTATCGATAATATCCCGTAGCTGGTTGTCTTTGGGAATATCCGAAACTTTAAACATTGTTTGCAGATTATTTCGCTGCACCCTATTTTGAAGACGTCTTTGAAATTCAAGCATTGAGGGGTCTTGAAAAAACATCATGCCTAAAGAGCTTAAACAGGCATCATGCACAGAATATTTTACTTTTCCAATCTGACGGGACTCGGCAATCTCAATGCTTCTTTTTGAAACAGTCTTTCTGAGATTTCCAAAACTGAGTTTTTTTTCAATGCCCAAGTCGATAGCCCCTATATGTTGTATGTATCACAAGAAGACTATCACAAAATATGTAAAAAATCTAGATTTTTATTTACTGTAATTTCAATAGGTTGTGATGTTTTTTTAAGGATTTTTATGCAGGTGTTCCTTTAATTACGTACAGGAAAAAAACATCCAGCAGGTATCCCGCATCTTTTGTGAAAAAGAGCGCCCTGAGGGATGATCAAGGTCAAAATTTTAATGGTTTTGGTAGTAAAAGATTGCGATAATCAAAGTTTAAAAAATGGTTGAGGCCCTTTAAAATCAAGGAGTCTGAAATTCACTGAGAATTGCTGGCAGCCATAGCCGCATATCTTAGTCAAACAGATGTTCCGATTGTAGACATTTTGTTAGCCGATGATGCGCCGCAATTTAAAAAGATTGTTGAGGAACTGGCCCTTTGCTGGATTCATGAAGGTCGTCACTACAACCGTTTGGATCCGGTCGTACCATGCAATGTCAATGCTCTCAAGGATTTCAAGACACGCTTCTGGGACTTCTATGGTGATCTTCTGATCTTCAAACAGAATCCAAGCCAGGAAACAGCGGCAAAGTTATCAATCGAATTCGATGAGCTATTCTCCAGTAAAACGATTTATGACACTCTAAACGATCGTATAGAAAAAACCAGGAACAAAAAAAAGGAACTCTTGTTGGTCCTGAAACATCCTTGCTTGCCACTTCATAACAATGATTCAGAATTGGGGGCAAGAGTTGAAAAACGTAGACAGGATGTTAGCCTGCATACGATATCCAAGGCAGGAACAACAGCAAAAGATTCCTTTCTCACCATTGTCCAAACCGCAAAAAAATTGGGGGTCAACTCTTTCGATTACATCCGCGACAGGGTTTCCAAAAACTTCAGTATGCCGGCGTTATCTGATCTAATTATTGAAAAAGCGAAGCTACAGTCCGGGTAAGTGTTTTCTTCTCAAGTTCGCATCTTAATTTTTGGGATCCCATGTGTAGGGGGTGAATAGGATACGACAATTCATATCTGCAAACTGGCAACCATTACACTGGCCCTGACAGGGGTTATGATCGCATTTAACCTGAATACAGGCCTGGTATGATCAACGACAATTATTTTTTCCCCTCAACGACAATTAAAATTCCCGTCCCTCATCCCTTATAACATTCTGATTTTGTATTATTTTTTTCATTATTGTCTTGCTATTTTTTTTAACATTGATAATATCCCCTACGCCAGCCCGGAGGATAGGGCAACTGCTGGGAAGCACCCCGAGCGCCGTGACTGGTGACGAAGACATGGGGGGCAGTATGCACTCTACTGTATGCTGTCCTTTCCCCCATGTTTTTGTCCTTAATGCGTAAAATCCTCGCGCCTTAGCGCGAAACAAATACTCCGTAGGGCCGCCGGAGGCATTAGGCCTTTCTTCATTTTTTTGGTTGGTACTTAAAACCCGCTTCAATCAGTATATATTCCAAAACTATCCCAACCTCACCTCTTCTTTTGAGTTCATCAAGCATCCACTGCTGGATTCGGGCATTTACAGGAACCCGCTTTAGATGAGCCGGCAATTTGGGTTTTGGTTTTCCTCTATATCCGCCACGCATACTGTCTCCTTTTCTAACAAAAAACACCTGAAAGCCTTGAAGTTAAACGGTTATAGATAACCGTAGTACAATTATCAAAAAACCCAGGTGATTTTTGTATTCAAAAATGACCGTTAGTCTCCACTTTTTTTTTAAAGGGGATCTTCCAAAAAACCGGTTCTGCCATGTGTTAAACCATGACGTGATAATATACGCCCAATCGTACTTACAGACGGTGTTGGCCGGATATTCCCATCCTCCATTTGCTTTCTAATGACCCAGGCACCACAATGAAGGCCCCTGTTATATAAATGCAACCGTATCATTTTAACAATTTCTACGATCTCTTCCCGGGTATATGGTGTACCCCATTCATGCGCCGGCATCATTTTGACTCCTTTTGGGCCTGTTCCATGCGATAACTTTCAACATTCAATTCGAAGATAATGCTGTGGTGAACAAGCCGGTCAATAGCCGCAGCAGTTGTCATAGGGTCCTTAAAAATCTGTTCCCACTTAGAAAAGGGAAGATTGCTGGTGATCATCAGGCTGCCTTGCTCATACCGGTCTGCCAGGAAGGTGAACAATACTTCCATCTCTTCCCGGCTTTGCTGGACATATCCGATATCATCAATAATCACGGCATCAAACCTGGAAAGGCTTTTGAGCTTTTTTGTCAACTCAAGTTCCCTTTTGGCGATCAGCAGATCCTGGACAAGACTGCTGCAAGGAATGAAAAGGACCTGTTTCCCTTGTGCAATCAATTCATGACCAATGGCACATAACAGATGGGTTTTCCCGCTTCCGGGATTCCCAAAGGCCAAAATGTTTTCAGATTGATTTAAAAAAGAGCCGTCGATCAGTACATTCAAATGATTAGCGACCTTTATAGGAAGACGCTTTTTATCAAAATTCTCAAAGGTCTTTGAGGGCGGCAGCTTGGATGCCCTCAGGTTTCTGGCTATCCGGTTTTGCCAACGCACTTCACATTCAAGATTCAGCAACTGCAAAAGATAGTGCTCATACCCCCATGACTCCGCCCGGGCCTGATCTGCCGTTTCTTCATAGCTGCGGCGCATGGTCGGCATGTGCAGACTTTTAAGATGGTTTACAATCTGGTCTCTGTCGCTCATCATGCCTCCACCATTTTGAGAAGTTTGTCATAACTGCTTAAATCAATGGCCGGGATATGGATATCATCCGGCCCGGCAACAGGGGTATTAGATGTCATAAGACGCTGGACCGCATCTTTGCTGATCTCATGGCCTTCATTAATTAAAATCGTCAAGGCATTGTCCACAGCCACTTCACTGTCTTTTGCGGCAAGGTATAAAATTTTCAGATATCTTGACGCAGCGCTTTGAACGGTATAGCGCTCTTTTAAGGAATCATAAGCGATCCGAAAACGACTGGTGGGGAACATGGCATCACGATATCGATAATTTTCAAACGCCCCCGGTTTTCTGACCAAGCTGTCAATGATATGCCGGTAATTGACTTTGTACTTCCCCTCGCCCCGTAACCGTGGCACGGTATCGATTTTTTTTTGCCCGTACCAGATTTCCAGGTATTCCATGTAAAGGCGGACCTGTATTTTTTCTCCTATAAGTCTGCTGTTCACTGAGTATACGTTGTGATTAACCCGTATTGTACAACCGGGACCGACTTTCAGATCCAGTTTTTTACATGAGTCGATTCGGGTTTTGGGCAGCCGACGCAAAACTTCAAGTTCTTTTGCAAGGCGGTCTTTTCGGCCGGCATTCAGTTGTCCAAACAGTTTGGACAGAAAACGCTCGTATTCCTCCCGGTCTCTAAAATTCCGGTTGTTTCTTAGCAAAAGGGCCTGGTCAACAGCCTTTTTGAATCGGTAATTGCGCTGCTCCACGTCACCATTTTCATTGGGACTGTATGGGTTCGTTTTGCAAGGTGTCAGGCCGTAATGGTCCATAAGATCCTGATACCTGCGGGTGAACTCTTCCGGGTGGGTCTCCTTGTTAACAGCGGTCGCCAAACGATCTGTACGGTGACGATGGGGAACACCGCCCAGGTTCCATAAGGCATTTTGCAGGCCATGGCTCAGGCTTTCAAAACTTTCAGAAAAACATATGCTCCCGGTTTCCCAGTTAGAATAGGTTAAAACAAAATGATAGATCATGTGATCAAAGGGAACGCCGCCTATGGTGACACCCACCTTATCCATATGCGTGAAGTCAGACTGGCATAGTTCGCCTGGTTTATGTATTTGTGCAAAGAATATTTCTTTGCAGGGACCTTCTGTTGCCCGCCAATGCTTGATCCGTCGTTGCAGGGTCCTTAACTGACCATCGGCAAATCGGCCGGGCTGTTTGCGCTGAAGATCCTCAAAAATGGTTTTGGCTTCCAACCCCGAATTTATTGATAACATTGCTTTGATACTATCCCATACGTCTTCAAACGGGTTTTTACGTGTCCGCCAGTCGTGTTCCTGTTTAAGCTCGCTTGGTAATTTACCAATTTCACGGTACTTTCGAGCCGTCTTTTCATCCATACCTGCTTTCATTGCTGCGATCCCGAAATCCTTCTCAGATTGAATCAACTTGAACAACCTCCTCACTTGTTGGTTTGTTACCATCCAAATCACTCCTTCAGTAAGATTTGGAGGCTTTTACCATTTTTTTTGATTCTTTAAATTTCGGGAATTTTAATTGTCGTTCGGCGGGAATTATAATTGACGTTCATCAGCCTGGTATACGCCCGGGGTAATGACAGCAGACCCCAGGGCGAAACCTCCTCAGGAAGCATTTACTGCCTGTGAAGGAAAGTCCGAAGGGGATACTGCATTGTTTGAAGCTTCCAATGGAGAGACAATTACCGGAACTTGCAGACAGGACAGAAATGGCGACAGACTTCTGCTCATTCCGGATAATGCTCACCAGGGGAGGGGGCAGGGTCGAGCCCCCCAGGGAAACGACTTTTAAGCGGACCTGATGGCAATCTAAAGGTCGTGACGGAAAAAATGGTGTTTGAAAAACGACTGATGAGATTCAAATAATGTAACGGTATTATGGATTTAAAATTTTAACGAAAATGTCAAATTCTTGTGTGATTCAAGAATGTTGTGGCGATACGCCAATGAAAACAGAGTTACAAAATAATGTAACGGCGTAAGAATAATTGGGCTTGGTTCTAACTTCGCCCACTAATTCTTAAGCCACTAATTTCAATTGGTTTCGTGGCCGTGCCGGATAGTCCACATTATTCAAGAGAAATTCAAAGAGGTCATTCGGTTTAGCCTCAAAAAATCGTTCAGCAGCCGTGGTTCCATCTCGTCTTTTGATATAATAGTTGTGCATAATTGTGGATGCTTTTAAATGTCGATCACTCAGACGATGAATTCCTTGATGGCGGAGTGCTAATTGTGCATTTCTTCCCTCAACACAGGAACTCGATCTTTGAAAAAGTTGAGCGCAGCTCTTGGCGGCTTTTTCCAGCTCCTTTATTTTGCAATCTGAAATGACATCGCAGTATCCGTCGGTACAGTTAACAACCGACAATAAGTCTTGGGACTTCTGGAGGATTTCCGTTTTCCGGTCAATATCCCTATGCCTCCTTGCCGCCAGTTTCAAATAATGACCTGGGATTAAATAGTTGTGCATCAGGTTTTTGTCGCGATCCGATAGGTTCATATTATCAAGGTAAACATCGACCATATGAAAAAAGAAGGCAATGGTTGCAACCATACTATTCACAACTCGTTGGGCTTTATTGACACGCTCTTTGCATCGATCCGAGAGATTGGCTGTGGCAGTATGAATTTTATCAAAACAGTCTATCAGAAGGCTGTCGACAGTTTTTGAATCCTGCTTCTGGCCGGTTTCGAGGTTGTATGGATGATAAATTTTTCCTATCTTAGCTTTTTCACTGCGTACGGTTTCATAATTTAAGCGGGCCTGATCCAAGTTTTTTTGAGCAAATTGTTCTTGGGCTTTAGCCTGCTCAATTCTTTTTTCAAAGTGTGGTCTACGTCCCCGGGGGCGTTTGTCAGCAGTGTCGAATTTTTCTTTTTTTTGCTCAATGTCATGAGTCAGCTTGACCTTTCTTTCGTATTCTTTTTCTGCTTTTTTTATTTTTGACATCAAAGCACCGCAAGTGCCTTTTCCGATTTCATAAATGACGTGGAAACAATCCGGTGAATGATGAACCTTAAGACCTTTAAGCGCGTGACTGATAAGACTACGGCCTTCATCACTGGCAACTTGGATGACTTCAACAGGAAAACCGGAAAGCGCATTGTCTATTGCCTCATTCCAGGTTTTGGCCTCACGATTGAGGGCATATCTTTCTACAAGGATAAAGTTTGAAACAGGTTCCATAGCAACAAGACAAATTTGAGGGTGAAAGGTCTCATCCTCGCAAAGCGTGATTATTTTTGCAGGCATTTGTTGACCAAGCCTCTCGTCCTCAATATTTCCGAATTGGATGATTTTATCATCTATCTGAGCGGAAACCTTGCGCTGAGATGAATATGATGATGCAACAAACGGTGATAGGCCGGATCTGATTAAAAAATCGCTGACATTGTGGATGCTGGCCGCTCCAGCTTTAGTAAACGAAACATGGGCAGATGTCATCAATCGGTGTAAAAAAGCTATGCCAACTGGACTTTCAAAAAATTCTATTAAAATTGGATCTGCATCAATACTATTTTTTCGGTCTGCCCAATACCGAAGTGTTGAGCGAGCAATACCATTATTTTTTGAAAAATCACGCTGGCTAACGGCCTGCCCCCTTGATTCAAAATCCTGCACAAGTTTTGCTATTTCGGCTCGTTCCCATTTCCTGTTTATGCTTGTTACATGTCCCGATTCATTATATGGTCTTTTCATAGCTCGATCTGGTATTGATTTAAAAAATAAGATAATTCGCACTTTCCTATTTTCTCCTATCAGATCGGGCTTAAATTGTCTCGGGCTTTTTCAATTTCAATTTTTCTCCATTTCTTTGGCTAAATGGGCGAAGTTAGAACCAAGCCCGAATAATTCAATAATGATCTGTGGTTTGGCGTTTTTCAAAAAAGAATCAAACAAAAATCGGCGTCGAATTATATAAGGATAAAATACAGGCAGGCCAACCTTGGATTACACCAAAGATGACCTGTAAATGCAGATAAGTTGTGGTAAGGATTATTGTGGAGGCAGATCTGATATAAATTCCAGGGCAAGATTAATATCAACAAATTGGTGGTTTAGCTCCTTTGCCCTGTCCCGGCAGTCTGTGCAGATTTCTTTAAATTTTCGCATATCGCCTTTAACAGACATATAAATCTGTTCAACAGCTTCCTGTTGGATATCTTTGTATTTTTCAATGAAGTCCTCGACCTCTATGGGATACAAAATCAAGGTTTTCAACCGGCTGAGTATATCAGGATGGTTCCGGCTCAAATAGGTTCTGACCTTTGGGAGCCCTGCAAATACAATGGGAACACCGGCATCAATAATTCGTTTAAGATATGGCCAAACCCGGACGTCCAAGTCATTAGCCTCATCTATGATGATAAAACAATTGGAGAGATTGCAGATCATTTTCAGGTACTGGGGAGTTCGGCGGTAGGTGGCGGTGGCCTCATAATTTAATTCTTTAAGTATCGCGGCCAGGGTTTCATGTATGTTGAACAGAGACTCAACCCATACAGCATGGAGCTTTTTGGGGTGCAGCAATTTTAAAAACCGGGTTTTTCCTGCACCAAAATCACCTTCAATGAGCACGCTTTGGCCTCTGTAGATCCGGTTATACGTGGCAGCTAAGTATGAGACCCTTCGTTTATCACTGATAAAATCCTCTTTCATGTTATGTCTCCGTGGGATGCATAAGTGGGTACATGGTTCGTATTTAAGGATTTTTGGCAATCAAGCATAAATGCATTGAACAGGGCCTGATTTTTGCGGTCATCCGGCTGGTTCATCTTTTTTATATAATCTGCGTACCTTGATTGATTATGATCAAGCACTTGTGCCGCCCGGACCAGGGTGAGGCCTTTATGAAAAACTTCGATTAAAACAGGCCGGTCAACGGCCATATTGTGCTTTTCTAAAAGAATGATAATGGTGTCAAGTTCATCAGGCGGCACAGGCGAAGGTTCCGGTACCGGCGGTCTGTCGAACGGCTTTCTTGCAATGGCTTCGCCCAACAGTATGCCGTCTTCACCCTGCTCAAAGATAAAAAGTTTGTCCTTGTATCTGGATATTTTCACCGGTGTGCTTTTATGTTTGCTGAACTTATCTGCACCACGGGTCACATAATAGTCCCGCTTGTCATGGCGGATGGTCCTGTTTTTAGATACGGTGGCTTTGATTTTTCTGTAGCCGTACTTCATATATTCCTGAACCTGGTCCGGGGTAAAATTCAAGGTATCCACCTGAGTTGATAAAAAATCATCAAATTTCTGTGCCGGCACCCAGGCACTGACCACCCCGTCTTCGGTAAAATAGTGTTGTGTATGATTATGTTCGTTACGGTACTCGCTGAGCATAGTGCTGTTCCTTAATTCCTGAAGGCTGATATCAAGAAGGGTTACAGTGATTTTTTCCTTTCTTCCCCGCTTGAAGTCATATTCGGTAACGGTTTTTACAATCCTGTCCTCAAAGGCTTTGATAATCCGTATTTCAAAATTGTGCAGGCTCCGGTGTGAAGATTCCAGGTGCGCCTTATCTTTGGGTGAATACACCTTTGAAAAATCCGATGCCAAATAGAAACCTTGCGGTGTAGAATGCTTCAGGTTAATGGCATTGATGGGACGTTTTAGATTTAAAAATCCTTTTGCCTGATCAGGTCTGATACCGATTTTTTGCAAAGGGAAAGGGGTACTCAACAAAAAACGGGTAAAAAGATCCACAGAGTTCAGGCTGCTTTCGGTAAAATAAAAATCCAGAATAAACATTTTCCTGGAACCGGTATCAAATATTTCAATGACCTGTGGTTTTTGCCAGTTATCGTGTTCATCTCTGATTCTCAAATACTGAAATTTGCAGCCGTCAACCTGGATCAAAGCAAACACCGGCACCGACTTGAAGGCATGCATGACCGGGGACTGATCCTGCTCATCCTCTTTTTCCAGGTAAAATTTGAGATTTTCCCTTTTCAAGCAGTAAAAGGGGTGCCGGGATAATCCCGGTTTTCTTATACTGGTCCTTGTAATATTTTTTGGACCGTCTCTTGGCAGATCCGGTTTTATTCATGATTTTTTTGTGCAGCAGTAGGTGAAAGCGGTCATCAATCGTCAGGTCATCCATTATCTGCCCCCTTTGATACAATCTTTTCGTATATGACCCGGTGCCACAACAATGCTGCCTGGCGGGAGGTTTTTTGCCAATGATCATGCTGGGCCACACGGACTTGTTCAAGCATTGCTTTTACAATAGCCATGTATTCATTGGTAATTTGATCTGTCAGATCCGGTTTGCTTACCGAAACCGTTTTCTGGGACTCAATAAATTTTTTGATATTTCGTGCGGTCAGTTCCATGCCACTGTTTATAATCGCCTTCCAGATACGGCGCTGTTCTATAGAATCCAATTGAGTAAGGGGGCGGGCCTGGGATTCGTTAGCCGGCAATCTGTCCCCAATTGGGGACAGATTGTAGATAACTTCATAGAATTTGATCAGGCGGTAGGCATGGGATTTACCCATATCCCAACGCTCCCTTGTGTATGCTTCGAATGATTCAAACAGAGCCTGCGTGTACAAACGATTATCACGAATTTCCTTCAAGGCTTGGCCGATTTTGTAAAAACTTTCCTGATTGTGGCCAATCAGGGTTTCAAGCTCAAGCAGCCGTTCCATACTTACTGCCCTCCCGGCATGGGCCTGCCGACCATCGCGGCAAGGGCCGTCAATTTTGCGGCCTGAACCTGGGCAGTGCTGACGCATGATATTTTTTACCCTTTGATACCAATCAGCTCCGTCGGTATTAAAAAAACTTTGTCGCAAAATACTCATAGACTAAATTTCGACTTTTTGATAAAGGTATATTGAGGGGGAGTTTAGTGCACCCGCCTTGATTAAATCATTACCTTTGAATGGAGGTTGGAGTGATAATCCACTGTGGCCGTAAGATTAGCAGTAAGGAACTGATGCAGATTTGTGAGACGGTTAAGACTTTTTCACGACTGAGTCGAAATGAGTTGGTGCATACAGTATGTGAGCATCTGGGTTGGTATACCGCTTCAGGTAGAAATAAGTTCGAGGCCTGCCTGAAATTGCTTCAGCGTTTGGAAGCAGAAGATTTCATACAACTGCCTGAAAAAGGTAAAGGCAAGAGAGGACCGAAAAATCCCAAAGAGCTTATACCAACAGACAGAACCCGTCCTCAAAAGGAATTGGATGGTAAACTTTCAGATATTGGCCCAGTCTTTTTGAGGATCGCACAGACCAAAGACGAGGTCTCACTGGTAAATGAATACCTTCATCGCTATCATTACCTAGGTTACAAAAAACCATTTGGGTGTCATCTACGCTATCTTATCAAGGCCCAAGATTTAATCTTGGGTTGCATGTTGTTTGGTGGGGCCGCCAAGGCCTTGAAACAGCGAGATCAATGGATCGGCTGGAATGCTGAAGAGCGATTAAGGAACCTGGGATTTGTTATAAATAACGGCCGCTTTCTAATTTTTCCCTGGGTCAACGTCAGGCACTTGGCAAGTCACATATTGGGCAAAGCTGTCAGAGGCCTGCTGCAAGATTGGGAGGCGCGCTGGGGGTACCGGCCGGCGTTGCTGGAGACCTTTGTCGATCCGCAACGCTTCGAAGGGACGTGTTACCGGGCTGCAAATTTCAGATACCTTGGCATGACCAGCGGAGTTGGACTTGTCCGGCCAGGTAAAAGCTACACGACCAGTCCCAAAAAACTCTTTGTTTATCCGCTGGTGGATAATTTCCGCCAGGTTTTATGTTCCCAGGAATTGATTGGCACGGAGGTTAAATGAGCAAACCAAGCCGAAGACCCAATCGTGAGGAGATCAAAGCCCAAAATAAGCAGTACAAAAAAGCACAAAGACAGTTGCTTCAGGATGAAAAGGCAAAGGGATTGCAGAAATCTTCTCGTGTTACAATTTCCAATTGTAAGTGTCGATTTGAAAGCATTGAGCAGGAGGGTCGCATTCGCAATGAGACTGTGGCAGAGCACCTGAGTATTTTTCGGTCCAAATTGCCTGTTTTGCTCAAGCGTCTTGCCAAAATTCATGACCCACGAAACCCCAAAAAGATAAAGCATAAAGTATCCACGCTCATGATTTATGGGATACTGACCTTTGTGTTTCAGATGACTTCTTGCCGCCAAGCCAACAGAGAAATGACTCAGCCAATGTTCTGGCAGAATCTTCAATTTTTTTTCCCGGAGCTTGAAACCCTTCCCCACCATGACACATTGAAGCGTCTATTAGCCAAGATAAACATCAATCAAATCGAAGAGCTCCATCTTGATCTGATCACAGATTTGATCCGGAAAAAGAAATTTCGACGATACCTGATCAATAACTGTTACCCAATTGCCATTGATGGTACCGGCAAATTCAAACGCGACTGGCTCTGGGAAGAACAGTGCCAGGAGCGTACTATCAAAAAAGATGATGAAACCAAGAAGCAGTATCATGTTTATGTTCTGGAAGCTAATCTTGCGTTTCGCGATGGAATGACCATTCCGCTAATGAGTGAAATATTGAGCTACACCCAGGGAGATACCGACAATGATAAACAGGATTGTGAACTCAAGGCATTTTACCGGTTGGCCTCTCGTTTGAAGAAGGCATTTCCAGCGTTGAAAATCATGGTGCTTTTGGATGGGCTTTATGCAAAGGGGCCTGTGGCAGAAATTTGCCGCAAAAACAAATGGCAATTCATGATCGTATTAAAAGATGGTGCCTTGCCCAGCGTAATGAAAGAATTTGAAGCTCTTTCGGCACTTGAAAAAGAAAAACTGCACCGGCACACATGGGGTAACCGGAAGCAGATTTTTAGATGGGTTAATGGCATCGACTACCGGTTTGAGTCAAACGATAAGAAAAGCCAGATCCTGCACGTCGTTGAGTGCCAGGAGAGTTGGAAGGAAGTTGACCGGGATAGCAGGAAACCGGAAGAAAAAAACAGTCGCCATGTGTGGCTTTCCAGCGAACCTCTGAATAGATTCAATCTTCACGAACGGTGCAACCTGGCCGCCCGATCCCGTTGGTGCATCGAAAGCTGTATTCTTGTTGAAAAACATCATGGATATGTATACGAGAACTGTTTCTCGTATGACTGGAACGTCATGAAAGGATATCATGTCCTGATGCGCCTGGGACATGTGTTCAACACTTTGGCTCGATATTCAGATCGGCTTGCCAGAATTATTAAAGATACCGGCGTAAGGGGCTTGATCCGTTTTATGTGGAGTACTATGTCCGCTCCCTGGTTGGATTATACGTGGCTGGAAAAACATTTGGCAGCCCCCTTTCAACTGCGACTGATGTGAGGGGTAACCACGCAAAGACACCCAACACAATCTCCCGAGCGAGAACGGAAAAGCTGCGCCTGGAGTAAAGGAAATCCTTCAGTTGGTTGCGTTTTGAGTGTCTGAAGAGCACTTTTTGAAATTAAAAATGGTTGAAACCCCCTCGAGGGAACAGTAGGGTTTCCTCAGTCGACTATTGTTTAATATTCATGCGTCAGCACTGGAACCTGGGGTGCAGTATTGATTTGTTTCAAAAACAAGATACTATCCCTGAATCCATATCCCTTGATTTTCATGACAAGGTCGATGGTATTAAAATTCTTTTCGCATCTAAAGCACCTGGCCAGGTTCGTGGTTGGATTTACAGCGGTTTGAAACTCATTGCACAAAGGGCATAGAAAACGAAAATAGCCATCTCTGATCTTGGATGGAATCTGTAAATGGTCCCTGATCAGCATATCTACAGGGATATTGTTTCTCAGTTCAAATAATTGCCGGGATGAAAATCTGTTTTTCACAAGACACCTCCTTATTTTTAAAATTTCAGGTGCTTTTTTATATCACCGGTTAGAGTCGCCTGTCAGTTGCCTCTTAAACTGAAATGGGGATTACTCTGTTGGTATCAAGCTGTATTATCAGATAGTTAGACCCATGATGCCTCTTAGGATCAAAGCGCGATTAGTTTGTCAATATGCCTTTATATTACAATGAGTTAATCCAACCATGTGTCTTAAAATCAATGTTTGATTAGTCGTTTATGCCACAGGGTATTTTATGGGAATCCCCGAATTTTTTTGCCATTATTTCTTCTCCAAGATTTGAATCAGGGAGATTATATGTACCAAATTTTGAAAAAAACAGCGGCGGGGTATATCGGCGGGATAGGCGGGGTATGATTTTTTATTTGATTGGCGGGGTATAGCTGCGGGGTATCTGCCCGTTACATTATTTCGTCATGAAACTGTAGGGTAAACGTTACACTTTTTGAATCTTACCAAACGACCTTTTTTTAGAGCTTGACTTTAATAAATGCCAAATAACAGGCTGTTCAGCAAACACCATAAAGTGGTCAGGAAGGCCCAAAAGCATTATATTCAAAACACTTATTTTCCTCGCAATTTGATCACATTTTTATCTCAATTATTTATTAGATAACCATTAAATTATTGTTAATTTATTGTTTTAAACGTTTACCCATTGGTCCCACATTGAACCTTGATCAGGACGACGAATTAATGACCATTTTTGCTAACATTTTGAAAAAGTTATCTATTCAGGAGAGACACTATGATTGATGCATTAACCCTGCAAAACAGCTCTGCAAATACGTCATTCATCACGGCACTTTATACGCTGCTGATCTCGTTTCTTCTCTCCACTCTCATTGCCCTGGTGTATGAAAAAACGTTTCGGGGTCTTTCCTACTCAAGGAATTTTGTACAGGCTCTGATTCTCAGCGCCATTGTGGCTGCAACGGTGATGCAGGCCATTGGCGACAGCCTTGCAAGCGGTCTTGGTATGATGGGCGCACTGGCCATCATCCGGTTTCGTACCAGTTTCAAAGATCCAAAGGATATCATTTTT
The DNA here is from genome assembly GCF_963666695.1 of uncultured Desulfobacter sp. Lineage (GTDB taxonomy): Bacteria > Desulfobacterota > Desulfobacteria > Desulfobacterales > Desulfobacteraceae > Desulfobacter. The sequence goes on from NZ_OY762947.1 coordinate 2,312,332, forward strand.
ATGTTTGCGTCACTGGCTTCCGGCATTGCCGCCGGAGTAGGGGGGTACGATATAGCCGTTGTGGGAACGGTTGGATTTTGCGTGGCCGCCTTTATTCTTTACTACTCTCCTTTTGGGCAGACTGGTTACTATGATGGCATGTTGCGATTTAATATGGAAAATGATCCGGAAAGCAAAGAGAAACTCAATAACATCCTGCAAAATAACTGCAAGATCTTTGCATTGATCACCCTGCGTGATATTGCCCAGGGCAGTCGTCTCGACTATGCCTACCACATTAAAATGAAATATAAAAAAGGCAAAGAGGAACTGCTGGAGGAACTCAATGGCATCGGGCACATCAAAGGCGTCAGCCTCCTGTTGCAGGAAACTACGGTGGAATTGTAACTCGATTATCAAGTTTTTAAGGAGACCATATATTGGGCAAAAAACTACTCTATCTTACATGGGTTTTAGTGTTTCTTGTGGTGGTCAAGACTTCATTACTTATCGAAAAAGAAGAAACCACAGAATTTCAAGGAATTGCGGAAACACGAGAGGTGATTGTCAATTCAGAGAATTCCGTTGAAATTGGGAGGATTCATGTCCTGCCCGGCCAGGAGATCCAGAAAGGACGTGTCCTGGTGGAACTGCAACGACCGGCCTTGACAATGAAACTCAATGAAATCACACATCAGCTCAAAGAGCTGAAAAGTCGGGATACCTGTAACAGGGATGAGATCAAATCTCAAATTCGGCAACTCAGGGCGGATAAAAAAATCAATATCAGTGAAATCGACCATAAAATCGAGCAGATTACTTCCCGGTATGCCTTCAACAAAGAGATGGTGTCCGGCCTGAAGAGTATTTCCAACCCTTCCAGGGCAACGAAAAGTGCTAAAAAAACTAGTGCCATGGAGATCGAAATTGAGAATTTAAAACAGGAACGATACCTGACTAAAAAACGATTTCAAACACTGATTGATGATTTAACTACCAAATTGGCATTACCACAAACCCCGGAAACCATCCACCAGGAAAGCCTGAAAAAGGAACTGGAACTTCTTGAGAAAGAAAAAGCCTCTTTGCTGATCTTTGCCCCCATTGACGGGATTATTGGTTCGATTCACTGCAAGGCAGGGGAAAAAATCTCTCCGTTCCAACCGATCCTGACACTGCATACCCGCGCGCCTTCCTATGTCCGGGGGTATATCCACGAAAATATCTATAACCGGGCATCAATCGGGGATATGGTGCAAGTGATCGCCTTTACCGATGAAGGAAAACGGGTGAAAGGCGAAATCGTGGGAGTGGGATCCAGAATCATTGAATATCCCTCGAGACTGAAAAAACGACCTGAAATGCAATTGTGGGGGCGGGAAGTTGAAATTCATCTGCCGGACGGAAATCCATTTCTTTTGGGAGAGAAAGTGATGATTCAGACGGCAAATCACGATGAAAGCGACTATCTGGCATGGCTTAAAAAGTGGTTTACCCTGGAAATTTATGCATCAGAATCAGACAACTCTGGAAAGCACAACATATGACTATAATATTGGTAATAAGATGAAATCAATACAATTCGTGACGATTCCGGCTTTGCTTTTTATCCTCAATTCCAGCTTTCCCGGTATTGGTAGCGCGGTTCCTGCAGCTTCTGCAGGTCATATCATTGACGCAAAGGATGCTTCAGATACGAGGGTGCAGATCTCCATCAAAGAATTTCTATCCACCGCTTTTGAGGACCCTTCCCTCTCTCCCCAAAATGAACGCATCCGATTCCTGAAAAAGACAGGCGGCATTTCATTTATTGAAAATCCTGAATTCAGATTCACGATTGATAAATTTGAAAGCAACCAGCAAAAGTACGTATTACGATTCAAACCAAGGGGATGGGATGAGATCAAGGGTGAAAGAACGGTGCTTGATGCACGGGTTAAATCTGAAGCGATTCAACTGGAATCTCTGCTGCATATGGCCTTGAAGAACCGGTATATGACTGTTGTCGATTTCATCTATTTCAAAGAAATGAGAACGCTCTATGAAGCACTGAATCTTCTTTACGAAGATTGGGAACACGTCCTGAAACGCCAAGTTGATACACCTGATTTTGATGCCGGAGAACTGGCAGATATGGAAAACCAGCGGTTAGCACTTCAGATGGATATCATGGAGCTGAAAAACCAACAGGATGCCCTGGCAAAAAGGGTTAATATACAAAGTGGTTATACAGGGAATGTCTTTCTCGATATTGACCATCCCTTACCCGTCGGACAGTTGGTCCACCGGATTCTTGCTATTCAAATAAATCCAGAGGATGAAAATATTTATCTCACCCGGGCAAAAAGTCAAGTCGCAAAGACAGAGGCCCTGTACTTGCAGGAAGTTGCAGAGAAAAAACGCCTCATCAGCTTTGTTGAAACCGCATACAACGCAGCCGATGAAGATGATTTTGAGGATGCCTTTTCCATTGAATTTGGTATTTCCATACCCATTGGTTCCGGCAGTCGGGATACGCTCCGGCAGCGAAAACTGGAAAGCATGAAATCCAGAAGCCAACAACATGCCCTGGAATGTGAAATCCGGCAGAAGATTCCCATCATCCGGCAAAAACTCCATCACCAGATTGAACAATATACTGCCTTTCAACAGAAAAAAACGAACAGCTTCAGCACAGCAGCCTTTGAGCGTTTGCTTCAGACAAAAGGAACAGACCCGCTGACCTTGCTGAAATTCAGGAAAAGTATGTTAGGCACGGATATCCTTCAGGCAAAACTTTCCCATAGAATATTCATAACCTATATCGAGTTTTTAGATATCACCGGTAAACTGGATGAAAAGCCTTTGATGAATTACCTGTCCCCGGATGAAAAGGAGGGCCTTGTTCAATGAGAAAGTCCAGTCAACAGGAGATGCCGTCCCTTCTTGAACGCCATGAACTGAAGTACCTGATTCCTTTTTCCCTGGTGGATGAGATCTCTGATTTTCTCTCCATTTACTGTTCAAAGGACAAATATTCCGAAAATTCGGGGGATGAACTCTACGATGTCTACAGCCTTTACTTCGACTCTCCCGACTATCTGTTTTTGAGAAAACGCCTGGAAGGTGCCGAGAATCGTTTCAATATGCGCATTCGTACATATAATATTGATTACGGAATGCCCTGCTTTCTTGAAATCAAACAGAAAAGAAACCGCATTGTCCGAAAATACCGGGCAGTGGTTCATGATCCGCAGTGGCCAACGGCTATAGAGTCTTCGCTGCACGCATTGGAGGGATTTCAGAGTGAAAAAGATGCGTTAAATGCTGATCTTTTTATCCGTCTGCTCTGTTCTTACCAGGCAGCGCCAAAGGTGCTAACCCATTATCGACGAAAAGCGTTTATCTCAGATGTGGATGATTATGCACGGGTAACCTTTGATATAAACTTAAGGTGTCAGTCGGAAGAGCAGTTCAATCTCATCCCGGATGAAGCCCAAATGAGTGCCTATGATAATGAAACGGTTTTTGATCCTGACTGTTGTGTCATTCTGGAACTGAAGTGCTATTCAACCCAGGTACCTTTGTGGATGCTGGATCTCATCCGGTATTTTGATCTGAAGCAGGGGGGGTTTTCCAAATATGCCGCAAGCATCCATCAGGTTTTCGGCAACTTTCAGTATGACTTGGGAGACCGAATGCCTGGTTCGATCTCTGCAAGTGTGGGTGGGGTGTGAGACATCCTTTGAATTGATTTTTGAATTGGCCCTCCCACGCGCCGGAGCACCCGGGAGAGCACCAATAAGCATATCACTAATGACAATGGCATTTCGGACAGGTGCACATGCTGATCAGCTTTATAGCATCCCGGACGGTAATCCTACCGTCATTGTCGAGATCGCATTCCTCGCAATTGTCTGATGACTGCCTGAGAAATTGTTTTAAAATTTTGAGGTCTGAGCGATCGACAATTCCGTCATCGTTAAAATCACCGGAAATTACCTTGTTTTCGGCCAAAAAGGTCGGCGGCATCTGGGTAAACTCACCGGTGCCATTGGGGAAACGGGCCATACTCAGATCCGGCGTTTGTTCCTCAAAAATAATTTCATCCATGACGGTCATGTCAGGGGATGACAATAGAATGGTTTCGCCGGATGCGGAAAGCTTAAAATTTGCATGCAATCCATCCTGTTCTTCATCGTTGTCCGCCCAGACGATCAGATATCCGTTGGCGGGTATGGAGACGTCAGGAAAAACCCACATGTCGGGCTCGGCAGCGTCATCGGTGAGATACCAGCCTTGCAGGGAGATATCAGTATCCGTGTTGTTGTACAGTTCAATCCAGTCGTCATATTCATCATCCTGATCCGTGACACTGGTTTCGTTATCAGCCATGAATTCGTTGATCACTATACTTCCCGGCGTATCGGCCACAGATACCGTATAAAATTCATATTCCGCACGCACCGGAGAGAATGCAGCGGCACTGCTGTTTTCCGCATAGATATAATAGTCAAGGTCCCCTGACCCGATAGATACTGAAACGCCGTAGACACCATCGTTTTCAGCCCCGTCCTGATGGTTGCCGTCATCAAGCATGGTCACTTTCACAAAACCGCCGCTTTGGCGGTATCCCAGCTGGACCAGATCTGCACCATTTACCTGGGCTGTAAACCAAATGGTGGAATTTGAGGATGCATCAGTCGGCGGGGTAATCTCCGAGATAACCGGGGCAGAAGCTTGGAATTCGTACTGTGACTGAATATAATCGACTCTTGATGACATTAGCTGGGCGATCCCCACGATTTCATTGGGTCTGAAACCGGATGAATCTTCAACATTGTTCAAAAAACCGTCATATGTATAAAATTTGTATTCGTCATTCTGTACATAGGTATCGATGATGTCTTGAATTTCAAATGCCCGGGTTCTGTACCAGTCATCCTCAAAGTTTTCCTCTATGATGGTTTTCATATGGGCGACGTACATTTTTTTATAGGTGTCGTTGGTCAGGATTTTATTCAAAATGGGATAAGACAGATTATTTTCATTCAGAAAGGGGTCCAGCCGCTGCATGTCGCTGACATTTAAAGGCGGTCCGTTGATCAGCATACTGAAGGCCCCAAAATTTTCATTCAAATCCCATATAATCGGATTAAACCGGCCTGTCCCATCCTGGTACAGATAAAAGTTATGGGCGACGTTGACCGGCGAATCCAGATTAACTGTCAGAATATCAAACGCCAGCATCCACAAAAGGCTATCCACATCCAGCACATCCTCAACCTGGGATGTGGAATTGTTAAAAACATTAAAGAAATTGATCAGCTCATCCCAGCCGTCATCTGACTTTATTTCGTAATACTCATAATAATCGGCTTCGTTTGCGCCCAGATACCCCCAGATACTGGCTGAAGCGAATATATCCTCAGCATCTCCTTTAAAAAAAGGATTGTCTTTACTTCCGAAATGATTTTCAAGAAAAAATTTATCAACATCCTGAACGCTGGTATAGAGTCCCAGGTGGGTGCCGTTTATATGAACATCGATAAAATTGGCCTGGGATGCCGGCATGTATTTCCTGGCGATTTCATAACTGAGCACTTCCCGGATAAAGCTTGGATCATTATAAACGTTTGCAAGCTTAAGGGTCCCGTATCCGTCGAGCGTCTGGTCGTCATTGATATAATCAAGTTTGATATTCAACGGATTTTTGATCTGTTCGGGGCGGTAACTGCTGTTCCCCTTATACCGGACACCAACGTTTTCATACGTGATGCCGTTGATGACAGCCGTTCCCTCTAACCGTTCCTCATCTCCTGCTGCATACAGGTCATCAAGCAGTTGGTCCCAGTTGGATTCTTTAAAGGTGATGTAAATGGTGTTGACCGTATCAATGTCATAAAATTCAGCTGCCTGTGCATTAAAGCAGGCAAAGATCAAAACCATAAAACATGACGGAAAAATCAATTTAGCTAAGCAGGATGCTTTTTTTCTTAGGATTTTCATTGGTTGTTCTCCTATGCATTTTTTTTTGAATGTCCCGGCAATCCCGGCGTTAAAAAACAAGTCTGCCTCTGGACAGTTTTAAAAATAGGATTACCGGAAAATAGTATATTTTATTTTGTATGGGATAATTTAGGGGGAAATGTGATGCAAATGAGTGGAAAAAAAGAGTTTTTCGTTTTCGGGTATCCATGGCCCTTGAAATTCGGGGTAGAGTAGAGCACTGGTTCAGCGAAAACATGGTGATGATGGAATTACTAAAATCCAGAACGGCTCAGGGCAGGAATCCTGAACTTTATTTTTATCGGGACAGCCATGGAAATGAAATGGCGTGAGTAATATACCTTTAGCAAAAAAGACGCAAGATTTTAATTTTATTCGAAAACCGGCAAATTATTTGTCACAGTAGATTCATCAGCCTGTACCGTTCATGGTCAGAATATTCAGGGGGTTTTTGTCCAAAACCGCAAAATTTCCGACGAGGCTAATCAAACCCTTGTCAGTTGGAGACTTGAGAGGCAAAATTTATTTTATTATACAACTTTTTGGGTAAATTCCTCCATCACACTGCCTCCCAAAGATTTAAGAACCGGTCTGCCCAACTTGCTGTACCTGGGAGCGCGGGCGTCTCGCCTGCATTATTATAATAATTGCGAACATCCGGGCGGGACGTCCGCGCTCCCAGGTTAAGTTATTTCGGACTTATTCCTTAAAAAGAGAGCTTACAACGCAGCCTCAAGTATTTTTCTTGATACATCCAAAGTCACGTCTCCATGTTCGGAGAGCCCTGTCATGCCGTGTTTTTTAAGGCCGACAACCACCTTGTCAACGATATCGGCACCGATGTTATAGTCTGAAAGCCGTGTCGCCATGCCGAGGCTGTGGAAAAACGTTTCTGTTTTCTCAATGACAAGATCTATGCGGGCATCGTCGTCACCCTCGCGGATATCCCATACCCTTTCCGCGTATTGAAGCAGTTTCTCTTTCTTCTGGGTTCTGCGGATCTTCCAGTTTGCAATCTGAATCACGGCCAGGGTTTTTGCATGGTCCAGGCCGGTGAGTGCCGTGATCTCATGGCCAATCATATGGGTGGCCCAGTCCTGGGGGACACCGGCACCGATCAAGCCGTTGAGGGCCATGGTTGAACACCATACCAGATTGGCCCGGGCATTGTAGTTTTCCGGCTCATCCACCGTGGTTTTCCCCACTTCAATGAGGGTCTGGAGGATACCTTCGGCGGTACGGTCCTGAAATCCGGCACCAACTGGAAACGTGACATACTGCTCAATTGTATGGATAAAGGAGTCCACCACCCCGTTGGCCACCTGGGTGGGAGGCAAGGTGTAGGTCAGGACAGGATCGAGGATGGAAAATTTCGGGAACGCGTGGGCCGAAAAAACCGGCAGCTTGTCCTCGCCGTCGCTGATTACGGCACCATTGTTCATTTCGGAACCGGTGGCCGGCAAGGTGAGCACGGTGCCGAAAGGCACGGCGCCGTCAACGGGAACCGGGGTAAAACCGAAGTCCATCAGTTCCCGCTCCCGGCCTATGTATTCATCAGCTACAGCAGCCACGGCAATAAATTTGGTGCCGTCAATAACGGAACCGCCGCCCACCGCCAGGATAAAATCCATCTTCTCTTCACGGACGATTTTTATGGCATCAAGAAGAATGTCCAACCGGGGGTTGGCCGGAATACCACCAAATTCCAAAACTTCTCGGCTGCCCTTGGAAAGCTCGTCTTTCACCTGGTCCAGAACGCCGAAGCGCTTCACGCTTCCTCCGCCGTAGGTAATAAGCACTTTGGCATTTTGGGGAACCAGACTATTTAATTTTTTCAGACAGCCTTCACCAAAAACAATTTTTGTGGGATTATAAAAATTAAAATTAAGCATGGGTAGTTCCTTTGGTTTGTGTATTGATTACAATGAGCATATTGTCAAGCAGTTCATGGCCGGGGACCAGAGCCGTTCATCCTAACTACACCTTAAAGCCAGCTGACCTTGGCTTCCCGGCGCTCAGGAATATGGTGATACTTGAACTTGGGATATCCAAGGGCCAATGCCGCATATACCGCATGGTTTTCAGGCAGGTTCAGGTATTCGGCAATCGGTGGATGCAGGCTTGCTGCTATCATGAAAAAACCAGCCCAGAAACTCCCGATACCGTAGGAGGTGGCCGCCAGTTCAAGGGATGTTACGGCAATACTGCAGTCTGCTACCGGAACGAGCGCGTCCGTTGCCGTATGGGCGATGGCAATGAGGGGGGCACGCCTTAAAATCATATCTTCACCGGCTTCCCAGGCCGCGGCAATACCCGGATATGCATTGTTCTGCTCCAGCCACTGGACGGTCATCTTTGCCAGTTCATGAATCTTATCCCTGTCATCCACCAGCACCCAGTGAACCGGCTGAAGGTTCTTTGCCGTGGGGGCCCAGCGCAGCATGTCCATAAGGTGAGCCACCTTCTCCCGTTCAACAGGTTTGTTTTTGTAAACGCGAACGGATCTGCGGTTTTTCAGCAGGGCTTCCATGGCAGCTACATCCACGGCAACCTCCTTTAAGGCCGGTTCACAGCTTTCCGGAGCAACACCATCAAAGGTCAGCGCATCCGAGGGGCATACGGCAAGGCAGTGGCCGCAGCGCATGCACAAATTTTTGGCTTCCGGGATGACTTCAGGAAACCCGTCACTGTTTTCCCTGAGGATATTAAAAGGGCACTCAATAATACAAATTTTGTCTTTTTTACATTTTTCAGTATTAATTTGAATCTGCATTGTTATCTCCAAAAGTTGTTTGATTGTTTGATTGTTTTATTTTTTTCTTTGAGATGATTAATTTACAGGGCAAAATCATCAAAAACAATAGTTGCTTTTATTCCCCAAAAAGTAGCGGACCGGCTCCGTGGAATAATATCCATTTCCCTCCCATTGACAGGCCATTCGAAATCGCATATCACAATCCCATGAAAAAACCGATTGCCAATACCCCGGAAGACCTGCCCTACAGAAAATTACAGCAGCACCTGGACCGGCAGCCGGTTGGATTTCCGCCGTCGACCGATGGTGCGGATATCCGGCTGCTCAAGCATGTTTTTTCACCTGAAGAGGCAGCCATTGCCACCTGCCTGAGCCATGAGCCCCAACCTGTGGAAGTTATTTTCGATCGGGCCCGCCATATGGTTCCATCCATGGGCGCATTGAAAGAGCATCTCACAGCCATGGTCAAAAAAGGGGGCATTGAATGCCACCCAAAAAACAACCGGATTGTTTATGCAAATCTTCCCTTGGTGGTAGGGATTTACGAACTTCAGATCAACCGCCTCACACCGGAATTTATCCGGGATTTCAAGGCCTATACATCGAAAAAAAGTTTTGGCATCTCCTTTCTCGGCACGAGCCGGTCACAGATGAGGACTATCCCCATCAATAAAAGCATCGTCCCGGATCTGCCGGTGGCAGAGTATAACCATATTCTTCACCTCCTTGAAAAGGCAGATCCTCCGTTTGTAGTTCTGCCGTGCATCTGCAGAAAAAAGAAAACACTGCAGGGGGCACCCTGCAAACAAACCAAGCGGGAGGAGACCTGTATGGCCATGGGCAGCATTGCCCAGACCCTGATTAAAATGGAAGTGGGCCGGCAGATAACAAAAACTGAAGTCATGAAAATCATCAGTCGGAACCAGGAAGAGGGCCTGGTTCTCCAGCCATCTAACACCCAAAAGATTGACTTCTTATGTTCCTGCTGCAGCTGCTGCTGTTCAATGCTGAGCCTGCAAAAAAAACTGCCCCTGCCACTGGATTTCTGGGAGACAGGGTTTAGGGCTGAACTATCCACTGAATCTTGCGTGGCCTGCGGACAATGTGCGGATAAATGTCCCGTCCAGGCCCTGTCCTTTCCCGAACCGGCCAACGAACAAAAGAAAAAAGCCAGGCCGTTTATTGATCCGGACCGTTGCATCGGCTGCGGCCAGTGCATTGCAGCATGCAGGCCCGGGGCGCTGTCGCTTGTTCCCAGGCCCGGGCAGGCCCCGCCCCCGACAAACCGAGATGAGCTGAACGCAGAACTGCTGGCCCACAAAAACCAGCCCCTGGCCCGAACCCGGGTGGTCGGAAAACTGGCCAAAGGGGTTATTGTGAAACGGGATCTTCGCCTTCTGAAAAATTGACCTGACTAAACAGATCCCAACGCAAAGCTCTTGTCCCTGCTCCCCCGCCGGGGGGGGGCAGGGCAGATTTCAGCAGCAATTTTTTCAGGAATACCTCAGGCAAGGAACAGAAGCCAAAAAGCGAATATATCATTGTCAAAAGGATAAGTTGTGTTAAAATAAAATTGTTTTCGGAGAAAAATCAAATAGTGGTATTCACTATCAGTAAAAATATATTTGCTCTGAAGACATTCACAAAACAAATTGTTTGTAAGTAAAAAACGATGTGGCCAATGCTAAGGGTCATGGAAACAATGAAAATAAAGTAGGACTCTTGTTGACCTGATAGGATAAATATGAACAAAGCATTTTTCACGTCTCTTCTTCTCCCTATTATTTTTATTCTTTCTAGCTGCGCACCACTTCAACCCGGATTTGAAACTCCTGTGGTAAGTATTTCAAGTTTTGAGGCACTGCCATCACAAGGTGTCGTCCCGCAATTTGAAATTGGGCTACACATTGTGAATCCCAACAGGACTGCGCTTAAATTAAAAGGTGTGGTATATACAATTTCCTTGGAAGGCCACAAATTAATGACTGGTGTGACAAATAAACTTCCAGTGATTGAGGCGTATAGTGAAGGGGATATCTTGCTAAACGCATCTGTTGACCTATTTAGCAGTATCGGTTTTTTCACCGATTTAATTCGAAACCAGAATTTAGAAAAAATATCTTATCAATTTAATGCAAAACTAGATGTGGGTACACTCCATCCAGTTATAAAAGTAACCAAAGAAGGAGAGCTCTCTTTAAGCTCAAAACAACCAAACTAACTAATTTTCTTATTTTTATAAAAAGACACCTTCAGAGCAACATTGTTTCTGTTATGGTAAACTTAGACGCTACTCAGCATTTCAAGCTAAGCATGACTGGCATAAGAAGTAAACGCTCGTTCATTAAGGGCTTTAGCGTTCGATTATAGACAAAGCCAACACGTTTATATTACTTACTTTTTCTCTGAATCGGAAGTTGAATAATAAAATTTGCTCCTTTACCCGGTTCGGAAATAACATCTATTGTGCCTTTATGATTTTCAATGATGATAAAATACGACACTGACAGACCCAATCCGGTTCCAATCCCAACAGGTTTTGTTGTAAAAAACGGATCAAAGGCCTTTAAACGCGTTTCTTCATCCATGCCGGGACCGTTATCTTCTATTTCTATGCATATCATTTGAGATGCTCTTTCAGCATAGATTCTGATGGTAAACATTGGAGATGCCGTATTTGCGTCCTGCATCGCCTGTGCACCGTTACGTAAAATGTTCAAAATCACCTGTTGAATTTTAGCACTTTCGCAAGGCAGCATAGGCAGGTTGTCAGCATATTCTTTTATAATTTTAATGGATTTAAAATCGTATTTTTTTTTCAGGTCATAATCCGTTGCAACCAGTTCAAGGATTTGATCCAGAAGCTGATCCGGGTAATGGGGAGACACATCGGCATCGGATTTTCTTGCAAAGCTGAGCATACTGTTAACAATTTCTGCAGCTCGTAATCCGGATGAATGGATGGCTTCAAGCATACGGAAAATCCCTCTTTTTTCCATGAAAGATTTGATATCTGTTGTGGATATGCCAAGTTCCTGGGCGGTACGCTGATTTGCCGGCATGTCAGGGTTCTCCAACCGTGATTTCATAACAATCGCATTCTGGAGCATGCCTGCCAGGGGATTATTTATTTCATGGGCCATACCTGCGGCAAGACCGCCTACAGACATCATTTTCTCAGACTGAATCATCATCTCTTCCATGCGCACCAGCTGGGTAACATCATCAATTCTGATAACACCCCCTTTCATCCCTTTAGCTTGCAACGGATATACTGTCACATCTTCAAAAACCGTTTGGTTGTTTTGCGTCCTGGTATGCCGTGACTCCGAAGTGACCCGCTGTCCTTCAATTGCCTGCCGGATCAGTTCCATCCTGTTTGACATCTGGGGAAAAACGTTATGAACGGGACGCCCCGTGGCTGATTCAGAAGAAATTCCGGTGGCCTGCTGGGCCTTTTTATTCCATTGGGTGATGATGCCGTGATTGTCCACCCCAATCAGGATTGACGGCATTGAATCAATGATATCAGACAGATTTTTTAAATGCTCAAGATCCTTCTCTGCTTTTTTGCGGATCTTGATCTCGGAGATCAGCTCTTTGCGATAGGCATCTAACCGGTCCATAAACCGGTTAAAGCTTGTTGAAAGTTTGCCAATCTCATCATTTCCTTCATCTGCCAACCGGGAAGACCAGTCATCCGGCGCCCTTTTCTCAAGCTGACGGATAAATCTAAGCAACGGATTTGTAATGGTCGTGCTTACGATTAACGTAATCCCTCCCGAAATTAAAATAACCAGAATTAAAATCACAAGAAATGTTTTCTGTATGTCATACAATGAGGAAAACACTTCTCTGGTATAAGAAGATGAAATAATAATCCAGTCAAATGCCGGTATATAGTCAAACGCCACAAATTTTTCTCGGGGATGCTGTTCGGAAGGATTTTTCCACCAGTATGTCAAGTATCCTTTTTTCAGCCGGATCATTTCTCGAACAAAGGGATATCCGTTGGCATCGTTCATAGCCAAAACATTACCGGTCAATTCGGGGTGGATCACGGCATCCCCTTTCGAATTCAGGATAAAAGAATATCCGGTCTCGCCAAAGGTGAGATTCAAAACTCTATTTTTGAAATCTTCAATATCGATGAGCCGTAGAAATTCGGATTTATAGGACGATACGGAAATGATCCAGTCCCAGGCTTCAAAGTAGCTCATGTAAAGGGCTTTGGGTCGTTCCAGGCTTTCACCCGGATTTTTCCATTCATATTCCAGATACCCTTCTTTTTCCGATATCTGCTTCTGGATAAATTTATGAAAAGAAAGATCTTGGCCTAACACCCCTTTTTGGGGGTGCACAACGATAATCCCTTTGCTGTCGACGCAGTAAAGATAGCCGGTATCCCCGACGGTCTGACTTAATAACACCTGCGCAGCCTTGTTTTTGGCATCGGGTTCCGAAATTTCTTCATCCAGAAATTTTTGGTAAAAATAGGATGCAATTTCCCTGTTTTTTTGCGCAATGGCCTTTAAATGATTTCTGATTGAAACCGTTGCCGTGGTTTCTATCATATCTGTAATCGTCTGGTTGGACTGGTTCAACTCTTTTTTGATTTTTTGCCCAAGGGCACCACGCACCTGTAAAAAAAGCAAAGAAAAACCCAACGACAATATGATCATGAATATGACGGCGTAAGATAAAAACAGTTTGAATTTTATCGATAAATTTTTCAAAAAGTGTCTCACCTCTTAATTTACGTCTGCCTCAGCTTTCAACATACCGTTAAGAAACGAATAAATCATCCTGTAATACAAACATCTGAAGCCGGATCTCCTTGAAGTCCTCCAGCAAAGTTGCGGCTTTTTCCTACTCACCTCTGGCTCAAAGGGATAGATCGATGCGGGCGAGACACCCGCGCTCCCAGGTTAAATTATTTCGGTCTCGTTCCTAAGTTATTTTTATGCGCTGTTGCGGGTTGAGCCTGGGGATAATATGCCAAGTCAGCCCATGGTTGTTATTGCGGTTTAATCCGAACCCGCCCAGAGGTACTCCTTGTTTTGAGTAAATTCCTGCATCACATCTCCAACATATCAGGAAAATAAGCCACATTAATAATCAATTCTGTGCACCGCCAGGGCTGATGACATTTTCGCTGACCGATGCAATTTCACTGATATTGGCCGTGAATGCCCCGGGGGGAATTGAGATTTCCGGCTTTTACTTCATCCATATGCTGCTCCAGCAGATAGGCAGAAAGCGTAACACAACCACTGCAAGGCAGAGATCTCATTCCCCGTATTTCCCTGCATTGCTTTGATCCGGCCTTAGCCGAAAAATCATTTTCGATTTCCTCCAAAGCCGAACCGTTTCCAAGGATCACCCGCGCGGCATGCAATGCGCCGCAGACCCCTTCCGGAGCTTTGCCCCCGCCCTGCAGGGCTGCTGTTTGTATCGTCTCTTCTAAAATTCCGGATTCCAACTGGAATACCTTTAAAACCGCCTGGGTTCAGTTGAATTTTCCCCTGCTGAGAAAGGTGAATTTTGCCCTGCCGCGAAACAGGTCCAGTGCCGCTTCAGCTTTCATATCTGATCTTTTCAATGGGTCATTCCCGATAATTGCGTTGATAATATTAATTCTTCAAATTTATGAAATATAAACGGTTTTGAATCAGAAGCAAGTACCGGCTTTTCTCACCAGTTATGATTAACTCCTGGAAACCATAGCTTTTAACTGTGCTGCCAATTCAATAAATTCGCGACGGTTTTGAATACGGGGACGGTTCAGGGGAATGGGAACCATGTGAGTGGGATTTATAGTTGTTTCTTCTGTTATCCTGCCCATTACCATGGTTCGGTCCGCAAGTGTCACCGCTTCCCGTACATCATGGGTAACAAATACAATGGTCTGTTTCAATTGTTCCCACAGGGATAAAAGCAGATTCTGCATTTGCTCCCGGGTCTGGGCGTCCAGGGCAGCAAAGGGTTCATCCATAAGCAGGACCTCGGGGCTGAGCACCAGGACCCGGGCCAGGGCCACCCGCTGCTTCATCCCCCCTGAAATCTCCCGTGGCAAATAATCTTTAAATTCGGTCAGGCCCACAAGGTCCAGAAACCGGTTTACCCGGGCCTGTTTTTCAGCGGCAGACAAGCCCCTTCCTTTCAGACCGAACCCGATATTTTCCGCCACGGTGAGCCAGGGAAAAAGAGCGTCCTCCTGGAAGACCACACAACGATCCGGCCCCGGGGCGGTTATATTTTTTCCCTTAAACAGAATCCGGCCGGATGTCGGCGGAATAAATCCGGCCAGCAATTTGAGCAGGGTGGATTTACCGCAACCGCTTTGCCCTATAATACAGATAAACTCCCCAGGATCAGCCTGAAAACAAAAGCCCGACAGCACCGGGGTCTGTTCACTGTTGACCGAGAATGCTTTCGACAGGTCCTGTACATCCAGAACAGGTTCCGAAGCGAAATGATTTGACAGGACATTCATAGCTGACGCGCCACACTGTTAAAACAAAATTTTAATGCGTTTTTCAGCAGCCAGTCACTGGCCTGCCCCATAAGGGCGATGAGGATAATCCCCACCACGATCATGTCAATGCGCCCCAACATCCGGGCATCCATGATCACGGCCCCCAGCCCGACAGACACACCGGACAACTCTCCGAGTACCAGGTATGCCCAGGAAATCCCCAGACCCAGCCGCAGGCCGGTGACAATGGCCGGCATGGCAGCCGGCAGAAGAATGGCAAATGTGCCCCGGATGCGGTCCACCCCCATCATGGCCCCGGCCTGGAGAAGCAACGGGTTGACCTGGGCGGCCCCGGAGGCGGCATTCAGATAAATGGGAAAAAACGCAGCCAACGCCACCAGAAACACCGTGGTTTTCAGACCAATACCAAACCAGACCATTGCCAGCGGCAGCCAGGTGATGCCTGGCACAGCTCTCAACCCGTTCACCGGGGTGTTCAGCAGTCGTGCCGCGGCAGGAACCCGGCCGGACCAGACACCCAGAGTCAGTCCAAATACCGTGGCCAGACAGAACCCCAGTCCGACCCGGCCCAGACTGGCCAGTGCATCCCTTACAAAACGACCGGCGTAGGGCCCCTGCCCGTCCGTCCCGAAGATATAGATCCCGGCAGTATCCAAAATTTCTCCCGGCGATGGCAGCAGATAAGGCGGCAGCCAATCCAACTTTGATACCACCCCCCATGCACATAAGGCTGTGGCCGGTAAAATCCAGGGAAGGATTCGGTACAACTTAATCCCCAATCTCCGCCCGGAGTTGGCTCACAAAACTCAAATCAAACAACCGACTGTAATCCGGCTGGCGCCGGATCAGGCCAAGGGCTTGCATGCGCTCCCCCAAGGCCTGGGCCTTTTCAACGAAATCCGGATCCATGTCCCAGGCCAATTCCATATTGTGGGCCGCTCCCTCCAATATTTCCATGGGGGTGCCGAACTCCGATGCTTTTGCCAGCCATAGTTGCCTGTCCTGCTTAAGAAGCCGGGTGGCACGGGCATGGGCCCTGACCATCTCAAG
Organism: uncultured Desulfobacter sp.; assembly: GCF_963666695.1. Classification (GTDB taxonomy): domain Bacteria; phylum Desulfobacterota; class Desulfobacteria; order Desulfobacterales; family Desulfobacteraceae; genus Desulfobacter. The sequence continues at coordinate 2,328,603 of NZ_OY762947.1, forward strand.
AACCAAGTCATGATCTTTTTCAATGGAATTACGGGTAACCAGCATGCCGGCGTTGATGGTACCGATGGATTCCCCGTAATAGGGATAGGAAAGAATTCTGCCATAACCCTTGATTACGGCAATGGTGGGAAAGGGTTCACCCGAAACAAAGGCATCAATACCGCCCCGTGCCAGGGCCAGGCCCATATCAAAAAAATCCACTCGGGTCAGGGCCACCTCCCGGTCCGGGGAGAGGCCGGAACGGATAAGGGTTTCCCTTAGAAGAATCTCATGCATGGTACCCGGCACATATCCGATCTTTTTACCCTTTAGATCGGCGGGAGACTGCACAAGACTGTCTGCGCCCACCACAAACGCCGAGCACTTGTTACAAAGAGCGGCCACCACGACTACGGGCTGACCCAGGGATGCAGAATGAATGGCATGCGCAATGGTGGTGCCGCAGATATCCAGGTTTCCCGCCAACAGGGCAGTTTTCTGATCAGCCGGATTGGTAAAGGAAAAGACCTTAACATTTTGTCCTGCCCCGGTGAACCGCTCATAAAAAAAAGGCTGGATGGTCTGGGCTGTCTTCCATGTGCCTGCATTAAACGCACACCCAGGGTCCGGAAAGCAAGCCACCAGGAAAAAAATAAAGGCAGACACAAACAGCTTTAACATTGCCATGTCTGTATCATCCCTAAAAACAATTTGAGGGCAATTCTGGGTCCCAGTCGGTTTCCCAATGTATCCTGCGGCATTCATTGATATCCCTGGCCCGCCCTTTTCCCGTATCGGCCTGATCGTCCCTGGGGCTGGATCCTTTTTCCGGAAAAAAGAGGTTTGCGCCCGCGGTCATGGAAGCCGTATGGGGTTCATGGGTGCAATGAGCCTTAGGCACCCGGCCCATGACCAGGCGACTCACTGCCACCAGACGGGCCATTTCAAATTCCGTGATCATCCCGTATTTTTCCATGGGGCTGCCCGGGAAATTCACCCGGCGCATGACACCGGAATAAGTGGCCTGGTACTCCCGGGCCAGAAACATCACCTCCACCAGTTCTTCAGGTGTATGTTCCGGTCCCACCGGTTCCACGCAGTTCATCCATTTCAGGCCCACATCATTAAAAACCTGAATGGTCCGGATACGTTTTTCTTTTTTCAACGGGGTATCCCTGCCCTCCCCCAGCCGGACGGCATGATAGGCGCCCACAAATCCCGCATCCAAAAGCTGTTCGCCTTCGGCACGGGTAATATCCCGGGTGTTGGCCACCAGGGGAAGGCTCACGTCCTGTTTTAGCTGCAAGCCCAATTCCAACAACCGTTTAAAGGGATAGGTTCCCGTGGTCATAAGATTTAACGCATCTGCCCCGGCGGCTTGGGCCTCCATGGACCAGGCCAGGATCTGTTGGTAGTCAAATTCAACCTTTCCCGTAAAAATGCCGGCTTCTTTGGTAAGGGAACAGAAGCGGCAGTTCAAAGGACAGGGTTCGAGGTTCACCCCGATGTGCAGATGATTTTCCCCTTTTAATCCAAAAGTCTGCCGGGACAAGCGGTCCGCTGTCTCCATCAGTGCATAGGTTTCTTTGCTGTGCAGATCCATCCGGATCAAGGTTTCCGCTTCTTCACGGCTGATACCGTCATCAAGGGATTTATCAAGAATGTACTCTACTTTTGGTTTTATATGCCAGCCCATTAGATTCCTTAACAGCAATTCTAAATTTGAATCGGTACGTCATCTTGCTCTTACTCTTAATCATGCTCTTGCTCGAAACATTATTTCGAGCAAGAGTACGAGCAAGATTAAAAGCAAGAAAAAAAGAAACAGGAAAGATTGTACTTTATTAACTTTAGAATTGCTTATTCCTTAATTAGCGTCCTTCCGAAACCCGTATACTTTCCAGGTTATTGTTCAGACACTAACTGCAATTATTTAGGCCGGGGTAAAATCCCCGGCCGGATTAACGATCAGGAAATTTCAATATATTTTGTGCCGGGCGTATTGCAAACCGGACATTTTTCCGGGGCACTGCCCTCAATGGTATGGCCGCAGACAGGACAAATGAGAATGCTTGCTTCCGGCAGATCGCCGCCGCCTTTTACTGCGTCCAATGCTTTGGCATAAAGGCCGTGGTGGACTTCTTCCACAGGCATGGCAAATTTAAAGGTGGTGACAGCCTTTTTGTTTCCTTCTTTTTCGGCTTCGGCAATAAATTCGGGATACATATCTGTAAATTCATGGGCTTCCCCGGCAATGGCGTCCTCAAGATTTTCCAAAGTTGAATTAATCCCTCCCATTGCCCGCAGGTGGGCATGGGCATGGATGGTTTCCGCTTCAGCGGCCGCCCGGAACAATTTGGCCACTTGGGGAAATCCATCTTTATCCGCTTTAGCGGCATAAGCAAGATATTTACGATTGGCCTGGCTTTCTCCTGCAAATGCTGCTGCTAAATTTTCCATGGTTCCCATATGTCTGATCTCCTTTGTTTTAGATGATGATAGTGGATAACGCGATTTTATTCCCAAGACAAAAGAGTATATCAGACCCCGGGGATTTTCAAGGCCAGGCAAAAAATATCCAGCAATTCTAAATATGAATCTTTTAGTTAAAAAACTCTCACAAAGACACCAAGACACCAAAATTTTTATTCGACTTTGTGACTCTTTGTGCCTTTGAGGCTTTGTGCGAGAATAAAATTAGAATTGCTGAAAAATATCACTCAGCCTTTTCAGGATACAATTGAACATGTACGATACGAAATATCAAAAAATAAGGTTGGATAAGGTCATTGAAATGATTTTATGTGAGAGATTCAGGGTTAATGAAGGAGGGGCTTGATTTTATTGTAGGCCATTTTTCGTAGGGGCAATCCCTCTGTGGTTGCCCTCGTTAGGGCAGGCACGGTGGCCTGCCCCTACAGCGGCCGACGATAGAACCAATCCCTGAAGGAGAGACAAAGATGCTTTACAGAACCGTACCGAAAAACGGGGATAAATTATCCATACTGGGTTTTGGCGCTATGCGTCTGCCCCTGAACGAAGACCAGTCCATCAATGAAGCGGCCGCCATCGCCCAGATGCGCAAAGCCATTGACGCCGGTGTCAACTACCTTGATACCGCCTGGCCCTACCACAACGGCAAGAGCGAATTAATACTCGGTAAAGCCCTCAAGGAGAGCTACCGGGAAAAGGTTAAAATTGCGGACAAACTGCCCGTGTGGATGTGTGACAGCCGCCAGGACATGGACGCCATCCTGAACAGACAACTTGAAAAGCTTGGCGTGGAAACCATAGACTATTACCTGCTGCATGCTCTGGAAGGAGAATCCTGGGACCGCATCAAGGCCCTGGGTGTCATCGCCTTTCTTGAAGACGCTAAGGCCGCAGGCAAGATTGCCAATATCGGTTTCTCCTTCCATGGTACCAACGAAGATTTCAACCGTATCGTGGATGCCTATGACTGGACCTTCTGCCAGATTCAGTACAACTTTCTGGACACCCAAAACCAGGCCGGTACCGCCGGACTTAAGTATGCTGCGTCCAAGGATATGGCAGTGATAATCATGGAGCCCCTGCGCGGCGGCAACCTGAGCCGCCCTGAGGCGCCTCCCCGGATCCAGGCTTTGTGGGACACCGCCAAAACCCGGCGCACGCCTGTGGAATGGGCCCTGCGCTGGGTGTGGAACGCCCCCGAGGTCACCGTGGTGCTGTCCGGAATGAACCGGGACGAACACATTGAGCAGAACCTTGCCATTGCCGAACAGGCCGAGGCCGGTTCCCTCACCGATGCCGAACTCACCCTCATCGACCAGGTGGCGGACAAGTACCGGGAGCTCATGCCCGTGAACTGCACAGGCTGCCAGTACTGCATGCCCTGCCCGGCCGGCGTGAACATCCCTGCTTGTTTCGAATACTACAACACCGGCAAAATGTTTGAAGAACCCCAGGAAAGGACCCAATTCAGGTACGCCGTGTTCAACGGATTTATCTCCGGCAAGGAGACCCAGGCGTCCCTGTGCGTTGAGTGCGGTGAATGTGTGGAGCACTGCCCCCAGCACATTGATATTCCCGAGCGCCTCAAGGAAGTGGTGGACTATTGTGAAACCGAAGGCATTGGAGAAATCGTCAAGCAGTTCATGTCCGGCGACCAGAGCCATTGATCTTAATTGAACGTGTACGATACAGGTAAACTGTGTTAAGTTGCCAGGTTGTCAACCCAAAGAGGAATTCAAAAAGCCCCAAATAAACATAGGTAATTATAATGACAAACGATACAACCATTTCTTTTACGCCCATTGGTTTTGTGAAAACCAATGCAACAAAATTGCCCCGCCACTGGTCCGTGTCACAGGAAAAAGGCATATTGGAGATCCATCCTGAATTCGTTTCTGCCCTGCGTGATATCGAAACCGGACAAAAAATTGTGGTGCTTTTCCATTTTCACAAAAGCCCCGCATTCAATTCAGGATACCTGTTCCAGACCCCGCCCCACCGGGCGTCTTCCAGGGGCGTGTTCAGCATATGCTCACCCATCCGGCCCAATGCCATCGGCATGAGTGTCGTTGAGGTGACCAATAAAGACCAGGAACGCATTGAGGTCAAACACATCGACATGATTGACGGAACACCGATTTTAGATATCAAGCCCCTGGTCACGGGGCAGCATGATTGTCCCAGCGCTGAATAACCGACATGGGCCACAAGCCCACCACAAACAATGAAACCAAAGATACCAGCAATGCAGGCATAAAATGGGCGCCGCAGGCGCTTCGCCCTCTTGTTTCTTGTATCTTGTCTCTAGTTTCATGTAAAAGGAGTATCTATGTCAGACCCCGCCAAATTCCGTTTTTCCGTCGATCGCGGCGGCACCTTCACGGATATCTATGCCGAGGTGCCCGGAGAGCCCGGATTCCGGGTCATCAAGCTGTTGTCCGAAGATCCCCGGAACTATCCTGACGCGCCCCGTGAGGGAATCCGGCGCCTCCTGGAAGAGGTGACCGGAAAGCCCGTGCCCAAAGAACAGGTCGACGCCGGCCGGATTGAGTGGATTCGCATGGGGACCACCGTAGCCACCAACGCCCTGTTGGAACGGAAAGGCTCGCCCAGCGCCCTGGTTGTGACCCGGGGATTTGGTGATATTCTTCAAATCGGAAACCAGGACCGTCCCCGGATTTTTGACCTGGAGATCAAAAAACCCGAGCTTCTTTACCAAGAGGTCATTGAAGCGGACGAGCGGCTGAGGATCTTGCGAGGGAATGAGGATGTTTCGGCAGTCGAAGGAAAGATCGTGAAGGGCATTACCGGTGACCGCCTGGCAGTGATCCGTCCCCTGGATATAGCGGCCATAAGATCCAATCTCCAGGCCGTCTATGATCGGGGCATACGCAGCCTTGCCGTGGTGCTCATGCACGCCTATGCCTGGCCGGATCATGAACAGACCATCGGCCGCCTGGCCCAGGAGATAGGATTCACCCAGGTCTCTCTCTCCTCCAAAGTCATGCCCCGGGTGAAGCTGGTGGCCAGGGGCGACACCACCATGGTGGACGCCTACCTTAACCCGCATATTCGCACCTACCTTGACAGCTTTAAACACGGATTCAAGGACGGACTGGCTCATACGGGCCTTCTTTTCATGCAGTCCGACGGCGGACTGGCCGGTGCCGAGGGGTTTACCGGCAGCCGCGCCATTCTGTCCGGGCCTGCCGGTGGGGTGGTGGGATATGCCATGACCACCTTTGATTCTGACAAAAAACAACCCGTCATCGGATTCGACATGGGCGGCACGTCCACCGATGTCTCCCGGTTCGGGGGGGAATACGAACTGGTCTTTGAAACCCAAACCGCCGGTGTGCGCATCCAGGCCCCCCAGCTTCATATCAAGACCGTGGCCGCCGGCGGAGGCAGCCGCCTTTTCTTTGATAACGGCATGTTCAACGTAGGCCCCGAATCTGCCGGGGCCCACCCGGGGCCGGTCTGCTACCGGAAAGACGGATACCTGACGGTCACGGACGCCAATCTGGTGCTCGGACGTATTCAACCGAGGCACTTTCCCCACATTTTCGGGCCCACCGAGGATCAGCCCCTGGACGTGGAAGCGGCCCGCAAGGCCCTGGCCTGCCTGACAGAGGAAATCAACGCGTATTGCGCCGCTGCCGGGCTGCCGTCCATGACAATGGAAGAGGCTGCTCTTGGCTTTATCCGGGTGGCCAACGAGGTGATGGTCAGACCCATCCGTGAAATTTCGGTGATGCGGGGGTTTGATATCAAGGCGCATGTGCTGGCCACCTTCGGTGGTGCCGGCCCCCAGCATGCCTGTGCCATTGCCCAGGCCCTGGGGATATCCAAAATTTTTATCCATCGATTTTCCGGCATTATGTCCGCCTACGGCATGGGCATGGCCGATGTGGTCACGGAACGGCAGCAACCCTCCTCCGCCGTCTTATGCCCACAAGCGTTAAAAGACATTGAAATAATTTTTGAACGGCTGGAAGAAGAGGCCTCCCGGGAACTGCAGGATCAGGGATTCCCCCCAAAGGCCGTTGACACCACCCGGTTTCTCAACCTGCGATACCACGGAACAGATACGGCCATCATGATATCCCGGCCTGCCGACAATGATTATGCTGCGGCTTTCAGGGCCGTCTACCGCAGGGAGTTCGGATTCGATCTTTCCGACAGGCAAATCCTCATCGACGATATCCGGATCCGGGCCCGGGGCAAAGCTGCGGGGTTGCGCCGGATCAGTATTCCAAAAGCCCAGGGGGAACCGCTGGTAATGGACACGGCCCTGTGCTATTTTGAAGACGGCTGGCAGAAAACCTTGATTTATGATCTGGAAAAACTTGCCGCCGGCCATTGCATTGCCGGCCCTGCCATTCTGATTCACCAGACCTCCACCATTCTCATCGAACCCGACTGCACCGCGTCCATTACCCGGAACGGCGATGTTGAGATCACAGTGGGCTCGGGCACGCGGGAGAAAATCGGCACAAAGCTCGATCCGGTCCAGCTCTCCATTTTCAGCAATCTTTTCATGTCCATTGCCGAACAGATGGGCCGAATGCTCCAAAAAACCGCCATCTCCACCAATATTAAAGAACGCCTTGATTTTTCCTGCGCCTTGTTCGGGCCCAATGGCGAGCTGGTGGCCAACGCGCCCCATCTGCCGGTCCATTTAGGAAGCATGAGCGACGCGGTAAAAGCGCAGATCCGCTTACAGGGCAACAATCTTACGCCCGGGGATGTGCTGGTCTCCAACCATCCGGCTGCAGGTGGCAGCCATCTGCCCGACATTACGGTCATCACCCCGGTGTTCAAGGACGATCAGATAATTTTCTGGGTGGCGGCCCGGGGACACCACGCCGACATCGGCGGCATCACCCCCGGCTCCATGCCCCCCAATTCCCGCAGCCTTGAGGAGGAAGGAGCCTGCATTACCTCGTTCAAACTGGTAGAGAACGGCATTTTTCAAGAGGAAGGCATTTCAGAACTGCTGCTTGCCCCGGGCAAACTGACCCCGGCACCGGGGCGTCCGGCCATCTCAGGCTCCCGCCTCCTGGCCGACAACATCTCCGACCTCAAGGCCCAGATTGCCGCTAACCAGAAAGGGATAGAACTGGTCCTGGAGATGGTAGAACACTACGGCCTTGACGTGGTCCAGGCCTATATGAAACATGTCCAGGATGCAGCTGAAGAGGCCGTTCGCCAGAGGCTCAGGGTGCTTTCCGCATCCAAGGGGATGGCCGAACGAGACACGATTCGCGCCAAGGACTATCTGGATGACGGCAGCCCCATTGCTCTGGCCCTTACCATCGACCGGAAGGACGGCAGCGCTATCTTCGACTTTCAAGGCACCGGACCTCAGATCTGGGGAAACTGCAATGCCCCCAGGGCCGTCACCAAATCGGCCATTCTTTACTGCCTGAGGTGCCTGATTGAAAAAGACCTGCCCTTAAATCACGGCTGCCTTATCCCTATTACCGTTAATATCCCCAAGGGCTCTCTGCTTGATCCCTCTGCCGAGGCGGCGGTGGTGGGCGGCAACGTGCTGACCTCCCAGCGAATCACCGACGTGGTCCTCAAGGCGTTTGGCGTGGCCGCCGCCTCCCAGGGCTGCATGAACAACTTTACTTTTGGCAATGACCGGTTCGGTTATTACGAAACCATCGCCGGCGGGGCCGGGGCCGGCCCGACCTGGCACGGCCAGACCGGGGTCCATACCCACATGACCAACACCCGCATCACCGATCCGGAGATCCTGGAGCGGCGGTATCCCATAATTCTCAGGGCGTTTTCCATCCGCCGGGGGTCCGGCGGCCGGGGGCGGTTCAATGGTGGGGACGGGTTGGTGCGTGAGGTGGAATTTTTAGAGCCGCTTAATGTAGCCATCCTTTCCGAACGCCGGGTCTTTGCCCCCTACGGGCTGGAAGGTGGAGAATCCGGAAAAAAGGGCGTCAACCTTTTCATCAGAAAAGATGGCACTTCAATTTATATGGGCGCTAAAAACGAAATCGTGGCTCAACCCGGCGAACGGTTTCGTATCATGAGTCCCGGCGGGGGGGGATTCGGCACGCCAAGAGAAGATGAAGAAACAGATTAGCGGCTGAGCCAAATCTTACCGAGCATCAACATCCATGGGTTGATTAAGTGCGCCAATGGCTTCTAAAAATGTAATTAATTTTAATACAAAAATGTAAATACTTTTTTATGTTGTTTTTTTATTGAAAGGATGCGAACCTACAATTTAAGAACACCTGGTCTTAGGTGTTTTTAATTCAAACCAACACTTTTTAAAGGAGTAAACATGAAAAAAACAACATTGGAAAAAATCTTTGAATATGCATCCATGCCTCTCCACGGCACGTTATCTCGTAAATTACGAAAGGATATCCACTGCCAGATAAACGATGGTAAGGAATATGCTGATGCTACTTTTTTTCTCGGCGAACAGTTCGTTCGCATTACGGAAGAACAAGATGGGAAAATGATCAATACCTATTATGACTGGGAAAATATTGCATCCGTAAGAACCATTGCCAATAATGCAAAATAACCAACTACCCGGCCTGGCCCAAAAGGGCCAGGCTATGAAAAACAATAAATAGGCTTTCAGCTGTCATCCCCGGCTTCCAGAACAAAAATTTTTTTATCCTTTAGGCTGTCGATGACAAATGAGGACTGGATGCTTTGGATGCCCTGTATCCGGGTCAATTTTTCGTTCATAAATTCAGCATAGGCCTTGATATCCTTTGCAATGACCTTGAGAATGAAATCATGGGCACCGGCAATCTGGTAACACTCCACAACCTCTTCAAGTTCCGAAAACTTTTCTTTGATCAAAGGCACCGAGGACAGCTTGCTCAAGCTCAGTGTAATGCTGACAATAACCATGATGGAGAATCCGACCTTTTCCGGATCCACCACCGCCGTAAAATGGGATATAACGCCCGCTGTTTCAAGGCGCTTTACCCGTTCTAAGGTAGCAGGTGCTGAAATTCCCACCATTCTGGACAACTTGGCATTGGTAATTTTACCGTTTTCCTGAAGAATATTCAGTATTTTTTTATCAATCCGGTCCAAATTGTATTTCCCAATGCGTCAAATCAAAAATTCAGGACTGCAGGTAGTCTAAAAGAACGTCTCCCAACGTGTCCAGGGCACCACCATAAAAATGATCTACATTGGAAAGGACCTCTACCCGGGGGGTAATTTTCCATTTAGATAAAAGATCCTGCACCAGAGAAACAGGCGCCAACTCATCATTTTCACCAGTAATAATCAGTCCTGTATTAGGCAACTGCTCCACCTGGTCAAAACTCAACAAGGCTGCCGGCGGCGATACCATAATATGATCGTAGAGATCAACACCGGCACTGACCACATGGGCATTTACCCATGAACCAAAAGAATATCCGGCAAGAAAAAGCTGATCATACCCCTGATCGGATAAAAATTCTAAAGCGCTTCTGACATCATCCTGTTCGCCAAGGCCTTCGTCAAATTTTCCGGAACTGCCCCCGGTACCTCTAAAATTAAAACGCAGGGTGGCAATCCCGGCAGATTGAAAGCACTCGGCCATCCGGCATATCACAGGTACATCCATGTTTCCGCCGTAAAGGGGATGGGGATGAGCCAGTACCACAGCTTTTCCTGTCTCCCGGCGGTTTAAATACCCCTCAAGACAGATATCGCCTGCGCCGGTTATGGTGATGAATTCTTCACTCATTTTTTATTTTTCAGGGCAGCCTTGATAAAGGCCTTGAAAAGCGGATGGGGAGCCATGGGTTTGGACTTGAATTCCGGATGAAACTGGCAGCCCAGAAACCATGGATGATCTTTAAGTTCCACAATTTCCACCAGGTCATGGTCCGGGGATGTCCCTGAAATAACAAGTCCGGCTTCCACCAGTTTATCCTTGTATTCATTATTGAACTCAAAACGGTGGCGATGCCGCTCGGAAATATTTTCAGTCTTGTAGGCATTCATGGCAAAGGTATTTTCAACCAGAAGACAGGGGTAGGCACCTAAGCGCATGGTGCCGCCTTTATCCGAGGATTCATCGCGTTTCTCCACCTTGCCGGTCTGCTCGTCCACCCACTCTTTCATCAGGTAGATCACCGGATAGGGCGTGTCGATATCAAATTCTTCGCTGTTGGCATCTTCCAGACCGGCAAGATTGCGTGCAATCTCAATCACGGCCATCTGCATCCCCAGGCAGATACCGAAAAAGGGCACTTTGTTTTCACGGGCAAACCCGGCCGCAAGAATCTTTCCTTCAATCCCCCGGGTTCCGAACCCGCCCGGAACCAGAACACCATCGACCTTGGACAGCACCTCAGCCACATTCTGCTTTGTCAGGGAGGAAGAATCCACAAATTTCAGATTTACCTTGGTATCATTGGAGATACCGCCATGGGTCAGTGCCTCGTTCAGGCTTTTATAGCTCTCGGTCAAATCCACATATTTGCCCACAATGGCGATGGTGACATTATGCCTTGGATTTTTCAGGCGCTCCACCATTTCCCGCCAGCCGTCAATGCGAGGTGCCCGGGCCCACATGCTCAATTTTTTAAGAATCATGTCCCCCAGGCCTTCTTCGTTGTATACGATGGGCACATCATAAATACAGTCCACATCCTTGGCGGTGAATACGGCATCAGCTCCGACATTGCAGAACAGGGCAATTTTGTTTTTAATGTCCTGGCTCAAAAGGCTCTCCGTACGGCACAAAAGGATATCCGGCTGGATGCCGATGCTTCGAAGTTCCTTGACACTGTGCTGGGTCGGTTTGGTTTTGACCTCACAGGCGGTTTTAATATAGGGCACCAGGGTCAGGTGGATGTAAATCACGTTGTTAGCGCCGGCATCGGCCTTGAACTGGCGGATGGCCTCAAGAAAAGGAAGAGATTCGATGTCACCGATGGTGCCGCCGATTTCAACAATAACCACATCGGTGTCTTGGGAAACCAGGGAGATGGCCCGTTTAATCTCGTCAGTTATATGGGGGATCACTTGAACAGTCCCGCCAAGGTACTCGCCCCGCCGTTCCTTGTTGATCACCTGGTCATAAATTTTTCCCGTGGTAAAATTGTTGTTCTTTCCTAGTTTGGCATTGGTAAACCGTTCATAATGCCCCAGGTCAAGATCGGTTTCCGCGCCGTCATCGGTAACAAACACTTCTCCGTGCTGGAAGGGGTTCATGGTTCCAGGGTCAACATTTATGTAAGGATCCAGTTTCTGGATGGTCACGGTCAACCCCCGGCTTTCCAGAAGCATACCAATGGCCGCCGAAGCCAGTCCCTTGCCCAATGATGATAACACCCCGCCTGTTACAAAAATATATTTAGTTATCTCAGCCATCCAGTCCTCACTTCCACGCTTTTTTTCAAAAATAATGTAGTCCCAAGCTTCTGCCCGCCGGACTTCATATCAGATATGTGGGGATCACGAAAGTCATATCTCATTATTTTGACTTTCATGATAAAAAGGTGAGGATTCATAAGTTAAGGATAAACACCTCATTTCTCCTCACCTAATAAACAAAAAAAGTTAAACAAACAGATCTTCCGGAAAGACGGAACACTCAGCCAGTTCTTCTTCAATGCGAATCAGTTGATTGTATTTTGCAACACGGTCACTTCTGGACATGGAGCCGGTTTTTATCTGTCCGGAATTCACGCCCACAGCAAGGTCGGCAATAAAACTGTCTTCGGTTTCACCGGATCTGTGGGACACCACGGTGGTATATCCCGAATCCTTGGCCATCTGGATGGTGTCAAGGGTTTCCGTCACGGTGCCGATCTGGTTAAGCTTAATCAGAATGGAATTGCCCACCCCCCTTGCAATACCTTGTTTGAAAATATCCGGGTTTGTGACAAAAATATCATCACCCACAATCTGAATACGGTTACCCAGGCGCTGGGTCATGATTTCCCAGTTATCCCAGTCCGCTTCTGCCAAACCGTCTTCAATGGAAACCAACGGATATTTGTCAATCAGACTTTCATAGTAGTCAATGAGTTCAGTAGGAGACATTTCCCTGTTTTCAGAGGCAAATACATACTTGCCGTCTTTGTAAAACTCGCTGGCGGCGGCATCCAGGCCGATGCCGATGTCCTTGCCCGGACGATAGCCGGCCGCTTCAATGGCGGCAATAATATTTTCAATGGCCTCTTCATTGGACTGAAGATCCGGAGCGAATCCGCCCTCATCACCTACGCCCGTGGCAAGCCCCTTGCCTTTAAGTATCTTTTTCAGGTTATGAAAGGTTTCCGCGCCCATGCGAACCGCTTCGGATACATTGGCTGCTCCAAAGGGAAGAATCATAAACTCTTGGATATCCAGGTTGTTGGCAGCATGGGCTCCGCCGTTTATGATATTCATCATGGGAACAGGCATGACCCGTGCATTGATGCCGCCGATATGGCGGTACAATGGAATCCCGTTGGCTGTGGCTGCAGCCCTTGCGGCGGCCATGGAAACGCCCAGAATAGCATTGGCACCCAGCCGTGATTTATTTTCAGTTCCGTCAATGTCAATCATGGTCCGGTCCAGTCCGGCCTGATCCATGGCATCATAGCCAATGATCTCCGGAGCTATGACTTCATTGACATTGGCCACGGCATTAAGCACACCTTTGCCCATAAAACGGTTTTCGGCCTTATCACGAAGCTCAAGTGCCTCCCTTGTACCGGTTGAGGCACCAGAAGGAACAGCGGCCCGCCCCTGTGCGCCGCAGGCCAGGGTCACATCCACTTCAACCGTAGGATTTCCCCTGGAATCAATAATTTCCCTTGCCCTGACATCAATCAGTTCCGTCATTCTTTTCACCTTTTATTTTATATGTTTATATGTTGGATAATTATTTAATGTTTTGCACCGAATTGTCTGAATTCTGAATCTTGTATACAACCTGCCCTTAATATCAATTTGCCGGGGCATATTCAAGGTCTTGTTCCAATTTAATTCCTACCACGTGCCTAACACGATCCGGTTCAATGGAAGGAAAAGGCAAGACAACGCTCAACAACAAAAGAAGTCAACGCTTTTAGCGACAAGGGTTACACACGCCACACAAATAGACATGTCGTGGGGTTAAGATTGGAGATAAATATTGAGTACCCGTTCTCACTTTTCAGGTGATTGAACGGGGAATTTCCTCCCCCTATATCCTGAATGGCATTTGAATGTTATGTTTTTCAGACCGTTCACACGCTTTTTATAATCCCTGATCTTCATTTATCAATACAATCTTAACCCTCTTTTGGGGAAAAGATTTTTGCGTGATTGTCCAGGAGTTGCAGATTCTTTCACTTGCTTTACATTCAGAACATTCCCCTGTCTTAACGCAGGGTGTTTTCATATCAAGACGCATTGCATTAGTGGGGGCAACATAATTTTTAATCCTTTCCATAGCAGTGTTGATATCCGGAACAATTTTATTTCTTCCCGTAAGGACTAGAACATATTTAGGGCCGAATGTCAGTGCTCCAACTCTGTTTCCGATCATGTCAAGGTTTACCAAACAACCGTCTTCGGTTAAGGCATTTGTCCCGGTGACAAAAAGATCCGTTAAAAGAGCCTCTCGTCTCAGCTGTGTTTTTTCATCATTGGATAAGGATTTATCATAGGTATCTAGAATTTTAAATTTCTCTTGATCTTTCAGTGCATCATAAAGCCCTGTCCCCACAAATGTCATAGAACCGCCCCATGATATGCTTTTAATGTTTGCATTGGGTATGATTTTTTCCAAAACTATTTTTGAAGCTTCCTCTGAATTATCAGCAATAAATACTTCAAAATTGTTTGATTCAAGAGCTTCTTTTACATTTTCAAGTTTAAGCTTCCAGTAATTATCGATTGGATTTTTCATGATTTTTCCCTTTTGTTTTCAAAAACAATGATTCTGAGGATATGGAAAAGGCAAGGTCAGGCGTTCCCCGCCTTTAATGAAAATCATATTGTCACGGGGTTCCCGCAATTGTAAGACGAATATGACTTTCAAATAAAATTTTATGAGTGTAACCTTTTGCGTTCACAAAATTATACTCTGCAACGATTTTTTTAGCTTTTTGCTCCCAAAATCCGGCTGACATAGGGCCAAAATACAATAATCCCTATTGCCGCTGCGCCAATTGAGGCGACCAAAACGCCGCCGGCTGCAACATCCTTCGCGTTTCCTATTAAAGGATGATGTTCCTTTGTAATTGTATCTGCAAGAAATTCTACTGCCGTATTCAACGCCTCCGCAAACCAGACGACAATTATTGCGACGATCAATAATGACCATTCAGCTCCGGATACACCAAAATGAAAACCAAAAGAAATCACTCCCAGAGTGGCAAACAAATGAATCCATGCATTATGTTGAGTTTTAACGAGGGTTACAATTCCCCGGACTGCATAGACAAAACTTTGGAGTCGTTTTTTGATACTGAAGCTCATATAGCCATGTTTTATGTGTTCTTTTTTAAAGCTAACGCCGCTAATCGGCCGAACTGCTTTTTGCGTCGGCTGAATTAGCCTTCGTTAACGTTTCTATTTAAATCGATCATCTGACTTCTTTATTGAAACCTTGTCCCTCGAATGTGCTATCCAGCCTGATCGTACGTTTTGAGGACGGTCAAAATCCTGTACATACGGCTTTATGTCGAGAAGAGGAGTCTCATCAAGAATGTCAATGTTTTGAACATGAAGAATTCCGTTTTCTATTCGTTCCAATTTGACAACAGACAGACCTATTGGATTAGGCCTTTTAGGTGCACGTGTTGCAAAGACTCCCCGGGGGGTGTCGTCCATGAATGGAATAACCTGCAAATTGTAACCCTTACTACGGTGAAAGACGTACAGCAGGATAATGTGTGAAAAGCCTTCAAGATCCTTCAGTCCGGCTTTGAACTTGTCAAATATTTCGACAGTTCCTTGTACTCCGTTCGCCCCGGTTGGTTGAATAGGCATGCCTTCCGGTTCTTTAAACGGAGAGTGAATTTTTCCAATAGGATTGATTTCCATCTTCATTTTTATTCTCACGCTAATGTTTGCTTCAGCCGCGCGAAGTACGAGTATCGCTGAGCAACGCTTTGTTGTGCGTTCTATTCTCCTGTTTTTGTTGGGTTGTTCATTCTCCCCATAAAAAGAATGCTTCCTGTCTCATTATCCTGAATCAGGAAAATAAAGGGGTGATCCGCATGGAAAACAGGGATAGGAGCCGGCATACTTTGTGCTGTGACGACTACTGCTGTTGCGGCAGCCGCCTCTGTACCTTCCTCATTCACGTCAACAAAAGCCTTATGAATTACAGCCCCGATGTGTAACCAGTCGGGTCTGCCGTCCATCCCAGCGAAATTAGCCTTTAAGCTGCTAAATGCATCAACCATGCCCATTGATTTTAGTGTATTGTCCAACCTGAACATGGACGTCATTTTGAACTTCGGCAAGAACACAATCAATTCTCTCTTGTTCAATCGCGCCTTCCACTGTTCAAGGTTCTCTATGGATAAGTCGTCCTCGAGCTGTTTGAGACCGTCAATTTCTTTGGGTAGCAGCACGATCATTGACATTTCATTCCCGACATACGGTAACTCAAGCATCTCAAAGGAACCTAAATCAGCATATTTGAACTTATTCTGCTGGGTCATCATTGGCGCTTGAATGAACTTCCCGGAAGATATATGAAAGGGAGCATCCTTTGTCTTGTCAGCTTTGAATTGGCTTTGCCAATCCCCCTTGAAGTAGATAGCATTTACCAATGCAAGCCTAGTTAAAGCGTCAAGAGTGCCGGGCTGAATGAGGTCTCTTATCTTGTCCTGTGTTTTGTCTTCCACCCATCTGTTGATCATTTTCCGTGCAGCTTCTCGTGCGCGCTTGTAGTCAACAGGAGTGATCGAGACGCCGTAGTTCTTCTTGACGAGGGACAGGTATTGATCAAGAAACTTATAATCCTGTTGTGGCCAGAGGGAGTTTGCTACGCTCAACTTGATATTGCCGGATTTTTGTATCTTGTTGAGCCTTGATTCCTCCTGCGCAAATGCTTGATGAAGATTGTCTTGATCCAGTGAAAATCTGAGTGTTTTCGCCATCTCCTTTTCGGTGTTGCCTCGGGCGCCGCCATATGTCATCGCAAGGGCCGTAGAAATACTGTAGGGCGATAAAAATATGTTTCCGTCCGATACGCGGAGCTTCTGATAGAGATCCATCGCAAAGGCGGAATTATCTTGAACAAGGATTCTCTCGTTGATTTGTCCGGCCGCATGAACTATGCCACAGGCCAAGCCCAGCAGGACAACAGACAGAGTGATTACTTTGGTTTTACCTTGCATGCTGTTTTCCTTGTTTTGAATGTTTTCAATTAATTAGACAGAATGGGCCGATATGGTGATGGGCGGATTCTGTATATTCGTTTTTTAGATGGAACGGTTTAAAACAAAAATTAAACTAAATTGGAGAATATCCTGACTACCGCTCAGATGGCAAGGGAGAATTTAATCTCTGAATTTTGATTTTTATCGGATAGCGTGTCACTTTACCATATTTAGCCAAAGCACATACAGGATATGAATGAAGGCGGCAATACCTTGACAAAAAAAGGGCAGTCCTATATTAAGATTTCCTGATACACAGTTATGACAGATATGGGCAGGTCTTAAGTTTTTATAACAAGAAAGCCCTGTGGCAGGCCATGAAAGAACGCCATCAGGTGATCAGTTCTTTCATTTTAAAATATTGCGGCTATTTATTATGTCGGACGTATCCCGACAGGACATGAATATAAACCAATCTCAAGGAGTGAAGATGAACATTTTATTTTTCGGCCCCAACGGCAGTGGCAAAGGCACCCAAGGAAAAATTCTGAAAGACAAATACAACATTGCTCATGTTGAATCCGGTGCTATTTTCCGTGACAACATCAAGGGCGGCACCGAACTTGGCAAAAAAGCCAAAGAATATATTGATAAGGGTGACCTGGTGCCTGATGATATCACCATCCCCATGATGATCGACCGTATCAAACAGGATGACTGCAAAAACGGCTGGCTGCTGGATGGTTTTCCAAGAAATAAAGTTCAGTCTGAAAAACTGCATGCCGCACTGAACGAACAGGGCATCAAACTTGACTACGTTATCGAAATGCTTCTGGACCGTGAAATTGCCAAAAACAGAATTATGGGCAGACGGTTGTGTGAAAATGACAACAACCACCCCAACAACATTTTTATCGATGCCATTAAGCCTGACGGAGACAAATGCCGGGTATGCGGCGGTGCATTGAGCACCCGTGCCGACGACCAGGACGAGGCTGCCATCGACAAACGCCACTCCATTTATTATGACACCGATACCGGCACCCTGGCCTCTTCTTATTACTTCAGAGATCTGCCTGATGCAGATTTCAAATACATCGTCCTGAACGGCGAGCAGGCACTGCCCGACGTAACTGCAGAACTGATCTCCAAGCTGTAAAAATAGATCCGGCCCGGGCGTATCTATGCGTCCGGGTTTTTCAACTTCAAATATTTTGACAATCATCAATCCTTCTCAAAAAAATCATAAATGACTGTAAAATTCGGTTTCGGAATTGCTGTACCACTCATTTTTTCCTTGCCTTAACGTATTCAATTTGTTAAAAGACGCGCTTATAAATATTTTCATATGAAAGGCACAATACGTTTTTGAATTACTTTCATGTTTTGTTTTGGGTGGCTTCTGGATGCCAATAGACCAAGTCGGCCCGTGAATGCTGATTATGAAAACCGAAATAACTTATTGAATTACTTTCATATTTCGTTATGGATTGCGTCTGGATATTGATAGACCGGATCAAGCCATGGCTGCTATATTTAAATTTATTTTGAAAGGGGCGATGCTGCTTGAAAGAAATTACTGTCACAGTTATTGATAATGACGTTGAAAAAGCGTTGCGTATTCTGAAGAAAAAAATTCAGAATGACGGACTGTTTAAACGTCTCAAGGTAAAGAAACATTTCGAAAAACCTTGTCAGTACAGAAGACGTAAGATGAGAGAGGCAATGAGAAGAAAAACCTTGTCAGTACAGAAGACGTAAGATGAGAGAGGCAATGAGAAGACAAAGAATTGCCGCCTCAAGATCACGCAGAAGACGTAGCTAAGCATTAAAAACAACCCGGCATATCAAATTGGCTGATATGCCGGGTTTTTTTATGGACATGTTTCATGACACCCCCCTCTTATAAACTGTGCCTGGAAAAGATTTACAAACTGGGCCGGTTTGGTATCAAACTTGAGCTGGATACCATTTCAAATATCCTTTCACACCTCAACACCCCCCAGAATAATTACAACATGGTCCATGTGGCCGGAACCAACGGCAAGGGCTCCACTGCGACCTGCATTGCGTCAATCCTCAGAGCTGCAGGGTTTAAAACGGGTATCTACACAAGCCCCCACCTGGTCCGATTCAATGAACGGATCTGCGTGAACGGGCAACAGATCAGCGATGCAGATGTGATCAGCGCATACGAAGCCGTAAACGTCGCAGACAATAGATTGAGCCAAGGATCACGCCGGGCTACTTTTTTTGAAATTGTCACGGCCATGGCCTTTTACCATTTTGCCAAAGAGAAGGCGGAATGGGCGGTCATTGAAACCGGTATGGGGGGCAGATTTGACGCCACCAACATTATTACGCCAAAGGTCGGTGTTATCACTAATCTCTCCATTGAGCACACCGATTACCTTGGACATACCATCAGGGACCTGGCCCGGGAAAAAGGCGGCATTATAAAACCAGGAGTGCCTGCAGTTACGGCCGTGTCCCAGCCATCGGGAATAGACAAGCTGACCAAAGTAGCCAAAGATCGGGGATCAGCCCTTTACCGGTTTAAAAATGACTTTTCCATCCGCAAAAACCCTGGCCGGTCAACATATAATTACAAGGGAATTTATCAAAATTTCAAAGACCTGACCAAACCGTTACCCGGAGAACATCAGCGGGAAAACCTTTCTTTAGCCCTGGCTGCCGTTGAACTGATTTTTAAACAGAACCAAGGAATTGACCCACGATATAATTTGAGCCGGGAACTGGTTCACAAAGGGCTTGCCCATGTCAAGTGGCCGGGCCGCCTTGAAAAGATCATGGATCACCCCCTGGTTATCCTGGACGGGGCCCACAATCTCAAGGCATCCGTTCTGCTGGGCAAATACCTCAACCAAACGTTGGGGGATAAAAAGCTAACGCTTGTCATCGGTATTTTGGATGACAAACCCTATGAAGCCATGCTGGCTCAGCTTTTGCCCATGGCCCAGCGAGTCATTGTAACCAAGGCCAAGATCAACCGCAGCATTGACCCTGCGGTGCTGACCGCAGCAGTCAAAAAAAGCTTTAAAGGAGAACTGCAGGTTATCGAAGATGTGAAAGATGCTGTATCCTATGCAATTTCAACAAGTCGCAATAAAGACGCCATATGCATTGCAGGTTCCCTGTATGTGGTGGGAGAGGCTAAGGAAAAATTCGATATGGATTTTATTGAGGCTTAACCTTGATATAGAACGTTCAGTTTGATATTGCATTAAGGGCTTTAAATAATTTTAAAATCCACAAACTTCCTTCAGACAATCTCTCGCGATTTCGCCCTTGTTTTTGGCTAATACTTCTGTTAATACGTTATATATCAATAGGATTCACGTATAGGGGCGTTGCACCCTATAATTTCATAGTATAGGAAGTATCATTTCCTAACAAACCAACAGTCCGCCCCCGAAGGGTACCACAAGGTACTGAACCGGACAAGGGCTTGATCATAACTTCGGCCACTTTGTGCCAATTTTTTAATTGACTGCAAAATAACGTTGGGCGTATCTGGTCACTACATAGGTGGCCCATCTTATGATCAAGCCCCGGACATAGCATACGGATCAAGCGAACTGCGTCTGATTGATCCGTACACGGCGTCGGTCAGCACCGCGATTATGCCTATCATTTGTACAATTAAGGAGGTGATGCGATAAAATTTCATGGGTAAAAATGTATAAATAGACCAAATTAAAAATGGAGGATTGTGAAATGGAGAAGAAAAAGAATATATTCATTAAATGCTTGTGCGTCTGCATTATGTTATTTGTTGGAATAGGCGCTACAGCAATTTATGCACAGCAAGCTAAAGTCGTTTCCAGTTATGGGCCGATAAACCAAACAGAAACCTTCGAGCAAATCAAAGCTGCACGTATGGCAGTAAAAAGCGAGCGTGCCGAACGCCAAAAAGAATTATTAAACTCGCGATATGATCTTTCAAAAAAGACCACGGATGAGGTCACCATGTCGGGAGGAAAGCCCATCCCAGTTGGGCCGACAGCCAACCTTCAGGGAACAACCTGGGAAAACCTTGATAAAATGACTCCCGAACAAATAAAAGAAAACGGAGAATTCCCTTACAAACCCTTACCGTTTGCTGACCATGCTGAAGGAGGGATGCTTTTCCCGGAGATGATCACAAAATCTTTGCCAAGGCTGACTCGTTTTGACCTGGATTTCGATCTGCCCGAACATATTCTTCCAGACCCTGCCCCGTCAATTTATCTGACCACCCGTCCCGACCTCGGCGATGTGGCAAAGGGACGATTGATTACCATCGAAAATTACTATGAGATATTTAACGGTATTTTGAATCCCAAACAGCTTGAAGGCCTTAGACTCCTGGTTACCCAGTTTCCCCAACAACAATTCAACGCGACCGAAGACCGTCGAACCGACAGGCCCGACGGCATGCTGGGCGTAACCTGTTTCGATTGTCACGCCAACGGCCATACTAACGGCGCTAACCATCTAGTAGGTGACATTCGACCCCAGGAATTCAGGCACCGCATTGAAACCCCCACCTTGAGAGGCGTAAATATCCAGAGACTTTTTGGTTCTCAGCGTGCGCTTAAAACCGTAGAGGATTTCACCGAATTCGAACAGCGCGCCGCTTACTTTGACGGAGACATCTGCATGGCTGCAAAAAAAGGGGTTAACGTTCTTGAAAGAGGCTCCCAGGTACACGCCATGGCAGAATTTCTTGCAATCCTGGATTTTCCCCCAGCCTCTAAGCTCAACATTTACGGCGAGCTGGACAAAACCAAGGCTAATTCCAGCGAACTGCGCGGTGAGAATCTTTTCAACGGTAAGGCTCGTTGCGCCGCATGCCACCCAGCCCCATACTACACCGACAACAGTATGCATAACCTAAAGGCTGAGCGTTTTTACAAACAAGAAATGGTAAATGGCATGATGATGGCCCACGACGGCCCCATTAAAACGTTCCCCTTGAGAGGCATCAAGGACTCCCCACCATATATGCACGATGGAAGATGTTTTACCCTTGAGGACACAGTTGAATATTTTAATCTTATTCAGCAACTTCACTTGAAGACTCAGGAAAAAAAGGATCTGGTTGCTTTCTTGCGCACTTTATAGGAATATTTTTAGTATGATCAAATGAGGGGCACAGAAGTGCTCCTCATTTTTATGAGAAATGTGTACCATAATATTATCGTCAAAAGACTAATTAAGGAGTGTTTATGGATAATTTGCTTGATCATCCGTTAATTGGACAGCGTTATTTTTTTCCTCGTAAAGGATTTTTTGCTGACCCTTTTTGGGTTGATGTTGATGGCGCCAGATTAGCATGCAGCTATCATGAAATTAATCCCAAAGCAAAAACGCTGGTGCATTTTCACGGCAATGGTGAAATTGTTGATGACTGGCAGGGTGATTTTGTTACATTGATTAATCAAATGGGCTGTAATTGCTTTTTGGCAGAATTACGCGGCTATGGGCAATCAAGTGGTCAAGTGCAATTGGGTAAAATGATTAGCGATGTAGTGCCGACCATCGAAGCATTAAAATGTAATGAGCAGGATTTGATTTTTTTCGGCCGTAGTGTTGGTGCTATTTTTGCCCTTGAAGCGGCAGCCCGTTTTCCCAATGCTGCTGGATTAGTTCTTGAAAGTGCGATTGCCGATGTTCTTGAGCGTCTGTTGTTACGTGTTCATCCTGATGAACTTAATGTTGATTTGGCTACCTTACGAAAAGTAGTAGATCAGCAGCTTAATCATCAACAAAAAATAGCTTTATTTAAAGGCGATTTACTAGTGCTGCATTCAGTTCATGATGGATTGGTTGATGTTAGCCATGGAAAGCGGCTTTATGATTGGGCAACGACACGCAAAACTATTAAACTATTTGATCGGGGCGATCACAACAGCATTATGATGGTTAATGCCAGAGAATATTTTGCTTGTTTGGAAAATTTTATTGGTAATCTGGGCAGCAGCCACTAAGAGCCTGTTTGATAATTGATTAATCGACTGAAATCTCATTAGATTTCGCTTCGATCCCCGAATTACCACACAGGCTCTAAAGCCACCAAAAAAAACCTTGGTGCATTTGCATCTTGCTGTATAAAAGTCGTTATCCGGACCGTTTACCAGTCATCCTTGAAATTTTGACCTCAATCACGGCGGTTTCGGCCAGATCCTGCGACTCAAATTTAAAAGTGCGGGAGCTGTACTGAGCCATGATGCAATTCAGACCGTTAATCTTTTCTTCCGGGTCAACAAGGATACGTGCCGTTCCTTCGCCAATGATGCTGGTATAAGATGCGCCCCAATTGCAGGCAGATGCGTGTTTATTTATCTTTTCAAGGTCATCAAATTCAAAGCAGACCCGATCGTTGGCGGCCAGGATACCAAGTTTGCGTCCCTTATCGGCCCCGTGAAAATATAAAAAAGGCGAATCATACCCGAAATGTAACGGCACCACATAGGGTTGCCCGTTGTCTGACAGGCCCAAGCGGCAGACTTTGGCCTGTTTTATGATACCCTCAATCTGATCTGGATCGGTTATCTGCTTTTCTTTTCTGCGCACAGCACCTCCTGTTTTAACCGATTAAATTCTTGTTCATCGGCCCCTGAAGCGCCCACGGGACGGTTGGCATTGTCATGGCAGTCAGAACCACCGGTGACAAGCAGGTCATATTTTTGCGCCCAAGACAAAAGCAGTGCCTTATGTTCCGGTGCATGGCCCGGATAATGAACCTCAAGGCCTTTGACACCGGCGTCAAGGATCTCGGGCAGCAGATGCGCCACGGTTTCCACAGGCGGCAGCACCTCCTTGTAGTGCCCTTCCCCGGGAAAAGAACCGGCAGCCGGGTGGGCCAGCACGGCAACCACGGGTTCACTTGTTATAAACCTTTTTACCTGTTCAAGCTCGACTCCCGAAGGCAGATAGGCAGGACTATCATTGCCGATGATCCGGTTAATGGTAGCTTTATCGGAAATACCCAGCTTTTCGTCCAGGGCCATGGCAAAATGGCGGCGGGAGGCATTGTCCGAATATGCGGCAATATCTTCAAAGTTAAGATCCCTTGACAATAAAGGCGATTCACCGCCAGGCCCGAACACCTGATTTATCTTCTCAATTCTTGCCCGGACCAGGCCCTGCCCCCTTCCTTGGGCCAGGAGGGTTTTAAACCGCGTGACAAATCCCGGATCTTTTAACAGTGCGCTTGAAAAATAGGTCAGCACATGCAGGGTGCCCGTGAAAAATTCCCTTTTGAAGCGTACGGAGACCTCAACGCCCGGAAAGACCTCTACCCCGTATGTTTTTCCCGCATCCAGCGCTGGGTCAAGTCCGTCCAAAGTATCATGGTCAGTCACCCCTAAAACGTTGATACCCATATCTGCGGCCAACGCCACAAGATCGCCCGGGGAAAAATCTCCGTCAGATGCGGTGGTATGATTATGCAAATCTGCAAATATATATGCCATCAACTGCCTCTTCTATTTTAGCATTAACTGAAATTATATAGTGCTGATTGTTTTATCACAATTTATCCCTACCCGGACATACTTTCTTTTTTTAACCAATTTGTAATATTTTATTTAACTTTCAGGGATTAAGTGATAGAAAGGACAGCTATTATAAATTGGCGTCGCAGCCGGTTTTAAGCACTGGAAATCCTTGGTGATCTGGATTGCCGTTCGGGTTAAAATGTTTAGCTGGCTGGAATATTAAACAATATTGTTACTTTTTAAAGGTTATGCCTGGTCTGAAGCCTGTCATAAAAAATAATAAAGACAAGCCTCTAAACCTTGACAACCCAATAAACACCTGGACTTAATTACCTATGGACCCTTTGCATACCCTTGGGAAAATCAATTCTCCCGAGCAGGCCCGAAATCTGTTTGCATCAGAACTTGACAGCACACAATCAACAAAAATTGCCAAGATCAAACACCCGGATGTACTGGTCCGTATCGCTAACGCCATTGCCCTTTGCAGGCCGTCAAAAGTATTTATCAATACGGGATCAGAAGAAGACAAGGAGGTTATCCGGAAAATTGCCATTGAAAAGGGGGAGGAACGTTCCCTTGCCATGGCAGGACATACCATCCATTTTGATCTAGCCGGTGAACAGGGAAGGATCGTGGACCGCACTTACTACATTGCCGAACCCGAGGATCTAGTATCCAGCCTTGCCAACCGCATGCCTCCGGAAAAAGCTGCAAAAGAGATCGAAACCCACATGTCCGGCATCATGGAAAACCTGACCATGATTGTGGGATTTTACATGAGAGGGCCTGTGGGCTCTCCTGTAGCCAACCCGGCCCTGGAACTGACATCCTCAGCCTATATATCCCACAGCGCAGAACTGCTTTATCGAAATGCCTTCCATGATTTTGACAACGAAGTTGAACAAAAGGGATACTTTTTCACCAATGTACACTCTGAAGGCCTAAACCGCACCGAGGATCTTCCCCACGCCCGCGTGTTCATGGATCGGAAATACCAAACCACCTATGCCTGGAAATGCACCTATGCCGGCAATACATTGCTGCTTAAAAAGGGGAATCACAGATTTGCCGTGGACAAAGCCGTATACCGGGACCGGGGCAGGGAGTTGTCCGAGCACATGTTTATTACCGGTATCAATGGACCGGGTGGCCGAACGACCTGGTGTGCAGGTGCAGCCCCTTCCGGATGCGGAAAAACCACCACGGCCATGGCCGGCAATGTATTTATAGGCGATGACCTGGCCCAGATGTGGATTGCCGAAGACGGCAGTATCCGCACCATCAATCCCGAAAACGGTATATTCGGAATTGTGGAAGGTCTAAACGTTGACGGTGATCCTTTGTTGATGAAAGTATTACGGCAGCCCGGCTATGAAGTAATCTGGTCAAATGTCCTGGTTGACGAAAGTTCCAAACCCCACTGGGTCGGCAATATGGAACCTGCCCCGAAAAAAGGAATCAACTTCCAGGGGGAATGGCACCAGGGAAAAACCAATGACAAGGCAGAGCCCATCCCCATATCCCATCCTAATTCCAGGTGTACCCTGGCCTCGGAAAACCTGGACAACTACTCGCCTGAAGCAGCCAATCCCGAAGGGGTGGTGACACGGCTATTTACATATTCAGGCAGGGACGCGGACACCATGCCGCCGGTGTGGGTGGCAAAAACCCCGGATGCCGGTGTAGTTATCGGTGCCTGTATAGTATCTGCAACCACGGCCACAGAGGTCGGGGTCAGAGGCATTAAACGCGCACCCTGGGCCAACGCCCCTTTTATCCCCGGCGCGTTAGGTGATTACATGGATGCCCAGTTTAAATTCTTCAACAACCCTGACATCAAGGAGCCGTTCAAGCCGGTGATTGCAGGCTTGAATTATTTTCTAACCCACCGGGCCAGGGGCGGCGATTCAGACAAACTTCTCGGGGAAAAGCAGGATGTCAAAGTGTGGCTGGCCTGGCTGGAAAGATATGCCCATAACGAAGTTGGATACCTGTCCACTCCCATCGGCAACCTGCCCTGTTACAATGACCTGGCTGAACTATTCAAGCAAATCATTGACAAGGACTATCCCAGATCCCTTTATGATATGCAGTTTACCTTGTACACGGCAAAAATCATCCAGCGCATTGAACTTCAGGAAAAGGCATATGCAAATGAAGAACACCTTCCAGAAAAACTATTTAAAATCCTGGAAGCACAGAAATCGGGTCTTCTGGATCTGAAGGAAAAAATGGGAGATATCATCATGCCGGATTATTTTGAAAATCTGATTTGATACCGGTCCACAGTTTTATAAAATTTTATCCATATCATTTACATCCGGGGCATAAGGTCTTAAAAAAAGAACTTACGCCCCGGTAAATTTTTAATCACGCTCTTAAATTTTATTTTGCGCAAAAAAGTCATTAAGAGATGAGTACAAAATAACTTTCCCTTTTAGAAATCGGAATACGCCGTCTTTCAACAGTGCAGCATTTTGAAATAGGTAAATTAATTATGACCGATTCCTTAGAAATGAGACCGAAATAACTTGACCTGGGAGCGCAGGCGTCCCGCCTGCATTTTACTGCAGGCGGGACGCCTGCGCTCCCGGATATATCAAAATGGGCAAGTTATTTAAAATCCGTTCCTTAGCTTTGGGCGAATTTGATATTGGTTTTGAAATCAGGGGTGAAAACCGTCATCGGGAAAACCTGAATTTTCTTAAATTGATTGCTTCCACTTGACTCAACAGTATCGTTCTGATGGGTCATTTTGACCCAGGAACAAGATGTCCCCTGGAAAATCATTTCAACCATTTATAGAAGTTCTAATTTTGTTCTATTTCTTCTTTTTCCTTCAAGATCAAAAGGTTATCCTTTTTTTTCACAAAAAAACGCCGTTTTTTCACTTCCCAAATGGCTTTGGCCCTACTATTGCAAAACTTGCACAAACGTTTTTGTAAAGCATGAACCTCAACAGGAGAATGGAAATATGTCAAAAAATGTAATTGGATCG
Source organism: uncultured Desulfobacter sp. (assembly GCF_963666695.1). Classification (GTDB taxonomy): domain Bacteria; phylum Desulfobacterota; class Desulfobacteria; order Desulfobacterales; family Desulfobacteraceae; genus Desulfobacter. The sequence goes on from NZ_OY762947.1 coordinate 2,355,887, forward strand.
GTGATAGTTGTGGGCGGCGGTATCACCGGTATGCAATCGGCAATTGATTTGGCGGACTCCGGATATTATGTCCATCTGGTGGAAAAAAGCCCTTCAATCGGGGCGCAATCTCTCGATTGGATAAGACATTCCCCACCAATGACTGCGCAATGTGAATTATCTCTCCCAAACTGGTCGAGGTCGGCCAACATTATTTAAAACAATTATGTACTTGATTTTAGGCAGAGAGATTAATATGATTTATGGTTACCTAATTTATTAATCAGGTTTGCCTTTATATATTATATTTAACACTCAATAAGGAGGATAATAATGGCAAAAATAGTGTATCGTGAGGAATTGGCCCAGGGAACCATTATCCTCAACGAAATAGACGCGCCCCGCATATCCAGAAAGGCCAAACCCGGCCAGTTTGTCATTCTTCAGGCAGATGAGACCGGTGAACGAATCCCGTTGACCATGGCGGATACGGATCCTGAAAAAGGCACCATCACCATCATTTACATGGTTGTCGGCAAATCCACGGCCCGGTTCCGGGATCTTAAGGTTGGTGAAGAATACTATGCGCTCATCGGTCCTTTAGGGGCGCCCACCCATATTGAAAAGATAGGAAAGGTCGTCTGCGTAGGCGGCGGCACCGGCATTGCCGTATTGCATCCCATCGCACGGGCATTGAAGGATGCCGGCAATGAGGTCATAACTATTCTGGGTTCCAGGACTTACGATCTGCTTATCCTTGAAGAAAAGATGCGGGAAGCCTCTGATACCCTGCATATCTGTACCGATGATGGTTCCATGGGCCATCACGGATTTGTTACGGATATACTTAAGGAGACCATTGAAAAAGAGGACATTGCCTTAGTTGTGGCCATTGGTCCCATTCCCATGATGAAATTCTGCAGTCTGATCACCAAAGAAAAAGGTGTTAAGACCATGGTCAGCCTGAACCCCATCATGGTGGACGGCACGGGCATGTGCGGCGGATGCCGGGTTTCCGTAGACGGGAAGACAAAGTTCGCCTGCGTAGACGGGCCTGAATTTGACGGTCACCAAGTTGATTTTGATGGACTTGCCAAACGGCTTGCATCATATACTGAAGTTGAGAAACAGTCCATGGATGCTTACAACAAATGCAAATGCAATACAAACTAATGCGCCCGTTTCTGGGATATATGGAGGAGTAAATGGCTGAAAAAAAAGTGAAAGTTGACCGGGTCGTGATGCCGGAACAAGACCCGGACGTCAGGCGCAGAAATTTTATGGAAGTTCCTTTAGGTCTTTCCGAAGAGATGGCAATAACCGAAGCCAAACGCTGCCTGCAGTGCAAAAAACCGGCCTGCGTAGACGGCTGCCCGGTTTCCGTCGCCATCCCTGACTTTATAAAATACATAGCCGATGGTGATTTTTCTGCTGCGACCAAGAAACTCTGGGAGCGCAATGCCCTTCCCGCAGTCTGCGGCAGGGTCTGCCCCCAGGAGGAACAATGCGAAGGCAGATGCGTTCTCGGCAAAAAAGGCAAACCTGTTGCCATTGGGTATCTGGAACGTTTTGCTGCGGACTGGGAGCGTAAAAACGGTACTGGCGAAGTTCCTGCAGTGGCTGAAAAAACCGGTAAAAAAGTGGCGGTTATTGGTTCCGGCCCCTCCGGGCTCACCGTTGCAGGAGATCTTTTGGTCAAGGGCCATGATGTCACCATTTTTGAAGCATTTCACAAACCCGGCGGTGTTCTGGTATACGGTATTCCGGAATTTCGTCTGCCCAAGGAGATTGTGGCGTCGGAAGTGGCCACCCTTGAAAAAATGGGGGCAAACATTGAATGCAACACAGTTGTTGGTGCTACCGTCACCGTTGATGAGTTGTTTGCCGAAGGCTATGACGCAGCATATATCGGCGTAGGTGCAGGACTTCCCAGATTCATGAACCTGCCCGGCGAAAACCTCATCGGTATTTATTCTGCCAATGAGTACTTGACCCGGACCAACCTTATGAAAGGGTATCTGTTCCCTGAATACGATACTCCCATTGTCCGGGGCAAAAATGTCGTGGTTCTTGGTGCCGGCAACGTGGCCATGGACTCTGCTAGAACAGCCATGCGTTTAGGTGCAGACTCCGTCAAGGTTGTTTACAGGCGCTCCAGAGAGGAAATGCCCGCAAGAAACGAAGAACTGCACCATGCAGAAGAGGAAAAAATCGAATTTGTCCTGTTGACAAATCCAACCCAGTTCTTCGGCGACGAAGACGGAAGATTAACCGGTATGGAATGTCTGAAAATGGAATTGGGCGAGGCTGATGCTTCCGGCCGGCGCAGACCCATGCCCATTGAGGGCAGCGAATTCAAAATAGACTGTGATCTGGTTGTCGTGTCTGTGGGATCCAACGCCAACCCGCTGCTCACCAACTCCACCCCGAACCTGGATTTGAACAAATGGGGTAATATTGTTGCAGACCCCGTCACAGGAAAAACCTCCAAAAAAGCCGTCTGGGCCGGCGGCGACATCGTTACCGGTGCTGCCACGGTTATTCTTGCCATGGGTGCGGGCCGTGCCGCAGCCAACTCCATGCATGAATATCTGACCCTTGGCTGGTAATTCTTAATAATATCGTATTTGAACGCAAAGTCACCCAAGTGCGGTTTGCATCTGGGCAACTTTGCGTCCAAATACGAATTTTTGGTTCAGATAGTATCTATTATTCAGGTTTGATAAACACCTTATGGTCCACCAGGGACAGGGAATCAATCCTTCCTTTTATAAATTTCTGTTCACCAAAAATGGACACCAGGCGGATGCCCTCTTCTTCGGGCTCCACCTTGTCCACAGCCTCCAAAAATAGAGACTCATGTCCACTCTTGTCAACGAGATATGCATTGGCTTCACACATAATATGCACTCCTGATCTTTAGATCTTTTACAGCCACGGGTCATCTTCCGTTTTTATTTTCGGAAAACACCTCAAATAAATATAGTATACAGGTATCGCTTTCTTAATTAAACCTAAAACCTGTTGTTATGACAGGGGAAAATAAACTTCTAACAATTCATCCACTAACTGGGGCAAAGGCGAACCCATCATCCCGACAATGGCAATATTTTCCTGGGTCAGGGGCAAAAGCACCTTTCTTGCCTGGGAACAAGATACGGCTTCAGCCATCTGAGGAGTCACTTCTCCCATCATGGAATGGGGCATGATAATCCCCACAGTGCCGATTATCAGATCAGCGTCCTTAACCGTCTGCACAATGGCGTTGGTCCCTGAAGCGCCCTTATTGGCACGGGCTTTAAGCATCTGGGCAGTGGCAATGGCGTTGGTGCCAAGGGCAATCACCTCAACGGATTCCTCATACCGCTCTTTGATCCGCTTGATTACGGTTGATCCGATACCGCCACCCTGACCATCAATAACACACACTTTTTTCATGTTGTTTCCTGTTACTCGATGATCAAGTTTTTGTTAATTTGCCCAACTTCGGCGTTGGAAAAAATCTTTAATCCTCAAAATATATTGTATATTCCTCCGGTTAAAAATTGTTTCCGCCTTGAATTTGAACAAATTCCCTAAAAACTTGATGATCGAGTGTTATGCAATGATCAAATTTTTGATCAAATTCCCTAATAGCCTGTTTGGTAGTTGATGATCGAGTGTTAAATTACAAGGCGGACTTGCTCCCAGACAGCTTTGGCTATATTTTCAACGGAATCATTTCCATCGATCACGGCCACACGCTCCTGGTGCGCCAAGCGGTGAAAAGCTGCCAAATAATTTGCTCGTACCTGCTTCATAATATCTAATTTTTCATAGATTTCAAGGTGTTTTCTGGTCGTTTGAAGCCGCGTCAGGCATATTTGGGGGTCCACATCAATAAACAAGGTGATGTCCGGCTTTAAAATATCAGCGTTGAGTCGATTGGCCTGGATCACCCACTCCATATCCATATACTGGCTATGATAGGCATAGGAAGAAAAATAATACCTGTCACACACCACAATTGTACCGTTATCCACCATCTGTCGGATACCGGTTTCAGGATCCATCAAGTGCTCGGTGCGATCCGCGGCAAAAAGGCTTGCAATGGTTCGCTGGTCCGCAGGAAGATTGCCGGATAACATCCGTCGGATCAACCGCCCCACAGGACCGTCGGTGGGCTCGCATGTGGCAAAAACCGGGGTACCTGTTGACGCCAGGCGCTTGCAAAGCAGTTCCGCCTGGGTGGTTTTGCCGGCTCCGTCAATACCTTCAAACACCACAAACCCGCCTTTATTCGCTTTTTCCAAACTTACTTCCTTAATATAACTCGATCATCGAGTATAAAAACAAACCCGGCAGGTCCCGGTGACCGGGACCTGCCGGGTTAACGTATTTAAAACCCCGAATAATCAGGTTTAAGATGAGCTATGACAACCTTTACAATTCACAGGGGTAGCTTTAGGAAGATCAGCTTTATCTATATCGCCCTGCGCCATAGCGGCCTTGCGCTTCTTGTTCATATCCCGGTGACAGGTCAGACAGTTATTATGATAAGCCGCCAGAAAGTACATCTGATTTTCTTCGTCCTTGATACTCCTGGTGCCAGAGGGCTCGGTTTCACTGTGGCATGAATCACATGCCTCAACTTCACTTTCCCCATCCCAGTCATGGTGACACGCTTTACAGGCAAACTGAAAATGAAGTCCGTGGGGAAAACCAACAGCACCCTTCTTGGCTTCAACCTCTTCGGGCGCCTCTATAGTAATAATACCCATGGGAATCGAAAGGGATTCATCACTGTTCTCAACCTTGGAATGAGGATCAGGATGGCATCCGGCGCAGGCAACAGGACCGGTAACAATATTCTTGGAACCGGCAGCCTTTTGCTGGTCGGCTTCATGCCTATGACAGTCCCGGCATGCCTGATGAAAGGCCCCGACCATGGATTTTACGCTGTTTTCAGATCCATCCGTTTGGCCAGGTTTAGGCGCCCAGAAATTTTCATGACAGCCGCTTGTCCCGCAACTTTTTATGGGACTGCTTCCGTCCCAAGTGTGATGGCACTCTTGGCAGGAATATGAAAAATGAAGGGAATGTGGGAACTTAACCGGGGATAGTGTGGCCTTGTGTTCGGCATCCTGGGGGGCCTCTAAGGTCATGGTACCGATGGGAAGCTCAAATGTAGCCTCAGGGTCCTCAGCAAGGGCAACGCCCGTTAAAAAAAAAGCAAAAGCAAACCAGGGTACTGCAATGAGAAATAATCGTTTCATGATCCCTCTCTAATAAAGCTGTTATGTCAGATTGTACCTGATGTGACCGGGATATTTCAATTATCCGACCCTTAAGGCCCATGGGGCCTAATATCACATAAACACTACTGCTGATTCAATGCGCTAGTACATAAAGTAGTCTTTTGTATATTAATTAATGTTTATAAAATCAACCTGAAATTTGCCTACCAGGGCTAAAAAATCCATTTCAGGCACCTAAAAAACAGCATCCAGCTCTTAAATCAAAAGTCTAACATGCCGGAAATGCTGATACATTAATTCTAATTTGTATACTTCAGTCTATCTTGGCAGTTGCGGATAAACCGGTTAAATAAAGGCAGCATGCCATCACTTTTTTGCATGAGCAGCTCAGGGTGCCACTGCACAAGATCAATGGGTAAAGATTCATGTTCTGCGCCTTCCACCACCCCATCCGGGGCCCATGCCGTGATTCGAATGCCTTTTCCCGGGGCATCAATAGATTGATGGTGCCGTGAATTGATGCGGATGGAGTCACCAAACAGTCGGCACAGCCGGGAATTCTTATCGAACCGGACATCATGGTCCGTACCATGGGAGAACATCTTTTGCATATGGGCAATATCGGATTCCGGTACCTGACTTGGAATATCCTGGACCAGGGAACCACCTAACGCCACGTTTGCTACCTGGGCCCCCCGGCAAATGCCCAGAATCGGCATTTTCAGTTCCACTGCCAGATTCACCAAAACGATTTGAAAGATATCCAACTCCGGATCACTGGCATTGCATGCCGGATGCATTTCCTGATCAAAGAAATGGGCATCCATATCCAGGCCGCCGGGTAGAATCAGGCCACTCACATGGGACAGCATCTGGGCCACGGCCTGTGCATCCACGGTAGGCGGCAGGATAACAGGCACTGCCCCGGCCCGTTGAACACAGTGGCTATATGCCACGGGAACGCTGGTGATGGTCTGGTCATTTTTATTACGTTCCGTATTGGCGGCAATGGCTATGAAAACAGGCATATAAAATTCTTCCTGATTTTGATCATGGGCTTAACAGCCTGTTTTGACAACATTTTTCAAGCGGGCAATTTTTGGCTGAATATTAAACGATTCAGGCACCTGCGAAAAATGGGGTTCCAGCACGGCCAGGGCTTTAGCTGCCACTGACACAGCCGCCTTGTCCCTGTTGTAAGTCAGCAGTTCAAATGTACCTGCTGTGCGTATCATTGCCTGCAGGACCTTTTTTTCCTGCCCCTGGACAGCCCTGTAATTCTGCTCAAGCCATTCGTGACATTCAAAAAAAAGGGATTCATCCCAGAGCAGACCGGCTGTTGCATAGATATCGGCACCTAAAAGCGAATTTGACGACATTTGTGCCAGAACGGCGGCATACCGGTCGCACCGTGCTTTAATGTAACTTTGGGCCGGAGCAGGCAATTTTTTCCGGCCCAGGTCCGAAACCGCCTGTGCCACAGGTGCTTGATCGCCTTTATGCAGGGCGCAAATAAATGCACTTCCCAAAAGATTTCTGACATCCCGGTCTGTCCGGTCTTCAAAAGGATTAAATAATATCTCTATCATACCTATAATAATACCTAATTTTTTAGGGATTCTCCATTTTACATTAAATTTTGGGCTTCGCAACCGGTCAAACCCACAGTCGCCCAACGCATATTTTAAGGCAAGGAACTTTCTTTTTTCAACCGAATTTCTAACAAAAAACAAAAAACTTATCAAGGGCTTGAAATATTGCCCCAACAGGGGCTTCGATGCTAAATCGGCCTTGCCTAAAGAATAAAAAACGACCTTGTCATTAAATTCCAATAAAATTTCTGGGGACATAGTCTTACTGTTGCATTGTCACTGATGAATAATTTTGCACCATGGTGATTGCTCAATCAGATCTTAGCTTTATATAAGACTTACTGAGCCCACCAACAAACCCTTAAACATCACCTTCAATTATGCACCATGGTCACTACTTAATCAGGTTTTAGTCCGAATTAAGAATTGCTGAGCCTGCCAATAAACCCTTGAGCATTACCTTCAATTAGCGTATTTTGTTTTACTGATTCAAAATTAAGGACATCAAAAAGCCCCAGACAGGCTTTTGGGTGTATCGACAGGCTGTTACAGAATTGATAATTTTTTCAAGTTCAAGGCGGAAAATCAATTTGACCGCAGGCATACATACAGTATCCTGAAGATCAAATTTGTTTTTCCAACGAAGAAATTAGAAAAATTAGCATTTTGTAACAGACTGTCGAGGGATATTAACACGATCCGGTCTTTATACACATTTTAAAGGCCGGATAAACAAATAAGGTTCTCATGGCAAAAAAAATCATTATTATTGGCGCGGTGGCTTTAGGCCCCAAAGTGGCCAGTCGTCTTAGACGGCTTGATCCTGATTGTAAAATAACACTTATTGACAGGGACAGTTTAATTTCATACGGCGGGTGTGGTATTCCTTACTATATCGGCGGAGACATTGGAGAAATTGAAGAATTATACTCCACCACGGCCCACCAACCCAGGGATCCTGAATTTTTCCGTACAGTCAAGGGTGTTGATGTACTTACCCGGGTGGAAGCCATCGGCATTGACCGGAGAAACAAACTGCTGAAAGTCCGTCATCTTGAAGACGGAACCGAGTCGGAAATGCCCTATGACAAACTGGTCATTGGCACGGGCGGTGCGCCTTTCACCCCACCCATCCCCGGCGCTGACCTGCCGGGCGTATACCCTGTAGCCAACCTCCACCATGCCAAAGCTATCAAAGAGTTGATCAGTTCGGGTGCCGTAGGAAACGCCGTGGTCATCGGTGCCGGAGCCATAGGTGTTGAAATGGCCGAGGCTCTGACCGATCTGTGGGGCGTGGAAACCACCCTGGTAGAAATGGCCCCACATGTGCTGCCCACTGCCATTGGTCCCAATATTGCCCTCATTGTTGAAAAAGAACTTGAGAACAATGAGGTGGATGTTAAAATCGGCGCCCAGGTCACCAAAATCCTTGGGGATGCCGAAAACGGTGTCACCGGGGTTGAGGTCAGCGGCGAACTGATTGAATGTGACCTTGTGATCATGGCCGTGGGTGTTCGCCCCAACACGGTATTTGCCGCAGAAGCAGGCCTGGCTGTGGGCCATGGCGGTTCCCTGATCGTGGATAAAAATTTAAGAACCAGTGACCCGGATATTTATGCAGGCGGCGACTGCATTGAAATGCGCAATCTGTTATCCGGCGCTCATCTCCCCACGCCTTTGGGCTCCCTTGCCAATCGCCAGGGCCGGATTATTGCCACCAACATCTTTGGCAAGTCTGCCCAATTTGACGGCAGTGTGGGCACCTTCTGCATCAAGGTGTTCGGCATAGGCGTAGCCACAGCAGGCCTGACCATCCACCAGGCCAAAGCAGCCGGATTTGATCCGGTTCACTCTGTGGTGGCTCAGTTTGACCGGGCCCATTTCTATCCCAACTCAAAATTCATGTTTATCCAGCTCATTGCCGACAGAAGCAGCCGCAGGGTTTTGGGCGTGGAAGCCGTGGGGGAACAGATTGACGCTGTCAAGGCCAGGGTGGATGCAGTGGTGCCGCTGCTGCACAAAGGCATGAATGTAGATGAGGTATGCACCTTAGAAGTGGGCTATGCACCGCCATTTGCATCTGCCATGGATGTGATCAACAATGCCGGCAATGCGCTGGATAATATTCTGGACGGCAGAAACTCCCCCATTGACTGGCCTGAATTTATTGACCTGTTCAAAAAAGGTGAAATCACGGTGGTGGATTTAAGAGAACGTGTGGAAGCCCAGCCGTTTATCGACAAATACGGAGCAGACCGCTGGATATTCCTGCCCCAGACTGAGTTGCGCGAACGCTATAATGAACTTCCCAAAGACAAAGACCTCTGTCTTTTCTGCGGCACAGGCGCCAGATCTTTTGAATGCCAGAGAATCCTGAACCAGAACGGATTCACCCGCATTCAAAATCTTCAGGGTGGATATGCCATCATCAGGGCCACTGATCCGGATTTCATTCCCGAGGGAGGCTAAGAGCCTGTTTGGTAATTCAGATCCTAAGAACCGGAAAGCCGGAACACAAAAAGCCCCGCCAAAATTTGGCGGGGCTTTTGATTATCAGTAAGACGGCGTTGCGCTTTGCTTTGTGGGCTTGATTCTATTGTCGGCCATTCTTCGTAGGGGCAATCCCTCTGTGGTTGCCCTCGTTAGGGCAGGCACGGTGGCCTGCCCCTACAGCGGCCGAAGTTAGAAGCTTTGTTTTATTTTTCCCAGAAACGCATGGTGCCGTTTTCCATAAAGTTGGTGTGCATTTTGTAGCACTCATCCAACAACTGGGGTTCATGGTGTCCACCAGTGGCCTTGATGGCGCGATCAACGTAATCATGCATATAATCTCTGTAAGCAGGGTGTGCACACTTATCAATGACTACCCGGGCCCGATCAATTGGTGCCAGGCCACGCAGATCAGCCAGGCCCTGGTCGGTAACCAGAACATCAATATCATGCTCAGTGTGGTCCACGTGGGGAACCTTGGGGACAACACCGGTGATGCCGAATTCATCAACCTTGGTGGCACGACAAGCCGGGCAATGCATGATGGATATGTAAGCGTTGCGTATAAAGTCGCCGGAACCGCCGATACCGTTCAACATACGGGTACCGCTTGCGTGGGTGGAGTTGGCATGTGCATATATATCAAATTCAAGGGGTGTATTCATGCCGATGACGCCCATACGGCGGATGAGTTCCGGATTATTGGAAATCTGCTGGGGACGCATCATAACCATCTTTTTATAGGTCTCGAAATTTTTCCACCAATCAACAAATGCCTCGTTGGACAGGGACAGTGACGTACAGTTGATGTACTCGCATTTGCCCGAATCAAGGAAGGGCAGGAAGGTGTCCTGGAGAACCTCGGTGAAAACGGTCAAACCTTCAAAAGGACTTGCTGTCAACCCACCGACAACGGCATTGGCAATGGAGCCCACGCCGGATTGCAGAGGCAACAGGTTCTTGGGCAGACGGCCGGCCTTCACTTCAGCCTGGAAAAAGTCAACGATGTTGTCGGCAATAGCCTGGGCAACATCATCGGTTCCACGCAGCGCACGACCATTGTCAGGCAGCTTGGATTCGACAATGGCAACGATTTTGCTCTTGTCTGTAGGAACCCAGGGTGTACCGATACGCTGACGCAGATCAGTCACCGGAAGGATTTTACGGAATGGAGGCAAATCTGTCAAAAGGATATCGTGCATGCCTTCGAAAGAGGGCAGACCAGTATTAATTTCGACAATAATTTTGTCAGCGACATCAATGATTTCGGGAGCAGCGCCAACGGCACCGGACAGAATTATGTTGCCTTCCTCGGTAATGGCAGATGCTTCGATAACTGCCATATCAAGTCCGCCACCTTTTTCCTTGGTGTAAAAGCCGTACTTCAAATCCTGGGGAAACATTGAAAGGTGTTTGTCACCCATACGGATCTGGCCTTTATTAATGGCTTTGCCAAGATTTTTACCTGTCTGGTAGGGCCAACGACGATCAATCATGTTCAGTGTGGCCATGCGGTCTTCAACTTCAGCACCCACAGAAGCACCAATAAACAGGTTGAGTCTTAATTTGCCTTGCAGGTTGTTTTTCTCAACGTGGTCACACAATGCGATGGGTACAACTTTCGGATACCCGACCGGCGTAAACCCGGACATGCCGACGTCCATGTCGTCTTTAAAGAACTCAATACACTCTTCAGGGGTTTTTACTTTGCTGAGCAACTCTTTACAACGTACGCGTTCCTCTAATGTAGACATAACTCTCTCCCTCGTTTTTTTCGGGTAATTTGAGAGATTCCCCACAGAACAGGTCCATTATCCAAGCTTCTGTTAAATCCCGGGGAACCGCGCCAGTCAAAGGACTAGACTGATATCTGATTTCCAATTAAACAATAATTTATTCCGGATTATATATAATGTGTAGGTAAGCAGAGTCAAGAAAAAACTTTTGATTTATCAGCCTGTATCTATAACCGCTATATTTGGTTGACAAACAGCACCATTTTATCATAAAAAAAGGAGACCATAATCCGGCTCTTATTCGTTAAAATCATAACCTTCCGCACTAACTAAGAGTGTTGAAATCGAGGTCTCATTTTGACTATTATTTTATTAAAATCAACATGTTATTCAAAAAAGAACAGCTTTAAAAGTAAGCTGTTGTTTTTATTCTAAAAGAGGGTGTCGATTTCAACATCCTTTAACTCAACACTAACAAAATAAAGGAAAAAAAATGAGAATTAAAAAAATTTTAACGTTGGTGATTACCTCCATTATGATCCTATCCTGCGCAGTTACGGTGCAGGCAAGCGAAAAAAACGAATTAATGATGGCCACAACCACCTCCACAGACAACACAGGCCTGCTTGATTATCTTATTCCTTTTTTTACACAGGAAACCGGCATCACACTGAAATGGACGGCCACGGGAACGGGCAAAGCCTTGAGACTTGGTCAAAACTGTGATGTGGATGTCCTGCTGGTCCATGCCCCCCCGGCAGAAAAGGCATATATAGCCAATGGTTTCGGTAAAGACCGGCGTGAAATAATGTATAATGATTTTGTGATCATCGGTCCCAAATCAGACCCGGCCGGCTTAAAAGGCAAAGAGATTTCCCAGGCCCTGTCAGCCATCAAAACAAGCAACGCTTTTTTCATAAGCCGGGGGGATGATTCCGGTACCAACAAGAAAGAGAAACTGCTCTGGAAAAATGCAGGCATTGCATTGCCGGACAAGGAAAAATGGTACGTTCAAACTGGTCAGGGTATGCTGGCCACCATCAATGTTACCCAGGAAAAAAACGGCTACACCATGACCGACCGCGGAACCTATATCAAATACCAGGACCAGCTGGGCGGGCATGCCCCTTTGACCATAATGGTGGAAGGCGACGACATCCTTTTGAACCAATACGCAGTGCTGACCCTGAATCCTGAGAACTGCCCTAATGCCAAATATGACCTGGCTATAAAGTTTTCCGACTGGATGGCCTCCGACTCTGCCCAAACTAAAATCGGCGAATTCCGACTTTTGGGGAAAACACTGTTTATCCCCAATGCTAAATAGCAGAACTGTTCACCCCAATGTTGTATAAGTCATAATGACATTTCTGGTTGAAGGTTTTCTTAAGGCGATGGAACTGCTGATCAGCGGGGATATCTCTACCTGGTCGGCAGTTTCAGCTACCCTCAAAGCCTCGACCGGGTCTATGCTGATCAGTCTTTTAACCGGGCTGCCCTGCGGTTTTGTTCTGGGATACTTTGATTTCCGGTTTAAACGCTCGATAAGAACGGTTTTAGACACTCTTTTGGCCCTGCCGACCGTCTGTGTAGGGCTGATTGTCTATGCATTTATCTCTTCCAAAGGTCCTTTAGGCGATATGGGCCTTTTATTTACCCTGACCGGTATTGCCGTGGGCCAAACCATCCTGGCATTTCCTGTGGTGACGGCAATCACGGCCTCCATCATTGAGAACATCGATCCGGCTCTGAAGCTGACGCTGATTTCTTTAGGTGCAGGAAAAAAAAATATCATTTTGACCTGCCTTTGGGAGGTCAGGTTTGGTATTCTTGCCGCCGCTGTTACGGCATACGGCCGTGTTCTTACCGAGGTAGGCATCTCCATGATTGTGGGCGGAAATATAAAATATCACACCCGGACCATGACCACAGCCATTGCCCTGGAAACCAACAAAGGCCTGTTTGCCGACGGCATTGCGTTGGGCATTGTTTTGATGATAATCGCATTTACGGTAAACCTAAGTCTTTCTTTTCTAAGAAAAAGATAGAATGATATGATCACCCCTGCACCTTTATACACCCTTTGCCGCATCTGCCATTACTACGGCAGTAAAAAGGTGCTGGATATTGACGAATTCAGCATCCCGGCCGGCAGTATTTTAGGCTTATCCGGACCCAACGGCAGCGGAAAAAGCACGTTTATAAAGCTACTGGCATTTGCCATGGCCCCCAGCCAAGGCGAAATCCGTTTTAACGGCCGCAAGGAATACCCCATGTCCGCCAGGGTGCGATCCAGAGTCACCCTGATGACCCAGACGCCCTATCTGCTCAAACGTTCGGTTCTGGATAATGTTGTCTACGGTCTTAAAATCAGGAAAGATACAAAAAATTTAAAACAGAGGGCGGCCCGGGCACTGGCCGCGGTCGGTCTGGACTTTGATGAGTTTCACACCAGGGCCTGGCATCAATTGTCCGGCGGTGAAGCCCAGCGGGTGGCCCTGGCGGCACGCCTGATCCTTAAGCCCCGAGCACTGCTGTTGGACGAACCTGTGGCCAGCGTGGACGCGGAAAGCGCACGCCTCATTCGAAAGGCTTCTTTGGCGGCCCGGGACAAATGGGGCTGTACCTTGATCATTGTCAGCCACGACCTGGCCTGGCTCAATGCCTGCAGCGACACCCGGATCTCAATGGAAAAAGGCCGGATCTTTTCCCCCAAGGAGGAAATCATACTGCCCCCACCTTACCAGGCAGTGACGTCCGGCAGCGCCGTCAATTGGATTCTTCCGCTGGGCAACGGACGGCATATCAGCTTGCCTGACAAAGCCGGCAGGACAGCCCTGATCCCGGCGGAAAGAATCAACATCACCCAGGAAATTGAAAACCAGTCCAACGAAAAAAACCAGATCCCGGTCCTGGTCACCCGAATGGCACTGGAACCGAAAACCGGCCGCATTGAGGTGGACTTTAACACAGACACCTTCGGGGTGACCCTTTTATTATCAAAAGAACAAGCCGGGGCATTAGACCTGCAGCCTGGAAAAAAGAGATCTCTGGTCTTCAGGACCCAGGATATTCTCTGGCGTTAGTACTCTTACTCGATGATCAAGTGTTACTTATCAAATATGCCGCGCAACTTGACACTTAGTTGCTCCAGGGAGAATGGTTTCTGGATGAAGCCGACGCATCCCCGCGACAGGAGGTCTTCAGCCTGTCCGCTGAGGCTGTGTCCACTGGCGAGCAGCACCTGGACCTGGGAATTGATATTTTTCAACTCGTCAAAAATTGCACTGCCGCTCATTCCCGGCATGATCACATCCAGGATTACCAAGTCAATTTCCCCGGTCAACCGACGAAAAATTTCCAAGGCTGTTTTCCCGTCCGATGCAGACATCACTTTGTACCCCAGAGATTCAAGCATGGGTTGCCCCACCTGCAGGATGACCTCTTCATCATCAATAAGCAGAAGGGTTTCAGTACCTTTTGAAATTATTTCGGACAATGCCGGTTCAGCTTCTGCATCGCCATCCGAAGCCGGCAGATAAATATAAAACGTGGTTCCTTTGCCCGGCCGGCTGACAAAATCAATGGCGCCGTCATGATTCTTGATAATGCCATAGGCCGAGGCAAGGCCCAGGCCGGTTCCGCGGCCCATTCCCTTGGTGGTAAAAAACGGCTCAAATATGCGCGCCTGGATTGCAGGATCAATACCGACACCGGTATCCGTAATTGAGATACATACATATCGTCCCGGCTGAATGTCGAATGCCTGACAAAATGCGGCATCCAGGACCATGTTTTTGGCATCAATCAAGACCGTACCTCGGTCGGGCATGGCCTGCGATGCATTAATGTAAATATTGAGCAGAACCTGCTCAATCTGATTTTTATCAGCGATGACCGCCCATAAACCATGCTCTATATTTTCCTCAACCTGGATATCTTTGCACGTGCGGGCGAACATGCGGGCGGTTTCCATGACACTTTGATTACAATCCAACGGTTTGGCCATGTACTTGCCGCCCCGTGCAAATCCGAGCAGCTGCTGGGTAAGCTTGGTTCCGGAGATGACGCAGGACTCGATACTTCTCAATTTTTTGTAATTATACTCTGTAGATTCGGTCCTCAGCATCATCAACGATAAATTACCCTGAATACCCATCAGCAAATTATTGAAATCGTGGGCCACACCGCCGGCCAGGGTTCCAATGCCCTCCAGACGCTGGATTTGATGCAGTCGTTTTTGAAGCTTTTTCTTTTCTGCTTCGGCATTCAGCCGTTCGCTGATATCCAAAACAACACCACGATAACCAACTTTTCCGCCATTGTTATCAAAAATGGGGGCTGTTGAAACATCTACGGTCCGCCGGTCACCGTCCCTGCGAGTAATTGTCAAACGTGACAGATTACCGTTGACTCCGGATCGATACGTATCAGAAGGTTCTTCAGATGTCTGCCGCAAGCCCTCGGCATCCAGCAAAATGGAATAATCCATCCCCTTAAGCTCTTCAACCGAATATCCCAGAATTACAGCCAACGAATCGTTCAAAAAGGTCAGACGACCGTCAAGGTCCACTTCATAATAACCGTTGTTGGTATTTTCTATGATGGACCGGTACTTCTCTTCACTGCGTCTGAGCGCATCTTCCTTTTCTTTACGTGTTTCAATTTCATTGCGCAGCTGTTCATTGCTCCTCTGCAGATCACTTGTGCGTTCCGCAATAAGATCCTCCAGCTGATCCTGGTACCGGCGCAGTCTAAGCTCGGCTTTTTTTCTATCGGTGATAATGCGCAGCGAACCGATAATTTTTTCCGCATCACCGGCGGCATTACGTTTCAAAGTGGCCGTAACCGAGCCGTAGGCGATTTTGCCGTGTTCGTTTTTCAACGTAATTTCCCAGTCACTCACAGACCCGACAGCAAAAATTTCGGATAGAAACCGTTGGTGATCATCGGCATTTTTATAGAACTGCATTAGCCTGGTGCCGATAATCTCTTTGCGGTCTTGACAGATCAACTCCTCTACAGATGGACTTATTTCGAGAATATCGCCTTCAATGGTGCATTCAAAATAGATGTCCTGAATATTTTCAAATATCCGGCGATACTTTTTTTCACTGCTTTGCAGGGAAAGCTTCATTTGTGAAAAGGCAGCAGCGGTTTCGTCTATCTCTTTAAATATGGAACGTGTATTGAAGCTGGTGATTAAATCATGCTGCTTGATGGCAAGGGCCTCTTTTTCCAGGCCCATCAAAGGCCGTGTGATACTGCGAAACAACTGCAACCCCACCAGGGTGGCAATCACCGAAAGGACCAGGGTAATCCCGATATTAAGTGACCGATTTTCCTTGAGTACGCCTAAATAGTCATTTTCCGGTATATACACGCCGATCATCCAGGGCCAGTTTGAGTCTGCAAACTGGGTGAACATGGTATTATATGCCTCGCCATTATGAGTGAACTTGGCAAACTGGGAGTGGTCGAGCTTCAGCAGTCCGGTTTCTGTCCGCTGCCACTGGACGGCATGAAAGGCCGCACGGCTTAATTCATCGTCCAGTTCATCAATTTTAACCATTCTGAATTGATGAGCTGCGGTGCCTTCGTACTGTTTAATTTTTGAAATGTCAGGGAATGCCACCACATCTCCGTTGTTGTTGAGCATAAAAGCACGGCCATGCTTACCGATCCGTAACCGACTGATAAAGGTGGACAAGTCATCGATCTCGATATCCACACCGACAACACTCTGTAACTGCCCGTTTGCTTTAAAAATTGGACCTGCCACCGTAATTCCGGGTTTTTGTGATGAGAAGAAAATGTAGGGGTCCGTCCAGATAATCCCCCGTTCAGTAAAGGATTTTTTATACCAGGGACGCTGCCGTGGATCATAGGTGTCACCGGGGTCTTCAGACGTTTTAACAATGCTGCCGGCCGAATTCCGCCAGATCAGCCGGACTTTTTTTACACCATTTAGATGATCAATTATCTTGGTCCGGTATCCGCCGGGGGAATGTACATCACTGCGGTTGACATAAAAAAAATCACCATTGGGCATACCGATATATATACCGGCAAAATGGGCGTACAATGATAATTGATCAAAAAAATAACGTTCAAGAACGTCATAGTGCTGATTTTGACTTCCGACCACTTCGGAGGCCAGCAGGCGTTTGGTCAGAAGAGCTGCTCTTTGGGCCAGCTGGAGATGGTTTTTGGATTGGGTCATGGTCAGGTCTGCAATGTTCTGCATTACGTCGCAGGCATGCCCGGCCAGCATCCGCTGGGAAGAAATGTAGGTGGACGAAGTAATCAGGATCTGCATCCCCCAGATGAGACCAAGGCAACCAAGAACCATCGCCCACCTTATAGATATTTTCATTTTCGCCTCAAAATATTTTTTTATCCTGCATTATGTCAGTTTTATTTTTAAGTGGATCAACCCTGCTTTAGGACAGCTCTTTGGGAATTGTCAACCAAAATGACAACCCGTTAGCAAAAAGCCCCGGAATCCAGGCCGAACGTTTTAATTTTTTTCCTGACAGTCTCACAGCTGGCATATTCGTTGTTTTATTAGTATAGTAAGGTAAATATCTACAATGCACAAAACGATTATCATGGTTTAAGAGCCTGTTTGAAAATTGGGCTCTAAGGAACTCGGAAAAAATAAATCCGGGCCAACCCGAATCAAAAGGAGGCGTTGATCTAAAATGATGAAACAAATGCGAAATCTTTTAGTTTTCCTGCTATTCACGTTGTTCATGCTATCGGCTGGTCCTTTGCCTTGCACGGCATCCACAGGCCCCAGTCAAGAAGAACTGGCCCCCGGCAGGGTCCTTGCGAAACAGGCCGTAAAAGAGAAAAAACGCTGGATCACTGCGGACCACTCAAAATTTGAGATCCTGCAGCAGGAATTTTTTTCAGGCCCGGAAGTGACGGCAGCCTGCCTAACCTGCCATAATGAGGCGGCATTGCAGTTTCATAAAACCATTCACTGGACCTGGAAAGCACCGGGAAAAGATCCTGAAACACCATTGGGGAAAGGCGGGTTATCCGTCAACAACTTCTGAATCAACGCCCAGAGCAACGAGGCTCGTTGCACATCATGCCATGCAGGATACGGTTGGAAAGACAAAAACTTTGATTTTACCGATCAAACCAAGGTGGACTGCCTTGTCTGCCACGAAACCACCGGCACGTACAAAAAATTCCCATCCGGGGCCGGCCATCCGGCCAAGGAAACCAAAGTATTTAAAGGAAACAAAAAAACTTACCATCCGCCGGAGTGGAACAAAGTGGCCCAAAGCGTTGGCCTACCCGGGCGTAAAAACTGCGGCGCATGCCATTTCTACGGTGGCGGCGGCGACGGTGTTAAGCATGGCGATTTGGACTCATCCCTGATCAAACCCGATAAACACTTGGATGTTCATATGGGCACTGACGGTCAGAATTTTAACTGTACCCGGTGCCACTCCACATCCGAACACCATATAGCCGGCCGGATTTACACCCGGCCTGCGGCTGAAAATAAAAAATCGTTAATTGAAGATGATCTCACCTCAAAGATCACCTGTGTTTCCTGCCACGGCAGGGAACCCCACCAGCACAATGCCAAGGCCAATGACCACACCGACCGGGTGGCCTGCCAGAGCTGCCATATTCCTAACTATGCCCGTATCAATCCCACCAAGATGAACTGGGACTGGTCTGTGGCGGGAAAAAAGAAAGACGGCAAACCCTATACCCTGAAGGATGAGCTGGGGAAACCCGCCTATGTTACCAAAAAAGGTGCATTCAAATGGGAAAAAAATGTGGTGCCCGAATACTTCTGGTACAATGGCTCCATTGACCATCTCACCTTGAAGGACACCATTGACCCGTCCGGCGAAGTGGTCATCAGCAAGCCGGCCGGTGACATGACCGATGAAACGTCACGCATCTTTCCGTTTAAGGTACACCGGGCGAAAATCCCCTATGATAAAATTAATAAAAAGCTTGTGGCTCCCCACCTGTTCCCCAAGGATAAAACAGATAAAGCCGCCTACTGGAAAGGGTTTGATTGGAATGCAGCAATCCGGTATGGTCAAGAATATTTAGACCTGCCCTATTCCGGCGAGTATGATTTTGTTGAAACCTCGTATGTGTTTCCCATCACCCATATGGTCGCTCCCAGGGACAATGTTCTTTCATGCACCGAATGCCATGTCAAAGATACCGGACGACTGGCGACCCTGACCGGCTTTTACATGCCCGGACGGGATCACTTTGCCATGATGGATTGGGCAGGATGGATCCTTGTGATCGGATCATTCGCAGGTGTCACCCTCCATGGTCTGGGACGTTTTTTTACCAGAAGCGGAAAACATTAAAAAAGGAACACAATATCATGGATCAGACAAAAAGAATTAAAGTATATCTGTACACGCGTTATGAAAGATTCTGGCACTGGCTGCAGGCCGCGATAATTATATTTCTTATGATCACAGGTTTTGAAATCCATGGCACCTACACCCTGATGGGCTATGAAACCGCAGTGAAAACCCATAACTTTGTGGGACTTTCATGGCTGGTGCTTTTTGCTTTTTTTGTATTCTGGCTTTTCACCACCGGGGAGTGGCGTCAATACATTCCCACAACCAAAAAACTCATTGATGTGGCGCTATACTATGCATCCGGAATTTTCCGGGGCAAACCCCATCCGGTTGAAAAATCAGCCGGGGCCAAGCACAATCCATTGCAGCGCCTGACCTATCTGGCACTGTCGGCGTTGATGCTGCCGGTCCAAATGATTTCAGGCATGTTATACTATACCTGGAACCTTTGGGGGGGCGTGGCCTGGTCCCTGGCACCGGTGGCACTGATCCACACGTTGCTGGCATTTCTACTGCTTTCGTTTCTGGTGATTCATGTTTATATGACCACAACAGGGCATTCCTTATTCAGCCATATCACAGGGATGATCACGGGATGGGAAGAGATTAGTGAAACCACCACAATCCAGGATTGGGAGGTGGCCGACAAGCGCCGCTTTTGAACGTTAGTAGCCTTTAGTTTATATGAAAGAACTGAACTAACCGGTTAGTTTCTTTCATGATTTGTTGTGGCCTAACCTCGGTGAAAGACCAGGTCGGCCATGGCCGTTATTTCAATGTGCCCATTGGATACATATTTTTTTCGAGCCCTTACCACAAAGTACATGAAAAGCATGAAGATTATATGCTGGGTGTATGTATGAGGTCGTAAGCGTAGGCTGGGGTGACGAAGGAACCCCAATACAATACGGTACCAAGCCCCAATTTCATGTTGGGGTTCGTATTTCACCCCAACCTACAACTCAAAAAATTTAGAGCTTGTTTGGTAATTCCTGAGGAAATATTATTTTCTGGTCGCCTTTTTTCAAAATCGCCTCTATTTTTTCAGGAGGCAGGGGCCGGCTGAACAGAAATCCCTGGGCCTCCGTGCATTCTTTATTCACCAAAAAATCAAGTTGCCGGTCATTGTCTATACCTTCGGCAATAACCCTGAGATCCATTCCCTTAGCCATCGACATGATGGCTGCGATAATGGACTGATCATTTTTTATGGAATCTATTCCCAATACAAAAGATCGGTCAATTTTAAGACAATCTATGGGCATATCCTTAAGGCGGCTGAGACTGGAGTATCCGGTACCGAAATCATCCACTGACACACCAATACCTTTATCATGCAGCGCATTGAGAATATTCAAAATTTTATCCAGATTATGGGCAAAAAGACTCTCGGTAATTTCAATCTCGAGATGCTTGGCCGGCATGCCCGTCTCGTTAAGAATTTTTTCCACCACAGCCAAAAAGTCAGGATGGGTAAACTGATTAACCGATACATTGACGGCAACCCGTTTGACGGACAGTCCGTTTTCGATCCATCTGCACATCTGTGTACATGCGGTCCGCATAACCCATTCCCCTATGGGAATAATCAGACCACACGCTTCGGCAATGGGAATAAACTCCACAGGCGACACGCTGCCAAGAACATGATTGTCCCAGCGCAGCAGAGCCTCCATACCGATCAATTCACCTGAAGGAAGGCCTACCTGGGGTTGATAAAACAAATGCAGCTCATCCCTGTTAATTGCCTGACGCAGCTGATTCTCTATGGTTAGCCGCTTTAAGGCGGCATCATTCATGGATTCCTGATAATACTTAAAACTTCCCTGACCGCGACTTCTCTTGGCAAAATACATGGCCAGGTCCGCATTTTTCAGTAAAATTTCCACAGTGTCCCCGTCATCCGGAAAAATAGCAATGCCGATGCTTGGGGTCACCATGAATTCATTTTCCCCAATGGAAACCGGCATTGTCAGATGTTCAACAATACGCTGGGCAACGACAGCCGCCTTATCCGAATCTATGATTTCAGGCAGCAGCACTGTAAATTCATCGCCGCCCAGCCGTGCCGCAGTGCGGTCCTTGACTGACCTGGAAACCGTATCAGATAAACGCAGGCTCTTGAGAAGACGGTCAGCCATGATTTTGAGCAGTTCATCCCCCACGCTGTGACCCAAAGTGTCATTAATTCGCTTAAAGTCGTCCAGATCAATGAAGAGCAGCGCCGCCCTTTGCTGATTTCTTAAATTTTGATTAATCGCCCCATTGAGCCTGTCCAGAAAAAGAGCCCGGTTGGGCAATCCTGTCAGGTCGTCATAAAAGGCCAGTTTATTCAGCCGACCTTTTATTTCCCGGCTTAACTCCCATTTCCGGGTCAGGGCATGGGCCATCTGAAGCACTTCCACGTTGTCAAACGGTTTTTTAAGAATTAGAAGACTGTCGCTTTCTCCCAGGACCTTTTGAATCTCCGACCAGGAATAGTCGGCGTAAGCCGTACAAAGCACCACCTGCAACTCAGGGCTTTCCTTCCACAGGTGGCTGATGGTCTCAATTCCGTCCCAGCCCGGGGGCATGCGTCCGTCGACAAAAGCCAGAGAAAAAGGATTTCCCGCCTCATTGGCCTTTCGCACTATGTCCAGGCCCTCCTGACCCTGAGAGGCATATTCGATCTCAAATTGGACACC
This sequence comes from uncultured Desulfobacter sp., assembly GCF_963666695.1. Lineage (GTDB taxonomy): Bacteria > Desulfobacterota > Desulfobacteria > Desulfobacterales > Desulfobacteraceae > Desulfobacter. The sequence continues at coordinate 2,377,971 of NZ_OY762947.1, forward strand.
ACTATTCCGGGCATGGTCTGTTTCAGTGTCAAACAGAAAGGATTCCATATCGTCCAGTTCACTGTTTGTTTCTGACGCGCTGCCAAGGATTTTTCGAAAATCCTCGTGAATAGCAGTATTGTCGTCAATCACAATAATACGGTAACTGGATTTTTTTTCCTGGGTGTTCATAATGTCTCCTGTTTTTGTCATAATGCGGCCTTTCCAGGCTCTGCCGGCAGTTCAAGGGTGAAGACGGCACCCTGTCTCAGGCCTTTGCTGTCAACCCAAAGGCGTCCCCCCATTTCCTTTGCTGCCAGGGCTCCGGAATGCAGGCCAAATCCGTGTCCGGATTTCCGGGTTGTAAAACCATGCCGAAAAATACGGGTCAAATTTTCAGGTTTTATTCCAATCCCGTTGTCCGCCACGGACAGGCAGACTTTATCGCCTTGCCTTTTGTATATCCCCAGGGTAATAACGTTTTCCGCCTTACCGCTGTCCGAGCAGGCATATTTTGCATTATTAATAAAATTTAACAGAATTTGCAGTACTTTGTGTTTGTCCACCACCACAGGGGAAATCTTTTCATACTCTTTTTTAACAATAACATTATGACGGACCAGAGCCCCTTGATTCAGCATCAGGGCATCCTCCATCAATTTTTCAGGGGCAATGGTTTCACTGATTCCTGAGACCCGGCCATAATTCTGCTGCATGGCAACAATCTCCTTGATGTGCTCAATACGGCCGGCTAATTCTTTTGTTTCACTGAACAGCCGGACATGCTCGTCTGAAAGGACCTTGCCAAGGGAGATGAGGTATTTTGGGATCTGCTGTCCCTTCGGGTCCCGGGTTAAAAACCGGGCCAGATCTTCAGGGGAAAGGTCCATCATCCGGGCAATTTTCAACACATTGCCGGCCCTGGATTCACGAAGCGTATCTGAAATCAGGGTGGCGGACACATTGACGCTGTTGAGCACATTGCCGACATTATGAAGTACGCCCGTGGCAACATCGGCCATACCCGCAGCCCTGGAAGCCTCCACCAGCGACGTCTGGGCAACGGAGAGGTCGGACAAGGCTTTTTCCTTGGCCTGGACCTGATTTTCAAGTTCACGGGTTCGCTGCTTTACCTGGGCCTCAAGGTTGTCCCTGGCCATAATCAAATCTTTTTGAAACCGCTGCCTGGCAACAGTTGCCCCAAGCATGTCAGCCAACGCGCCAAAACAACTGGTCTCCGCTGCTGTCCATTCACGTATCTGACTGCAGTCTTCAAGCACGAAAATTCCCCACCAGCTGCTTTCCACAAATACAGGAATAAGAATTAAAGATTCAATTTCCCAATACTGAAAAATAATTTTTTCAGCCTCGCGGCAGTCCTGCTGAGAAATGGACAGGAGCCGACCTTGTGCAAGCGTGTCAATCCAGTGCGCCACGCCCCATTTTTCAAAACGGATGATTTTGTATTCCGGATCTTCCGGCCCCGGTGATATGCCGGGGGCAGTCCAATCATACCGCTTTTTTGCACAAAAAACACCGGAATTGTCCGTGACAACTTCATAAAACACACTCCTGCTGATATCGGCAGCGTTTCCAATGTCCTCAAGTACCTTGACGACACTGACATTCCAGGTTTGATCCTGTAAAAAATGATATGCGGCAAAACGGACACTTTCCAGAATCTTATTTCTTTTTAACAAGGCATCTGCCATGGTGTTTACAGAACCGGCCAGCGCTCCGAGCTCATCACTTCCATCCGAATCCGCCCTGACAGACAAATCCCCGCCGGCAATTTTCTGAACCAGAGATTGAAGCGTCAGGATCGGCTGGACAATCTGCCGTGCATAGCCAAAGGAGCCCAAAAGGCTGATGAGAATACAGATCAGTGCAAGAAGCGCGGTACTTTTGTACAACCCTGCAACACTTTTATCATACTCGTCAAGGGAGAGACCCACGTGAATCCAGCCCCATTGGATACCTGAATAATCAAAGGGCTGGGCAAAATGGAAAAGACGTCGCTGAAACAAAGGGCTTAGCTCAATCTCCCATGAGGTTTTACGCATCTCTCTGATAAAGTGAGATTCTTTCAACTGGGCCACTTCCCATTTTTTCTGCTCAATAACCAGGGCAAAACCGTCATTTTTTATGATGATCAAAAATTCTATATCCGGATCCCCTTTCATCAGTATCTGGGCGGCGTTCACAACGCTGGAGTAATCCTCGTTGACGGCTGCACCTGCGGAGACATCATGCAGGGAGGCGGCCAGGCCGTTGGCTTTGGACGCCAATATATTGACAAAGATCTCCTTTTGCCTGGGGACGGTAATCATCATGAAAAAAAACAGGGAGGCGATGGCCAAGCCCCATCCTAACAACGCGGTACGCATAAAAATGGTCATGCGCCGGCCATGTTTCTTTCTGAAAGGTTCTGTTTTGTTCTTTATTGCGGTCAATTGTCTGCCCCTTTAGCGTTCCCCAATTCTGCCGGGTCACACGTGTCATGATCATCTTTCAATAAAGAAAAGCTGTTTGCAAAATCTACTATCCACTTATCTAAAATTTCCCTGACTTTGCCTTGGATTCCAGCAGGGATGTTCCCGTATCAGCACCAAAAAAACGCCGGTGTTCTTTGATCAGTTCCATTGTAGGCCCAAGGACTTCAAAAGGCTGGAACACAAAATCGTCCATTTGAAACATGATAAGGAACTGAAAACCGGCTGCTGTTTGCTCCCAGTTTCTAATATTATTTTCAATAACGTCCTTGATTCCGGATTGATAACTTTTGCGGAATCCAAGAAAACCGGGGACGTATTCTTTGGAAGCGGCCAAAATTCGAAGCTTATGCGAAATCTGGGGATTGAGTTCCGCCATGGTGGCAAACCCTTTCCGGGTCACCAGGCAGGCATCCGCCTTGCCGAAAAAAACCGGAAGAACGGCACTATTAATTTTATTGGTCGAAATCATCTGGTCGAAAAAATGTTCTGTTGCCGGTAACCCTGCCTCTGCCAGTTCGACATCCAGCCAAATGGTTGACAGGGCATTTCTCGCATTTTTTGGAAACCTCAAAACGCACCCTCTAAGATCTTTAATATCTGCAATACGACTCTTTCTGCGAACAAGCAGCAGATATTCTACGTTTATGGTTCCTCCATAGACGGCAATGATGAACTTTTCATGGTCCAGCAGATGCTGCAAATCAAAAAACTCAAACGCGTTTAAATTTATAAGGTCTACCATACTTTCATTAAGCGCGGTTTCAATTTCCCTGACATCTTCATAGATTTTCGGTTGAACGTTAACAGAAACATCATCCGTTACCACCAGTTTCGTTGACCATAGCTTCACCGCGGCCATGGTATCATTCTCGTTAATCTTACCGACAATTGACCTGGAAAACCCAACATGAATGGTCTCTGTTGACTGTGCCGGACCTGCCGGTAGGCAGACGGCAACGGCCAGCAGAAACATAATCCACACCCGGAACGGTACAGACGTTATTGAATGGTTTCTTTTCATATCTCTTTTCACTGAATCACTGAATCTGTTTTAACACCTCAGTGCCCACGGTCAGGTCCAGGCGAGAGAGCAGGGCCACATGTTCATATTTGGCTTTGTAATGCTGGGCCGCCATCATGGCTTCCATTAACTGAGCCTGGATAACGTCGTCGGTTTCCACCAGCTCGACCTGATAGGCCCGCACGTTAAGTCCCCGGTTTTCGGTAGCAGCGGTCAAGGCATTTCCGGACGCGTCACAGCTTTTTTGGGCTGCACTAAGGGAGAGGATAATATCCCGCACCTGGAGACCGATGCCCTCTTTGAGCAGAAGTTGTTCCTCTTTGATTTTGCCAATGGCGGCTCGGGCCTCAGCAATTTTATTTTTTGTAAGCATACCGTTAAAAAGGGGAATTTCTACGCCGATACCAAAGGTCCATCCTTCTTCATTTTCAGGCGTGGCAAGCCCGCCGCTATTTTCCGGCCACCACTTACGGAGATCGCCGGTCAGAGCAAGTTTTGGATGGTACCCGCTTTTGGCGGTTTTTAATCCGCCCTCTAACGCCTTGAGACCAGCTTCCACCTTAGCCCAGTCCGGATTAAACGCAAAGGCCTGTTCCACGATTTGGCCCATATCAATGTCAAAAGGGAAAAAAGGCATTTTGGTATCTTCAGGGTAAACACTTTTGTCCCAGGACAGACCCATGGTATTGGCAAGCGCGGCCCGGGCCATTAACTTATTTTTTTCAAGCAGGGCGACCATGGACTTTAAGGTATCTACCATGACCTTGTTATTGAGCCAGTCTGTTTTTTTAACCATGCCCGACCCCTCTTTATACATGGTTTCCGTCAGGTTCAAGGTGGCATTCATCCGGGCCAGGGTGTCAAGGCCGACCTTGTGAAGCTTTTGAGCCAGCACCGCCCCCCAGTAGAACCGCTTGACACTGTCAATGATCTCAAGATCCGTACGCCGGACGTCCTGTTTCATCATGTCCACAAGCCCTTGTGTCTGCTCTGAATACCCTTTGCGCATTCCCCCGTCATATAAAAGCCAGGTCGCTTCTATGGAAGCGGTATAACTTTTTTCATTTAAAACGTTTACATCCTGCTCCGGCGTGGTGAAGGACATCCCCCCTAATGCCGGCGGCAGGGTTACGGTCGTTGCCGGATAGTTAAAATTAACCGCCTCGTCCAACCGCGAATACCCGCCTTGGGCCGTAATTCGGGGCCAGTATCCGGCAAGGGCCTGCCTGTGCTGAGCCTCAGCCATCTCAAGGGCAAACTTAGACACCGGTCGGCGGCGGTTATTCTCTAAGGCTTGTTTCAGACATGCTTCCAATCCGACTTTTTGTATTTCGCCCTTTTTTTGTACATCCCGGCTTTGGGCCGGACCGGCCAACAACATCAACATAAAAACAATGATTATAGCTGTACGGCCAACATCTTCGGGCCATATTTTTTTTGTAAGCACCTAAACTCCTTTTTAAATCGTCAATACTTAATTTTTTTAAGAAAAGGATAAATTTTTCTTAAGTTCAGGACTGATAAGAATTAAAATTTTCATCCAATTCATAAACAGTGCAGGAACCGGACCCAAAAAGCCTTTTCCATCGGCCAACACGTTAAGGGATGTGAAAAAAATAAACCCCACATTTCACATGTCTTTTTATCGGTATTTTTCGTTGCAACTTAAGGGACACATATTTTCAATATGCGCCATAGGCCGCGCCTTAAATACGGATAAAAATGGGTATATCCCACCCATAAAAATTCGAAACAAAATTTGAAGTGTTTATTTTTCTTTAGGATTCTATCTATATTGAGCAGAAAATGTACGAAACCTTAAATGCTTGGATCATGCAATGAAATTTTTAGCCGGCGTAAACAAAAAAGGCTGCACTTTTATTTGAAGTCATACAAATTTCCTGTTACAAAAAAAACACCCTTCCATTTCCCTTAAACAAAACACCATGCAGTAGGGTTGTGGACAACCGTTAAAAAAACGAAAGGAACATACCATGGAGATTCTCATTAAGTATTGTTCGGTATGAAATTACCAGCCAAGGGCTGCCGGTCTGGCAGACGAAATTAAACAGGAAACAGGAATTGTTCCCACACTTGAACCCGGCAGCGGTGGTGTTTATGATATCAGCGCTGACGGCAAACTTTTATATTCAAAACACCAGACAGGGTGTTTTCCGGATAACCAGGAAATTCTTGAGAAAATCCGACGGCTTAAATAATGACAGGCTTTTATCTTTGTGGGCCTTGACCATTCTTTCGGCCACGTATTGGGTAGGGGCAGATTTCATATCCGCCCCTACAGCTTCGGGTTAGGCCCATAATCAAAATAAAACCTCCCATATGGCTTGCTTTTTCATCCGTCTTCTTCGTTGTGACAATGAGCACATATTTCAATATGCTCCCATTGTCACGCCTTGAATACGAATGAAAATTCTAAACCATATTTTGGAAGGTTTTATTCCGATCATGGGCCTTAAATCATCAAACTCCAAAGTACGCCTGCGGCAATGGCCGAGCCGATAACGCCGGAAACATTAGGGGCCATGGCGTGCATGAGCAAGAAATTTGAAGGATCTTCCCGCTGCCCCACAACATGTACCACCCGGGCCGAGTCCGGTACGGCCGAAACACCGGCCGCACCCAGCAGAGGATTAATTTTCTTTTTCAAAAACAGATTCATGAACTTGGCAAATAAAAGGCCGCAGGCGGTTGCAATGCAAAAAGAGAGCGCACCTAAAACAAAAATTTTCACCGAGTTCTGGGTAAGAAAGACATCTCCCTGGGTAGATGCCCCCACGGTAAGACCCAAAAGAATGGTGGCAATATCAATCAATGCCGTGCGTGCCGTAACAGCCAGACGCTCTGTAACCACAGCCTCTTTAAGGAGATTGCCGAAGCACAGCATACCCAAAAGCGGCAGAGCTGCAGGTGCCAGGAAACAGCAGAGCAAAAAGGCTATAACCGGGAATATAATTTTTTCGCGCTTGGAGACCTGACGCGGCTCTTCCATGCGGATGAGCCGTTCCTTGCGCGTCGTTAAAAGCTTCATAATCGGCGGCTGGATTACCGGCACAAGCGCCATGTAACTGTAAGCCGCAACAGCAATGGGTCCGATAAGATGCGGGGCCAGTTTGGCGGTCAGAAAAATAGCCGTAGGTCCGTCCGCCCCGCCGATGATACCGATGGCTGCTGACTCATTGGGCATAAAACCCAAAGCCAGTGCACCCAGAAACGTGATAAAAATGCCTGCCTGGGCCGCAGCGCCCAAAAGCATGAGAACCGGTCGTGCCAGAAGTGTTGAAAAGTCGGTCATGGCACCAATACCAAGGAATATCAAAGGCGGATAAATACCCTGGGTTACCCCAAAATACAAGTAGTGCAGAACAGAATTACTTTCATAAATGCCGAGGCCCAGCCCCTTGAAAATAGGAATATTCCCCACAAGCATGCCAAATCCGATGGGAACCAGCAACAAGGGCTCATAGTCCTTTGCAATGCCCAGATATATAAAGATCATACCAACGATGATCATAATAATATTTCGGTAGTCGCACAGATAAAACCCGGTGTTCTGAAAAAATTCTAAAAATAAAGTATCCATTGATTTCGCTTTCTTTCAATTTTCCATGGACATCAAAACATTACCTGTAAGTCTTAGGGCCATGGAAACAATAAAATCCGATTAAGAAACGGCACGGATGAATCTATCCTCATCCCATCTGAAATATCCCTGGTCATCGGCGCACAGAATGCCGGATTTAAGCAGGAAATTTATATTGACATGGGGGTCTTTAAGGCCGGAAAGCTCGGCCATGCGCAAAAGCTTTGGCAAAGAAATCACATCATCCATGGTCTGAGCCAAAAGGTTATATTGCCGGCATATCTTTTTTTGAGCCTCGGTAAGGGCCGGGTGCTTTTTAGGGGTACCCGCTTTGCCGGCAGACTTAGATTTTAAAGCAAACAGCTTTGTTATTCTTCCTGGATCATTATACAGGCTCACCAGCTTGTGAAGCTGGGAGATCAGGACGGACAGGGAGACAAGCCCTGTAAACACAATAGTGATACCCACAACAGAAATGGCCCATCCGTTATGGGCGTTTATGGCCTCAAGTCCATAAAGAACGCCGACCGCGTTAACTCCATTCAAGACTCACCTCTTTTTTTTATTAATTTTTGTTTGAACAAAAAGGGGCTTTTTCCTCGCAAAACTGCTGCCATCCATCCATAATAATAGCCCCTATCTGACTATCATGACTGGTCAGATCAAGGATATCCTGGCAGGATACAACCCAAACAGCCCCTTTTTCCAGCGCTGTAATTGTGGCAGTATTTTTACCGTTCAGGCTCACCATTGACAGGCCTGCAAAATCCCCTGGCCTGTTAAGCACTACAGCCCTGCCCTCTTCCATGGCCACAAGCAGAACACCTTCTTCCAAAAGAAAAAAAAACTGGGTGTTATGACCCGACTGCGCCAAAATTTCACCAGGCACAACCGCCCTCCGTGAAAACAACGGAACAAGAGTGTCAATATCCTGGGCCTCAAGACCCTTAAAAATGATAGATTCTGATAAGCATGCTGCAGAACTGTCCATACGCCTCCTTAAATTATCATTTGGAGTTTGAAGCAAGCTACCTTTAGGAAAAAGTATTCAAGCATATTTTATAAATTCTGTCGAGCGCAAAAAGATCCGGTCCAGGACAATCAAATGTAAAAACAAGATTAATCTCCAATCAAGCAGGCCTTTCTTTTTCCAAACAGGCTCTTAATCATACCATTATTTTAGACCTTGGTACTCGATCATCAAATTTTTAGGGAATTTGGACAAATTAACAAAAACATGATCATCGAGTGGTAGTAGTCCCGGCTGCTCTGACATTAAGATATAATATTATTTACATTCACATTGACGTAACGTAATATTTTTATCACTTATGGCTCCAAACTTAAAATTCAAACCAAACAGGAGATTATAGGTGCAAAATAGACTTGGTCAAGGTACGCAAAAAGCACTAAATCTGTTTTTCATTTTGTTCCTTGTAATCGGTTCGTTGATATCAGGGTTAAGTGCATGGTTCTATAAGGCAGAACTCAACACTTTTTTTTCTAAAATAAAAACCCAAGAAAAAAAAGCGTTGAATAATAAGCACGATGATATTACAAAAAAGTTCAATGGGATCATCGGCGACCTAATATTTCTATCGCGCCAAAACGAGCTTCTAACGTATTTAGATTTTAAAAATATTAATGCGAAAAAGGCTATCCAAAAAGAATACATTTCAATGTCGTTGGCCAAAAAAACGTACGACCAGATCCGATATTTAGATAACAGCGGTATGGAATGCGTACGTGTCAATTACGCAAATGGAAATCCAAAAGCTGTCCCTGCAGAAAAACTGCAAAATAAGGCCAAGCGTTATTATTTCACGGATACTATTAGATTAGGGCGACAGGAAATCTTTGTCTCTCCTCTGGATTTGAATATTGAACATGGCAAAATAGAGGAACCGCTCAAACCAATGCTTCGCTTTGGCACCCCTGTTTTCGATAATAATGGGGAAAAACATGGCATAGTGCTACTTAACTACCTTGCTAAAAATCTTTTAGATTATATCCGGGATAGAAAAATTGAAACAACGAGCGAGGGCATGTTGCTTAACACGGAAGGATACTGGTTGTTAAACCCAATCAAAGAAAAGGAATGGGGGTTCATGTTTGACAATAGGGCTCGACTTTCTTTTGCTGTGGATTATCCCCAAGAGTGGCGTATGATTCGCGAGCAGAAATCCGGCCAGATAGACACTGAAAATGGGTTGTTTACATTCATTACTATTTATCCATTGCAGGAAGGGCATATATCCGGTTCAGGTTCGCACTACCCATACAAACCAAGTGTAAAGACGTTAAACCCCTCAGGCTATTTTTGGGTGTTGGTTTCCCATATCCCCCTCGACCTTATGAAAAGCTATAAACAAGAATTGTTAAAAAAAATTATTGCTATTGGGGCAGGATCATTTTTGCTAATCTCATTTGGCTCCTGGCAATTGGCTTTTGCTATAACCAAATATCGAATTTATCAAGCCCGGCTCATCGAATTGGCCTATTATGACTCCTTAACCAAACTGCCAAATAGAAAATTTTTTTTCGATCGACTGGAAAAGGAGATGTCGCTTGCACATAGACATGGGCGTCGTTTAGGTTTGTTGTATATTGACTTGGATGGTTTCAAAAAGATTAATGATACAATGGGTCACCATGCCGGAGATGAACTTTTGATAAAGGTTGGGGCAACGCTGGAAAAAACGCTACGTAAAGAGGACACCGTGGGGCGTTTAGGTGGAGATGAATTTGCCGTAATTCTATCTGAAATCAAGGCCCCTGAAAATGTTAAACGAATAGGTGAAAAAATTGTGTTGGCAATGGGTCAACCATTCCAACTTAAGGCTGGGGTTGCTCAAATCGGAGCCAGCGTTGGTGCAGCCATTTTCCCTGATCATGAGGTTACAATGGAACGCCTCACGAAGCAGGCCGATAGCGCCATGTACAGAGCCAAAGAAGCGGGAAAGGGTACCTGCATCATGGCTTCAGCTGATGCCTGACAATAATTTTAAATTGTTTGAACACATCAATTCAAACCCAGAACAACACCTTATGAATCAAAGGGTTCTTAATATTAGATTCTTGTTAAAATTTTTCTTTTCTAAATATATTATCGTAATTTAAAACATTTACAATATCATCCTTGTTTCGATATTTGACAAAGTACATCGAATACGATATATAGTTTACAAATAAATAAAGACGTTTAGGCCTGTGGTTAAAATTAAATAGCCCGCAGATGCACTGAATTTTAAGCCGCCCTCAGCGTAACGCTGGAAGCGGCTTAAAAGACAAGCAGATGGGCTATTTTGTTTTGATCACAGGCCTTGACTATAACATGAGCCTTATAGCGTAGAAAGAAGAACTACATATGGAACAAATCATTATTAAAAATATATTTAAAATATTCGGCCCGGACCCCAAAAAGGCAATATCCCTTATTGATCAGGGTTTGACAAAAGAAGACGTCCTTGAAAAAACCGGCATGACCGTGGGCGTAAATAATGCCGATTTTTCTATCAAACGTGGAGAAATATTTGTAGTCATGGGCCTGTCCGGATCAGGTAAATCCACGCTGGTCAGGATGTTCAACCGGTTGATTGAACCATCGGCCGGAGAAATCCATATTAACGGCCAAAACATTACAGCCATGGAAAACAAGGACCTTGTAAAATTCAGACTCAAACACATGAGCATGGTGTTTCAATCCTTTGCCCTGATGCCCCATCTCACGGTCCTGGAAAATGCCGCGTTCGGCCTTGAACTGGCCGGAGAGCCCAAAGCCGCACGGAGAGAGCGGGCTGCAGAAGCTTTAAGTCAGGTAGGTCTGGAGGGCTGGGAAGACCAGTACCCCAAGCAACTTTCCGGGGGCATGCAGCAGCGCGTCGGCCTGGCCAGGGCATTGGCCGCAGACCCGGATATCATGCTCATGGACGAAGCGTTTTCCGCCTTGGACCCACTGATCCGTACGGAAATGCAGGATGAACTGCTCAAACTCCAGGAAGACAGTGACAGGACTATTGTTTTTATCTCCCATGACCTGGATGAAGCCCTTCGTATCGGCGACCGCATCGCCATCATGGAAGGGGGACGTGTTGTCCAGGTAGGCACACCCGAAGATATTCTCCAGAATCCGGCCGACGATTATGTCCGGGCCTTTTTCAGAGGTGTGGATCCAACCAATGTCATTTCAGCCGGAGAAATTGTCAACACCAATCACCCCACAATTATAAAGACTAAAAAAGGCGATATCCGCAGCTCCCTGGAGTTGTTGAATGCCAGGGATTTCAACCACGGATACGTGCTTAATGCCAAACGCCAATTTTTAGGGATTATATCCATAGACTCCCTTCAGGAGGCCGTTGAAAAAAACAGGTCCGGAGAACCACTTGAAACCTGCTATCTGCCGGAAGTCAACCCGGCCAATATCAATGACAATATGCAGGAAATTCTTCCTGAAGTGGCTTCCAAGGGTTTTCCCATCCCGGTACTTGATGACAACAATGTATTTAAAGGTGTGGTATCAAAAAACAGGTTCCTGAAAACCCTTCACAAATCAGAAATTAACGGACATAACGGATCGGACAACGAACACGACGAACCGATCCAGCTCCTTAAAACCGCTCTTTAGCAGGAAATTCAATTATGTTTGATGAAAAAGTACTCCCCATAGATATGTGGATCACCGCGTTTGTTGATTGGCTGGTCAATAATTACCGTGATATATTTCAGATAATAAAATGGCCGGTTGAACAGATTTTAACCGGATTTGACATTGGACTTAACGCCGTACCACCTGTCATTGTAATAGGTCTCCTGGCGTTCTGTGCATGGCGCTTTTCAGGGTGGGGTTTAGCTGTTTTCAGCATTGTGGCAATGGTCTTTATCGGGCTGATCGGATTCTGGGCAGACACCATGACCACCCTTGCCATGGTTTTAGCCTCTGTTTTGTTTTCCACCATCGTCGGGGTTCCCGTCGGTATTGCCGCTGGACGCAGTGACCGGGTGGAGACCATTGCCAGACCTTTTCTAGATGCCATGCAGACGACCCCGTCCTTTGTATACCTGGTTCCCATTGTCATGCTCTTTTCCGTGGGTAATGTGGCCGGGGTTCTGGCCACCATTATTTTTGCCATGCCCCCCATCATTCGCCTGACAAGTCTTGGTATCCGCGGGGTGCATCCGGAACTGGTGGAAGCAGCCACCGCCTTTGGCGCTACCCGTAAACAGGTGCTGTTCAAGGTTCAGATCCCTTTGGCCATGCCCACCATACTGGCAGGATTGAACCAGACCATTATGATGGCCCTTGCCATGGTGGTCATTGCGGCCTTGATCGGAGCCGGCGGTTTGGGATCTCCTGTGATTCAAGGACTGAATACGCTGGATATAGGTCTTGCTGTGATGGCGGGTTTAAGCATTGTTCTGGTGGCAGTGGTGCTGGACAGAATTACTCAGTCCATGGCTGGTAAAAATTAGAAAAAGGGATGGGCGGAGCAGTTCAGGCTGGTCATCCCAAACGATAGATTTAATAAAAATAAAGGAGAAATTATGAGCATCGCAAAAAAAATTTGCTTTTTTCTGGTTGCAATTTTCATGATCACAGCCACTCCTGGCTGGGCATCTTCAGACAAACCCGGAAAAGGCATCACCCTTAAACCTGCACGGGCAACCTGGAACACAGGTTATTTTCAGGAAGCGCTTGTCAACCGGGCCTTGACCGAGCTTGGTTATAAAGTCAAAAAGCCCAAAGACCTGAAAAACCCGATTTTTTACAAAGCATTGGCCCTGGGCGATTTAGACTACTGGTGCAATGGCTGGTTTCCCATGCATAACGACCAACTGCCCAAAAATTTCGAAGACAAAGCCCAAACCATCGGATACGTGGCTAAGGCCGGTGGCTTGCAGGGATATCTGGTATCTAAAAAAGCGGTTGAAAAATACAACATCAAGTCATTGGACGACTTTAAACGTGAAGAGGTTAAAAAGGCCTTTGACAAAAACCGTGACGGCAAAGCCGATCTGACCGCCTGCCCTCCGGGCTGGGGGTGTGAAAAAGTCATTGCCCATCACTTAAAGGTTTACGATCTCGAAGATGACATCAATCCGGTAAAAGCCTCTTATGAAGCAGGCATGGCGTCCGCCATCGGCGCATACAAATCCGGAGAGCCCATCTTCTTTTATACCTGGACCCCGAACTGGACTGTATATAAACTTAAACCAGGAAAAGATGTGATGTGGGTCAACGTGCCTAAAATTCTGCCCACCGAGGCCCAGGCCGTGGCCGTGGACAGGATGACCCAGTCCGGCGTTGAAGGCGCAGTGACAGATCCGGTGAAACTGGGATTTGTTGTTTCAGATATCCGTATTGTGGCCAACAAGAAATTTTTGGCAAAAAACCCTGCCGCGAAAAAATTTTTTGAGCTATTCACTCTGTCCCTTGCGGATATCAATGAGCAGAATACCCGCATGAACGCGGGTGAAAAGTCAGCAAAAGACATCCATAAGCATGCCGCGGAGTGGATTGCTAAAAATCAAACCAAGTGGAACGACTGGCTGGCCCAGGCCCGGGCTGCTGCAAAATAGACCCTTCTTTTTTTTCGACAAATAAGCCCCCCTGCAGGGATACTCCACTGCAGGGGGGCTTATTTTTTTGGTGTTCGTATCCTGTGTTTAAATAGTTGACGGAAGACCTGTAATTGTCGTATGCTCCTAAAATATTTATTAACCCCCAACTACAAACAAAGGAGAGAACGATGAAAATCAAAATGAGTGTACTGATTGTCAGTGTTGTTTTTATTTTCGCAATGATCTTTGCCGGCTGCGGAAACCAAGACAAGCCTAAACAAGCATCTGAACCTGAAACTCAAGCGGTTGAGCAAGTTGAAACCAAAGCACCTGAAGCTGAAACCCAAGCAGTTGAGGAAGTCGAAACTCAAGCAGTTGACACTGAAACCCAAGCAGCTGAGCTTGAAAACCAAGTGATTGAGGAAGTTAAAACCCAAGCAGCTGAAAAGGCTGCGGAGGCACAAGAAGCCTCGGCTGCAGAAAAAGACTGAAAGCCGATTCTATCTATGACGCTCCGGGGTGATTACGGGTGTCCATACCCACGAACCGGGCAAAAGAGTAAATTGCTAACAATCAGGCCCAATGGAACGACTGGCCGCCCCCCCCCCTAACCGCTGCAAAATAGACTTGCCTTTTTTTCACGACAGTTAAGCCCCCTATCTTCAGGGGGGCTTATTTTTTGGTGTTCGTATCCTGTGTTTAGAGCCTGTTTAAAAATTAGGGGATCGAAGCGAAATCTCATGAGATTGCAGCCGATTCATCAATTTTTAAACAGGCTCTTAATATAGTTGACGGCAAACCTGTATCTATCGTATGATTCCAAAAATTTCTTGATACCCATATTATAAACATTGGAGATAACGATGAAAATCAAAATGAGTGTGCTGATTGCCGGTTTTGTTTTTCTTTTCGCAATGATTCTTGCCGGGTGTGGAGAGCAGGACAAACCGAAACAAGCCTCTAATGCCCCTGAAAAAACAGCGGAAAAGAAACTGAAAGCCGGGTTCATCTATGTGGGCCCTGTGGGTGATTACGGGTGGTCCCATGCCCATGATTTAGGCAAGAGGCATGTTGAATCCCTGTATCCCTGGTTGGAAACCGTTATTGTGGAATCCGTTGCTGAATCCGATTCCTTGCGAATCATGGATCGTCTTGTCCAGCAGCAAAAATGCGATGTGATCTTTACCACCAGTTTCGGGTACATGGATGACACCGTCAAAGCCGCTGAAAAATATCCGGATACAAAATTCATGCACTGCTCCGGGTTCAAACGGAGCGCCAACCTGGGCACTTATTTTGGTGATCTCTATCAGATGTACTACCTTAATGGTATGATGGCAGGGGCATTGACCAAGTCAAATAAACTTGGTTATGTAGCCGCCTTCCCCATTCCCGAACTGATCCGCCACATTAATGCCTATGCCCTTGGTGCCAAAGCCGTCAACCCCGATGCCACCGTAAACGTAAAATGGATTTATGCCTGGTACGGTCCGGACAAAGCCAAGGAAGCAGCCGAAGCACTCATCGCCGAAGGCTGTGACGCCCTGGCGTTTACCGAGGATACCCCGGCGGTCATTGAAGTGGGGCAGGCCCATTGTGAAAAAGGCAAACAAATTTACACGTTTTCCCATTATTCGCCCATGCAGGCGTATGGCAAAGATTCCGTGGTCTCCGGCCAGCGCATGGACTGGGGCGGCATGTATGCCAAAATTCTCAAAGATATTTATGACGGCACCTGGGATACCAGCCAGGACATCTGGTGGCTGGCCAAGGAAAAGGCAGCTATTCTGGGGGGCAGCCCTGGTGACGCCATCAACCCCAAATTTGTTGAACCCCTGAAGCAGGCCCTGATTAAGACTGAGCAATATGGTGAACTTAGCGCTTATGACCTGGTCATGAAACGCTATGAGCAGATGAAACAGGGCGTTGACGTGTTTGATCCGTTCATGGGGCCGATTTCAGACAAAAAGGGTGAGATTAAAATCAAGGAAGGGGAACGGGCATCCAAGGAAGACCTGCTTTCCATGATGTATTATGTGGACAATGTGAAAGGCGAAATCCCCAACAGCAATTAGTGTTTGGACGAAGAGCCGCCCATCTGCGCCTTGCATCTGGGCAACTCTTCGTCCAAACACAGGTTCCCATTTAGGAATGAGACCGAAATAACTTGACCTGGGAGCGCAGGCGTCCCGCCTGCATTTTTACTGCAGGCGGGACGCCTGCGCTCCCGGATATATCAAAATGGGCAAGTTATTTAAAATCCGTTCCTTAGGCAAAAAATAAAAACAGGACAATCATAAAGGCCGGAAAGCGGTATTTTCCGGCCTTTATGATTGAAACAGAGCTATGATTAAGATACAGCGCCTTGAGATGAAGGATATCTGCAAATCGTTCCAGGGTGTCCATGCCAACAAAGATATCAACCTTGAAATCAATTCCGGAGAAATCCTGGGCCTGCTCGGGGAAAACGGGGCCGGCAAGACCACCCTGATGAATATTCTTTACGGCATTTACCAGCCGGATTCGGGAAGCATCCTGATCAACGGCAAGCCTGTCCGGATCGCAAATCCCTTGGAATCCATCAATCTTGGCATTGGTATGGTTCATCAGCACTTCATGTTGATCCAGAACCATTCCGTGATTGAAAACATCGCGCTTGGTTATAAGGACACCCCGTTTTTATTCCCCCAAAAAATTTTGCGTGAAAAGATAGAAGCGTTTTCAAGCCAGTTTGATTTCCAGATTGACCTTGATCAGAAGGTATGGCAGTTGTCCGCCGGAGAGCAGCAGCGGGTTGAAATCATAAAAACCCTTTTAAACGGGGCGGACCTGCTCATCCTGGACGAACCCACATCCGTTCTGACCCCCCAGGAGATCAAGGAACTCATAGACATTCTTCGCAGAATGAAGGCCGATGGCCACAGCGTGATATTCATCTCCCACAAACTTGATGAAATCATGGATATCTGCGACCGTGTTACCGTATTGCGCAAAGGGCGGATCGTGGGGGGCGCCCGAACTAAGGACACGGATAAAATGGGATTAGCCCGGATGATGGTGGGCAAGGACGTGAGCCTGACCATGGACAGGGAAAAACTGCCCAAAGGGGACCGGGTACTCAGTGTCCAAAACATTCATGTCACAGGGGACAAAGGACTTGTCGCAGTTAAAAACGTATCCTTTGACTTGCACAAAAATGAAATATTCGGTGTGGCCGGTGTGGCCGGAAACGGACAGCGGGAACTGGCCGAGGCTATCACCGGCATCCGGTCCATTGACTCCGGCAAGGTGCTGATCAACGGCCGGGACATTACCAATCTGTCACCCAGAAAAATTTATGACTACGGGGTCTCCCACGTTCCCGAGGAACGCATCCGCTTCGGCATCGCCCCGGGCCTTTTCCTGTATGACAATGCCATTTTAAAACAGCATCATCTCAAAAAATTCTCAAAACGGTATTTTCTTAAATACGAAAGCGTGAAACGTCATGCACAAGCCATTATCACCGACTTTCGGGTGGCAACCCACTCCATTAACAACCAGATCAGAAACCTTTCCGGCGGCAACATCCAGAAACTGATCCTGGGCCGGGAAATCAGTGAGCAGCCCCAGTTGCTGGTGGCCTCTCACCCCACCTACGGGCTTGATGTGGGCGCCACCCAGTTCCTGCGCCAACACTTGCTGGAATTGTGCCGCCAGGGCAGTTCCGTGCTGCTGTTTTCAGAGGACCTGGATGAAATTTTCGAGCTGTGCGACCGCGTGGCCGTTATTTTCGCAGGTGAGTTTATGGGTATTCTGGAGACGGATGATGAACGCGTCAACGATATCGGAATGATGATGGCCGGCTCAAAACGCATTGATAGTGAGCCGGTGGAACCCGGACTAACGACCTAAAGTAATGTTTGACATGATACGAATTACCACAACCGACCGCTACAATATTACCCCTTTAAGATCCTTTATGACCAATGTCGCCGCCCTTGGGGCAGGCGTTTTGGCCATCAGCCTTATTTTCCTTGCCGCAGGCGTTAACCCGTTATATGCAGTCTCCCAGATCTTTTTGGAATCTTTTGGATCCGTTTACGGCATCAAGGAAACCATTACCAAGGCCATTCCCTTAATCCTCATCGGGGCAGGCCTTACCCTTGCTTTCAGGGCTAAATTCTGGAATATCGGTGCCGAAGGCCAGCTGCTCATGGGCGCTATTTTTGCCACATGGACGGCCCAGCATATTGGCAATGCCCTGCCCTCTGCAGTTATTGTTCCTTTGATATTTACAGCCGGTTTCATCGGCGGCGCACTATGGGGCATTATCCCGGCCATACTAAAAATCAAATATGCCATCAATGAGGTCATCACCACCCTGATGCTCAACTATATCTGTGCAGAATTTTTGACCATGCTCATTGTGGGACCGTGGAAGGGTAAAACCCGGTTCGGATTTCCGGGCACGGATGCCCTGCCTGATGCTGCCATTTTAGGCGTATTGCCGGGGTCGCGTATTCATTATGCCACCCTGATCCTGGCCATTCTCTGTTCGGTGGGACTGTGTGTTTTAATTTATAAAACCCGATTCGGGTACGAAGCCCGGGTGGTGGGAGAAAATCCGGATGCCGGTAAATATGCGGGTATTGATTTTCTTAAAACCAGTCTCATTCTCATGGCCATTTCAGGGGGACTTGCCGGCCTTGCCGGTGTGGGCGAGGTGGCAGGCATTCATCATTACCTGGGGTATCCGGCCTCAGTGTCATCGGGGTATGGATTCACCGCCATCATTGTGGCCTGGCTCGCCAAGCTGAACCCCTTGTTCGCCATTGTGTCGGGTCTGTTTTTTGCCGGTATTATCGTAGGCGGAGACGCTATCCAGATCTCCTTGGGACTGCCTGCGGCCACAGTTGAAATTGTCAACGGTATCCTGCTTATCTTTCTGATCATGGGGGATTACTTTTTATACAACAAAGTTCAGATCCGCTGGTCGCGGGCATAACAGCTGTTGGCTATCAGGTATCAGGTATCACCCCGCCCGAAGGGCGATAATTTAACAACTTACTTGGATTTACATATAAAGCATTATGGAAGAAATTATCATCTCAACAATTCAAAGAACCATGGTTGCAGGCACACCACTGCTCTTAGCCACAACCGGCGAAATTATCTGCGAACGGGCCGGCATCCTTAACCTTGGTGTGGAAGGCGTCATGGCCGTTGGTGCCGTAACCGCCTTTATTGTCACCATGACCACGGGGCATCCCTGGCTTGGTGTACTGGCTGCCATGGCAGCAGGCTTTGCCGTCTCCCTGATCCATGCCTTTGCGTCGGTAACGCTGCAGGCCAATCAGGTGGTATCAGGCCTTGCGTTGACCATGTTGGGCTTAGGATTATCCGGCATGATGGGCAAGCCCTATGTAGGCCGGCCCCTGGCCGTTAAAATGGATGATGTGGCCATCCCCTTTTTATCGGACCTGCCCTGGATCGGCAAAGCCCTTTTTTACCAGAGTCCCTTTCTTTACCTGGCCATCCTCCTGGCTATAGCTGCCTGGTTTTTTCTGGAACGTACCCGCATGGGCATTCAGATCCGATCCACCGGGGAAAATCCCAAGGCTACGGAGACCCAGGGAGTTAATATCGCTTTAATTCGATATGCCTGCGTTCTGGTGGGCGGTGTTTTTTCCGCCCTTGCCGGGGCTCATTTGTCCATTTCCTACTCATCTTCCTGGGTGGAGGGCATGACTGCGGGACGCGGCTGGATCGCCATTGCCCTGACCATATTTGCCCTGTGGAACCCGGGCCGGGCCATTTTTGCCTCATTTATCTTTGGCGGCATTTTTGTACTCCAATACCTGCTCCAACCTTTAGGTATTTCCCCTAATTTCCTGGCGATGCTGCCCTACCTGTCCACCCTGATCATCCTTCTGGCCATCTCATTTAAAGACCCAAGGCGGCTCAATGCCCCGGCCTGGCTGGGAGCAGCCTATAAACGGGGTGAACGATAACAATTTGACATTTCATACTTTTTTGCCCATAATATTAAATTATTAAGGCATCACCCAGCCGGATAAAATGACGCGATTCCATGAAGGAGCCATAATGGAAATCTCAAAAAATCAGTCCATTGACAGTATTGCCAAAATTTTCCTGAAAACCACCCAAAGTACCCTTCAACAAAGTACCGGCAAAGAAATAAACTACGCCAATACCATCCAGAAGATCACCAGGATATCCATGAGGCCTGACCTGACCTGCTTTGTTCAATTCAGCGGAGACTATATGGGCCTTGTGATTTTCAATTTCAGTGACGAGGCTGCTTTTGAAATTTACAGGCAATACATGATCAACATGGGCATGCCTGAAGATCAACTGGCCGCCTCTATTTCCGACCCTGAAGTGGCAGATACCATTGGGGAAATCAGCAACCAGCTCATGGGACAGCTGATAAAATCCGTAGAAGAAAAATACAACCTGAATGCCGATTACGGCCAGCCCAAGGCATTGACCATAAGCTCGGCCATCTCCCTGTCCATTAACGACACGTACACGGAAAATCGCAGGCTCTCCTTTAAGATCAGTAACTATATCTTCCGCATTGAAATAGCCATGGAGAATTCTGAGTTTATCGATGTGGCCGGCCTTTGACTAAACCGTCAACCGTCAAAAAAAGCGTTATTATACATGAGACGATTTAAACAGGTTGTAAGCCTGATTCTGGTCATTGTGCTCTTGTTTCCTGCCGCCGCCTTTGCCATATCCATTCCCGATGAACTCAAGCTTGGCAAAGAATATTTGCAGTTAATGAAAGACAAAGGTATCATTCTTCATGACCCCGTTGCCCAAAAGATGATCGAAACTGTGGGTAACGCCATTGTCAAACCGTTGCCGCCCCAACCCTTTCATTTTGATTTTTTCATGATCAATGACGACTCCTTTAATGCCTTTGCCACACCGGCTGCCAATATTTTTGTGCACCGTGGATTAATTGCGTCTCTGGATAGTATGGACGAGCTTGCAGGCATTTTGGCCCATGAAATCGGCCATGCCGTGGGCAGGCATGTATCCCAGTCCATTGACCGTTCCAAATTAGTGGCAACCGGCAGCCTGGCCGGGATGCTGGCCGGCATTCTGGTGGGCGCCGCAGCCGGAAGTTCAGCAGCAGGTCAGGCCCTGACCATTGGTTCCATGGCTGCCGGGCAGTCGGCCATGCTGACTTATACCCGGGAAAATGAAACCGAGGCGGACCAGAAGGCGGTTCTTTTTCTTGAGAAAACTGGATATTCGCCAAACGGAATACTGGACAGTCTGCTGAAAATCAGACAGGCTGACTACCAGGGAATTGAAAATATACCCGATTACTTTAAAACCCACCCAGGCACAACAACCAGAGTATCCCATTTATCCGGAATTCTTGCAGATCACAAACCACCTGCAGACAAACCTGCACCACCAAAAAATTTCGACTTCAGCATGACCAAATACCGGGTGATCGGGCTTTACGGCGACACGGACACGTACATCCCTAAAATTGAAATTGCCCTGAAAAACGATCCCGGTAATGTGGCGCTTCACTATGGCTTAGGCCTTTTGTACGGACGGACCACACGAATGGATGAGGGGATTGAACAGCTCAATAAAGCCCTGGAAAAAAATCCGTTTGAACCCATGATTCTTTTGGAATTAGGCCGCCTTTACATTCGCAACAGTGAATACACCCGGGCCATAACAATTCTGGACAGTATTGCAGATGATCCCCTGCTGGGGGACTGGGCTATTTTTAACCGCTCTGTTGCCCAAATCCAAAACGGCAATCTGCCGACAGCCCAAAGAGGACTTGAACATGTACTCGGAAGCGGCAAACCCGGATTTGAAAAAGCCAACTACCACATGGCCGAAATCATGTCCAGACAGTCAAAAAAGGCCCTGTCCCATTATTATCTCGGGGTGTATTATGCCCGGATTCATGACGACCAAAATGCGGCCCGCCAGCTTGAGCGGGCCCTTGACACCCTGGACGATGAAAATATGCGGGAAAAAGCCCAAAAGGAACTGGAAAATCTCAAAGGCAAGGGCAAAAAAAAGGCGCAACAAGGCAATCGCATGTAACTTGCCTGCAGTTTAACACCAATTTCAGATGGCTTCATACGGATTATATCCTTCCTTTTAGGAATGAGCACGAAATAAAGTTCCCATTTTGATTTTTGAGGTATGAAAACCCAAGAATATGTTGTAGTAGTCGGCGACTATGCAATGTTACCCTGAAAAGACAGAAGATCTCATGCGCCGATATTATGAAAGCCTGAACGAACGAGATCGCCGGAGATATGCTGGTATGGAAGCCCTTATATTGGGACATGGCGGTCAAAATTATATTGCCAAAATTTTGGGATGCAGCAGGAAAACTGTGCGTAAAGGCGCAGTTGAAGTTGCAAAGTTGCCTTTGCGTACAGTACAAGAACTTATTGGCAAAGTACCGGATGAACACCCTAAAATACGTAATGCTGGGGGAGGACGGAAACCGTATTGGATTTCCAACCCGGAAATAGATGAGCAATTTCTGGGCGCATTGCGTGATCATACGGCAGGAGACCCAATGGATGAGAAAATTCGATGGACGAACCTGCGTGCATGGGAGATCGTCGAAGCCCTGAAAGATGAGCATGGCATTGAAGTGAGCCGAAATGTTGTCCGTAAACTGCTTAAAAGACATGGCTATCGCCTCCGCAAAGCACAAAAAAGACTATCCTTGAGAAAAAGTGTACCTGATCGGAATGAGCAATTCGATAATATTGTGAAACTCAGATCGGTGTATCTGAAGGCCGGTAATCCGATTATCAGTATGGATACCAAGAAAAAGGAGCATCTTGGCAATTTTTATCGGGACGGTCATCTTTATACGCTCGAAGAATTGAAGGTATATGATCATGATTTTCCAAGTTTTGCAGAAGGTGTGGTCATTCCCCACAGCCTGTATGATTTACAGCTCAATATCGGATATGTTCAGGTGGGGACGAGTCATGATACCAGTGAATTTGCATGCGACAGCTTCCGTCATTGGTGGTATGATTATGGCTGCAAAAATTACCCGAATGCAACGTCAATTTTAGTTTTGTGCGACGGCGGAGGCAGTAACAGCTCACGACATTACCTTTTTAAACAGGATCTTCAAATTTTGGCAGATGAGATCGGGATTGAAATTCGAATCGCTCACTATCCCCCGTATTGTTCGAAATACAACCCGATTGAACATCGTCTATTTCCCCACATAACACGTGCATGCCAGGGTGTCGTTTTTTCAAGTTTGAAGCTGGTTACAGATCTGATCTCTAAAACGCGAACCCACAAGGGGTTAAAGGTCTTCGTTCATGTCATTGAAAAGGCTTACCAAACCGGCAGAAAAGTCTGTAAAAACTTTAAATCAACAATGCGCATTGTATTCGATGAAACCTTGCCCAAGTGGAATTATTGTGCAGTTCCAAAAGGATTTTGAAAATGGGTAAGTTATTTAAAACTCATTCCTTAAACAAAAAGGACCCCCATATATTGTAGTGGGCCTAAAAGCCTGAACCTAAGCACTTATATACAAAGGGCCCTCTCCATTCCTATCTTCAAAAACAGCAAAAATCAGAAAAATGGGAGAGGTCAATTTAAATGGGTACGGCTCTTTTGAAAATGACTACCGAATCAATAATTTAAGATAGTTAGATTAAATTTATAAGTAAAAAACAGCGAATTTGATAAAGATAACGAAAATACATACCGATATGTACCTTTTCCAGCCCTGTTATTTTTTTGTCAGATGAAAAAAACTTCGGGACAAACAGCCATCAGGCTCTCAACATCCTCTGTAAAAAATGGACATCTACGCTGTATGCCTATATTTAAGAGGGTGAGGGCCGAATTTTCATTCGAACAGATTTTCCCTTTCGTGTCAGATTCATTTTACAGCAACCCTCGACAATTTTTTTCAGTTTTATCTTGTTGCTTTTTGATAATCCGTCCTCGTTCAGAAAATATATTATCTCGGAAACCGTTTCATAGTAGCCTCCGCTTCCCTTGAAGAACAACTCGATAATGGCTGTTAGACTCAAGGGTATGTCGATCAGTTTGGTTAAGGCGGAAAAGAAGAAGAGCAAAAAATTTCGACCTGTGCGGGTGGCCTCAAGCAACTAGTTTAAAATCCAAACTCTTTGTTTCAAACCATTTATCATTTTCTTTGTTACGTTTTATTGCTGTGATTGTTGCCAGGCCTAAAGAGCCTTTTTTTGACCAACTCATCCCATTATGTTTCTGACGGCTTGAGACTACAAGATCATTCATTTTTTCACCGATAGCACTGGAATTACATAAATTCAGTTCTTTCCTTACTGCATAGCAAGGAATGTACGGTTTATTCCTTTTCAGATATTCAATCAGCTTATCTAACGACTCTATTTTTTTATAGAATCTTTACCAATCGATTCCAGATGGGCCACAGCCTTATCGGTCAGGCCATGCCACAATAACGGCTTAAGCTTATCAAGCGTCTCGTTGCGGATTTTACGTCCTTTCAATGCCAAGCTCAATTGTTCTTTGCATTTCTTTTCCAAATGATACCAATCAAGGATGATCCCAATATTCTTATACCAGCTGAACCCCTTGAAAATTGAACTATTCAAGGTTTTATGACCGTCGGTGAAAAACTGAATACGGTTACCAATCAAGCCATTGTGAATTTTTCAATTGTATCTTCTTTCACGCCAGTGTAAATTGGCATTATATCAAGACGATCGAGAATAGTAGTTTCCAACATCCCTCTTCACATTATTCAAAGGAGGAATGTATTATGAAAAGATTTTTTTTCTTTTTTATTATAGCTGGAATGATAATTCTGAATGTTTTTCTGTTGCTTTATGGATACTATCTGCTTTCTCTTGCATTACAGTGCATTTCTGTGGGGGGATTGTTTTTTATTTATAAAGCAACAAAAAACAAACATATTGAAAATTTGGTATTAGTGTACTTGAAAAAGCACAATGGAGCTACGAAAAACGAGCTTATTGCTCATATAAATAAAAAAATCGGGGAAAAGCCCAACGTCAATTTATCACTAGTTATCGATAAAATCATAGAAAATCTCAAGATAAAAGACTTGGTTTTTATAGAAAAAGGTATTGGCTCAAACATTGGATTTTGCATTATACCTAAAGAAAACGGGCCAGACAGACGCCGTCACATGTGACGGCATGTCCACAAAACTTGAAGTCTGCTTTAAGCAAACGCCTTGATGGATGATATTATAGTTCCGGTCACATGACTTGATATTTTAGGTAAAATCGTGTAGTATAATCGCGTCCGAAGTTTATCCAAAGGTAGCACGACTATGTCGATTCTCAATTTTGTTCATCAAGAGCAGCATCATCCCGCCAAAAAACATCTTCAACATCACGAGTTTTCCTTATTAACCCAGCGCAGGTTTTGGCGGTAACCTTGCCAAACGCACTTTCAAGCTGCTGAATTAAATTATTCATTGTAAAATCACAATTACGGGCAATTTCATTTTTTACAATACCCCAACATGTCTCTATTGGTTGCAACTCAGGATGATAGGGTGGTGTTCTCAGGACCTCATGCCCCTGTTTATTAGCAATCTCGTCCAATGCATATGTCGGTTGCGGCCCAACTCTTGTCAAAATATCAACCAATTCAGCCTTTAAGCAATCTTCCTTCACGGGAAAATTGTTTTTCTCCAACCAGGATCGAATTTTTTCCTTTTTACATGAAGGGGTCGGTGCAGAGACTGGTGACAAGACATTATGATAAGCAGCATTATCCATGATTATCAGTGAGCGAGCAGGAATATTTGGAAGCAATTTTTCTTCAAACCACTTTTTGAACATCGTTTGATTCATCTGCCCATGGTAGTCTCCAGTTTTTCGAGTGCTTTTGAAAGTCACCTTGGCGCCGGGAACCCAACCGTCTTTAGTGATTGCATTTATTATTATCAAGCGCTCGCCCTTTCCGGTAGGTTTTTGAATCCATGGCCCATCATCGTCGCAGTACCACACAAAATCCTTACTGTGATTTTTGTTCACATAGGACTCGTCCAAATAAACTTCAGGGCGAATCGTCCCTTTGCCCTTTCGATTTGTTTTTTTTCTCCTGAGGTAGCGTTGCCTGGCTACCACAACATGGTCCTTTTCTTTAAACCGCTGAGTTCGTATCCCTTTACCGAATGTAAATCCCCAACGATCAAGTGCCCGGCCTAATGTTCGGATGCTAAATTCCTGTTCAGGCGCAACTTCTTCTAAGTACTGCCACAGCGTTTCAAGTGTCATATAGGCGCCTTCTTTATTGGCATTGCGTATGTATTTTCGAACAATTGTCAGTGCCGAATCGGAAAGTGCCCGCTCTGGTCGTCCTCTATATACAATTGATTCTTCATCAAAATTTACACCACGGCTGTAATCTGCCATAGTCCTTCTCACCGTCGACAAACCAAATCCAAGCGCGTTTGACACCCTCTGTACACTTAACTCTTCCTGCTCCTCAAGGTCATCTATAGTGCGGTCAAAGTATTCTTTTAGAGCTACTATTGCTTTTTTCTCTTCCGGTGTAAGCGCTTTGCCTTGGGCCATGGCCCTGCTCCTTATTTTAGGTAAACTTCGGAGTGATTATACTATACAAAATCAATAAAAATATCAAGTCATTTGACCGGAACTATAGGGCGATCAGGCCCCATTCAGTTTCTTTTTCTTAAAAGCTTCAAAATCAAGGGGAATGCTAGGCGGCAATTGTGGTAATCCCAGATTACTTTCGGAATCAGCAGGCATGACACTGTCATTGTCCTGTCCTGCCAGAGCACGCCGAAATTCTTTAAATTCGGAAGACATATCAGTGACAACCGAGGTCAATTGATTTAAAGACGCCAGTATCTGACCGGAGAGTCCATTATTGTCCCCTTCAGAAACCGGCGGCTGTGCGGACGGTGGGCGGGTAACGCTTTGAACTTTCGCCGGCGCTTTTTCCGATTTTCTTTTTTTTCTTTGAGGAAGTTTAAGAGGTGTCCCTGCAACTTCCATGTACTTTTCCCAGAAATTCTCAAACGTAGTGCCACTGTTACCGGCACCTGGATTGTCGAACAAAAATCCGGCCAGTTGCTCAATACCGGCAGCGGCACGGCTCGAAGGGTACAACAAAGTAAACGGGCGCTGCCGGATCACTGCTGCGGACACAGCTTCATCAGCAGGAAGGCAGCCTGCATAGGAAATTTCAATGGGTATATATTTTTTCACCGTTTCATTAAATTTGTCGAATACCGCCTTACCAAAACGTTCGTTTTTCGCCTTGTTCATGACCACTTTTACCGGGTCGCGGTATCCGTTCAGGGAAAGCACTTTCAACATCGCGTAACCGTCGGTCAGCGACGTAGGTTCGGATGTCACCACCAGGAGTACCTCCTGGGAGGCCATGCAAAAGGAAAGTACATCCCTGGAAATGCCGGCCGACGTATCGAAAAACAGGACATCATACCCCTCCAGACAGGAGAAAGACTCGATCAGTTGAGAGACGTCCCGGGGTGTCATGGCTGCCAGCTTTTCCACGCCGGTTCCGCCGGGAATGATATCCACACCGCAGGTATCATGAATCATGATATCCGAAATGCGTTTTTCCCCACTCACTACCGCCTCAAGGGTATGCTCCGGCTGGATTCCCATTAGGATATTGATGTTGGCCAACCCGAGATCTGCATCAAAAATGCAGGGCCGTAATCCCTGCCTGGCAAACTGAACGGCCAGGTTCACGCAGATATTGGTCTTGCCGACACCACCTTTTCCGCTGGTAACGGTGATTACCCGTTTCATGCATTTATTCCTTTTTTATAGTACCGGCGACGCAAATAGTTCCGGCGTTCCCTCTTTGTCGATACATCTGAATTGAACGCTGGAGCAACCGTAAGTTTTACAAATTGTATGAAAATTTTCTTCAATAAATTCCATGAACCAGATTTCTTCCTGGGGGATCCCTTTTCCTTCGCCTGCCGGTTGCATCTGCGCCTTGTAGGCCTGGTACAACGATTTGACCTTGCTATGCTGATCTTTCAGCTGATCAATGACCACTGAGGCACCCTCGGAGTTTCTCTGCCCGGACAAAAATCGGTTAACGGGTCTTGGCAGCACCTCTCCGTATAACAGGGCGTAAAGTTGTTCGAATTTTTCATCGGTGATCAGCACGCAGGTCATCTGAATCTTTGGATGGCTGGACCGAAGGTCCTGCATACTCCAGACCTTGGCTGGATTGGACACCCCGAGGGTCAGGTTGTCTCCGTTCCGGAAAAGGGGGAGAATCTGATGTTCGCAGGCATAACGCTGACCGATGATATGACGCAGTTCACTTTTTTGTTTTTCATAGTAAATATATCCGTCAAGTTTTTGAAACGGGGTATTGTACTGAATGGAAAGGGCAAAATAAAGCTGGTCCAATGTCACACTTTTGTTTTCCAGCAGTATTTTACCAAGGGTCTTTTGGCCGGGGGACTGGAATCTAAGGGCCTTTTCAAGATCCGCCTCCTGGATCATGCCCTGCTGCAATAGGATCTGTCCTAATTTGAGATCCGGACTGAACCTTCGGAAAGCGTGATTCAATTCGGACAGGGTAACCCGGTTCTGTTCATACAAAATTTCACATGTTGATTTTTTGTAATGCTTGAGTTTAACCGCAGATTCCAGATCTTCTTCCTGGATCAACCGGTGCTTGACGGCCTGTTTAATAAGAAAAAGGGTATCCAACTGTTCAGAAAGCAATTTTTTTCGATCTGTATTTGAAAGCATCCCTTTTGTGAATAAAAATCGGCTCAACGGTTGATTGCGCTGCTCGACCTGCTGTTGGCATTCCTCCAGCTGCTCCTGGGCGATCACCCCCCTTTCCACAGCCTTTTTTCCGATTTGCATCAGCATTTCCGGAAGGGACAGAAGCCTCATCAATTGCTCCTGGGTCATTTTATTTTGCTCCAACAGGATAAAGCCCAATTGTTTTTTAGACTGCTCAAGATGAGTCTTCCGGCTGTCCCGGGCTTCGGCCATCTCCTGGTAGGATACGAACCCTTCGTCTATCAAGACCTCCTCGATTTTAAGGAGAACCGTTTTGTCTTCCATTTTTTATGGCCTTTCTACCGAAAAATAAAGAATACCGGACTTGGTCATTCACCCGTCTCCGCTTCATCCTGCCTGCGGGCCGCTTCAACCAGAATATGCATGAGAGAACGATTGATTTCAATGCGTTTTTCGGGGTCTGCGTGAGTGATTTGAATGGCCGAATCTTTCCAGTTCAGGATGTCATAGGCCGCATCCTCACCTCTCCTGTCCCCGGTTGCAGCCGCAATCAGACGCCCTTTCCGGAAAAACAAAAATCCGACGTTTTCGGCCGATTTTACCTGAATAGTGCATGTTTTTTCTTCCATTTCGATCATTTGAAGAAATGCCGTTGTGCTGAATCCTTCGATCTCCCCTTTTGGATCGGATCGCAAGCTGGTCAGGATCGTCGCTAAAACAGACGGCATGTCCAATGGTTTTTCAAAAACAGCATCCAGCGTGATATCCGGTATTGAATCCTGGAATTCAAACCCCGGATTCCAGGTCATCAAAAACAGGCTCATATTGGGTTCTCGTCTGTGAATGGCTCTTAGCAGCTGGATGCCGTCCATATCCGGTATATTCAAGTCTGCTGCGATGGCATGTATTTTTATGAATTTTACAAGTTCCAGCGCAATTTTGCCGTTTTCAGCAGTGAGCACGTCGTAATGTCCCGTGGCATTCACTGCAGTAGCAAACACACTTAATACTTCCGGATCATCATCAACAATGAGTATTTTATGGCTATGGGACGTTCCAGCATCGGGGGTTTTGGCCCAGTGGCGATTTTTTTGGTATTGTTCGACGCCTTCCTGCAACACTTTTTCAAGCACATGGGGCTTGCAGGGTTTTATTAAAAATTTAAAAACTTTTCCACCGTTCAGTGCCTTGAGTGAAACATCTAATCTGCCGCGTCCGGTAAGCATGACAATTGCGCTGTCCGGGTCTATCTTTTTTGCCTCTTCTACAAACTGAAATCCGTTCATGCCACTCATGTGCAGACCGGTGATGATGACGGCGTAGGGTCCTTTACCTGCTACAGCGTTAAGGCCCTCCTGGCCGCCTTGGGCAATATCAATATCAAATACGTTATTCAGGCGTCGTTGTGTGACCTCCATTAAAGCGAGATCTTCGTCGACGAATAAAATTTTATCCATCTTATCGTTAAATTCCGTAAAAATTGATTCCGGCACCATAAGTTCAATTCATTGAACCCCAGAGGCGGTAGTCTAAAAATGCATAACCAAATATTGTGTATTCTATATCATTCCGTAAAAAATAGAAAAATGCTTTTTGTTATAAAAATTTTTCTTTATAAATGATCTGAATAAAGTTAATTAAGGAACGCGTCCGAAATAATTTAACCTGGGAGCGCGGGCGTCCCTCCCGCCCGCATCTTTATTGCAGGCGGGACGCCCGCGCTTCCGGATATAGCAAAAAGGGTAAGTTATTTAAAACCCATTCCTAAATTTATGGATGAACCCAAATCTAATTTTGATAATGCTGAATTTTTAAATCATTTTCGATTAAACACCGATCCGTTCTCATCCGGCCGGGAGGATCTTAAATTTTTCCATAGCTTTAATCTTAATGTTAATCAACCATTAACTGCTGAGCAGACCATTGTCTATATCCAATTTGTATTAAATGCTGCCGGCGCAAACCATCAAATTATTATCGAAGAAAAAACCCATCAGGAAGTGTTTCGTTTGTCCACGGGCAGGGTTGAACAAATCAGGACAATTATGGATCGGGCGCTTCATAATGCATTTAAAGACCGCACAAGAACCATCACTAAAAAATATATTAAAGATGCATTTATCGATGTACCCAAAAGGTGGAAAACGGTATTAAAATCGTTAACGTCCAACTCAGTCATAACCAAAATAATCATCGCTGCCGTATTGTTCGGCTTAATCGGTACAGCCGTGGTCTTTTGGAGCGGCAAAGGAGAAAAAACGCCAATTCTTGAGCCGGAACCAGAACCAATACCACCCGTCACCACGAAAGAAAAGATACAGGCCCCGGAGCCCTCTCCTGCCGTTATGCCGGAACCGCTCCCCACCTTGCATAATACAGACGAAAAACCGATTCAATCGACAAATGATAAGCTGATCGAATTTTTAACGGCATATAACCTTGAAAAATATGAACCGCTTTTTTTAACGGCAATCTTCTCAGAAAATTTTGACGACATTACCGATAGAATTTACAACGAAACAGGAATGATGCTGATTCATTCCACCTCATTCCCTGCGATTGTCGGAAAAAAATATCACATTTATGAAAAAATTCTATTGAACCCTGTACACATCCGCTTCTTTTTATTCTGGAAACCCACCCTGATGATATCAAACTATGGAAACGGCATTAAAGGCCCTAAAATCCGACAACTTCAGACCATGTTACAAAAAATTGATTTATACCATGATGAAATTGACGGCATTGTAGACACCAAACTGACCCGGTCGCTCATCAGATTCCAACGCCGGAACCAGCTTGAACAAACCGAATTTCCCGATATAACCACTCTGTTTTTTCTGACAATCCTGTCAGAATAGTCCCTGATATTGCCGATTTTCCGGAAACCCTTGTCCCATAATCAAATACGGAAAATTTATTCCAAATTCCGGCATATTATGGCATATTGAAGATGTGCAAACTTATGTCAATAGAATACGCCACGGAAACATAAATGCAGTTATTTTTTTAGCAGGTGTAAAGTGAATTTTCAGGGAGACTTTGAAGGCCTGGCGCTGGCAAGTATCTTTCAATTATTATGCAATGACGAAAGAACCGGGATGTTGACAGTTACCGGCAATGACGTTACAAGCCGGGTTTTTTTCAATAACGGCACCATCGTTTATGCCACAGCATCTCTTAAAGAAGCGCGACTGGGTTTTTTATTGAGAACCAATGGCGTAATTTCCGAACAACAGTTGAAAAAATGCCTCGACCTTGCCAAGGAAAGTAAAACCCATCTGGGCAAAATTTTGGTTGACAAGGGATATATCTCATCTGAAACATTAAAAAAATACAATATCCGCCAAGTAGAAACCATCCTTTACAATCTTTTTTTCTGCGAAAAAGGAAAATTTGACTACAAGGATGAAAAATTAAACCTTAAGGGAATGATTGTTACCCAACTCAATCCCATGAAATTGATACTTGAGGCGTCCAGGCGGATTGATGAGCTATCCGTACTGAAAAAATGTATCCCTTCGGACAAGATGGTTTACAAAATGTCGGGAACTGTCCCGAACAAAAATGAAATAAAACTCAATGCAAATGAATGGTGTGTTCTTTCGCTTGTGGATGGCACGCGGACAGTTCGCCAGATAATTAACCAGAGCGGATATGATGATTTTGCCGTATACAAGATTTTGTTCTCCGTGATTTCGTCCGGAATGATTGTGGAAAAAGAGGAAGTCTCACTGAACGGCGAAGGAGATGAAGAGGATTATTCTGCTATTATCACAGTATACGGCGACCTTATTTCAGTTATCCTTAAAACCCTGACCGGCGAACTGGGGGACCATACCAGTGCCGTCTTTGAAGATGCCAAACAAGACCTTCCCGAACAATCCCAGCAGATTCTTAAAACCTATTCCCCTTACAATGACAAAAGACCCAACTTAACGCAGATTTCAAATGCCATGGTTCACGTGTCCCCTGCTGAAGATAGAAGGAAAATTTTAATAACCGGATTCAATGAATACTGCCACCGCATATTAAAAAATATGGGCAATATACTCGGCACAGAGACCTTGCTCAACGTCGTCGCTGATCTTGAAAAAATGTTGAGTTATGTCGAAAAATACCAGACCAGTTCTGTTGAGAAAGATAAAATCGTCAATGATTTCAGGACCATTATTATGGAGATCAAAACCGAATTTAAACCGAAAAGCAAAGGCGGTATTTTTTCATTTTTTTCCTGATTTATGAATTGGCTATCTTTGCTCCCCCATATGCCAGAAATCCGAGCCCGGCTGTTCTGGACATGGATCTCAGAATATTCAGATTTTCCGAATCCAGGTAACTTTCCAAAAACACCAGATAATCAGAAATAAACAACAAAGATACCGTCACCAGTATCAGATTGATCACCTTACCGATCTTGCCGCCGGAATATTTCATCCGTGCCTTGTTGAATACAAAAATGATGATGAGGTAAATGGCCAGAGTAAAAACCAGAATAATGGTTTCAGCGGTCATGGGTGACTCCTTTATTTCAGATAAAATCGATATCTTTTAATACTTTTTTAACCTGGTTTGCCAGCATAAGACTATTCACGCCCTTTTCCTGTATAATTCCCAAAGCAAATGTTCCAACAGGAAATACCAGCAAATGGTTTTGGTTCTCCCTGGAAAACAAAAGATATTGATAACCGGACCTGGATATACTTCCGGCTTTTTGACTGCAGTTTAGTATATATTCGGCCTTTTTTTCAGGATCTTTTGCCCCATGGGCTTTGATAACACGGTTTTCATCTACCAGCAAGAACTCTCGAACCCCTTTTATACGGGCTATTTTTTCCAATCCCTTTACCTTTTTATTCATTATGGCATCCTCTTTGATCTCTTCTTTCCAAAAGAGGCGATAAATTTGTTTAGTTTTTCCATAATTTGGGCAGGTAAGGGAAACTGGGCGGCAACCACCACAAGAAACTTAGACCGGCCCAGAGATTTTACCAGGACGGCTTTGTCTTGTGTGACCAGCACCATATCCTTAATATCGCTGTATACCTGTTTGGGGCCTTCATACGTCTGTTCTAAAAGCAATGCCAAGGCTTCTATCTGTTTTTCAGAAAACAGCCTGGGCATGTTGAATGCAATCAATCCGTCAGCATTGCTGAAAACAAAGGCCCCGTCAATTTTGGGCAAGGCGGATATTGCGCCAAGCAACGGATCGAATGCCTCATGTCCATGATCGTATGCACATGTTTTGTCTGGATTTAGGGGGGGCCTGGCAGCATAATTATTGGGATATCCGCAGCTGCTGCATTGAAAAATGATTCTTTTTGTTCCGTCTGCCGGATCAGGCAAATGGTTTTTTTTTCCGCAGTCTTCGCAAAAAGCAATCATACGATGCACATGTCAGGTCAGAGTCAGAATCTGAAAAAACGTTTCAGTTTTGACAATACGCCTTTTTGTGGGTCAGGGTCCGGGGATGGGCTGTCGGTTATATCCGCTTCCTGTTTTGGTTCAGGCCCTGCTTGGGGGGCCTGGGCCTGATCGTCCGACCTGAAAGATGTTTCCTGAACCGACGTCTGCTCAACCTCAGGAATACTCAGCCTGTCAAACAGTAACCCAACTATTTTAACCAGGCTTGATTTTACCGGCTCATCTTCCCATTTGGTTCCAAGTCTCTCCAGATCCTGTAATATTTTCGTCCGGTCTGTCTGGTCAACATCCGCCGGGAGCTCGCAAAAGGCCTCTTCTAAACTCTTTAGTACGGTCAAATCCGGATCTTCTGACTCACTAACCGGGACCTGGGATGAGAAATCTGAGGTCTCATCAACTTCATCTTCGTAATCAAATGGAACGACACCGTCTGTATCAGTATCTGTATCGTCTTGCAGGACCTCTGCTCCTGAAGGTTCTTCCAAACCAACATCTTCACCCGCATCCGACTCCATATCAATACCAAAGAATTCATTCAGCGTATCTTCGATTTCCGGAATCGGTTTAGATTGCTTATCATACCGGGTAATTTCGCTCATACCGGGTTTGAGTTCACGATCCGCCCCGGCCATTTCATCAGGGTTGTGAACCGGATTTGTACTGTTAACGTCCA
The DNA here is from genome assembly GCF_963666695.1 of uncultured Desulfobacter sp. Lineage (GTDB taxonomy): Bacteria > Desulfobacterota > Desulfobacteria > Desulfobacterales > Desulfobacteraceae > Desulfobacter. Next base: position 2,412,523 of record NZ_OY762947.1, read on the forward strand.
TGAGATGGATGCGATCCAGCATTTTATCCGCTTCTGTTTCTTTGGGATTTAAAAGATTATCCATCACGTTGCCGGATCCCGGTGAATCGCTCCTTTTCCCTTGCAGGGCCGGCTGTATATTTTCCTCGTCCGCTTTATTCCGGGAAACCGGCTGCACCATGACGTCTTCAGGGTCAAGCAATGTTACTTCCGAACTGTCCCCTGGAGTTTGTTTTGTTTCATGACTTAAGTGGGAAAGGGCGGGAGGCATGTCCTTCTGGAACTGAGAAGAACCTTCCTGTTTGGACTCAACAGTTTTCCCATGGGGCGCTATAGCCCGTTTTTTGAAGTTGTTAAACAACTCAATCGCTTGATCAAGACGTTGCTTTTTCTCAGGAACACTCAATCCTGGCTGATGAACCACTTTTTCAAGAATGAGATATACGGACTTCAAGACATCAATGGAATCCGTATGGGCAGCCTCCTTTTTAGATTCGATATAATTTACAATGCCTTGCATTATCTTAAGGAGGTTGATATTTACCCAATGGCCTCTCCATTTTTGAAACAAATGATCCACAGCCGCTTTGAATTGACTGATGGTCCCTTTTGTGATTTCCCAGTCAATGGACAAAACAACGGCTTTCAGTTCGTCCAGATCTCCGGGAACCGGGGCCGGAGAACAACATCTTCCCTAAACGCCTTGAATTTAGAGATCATTTCCTTTACCAGCCGGTCTTGCCCTGCCGGATCCAGATCCCTGCCCGTTGTTAAAGTCTTCAAGGCATCAAGCTGCTCCTGCAACAACGGCAAAGTTCTTTGATGAGCTGCTGCCTGGTTGGATGCCAGGTACTTTCCAAGTGAAAGGATTATTTGCCCCATAGGCGACAATCGTTTTCGATCCTGAAGCTGTATTTTGAGGCCGGAAGCGGTCTGTACAAACAGTTGCACATCTTGCTCGGGCATGCTGTTCTCAAAATTGGCAATCAACCCTGAAAGCTCTTGAATGGTTGAGATGATACTTGAATTGCTGTCTTGGTCCAATGCGCCTCCTTAGAAAAGCTGATCCTGAATGGATGCAAGTGTCATTGAAATAATTTTTTTGAGCGTTTTCATCACATTGCCACCACCAAGAGCACTCGCTTCAAATGCCGGGACACGGAGTACCGAATTTAAATCTTCTTGTAAGATTTTTGTAGGTATCACATCCTCCCCTTTGTTGCGCAGATCAACTTTGTTATATTGCATCACCAGGGGCAGGTCAAACAGGTCCAGGTTATGAGTTTTCAAATTTTCGTAAAGCTGGTTCAGAGATTCAATATTCCGTTTACGCTGGAATTTTTGAATATCCGCGACAAAAACAACACCATCCACCCCTTTGAGAACGAGACGGCGGGTTGCGTTGTACTTCACCTGGCCCGGGACTGTATAAAGCTGAATAATAACTTTGAACCCCTTAATCCGGCCAATGTCAAACGGGAGGAAGTCAAAAAAAAGAGTCCTGTCATCCTGGGTTTTCAAGCTGACCATCTCGGATTTAATTTGATCTCTGTAGGTCTTGTTAATATACTCGAGATTGGTTGTTTTACCGCCCCGTCCAGGGCCGTAATAGACTATTTTAACTTTAACTTCTTTTGTTTTTACATTTACAAGTGCCAAGTCATGGCCCCTTTTCTATAGATGTAAAAAATGAAAACGAATTATCAGCGGGTCAGGCACTGCAAATCTCATTAATTTCGGTAACGACTTTGGACACTTTTAACCGGACGATCCCCAAGGAAATCGATTTGGGAAACATCGTAATTAAAATTGTATTTTCCGTTACTTTGCTGAAATGTATACTTGATTTTTCCCCTTTATGAAACAACAGTGAAAACTCAGACTCCCCGATAAGTTTGGCCATAGCGTCGACTGCGGCAAAATTTCCAGCCGCAAGTGCTGCAAATGCCATGTAATCCAAAGTTGAATTCCCATTATCATGCTGGGTGATTGAATTGCCGGCCATATCAATATAAATCACATTTTCAACACCTGCATCAATCAGGTGCGACTTGATTATCGTGTCAATGGCATTAAGCTGTTCTCGATTAAACATCATATAATAATAGCGAAAAATGTTTGACCATGCAATATTAATATATTTACCCAAATCCATCCCCTGCTTCCCGCAGAGTTGTCTGTGACCAAATTTTTATCTTTTTTCGGGCTTGATTCTATTGTAGGCCATTTTTCGCAGGGGCAATCCCTCTATGGTTGCCCTCGTTAGGGCAGGCACGGTGGCCTGCCCCTACAGCGGCCGACGTTAGAACCAATCCCCTTTTTTCATTAGCACTACTGGGTTGGGCGCAACGTCTGTCATGGTTTAACCTGAAGAAACTTTAGTCCAAGTACATAGTCTATTTAACCGCCATCATAGATGTAAAATTAAACCACTTCAGCCAGACATTGAAGGAGGAGAACCCGGCCTTTTGGATACGGTTTTCATGGTCTGCCACGGTCTCGGGAACCAGTACCCGTTCCAGGGCATCCCGCTTTTGACTGATTTCAAGTTCCGTATATCCGTTTTCCCGTTTAAACTGGTAATAATATTCCTGCTCCAGGGCATTCATTTGTGAATCAGGATGAATGGTTTTTTCCGTGAGCAGCAATATGCCGCCTTTGCAGAGCCCATTAAAGGCGGATTGAATCAGAGAGTCCCGCTTTTCAGCATCCAGGAACTGCAAGGTCAAGTTGATTACCACCACAGATGCATTTGAAATTTCAATATTCTCAATACAGGCACAGGCAAGGTCAATACAGCCGTGGCTGTCATGGACGGCAAGCCGTCTTTTAAATCGCTGGATCATGGGCTCGGCACTGTCAACGGCGATCATTTTAAACCCAACGCCGTCAAAACAGTCGAGAAGCAAAATTCCCAAATTACCATGGGAACAGCCCAAGTCAAAAATGTGTGTGCCCGCTTTATAGTACTGATGGGCAATCCTTGCCTGCTGTTTAAGTACTTCACCGTACAGCGGCACTGATCTGACCAGCATATCATCAAACACCCGGGCTACGTTTTCATTGAACCTGAAAGGTGTAATCGTGGTCCGTTTTTCTGCAAATACCCTGTCTTTATACATAATACCGTCCATTTTGATCCGGGCATCTATACATCATTTGCAGGCTTTATGCAAGCGGCTGGGAAAACCTTCAACAATTCTAAATATGAATCTTTTTAGTTGAAAAACTCGCACAAAGACACCAAGACACAAAACGTTTATTTGGTTTTTTGGTCTTTTGTGCCTTTGAAGCTTTGTGCGAGAATTAATTTATATGCGTTGACCTTGTCTTGGATGCAACCAGGTGTTGACAGGCGGAAGGGAATATCGCATTCTATGGCCTTATGTCAGAGATATCTCCCATATCCGTCCCCCAAAAGGACAAAAACAAAACCGATGCCCCGGTCACCGTCATGACGTTTAATCTCCGGTTCGGCCTGGCCAAGGACGGTCCCCATGCCTGGGAACACCGGAAACCCCTGGTGGCAAAAATCCTGGAAGACTACCCTTGTGATTTTATCGGCTTCCAGGAAGTCAATCATTTCCAGGCTGAATTTCTAACCCGGTCACTGATGCACCACAATCACATTGGCTGGCACAACAAAAGGATTGAACGGTGGCAGAACAACCTGATCCTGTTCGACTCGTCCTGGGAATGTTTGGGTCATCGCCATTTTTTTTTAAGCCCCACGCCAGACATCCCTTCCCGGCTTCCCGGCTCCATATGGCCGCGTCAGTGTGTCATTGGGTGGTTTAAAAAAAGAAACCGCCATCTGCTCATGGTCAACACCCACTTTGATTTCGCATCCGAGGTCCAGCAAAAAAGTGCCGGCCTAATCATGGAATTTATTAAACGATTTCCAAAGGGAATACCACAGATCATCACTGGCGACTTTAACACCACCCCGGGTTCGCCTGCCCATCGGTGTTTTAAATCCCAAGGATTTGATCTGGTTATGGAAGGCGAGTCTGTCACCACCGCCCACGATTTTACCGGGAAAAAAACAGAGCGTCACATCGATTGGATACTATACAGGAACGGCCTGTCTCCCGTATCCAAACAGGTGATACAGGATTCCTTTAACGGCCTTTTTCCATCCGATCATTACCCGGTTCGGGCCAGTTTTGCCTTGACGACCCAAGCCTCTCACAAGCCGTAAAAATTCAGTGATCTATCCTCCTAATTTGTTTTCGCTACACCTTTTAAGTTTGTAACAATCGTTAATGGGGCTTTTTTTACATGCAGTCATCTCGATTCCTTGACTGAATATGGGGACAGTGGTAGCTTTGTCATAAAAAATTCCAAAACAGTTCACAACGTATCTAAGCAGATTACATCAGGAGGTCAGGACATGGAAATTATCGGCATAGATGTGGGGTTTGGTTTTACAAAAGCATATAACGGACAAAATTCGGTAATTTTTAAATCCCTGATCGGCGATCCGGCTGATATCCAGTTTATGTCATCCATGGGTAACAACGCAGGAACGGCCAACCTGCATATCACCATAGACGATAAAACCTATTTTTTAGGATCCTATGCCGAACGCCAATCCAACTTGACCGAATACACCCTTGACCAAGAAAAAATGGTGGAAGAGTTCATCAAAATACTGGCCCTTGCGGCGGCAGGCACATGTTCCCAGGTCTATGGCCCTATCAACGTTGTAACCGGCTTGCCTGTCGCGTACTTAAAACGGGATACCAAGCGGCTTAAACAGATTATCCAGGGTGATCACGAAATTATCTATCATCACCAGGACGCCCCCGATCAACACAGAAGACTTTCAATTGACAAGGTGCTTGTCATACCCCAGCCCATTGGGTCCATATTTAACCTGCTTTTTGATGATAACGGAAAAATATGTGACAAAAATCTTGCGGCTTCCAAACTCGGAGTGGTGGATATTGGTTTTAAAACAACTGATTTTTCCATTTTTGACCATCTCCAGTACATTGAAAGGGGTTCATCAACCATGGACACGGGGGTGGCCAAATGCTTTTCCATGATTGCGGACAAGCTGCGCCAGGAAAGCGGTATCAATATTGAACTTTACAAAATTTTTAAATTAATTGAATCCGGCGTGATTAAAATCCGGGGCAAGGAGTATAATGTGAATAATCTGAAAAAACGCGTATATACACATGCCGCCTCGACCATTGCCTCTGATTTGAACCGGCTGTGGAAAAATGACTGGGATATTGACACCATTATCGTATCCGGGGGTGGGTCTATCCCTTTGGCCGAATTTCTGATACCATCTGTTGAAGGCAATGTGATCCCCATTCCCAAGAGCATTGACGCCCGGTTCAATAATGTTCAGGGTTATTATAAATTTGGGTCTTACAAGTGGGGAAAAGACAAGACAATACCTTCCCGGCAGGCGTCGGCTCCTGAAGAAGAGCCTTCAGCTCCAAAAGAGGCGCCTGCTTCGGAAGAAACAAATAAAGCAAAGAAAGGATTTGCCTGGTTGAGACGGCAAAATGATTAGACGCTAATGAACCTTGATGCATTAACAGAAATTCTTTCCATGGTGGCCGACGGAGCACTGCCCGTTGGACAGGCGGCAGATCAATTAAAACATATCTCATTTGAAGATATCGGTTGCGCCCATGTGGATCATCACAGAACCCTTCGCAAAGGATTCCCCGAGGTGATTTTCGGGCAGGGCAAAACATCGGAACAGATTATTGCCATTCTTGAAAAACTGGAACAATCGGAAAATATCGTGCTTGTAACCCGCCTTGACGAGGAAAAGGCAGACGTAATTCTTTCACGGTTTCCCCATGCGCAATATTTTGATGACGCACGCATGTTAAAAATAGAAAAAGAACCCCCTGCCATTACCGGCCGGGGTACAATCCTGATCGTTAGTGCAGGGACGTCGGATATTCCGGTTGCAATGGAAGCCTTTTTAACGGCAAAGGCCATGGGTAACGAGGTAAAAACACTTTTTGACGTTGGTGTTGCAGGCATCCATAGACTTTTCGCCCACAAGGCAGAAATTGAAAAAGCATCTGTTATTATTGTTGCCGCAGGCATGGAAGGAGCCCTGCCTTCGGTGGTGGGCGGCCTTGTCAAATCACCTGTAATTGCAGTTCCCACAAGTGTTGGTTACGGCACAAGCTTCAACGGGATGACTGCCCTTTTGGGCATGCTTAATTCCTGCAGTTCAAATATAGCCGTGGTCAACATCGACAATGGATTCGGGGCAGGTTATATGGCCGCTACCATCAATCACGTGGGGGTTGAATTATAGAGCCTTCCATGAGAAGGCTCTTAGAACAGTGTCCATCCAGAAATAAAATTTTCATCCAACGAAGGTTCAACGAAGAGTTGTGCTCACAATTGGGCAAAAAGGCTATTTCTGGATGGACACTATATTTGCTCGCGCAATTCCAGGGCTTCTTTATTTGACGGATCAATTCTCAAAATGCGATTCAGATAATCGTCGGCTTGGAGAATGTGCCTATTGTTGAAATGAATCTGGGCGATCTGAAGTTTGGTTTTGATATCTCCACGCCTGTTGTTATCAACCGTGACAAAGCATTCCAATGCTTTTTCCTGATCACCGGCTTCAAGGTAAATGGTGCCGGATTTATACAAAAGATCCAGATTGGAAGGATTATCTCTGATCGCCTCAGTAACGAGCTCGGTCAGAAACTCATATTCCTGGTTGTCCAGGCAGATGTTGATGATTCTTTCCTGAAGCACCCTGTTGGAGCGACTCTTGGACATGACACGCGAAAAGAGCGTTCTTGCTTCATTTCTGAATCCGTTAATCATAAGTGTTTCACCTAATTGAACAGCTGAATCAAAATATCTGGTGCTGAAAGAGAGAATCTCCATGTAAACCTGAGCGGCCTGTTTAAAGGCGCGCTTGTTAATATACAACTCGGCCAGATGGTTTCGTGAAATTGTATCCTGACGGTTTATGGCTACAGCCTTTTGAAGACATTTTTCACCGATTTCCGGTTTCTTGGTCTGAAGGTATAAAAGCCCCAGCTTTCTTAAAATCCGTGATGCATTGGGTTTAAGCTTCAAAGCTCTTCTGGTTTCGTCTATGGCCCCTTCAATGTTGCCCGCCTCTTCACACACCCTTGCCTCGATCAAATGAAGTTTTGCCTTTTCCGGGTGATTGGCAGCCTCAACAACACTTTTTATCTTTGTATCCAAGGCGGCCAGGGTTAATGGCTTAAGAAGATATCCCTCCACTTCATATTCTGCAGCATCAGTCACAATGTCGCGTTCGTTTTCAGCTGTAACCATAATAACAGGAATGTCTCTGATATTCTTGTCCCCGCGCAATTGGGCCAGCATCTGGCTGCCGTTCATTTCGGGCATGTTCCAATCAACAATGATTAAATCGCAGGAAGAATTTTTCAACACATTTAAGCCTGATTTTCCACTATCCGCAGACAAGAGCTCTTTGCCGATCTCAAGATTGCGCAACATTTTGCGCAGGGTCAGGCGCATGCTTTTCATGTCATCCACAATCAGTATGGTCATGGTTTTAATATCAATCATAAAAGTGCTTTCATGTTAAACCGGTTCAAACATTCCTTAAGCATTTCGGGTACAGCCAATGTATCCAACTGCACACCATTATCAGCCCGGGTTTCTATGTCAAGAGCGGCACGTCTTAACTGCTCTGCATTCACATTGGCAGCAGCGCCTTTTAAGGCATGGGCACAGGCCTTGACATATTCAGGATCAAAGGATTCTTTTTTAACAGCCGACACAAGGTTCTCAACAAGTTCCTCCACTTCCTGAAAAAATGACTCAAGGATTTCTGCAGCTAATTGCTCATCATTGCCAAAGCGATCAAGAAATCCACTCCTGTCAAATACAGACACTGACACATCTTTATCTTCCAAAGCCGCGGAGTCCTGTTCTTGTTTTTCAACGTCATGAATTTCACGATACGGCATGGCAAAATCCGGGGGTTCAACTGTCTGGGAAGCCACGGCTTCAGTTTTATATGCATTAATAAGTTCAATTAAAGCCTGGGGATTGACCGGTTTTGAAATAAAATCATCCATGCCCGCCGTTTTACATTTCTGCCGATCCCTTTCAAAGGCGTTTCCAGTCATGGCAATGACCGGCGTCGAGATACGCTTTTCCAAGGCTTCATATTCCCGGATTTGGCGGCAGGCTTCATAACCGTCCATTTCCGGCATCTGACAGTCCATGAAGATCAAATCGTATTTATTCTTCCGTGCCTTTTCAACAGCCTGGATGCCGTTGGACGCCGAATCGGTCTGGTATCCATGCTTTCGTATAATGGCCTTTGCCGTCAAGACATTGGATTCAATGTCATCCACGATTAAAATTTTAAATGCTCTTTTCCTGCGTTCTGCAAGGGCATAGCGGGTAATAATGGCATGGCTGCTTTTCTGGTAAGCTGGTGAAAGCACGGTGTGGACGGCATCCTGGAGAATGGTTTTGTCCAAAGGAAAACTTAAAAAGGCTGAAAAGCCCAAGCCTTCAAATGCTTTTGCATCCCCCTGCTTTCCCACAGCAGTGACGAGGATGCACGCAAGGCCGTTCAATTCAGGATCATGGCTGATTTTTCGGCCAATGATCCTTGCATATTGATCAGATTCGTTTACTTCCATAAGAACCACATGAAAGGGGGTTGAACGTGTGTTTGCAAGGGTAACAAGTTCAATAACTCGACTGTGTTCGCAAGTCGTATAATTAAACCCGCTCCGGTCAAGTATTTTAGTCAGCCGGGTGCTGGGTTCCGGGTTGTCAGACACGACGGCCACCCGGATTTCGTTGACGGGAACGGCAGACGGGTCCTTGACAATCTCTTCGGGCAGCTGTTTTTCAAAGGGCGCTTCAAACCAGAACGTGGAACCAATCATTTCAATACTGTCCACACCCACCTGGCCACCCATTAATTCAATGAACAGTTTTGATATGTATAAACCAAGGCCGGTGCCGCCATATTTCTTTGTTATGGACGTATCGGCCTGGACAAAGGGCGAAAAAAGGCCTTTGAGTACGTCCTCGTCCATACCGATACCTGTATCATCTACGCTGAAATGAATCAGCGCGTGCGCGTCTTTGTCCTCTTTAAGTGATACATTCAGGGTCACAGACCCGGTTTCAGTAAATTTGATGGCATTGCTTGTAAAATTTAAGATCACCTGGCGTATTCTGCCGATATCGCCTTTAAGCAGTCTTGGCATATCCGTGTCTATATTATAGATAAACGATAGTCCTTTTTGTCTGGCCTGAAGTTCGGGTAAAGAGACAATATCCTTGATGGCGATTTCAAGATCAAAGGGACGGATATCAAGTTCAATTTTACCGACCTCAATTTTGGACAGATCCAGAATGTCATTAACAATGGTTAAAAGGGCTCTGGCGCTGTTATAGGCAATGTCTGCGTAGCGTCTTTGCTCGGCGTCAAGTTTAGAGTCAAGAAGGACGTGAAGCATGCCTAAAACCCCGTTCATGGGATTTCGTATTTCATGGCTCATGTTGGCCAAAAATCGATCCTTAACCTCAATGGCGTTTTTGGCATCTTCCTGAACTTTTTCAGAAAATTCAACGACAGCCTGCTGTTCCGTAATAAGCACCTGCTGTTTTTTGAGCACTAAAAACAGGACAGATCCAATACCGGAAAACAAAATGATAAAAAACACGAGGCGAAATTCATTGAGATTCAATACACCCGGACCCCAGGAAGGGCCAAAATAAAAAAAGGCAAGTGATGCAGTACAAAGACCGCAAATAAAAAAGAAACCGGACAGATCAGCGAATAGAACAGTTCCTGTCAGAACAACGATGAAAAAAAAAAGACCAGGACTGAAAATGCCGCCGGTTAAACAGGCAAACCAGGTGACATAGGCTGCAAAAATCAGTAATATACTGCGCCCCCGAATTATGGATCGGCGCACGGATTGCCCACCTAAAAAATGATATGCGGCCCATATCAGGCAGACCGTCGCAACGGATGGTGCAACCAGGGCGAGGGTTTTCGCATACAGACCAATTCCTGCCAGGCAGAATATAATAGCGGTTATAATAAATGACAGCCGTATTGATTGATGTTGATCAGTGATCATGTAGCTTTGTATCAATTTAAATTTTTCAGTATATTTATGGTGTTAAGATTTAGATGTAAAAATAATATAACTGTCTGCCTGTTTGAATGTCAAACCCTTATTTTTGAACGGACAAAGGCGCTAAGGCCATGGAAAATTTTAATTTGGTAAAAGTTTTATTTTTTCTTGACATTAATGTTATTTATATATAATTAATATTTTTAAGTAAGAGTAAAATATTATGATAAATACGAATATTATTAACAGCCTAGTGGTCCTTATTATCGTGGAGGTGATTATTGTCACCTCCTGGCGAAGGGGCGATTAGTGGCTTAAATAAGATTAATGAAAAAAAGCCGTTACCAGCCCCGAAGGGGGGCTGGTAACGGCTTTTTTGCTTTTAGGAGACTTTTTAGAAAATGAGAAGAAGCCGCATTGCAACACAGGGCGTGGCAAGGGCTCCCCACCGGGGCCTGCTGAAAGCCCTGGGATACACCGACATGGAGCTTAACCGCCCCTTGATCGGGATTGCCAATTCCGCCAATGAACTGATCCCGGGCCACATGCACTTGGACTCCATTGTCAAAGCCGTCAAGGCCGGTATCTCCATGGCCGGCGGCACCCCCATGGAATTTTCCACCATCGGCGTATGCGACGGTATTGCCATGAATCATATCGGCATGCACTATTCATTGGCATCAAGGGAACTTATCGCCGACAGCATTGAAGTGACGGCCACGGCCCACCCCTTTGACGGTATTGTCATGGTGCCCAATTGCGATAAAATTGTTCCCGGTATGCTCATGGCCGCAGCACGGCTTAACATCCCTTCCATTTTTATCAGCGGCGGCCCCATGCTTGCCGGACGCCACCCCCATGACCGGTCAAAAAAAATTGATCTGGTCACCATATTCGAAGCCGTGGGTGCAGTACAAAGCGGCAAAATGACCGAAGAAGAACTGTTGGAAATGGAAGATGCCGGCTGTCCCACCTGCGGGTCCTGTGCCGGCATGTTCACAGCCAATTCCATGAACTGCCTCACCGAAGCCATCGGCATGGGACTACCCGGCAACGGCACCATTCCGGCGCCCATGTCCAGTCGGCTGCGCCTGGCAAAAGCAGCGGGTATGCAGATTATGAATTTGGTGGTACACGACATTACCCCGGACAAAATCATGACCCGACAGGCCTTTATGAATGCCTTGGCCGTGGATATGGCATTAGGCTGTTCCACCAATACGGTTCTTCATCTTAAAGCCGTGGCTGCCGAGGCAGGCGTGGATATCCCCCTGGAATTGATTAATGAAGTCAGCAAAAAAACCCCTCATTTATGCTCCTTAAGCCCCGGCGGAAAAGATCATATCGAAGACCTTGACGCCGCCGGCGGAATCCAGGCCGTGATGAAGGAATTAAGTGACAACAATATGATCGACACAGGGCTTGTGACAGTCACAGGCAAAACCATTGAAGAAAACCTTGAAAAAGTACAGGTCAAATACCCGGATGTCATCCGGCCGGTTAACGATCCCTATCATAAGGAAGGCGGGCTTGCCGTATTGTTCGGCAACCTTGCACCCGAAGGCTGTGTGGTTAAGCAGTCTGCGGTTCTGCCGGAAATGATGACCCACCAGGGGCCCGCAAGGGTATTTGATTGCGAAGAAGATGCAAGCTCCGCAATCATGGAGCGACAGATCACTCCGGGCGATGTTATCGTAATCCGGTACGAGGGACCTGCCGGGGGGCCGGGCATGCGCGAGATGCTCACCCCCACATCAGCCATTGCAGGCATGGGGCTTGATGACCGGTGTGCCCTGATTACAGACGGCCGATTTTCCGGTGGCACCAAAGGCGCCAGCATCGGTCATGTATCTCCGGAAGCTGCCCAGGGAGGCCTGATTGCCCTTATTCATGAAGGTGATCAAATCCGCATTGATATTCCAAACAAAACCATTGAACTGCTGGTGCCCGAAGATGAACTGGCCCAACGAAAAGCAGACTGGAAAAAACCCGAGCCCAAAATCAAAAAAGGCTATATGGCCCGTTATGCCAAGATGGTTACATCTGCCGGCAATGGTGCCATATTTAAATAGAGCCTGAAGGCAAACCCGTGTTTGGATGCAAAGTTGCCCAGATGCAAGGCGCAGATGAGACATTTCGTCCAAACACTAAATAAAGGAGCGGATAATGAAACTCACAGGGGCCCAAATCCTCATTAAGATGATAAAGGCACAGGGTGTTAATACTATTTTCGGATATCCCGGCGGTGCCACCATTGATATCCATGACGAAATCCTTAAACACGATGACCTGCGCCATGTTCTGGTACGCCACGAACAGGGGGCCGTTCACATGGCCGATGCCTATGCAAGGGCGCGTCAAACCACGGGCGTCGCACTTGTAACCTCGGGGCCCGGTGCGACCAATGCCGTAACAGGACTTGCATCCGCCCACTGCGATTCCATTCCCATCGTGGTCTTTACAGGCCAGGTGCCCACAGGCCTTATCGGCAACGATGCCTTCCAGGAAGTAGACATTGTCGGCATCACCCGCCCCTGCACCAAACACAACTACCTGGTAAAGGACCCAAACAAGCTTGCGGAAATCATCCAGGAAGCCTTTTTCATTGCCGGTTCCGGCCGCCCCGGTCCGGTGCTGGTGGACCTGCCCAAGGATATTATCCAGGCTATGATTGATTTTCAAATGCCGGGGCCCGTGAAAATGCACACCTACAAGCCCAATTACAAGCCGAATAAAAAACAGATGGCAAAGGCCGTAAAAATGATCAAAGAGGCCCGCCGTCCTGTAATGTTTGGCGGCGGCGGCGTTATTTTATCCGGGGCAAGCAAGGAATTTACCCGGATTGCCAAACTTACCAATATGCCCGTAACGGCATCCCTGATGGGGCTTGGGGCCTTTCCCGGATCTGATCCGAATTGGCTGGGTATGCTGGGCATGCACGGCACCTACCGGGCCAACATGAGCATTGGCCACAGCGACCTGATTTTTGCAGCCGGCGTTCGGTTTGATGACCGTGTAACCGGCAACCTTGAAAAATTCGCACCCGAGGCCAAAGTTATTCAGATCGACATTGACCCCACATCCATCCACAAAAACGTTGAGGTTGATTGCCCCATTGTAGGGGATTGTAAAATGGCTCTGGCGGATATTGCCAAGCTTATGGAAAAAGAAGCGCCCGAAGATCTTATGAACGACCGGGACGCATGGCTTAACCGCATCAACGAGTGGAAACGACTGACCCCCTTAAAATACGAAAAGTCTTTTGACACGATCAAGCCGCAATATGTAGTAAAAAAACTGCATGAAATCACCAAAGGCAAAGCCATTGTTACCACGGAAGTGGGACAAAACCAGATGTGGACCGCCCAGTATTATCATTTTGAAGCCCCCAACCATTTTATAACATCCGGCGGTCTTGGTGTTATGGGCTTTGGCCTTCCCGCAGCCATAGGCGCCAAAGCAGCGGCACCGGACAAAACAGTTGTCTGTGTGGCCGGCGACGGCTCGATCCAGATGAATTCCCAGGAACTTATGACAGCTGTGGCTGAAAAACTGGATGTAAAAATCGTTATTTTAAACAACCGTTATTTAGGCATGGTGCGCCAGTGGCAGGAACTTTTCTACGATAAAGTATATGCCGACACCAATATGGAGGCCCAGCCCGATTTCGTGAAGCTTGCCGACGCATACGGGGCAAAAGGTTTCAGGTGCGATGATCCGGGCAAGGTGACCCAGACCCTTGAAACGGGTTTGAATACGCCGGGTACGGTGATCATGGAATTTATTGTTGAACGTGAAGAATCGGTCTATCCCATGGTTCCGGCAGGCGGAGCCATCACTGACATGCTTCTGGTTTAAAAAGGATAATTGATATGGAAACCAACAGATACATTTTATCAATTCTTGTGGACAATGAACCGGGGGTATTGTCCCGGATTTCAGGGCTGTTTTCCGGCCGCGGGTTTAACATTGATTCCTTAAGCGTGGCAAAAACAGCCGATCCCCACGTCTCCGTAGTCACCATGGTCACGTTCTGCGACGCGCATATCATCGAACAGATTAAAAAGCAGTTGCATAAGCTGATCAATGTCATAACGGTGAATGATCTAACGCAAAAAGAATATGTGGAACGTGAGCTTGCCCTGGTCAAGGTTCATGCCAAAACCGACAAACGGGCTGAAATTATGCGTATCGTTGATATTTTCAGATCCAGGATCGTTGATGTCGGCTGCTCACACTTTATTGTGGAAGTGTCGGGCGATTCGGGCAAAATCAATGCGTTTGTTGAATTGATGAGGCCCATGGGCATTATTGAGATTGCCTCCACCGGCACCATTGCCCTGGGCAGGGAGACCGGAAAATGAATGTAGCAAAAACAAAAAAGAAAGCGTTACTTTACGACACCACCTTACGTGATGGGATGCAGGGAGAAAATATTTTCTTTTCCCCCGAGGATAAACTCAAAATCGCCACGCGGCTGGATGATGCCGGCATACACTACATTGAAGGGGGCTGGCCCGGCTCCAATCCAGGGGCCCAGGCTTTTTTTGATCTGGTCAGGGATAAACAGTTCAAACAGGCCAAAATCTGCGCATTCGGATCCACAAGAAGACAAAATTCAACGTGTGAGGAAGACGGCAACATCAAGGCCCTGATTGATTCAGGTGCGCCTGTGGTTACAATTTTCGGAAAGTCCTGGGATCTGCATGTAATTGACATTATGAGTAATACCCGGGAAGAAAATCTTGCCATGATTACACAAAGCATATCCTATCTAAAGGAACGGGGCCGTGAAGTGCTCTATGATGCTGAACATTTTTACGACGGATATAAAGCCAATGCCGATTTTGCCTTGGAAACACTGGAAGCGGCTTTGAAAGGAGGCACCCGCTGCCTTGTGCTTTGTGATACCAACGGCGGCTCCCTGCCCTGTGACATTGACACCATCACCCGGGAAACCATTGCGCATTTTAAGCATTATGATGATGTCATTTTCGGTGTGCATACCCATAATGACTGCGCCATGGCTGTTGCCAACACCATCAACGCGGTACATGCCGGTGCAACTATGGTGCAGGGCACAATTAACGGATATGGCGAACGCTGCGGCAATGCAGATCTCACAGCGATTATCCCCATCCTGGCCCTTAAAATGCACAGGGCGTGTATCAGTGAAGAAAACCTGGCCAAGCTGCAGAATCTGTCCAGATTTGTATCTGAGACAGCCAATATGCAGCCCATCGCCTCCAGACCCTTTGTGGGCCAATCCGCGTTTACGCATAAAGGCGGGGTTCATGTATCGGCCATCATGAAAAACCCCAAAGCCTATGAACACATGATTCCGGAACTTGTGGGCAACCGCCGCAGGGTTTTGGTATCCGAGCAATCCGGCAAGAGCAATATCGCTTATAAGGCTAAGGAGCTTGGGGTTGATCTGGGCAATGATGAATCCAAAAAATCATTGATTGTCAACAACATCAAGGAAATGGAAAACGACGGATATGAGTTTGATACGGCCGAAGGGACCCTTAAACTGCTCATGGAAAAATTCACCGAGCAGTATCAGTCCCACTTTGATCTGGAATCCTTTAGGGTGGTTGTGGAAAAAGACAAAGAACGACCCTGTTATTCCCATGCCATGATCAAAATTCGGGTTGGGGACGAAACCGAAATCACCTCAGCCGAAGGCGAAGGTCCGGTATCCGCCCTTGATAATGCTCTAAGAAAGGCATTGGCTACCATGTATCCCAGCGTCAAGGACCTTCATCTGGTAGATTTTAAGGTCCGTGTCATTGACGGATCCGACGGCACCGATTCAAAGGTCAGGGTATTGATCGAATCTCGGGATACAGACAATATTTTTTCAACCATTGGTGTTTCCGAGGATATCATTGAAGCCTCATGGCAGGCTCTGGCCGACAGTTTTCAGTATAAACTGGCGCTGGATCATAAAGGAGAAAAAAATGATGCCGGATCAAATAACAGTGATAAAAAAGATAAAAAGAATTGAAAATCAGCATAAAAATATTTCAGGCGTGCCCATGGCCATTGCTTAGGACGAGCCTTAAATAGTGCCCGACCGAAAACCATAAATTTTGCTGATTACGGCGTTGGTCTGAAATTTTAATCCTCGAAATACTTCATGTATTACTCCGGTTAAAATTTCAGTCCGCCTTGTACTCAACAAAATTTCCAGGTTTTCGTTCAGGCACTAAATAACTTACCCATTTTGTTATATCCGGGAATGCGGGCGAAACGCCCGCGTTCCCAGGTTAAGTTATTTCAGACTCATTTCTTAATCTGTCTTCAATACAGACAGGAACGCCGACTGTGGGATCTCCACTGACCCCACCATCTTCATTCTTTTTTTGCCTTTTCTCTGTTTTTCCAAAAGCTTGCGTTTTCTTGAAATATCACCGCCATAACATTTGGCGGTAACATCTTTGCGATAGGCAGAAATGGTTTCTCTTGCAATGATCTTGCCGCCAATGGCACCCTGGATGGGTATTTTAAACTGCTGCCTTGGAATTTCTTCACGCAGCTTTTTGCAGGCTGCTCTCGCCTTGGTTTCTGCCTTGTCCCGGTGAATCAGCATGGAAAGCGCATCAACCCGCTCCGCGTTGATCAAAAAATCCAATTTGACAAGATCTGTTTCCTGGTAGCCTGCAATTTCATAATCAAAGGAACCATACCCCTGGGTCACACTTTTAAGGCGGTCATAAAATTCATAAACCACCTCGGCCAGAGGCAGGATAAATTTCATCTCCATGCGGTTTGAGGTCAGATACTGATAATTGGTGCTGACACCGCGAAACTCATGGCAGACCTGCATGACATTGCCCATATACTTATCCGGTACAATGATGGACGCTTTGATAATGGGTTCCCTGACACATTTTATTTCTGTGGGATCAGGATATTCCGTGGGATTATCAATGATTTTAACTTCCCCTGACATATAGGTGACTTCATACTGAACCGAAGGTGAGGTTAAAATCAGGGAAATATCATATTCCCGCTCAAGGCGTTCCTGAACCACCTCAAGATGCAAAAGCCCCAGGAACCCACAGCGGTAACCAAACCCCAGGGCTGCAGATGAATCCTTTTCATAAATCAGGGCCGCATCATTCAGTTTGAGTTTTTCCAATGCCTCGGTCAGTTCCACATAATCGTCGGATGCCACCGGATACATGGAAGAAAACACCACGGGCGTGGGTTCCCTGAAACCGCCCAGTGCTTTGTCGCATCTTTTATCCGGCATGGTCACGGTATCACCGATTTTAACATCGGATATAAGCTTTATCCCTGCAATAAAATACCCTACCTGACCTGCTTCAAGGCTAGGCGTGGGATTGCGTTTGATCTGGAACAGCCCGACCTCTTCAACCTTATAGGTCGCATTATTGGACATGAACTGTATCCGGTCCCCTTTTTTGATACTTCCCTCAAAAATTCTGAAATGAATGATAACACCCCGGAAAGCATCATAGTGGGAGTCAAAGACCAGGGCCTTGAATGCGCCTGTATCTTCAACGGTGGGCGCGGGTATTCTGTCAATAATGGTCTCAAAAATTTTATCAACACCAATTCCCGTTTTTGCGGATACGAGAAGCGCCTGTTCACTGTCAAGGCCTAAGTCTTCATCGATCTGGTTCTTGACCCATTCGATCTCAGCCGAAGGCAGGTCAATTTTATTGATGATCGGAAGGATCTCAAGTTCATGTTCCATGGCCAGGTACAGGTTGGCAAGGGTCTGGGCCTCCACCCCCTGGGATGCGTCGGCCAGTATTAAAGCGCCTTCACAGGAAGCAAGGGCCCTTGACACTTCATAGGAAAAATCCACATGCCCCGGTGTATCAATGAGATTTAACAAAAACTTCCTGCCGTCCGATGCCGTATAGGGAAGGGAGACGGTTTGGGATTTTATGGTAATTCCCCTTTCCCGCTCAATATCCATGGAATCCAGGATCTGCTCTTTCATATCCCGATCTTCTATAATACCGGACAGTTGGATTAGCCGATCAGACAAAGTAGATTTGCCATGGTCAATGTGCGCAATAATAGAAAAATTTCTAATATTAAGGTGATCGTATTTCAATTAGACTCCAAACTAAGAGTTGACAAAAAAGGTATATCTATCATAATAGGGCTATACATTTATCAATTGTAGTATACAGTGTCAAGAAAAGCCGCTTGTTCAAGGCGTTCTATTGTATCGGAATTGTATCGGAGAACCCAATGGCGCATGCCATCCTCATTGTTGATGATGATATAGCAATTAAAGAATCAGTGGAAGAATTTCTAGCACTGATGACCTATGAAGTTAAAAGTGCTGAAAATGCATTCCAGGCTGTTGACATTCTAAAAACGTTTCAGCCCGACATTGTTTTAACGGATATCATGATGCAGGGAATGGACGGACTTGAACTAACCCGATTGATAAGGGAACGGTACAGTATTGATGTCATGGTCATGACCGGGTATTCTGCTAATTATTCTTATGAAGAGGCTATTAATGCCGGAGCCAGTGATTTCATTTTCAAGCCGTTTCGCTTTGAAGAGTTGGACTTAAGAATCAAACGCATGCTCAGAGAAGCTGAATTTAAAAAGGAAAGGGATAAGCTTCTAGCAGATATGAAGCAACTGGCCATAACCGACGGATTAACAGGCCTGTTCAATTCCCGGCAGTTTTTTCATCAAATCAAGCAGGAGGTCGAACGTTTTCAGCGCTACTCCCGGAATTTATCACTTCTTATGCTGGACATTGATTTTTTTAAAAAATACAACGATACCTGGGGGCATTTGGAAGGAGATAAGGTACTGATGAGCATGGGCATGATCATCTCCTCTTGCCTGCGCAGCATGGACTCCGCCTACCGTTACGGCGGTGAGGAATTTGCCGTGATTTTACCGGAAACAGAATTAAATGAGGCCTGTCTGGTGGGTAACCGCATCAGGAAGAACGTGCAAAAAACGATATTCACACCGGAAAACGATGTGCAGACGTCTGTGACCATAAGTATCGGGGCGGCACAGATAGTCAATGGCGAAGACTTTATCTCATTTATCAAACGTACAGATAAGGCCTTGTACCTTTCCAAAGAAAACGGTCGCAACCGGCTGACCGCAGCACGTTAGAGCCTTTTTAAAAATTGGGGATCGAAGCGAAATCTAATGAGAATTTGTGTACGAGTCACTTTTTAATAACAAATCACAATACCACATACAGACTATTGCGTTAATTCTTTTAAAAATTAATACGCCATGATAGAATTAGATTTGTTCAAAAAACAGGCGGATGTAAATAAAAAAGTGACATTCGGTGAATTTATTATGTTTTTTTAATTTAATTTTATAAAAAGATAGGTGACGCATGAAAAAAATTCTATTGGGCGTAATGGGGTTGTTTTTATTCTACAGTAATTCTCATGCTGAAAATTATACATTTCAAGAAGAAATTCAACAACGTGTTACTGAAATTTATGTAGCAACTTTTGAGAGAGCACCAGCCTATAGTGGTTTAATGTACTGGACAAATGCCGTTGAAACCGGCATTTTTACAATTGAGCAGGTGGCACAATCCTTTTTTGACCAACCGGAAACACAAGCAAAATTTCCAGAAGGGTCCAGCAATACAGAATTTATCAATACAATTTACAATAATACATTAAGCCGTGCTCCAGCGGAAGCAGGGCGTGCCTATTGGGTAGATGCGCTGGACCGTGGCTTGGTTAGGCGCGATCAGGCTATTATGGCTGTCATCAATGGTGCAAAAGCTGAAACCGGCAGTGCAGCAGATGCGGCTATGTTGGCTAAAAAAACTGAAATCGGCCTTTTGTTTGCTAATTCTGAAATTGGAAATTTAACTACCAATGAAAATTTTATGGGTTGGGCAAAAAACATCGTAATGCATGCGACAAATGGTGATTTTAGCGTAGATGATGCTGTAAAATATATTTCAGATCTTTCAGATTTTCCCTCTGAGCTGGAAACAGACATTGAGAACTACATTGCGCTGATTTCTTCTGTGGGAAATATGTCTCCCATGATTGATGAAATTTCAATCCTGCTGGAAGAACTTTTAAATGGAGACTCTTCTGTGGTAACCATCACCCCGGCTTTGGAGACTCTGGACCTTCAAAATCTACCCTCTGCCATTAACGTTACAGGTGATTTCGGTGCCGGATATACCCCTGAAGGAAGCAGTTCACTATATACGGGTCAGTTGGTTATGGATATTACCAACATCGTTCTGGCTGAAACCGGCCTTTCCGCCAATGCAAATATCGTCGCTACAAATGTCCAACGGGATGAACAACTGGTTCTTAACGGGGCCATGAATCTCGGAATAAGTCTGGAAACATCTGGAGAAGAAGCGGTTATACTAGCCACCCTCACTTTTTCAAATCTCCAATCTATAGACTTTCTAATGAACGGGGGAATGGAACTTAGCATGCCCTTTAGCGACTCATCCCAACCCATTATCCTCACACTTACCAATTTTGAAACCCAGGGCATGCAAGCTTCCGGAACGATTATTTTGACGCCTGTATCCACTGATATTTATGATATTTTACTCGACTTGGATACCCATGAAGGAGCTGTCCTTGGCACAGCAAGACTGGATGCTACAAACACACCTCAAACCATAATATCAACACCCGATGATCCCATCACCGTAGGTGAGTATAGTGTTATTATCAATGATGTAATAATGGATCAGGAAGTTTGTACAGATACCGCCGCAGGCGGTAATATTGTTATCACAGGGGATTCTGAAACAAAAGCCATTACCTTTAACAACTGCTCATATGCAATAGAATAGATGGCATAGTCAAAAATGGATGATATCAATGGATATGATATCATCCATTTTATTAGTCTTTTCTGCCAAAAACCAGACAAGACAATCAGAATACTGGAGAAGGTAAATGCAATTCATTAATTTCTTCTAGCTGATCACTTTGCATTATCAGAGAAGGCAACACAAGGCCGGTTTCTTCTGTGCCGTCACAACTGTCGATATGGGGTCCATCAGGTACGATTTGAAATCCCATATCCAGTAATTGAGAAACTAAAACGGGAGTCGAAAATGGACTCACTTCGGGTGGGACATATGCCAGACGTCCTTCCGGGCTATTACGAATATATTCCACCATTTCCTGGACACTCATCCTGACATTCTTAATACAAAGGCCTGCATACACCTCAAACAGGGTCGTCCAATAATCGGAACAGCTAGCGCCCCCTTCAAATCCGTCGTCAATCAAATAGATATAACGATCCCATAATTGTCCTGAATGCTGAATTTCGAATTGATAAGGAAAGCTTATTGCCAAATCATTCTGCAACCTTGAAAAGAGTAAATCTTCATGAGTGCGAAGCTGGTTATAGGCGGCTTCGATAAATCGCATTGCCCAGCGATTTCTCATCATACGTTTATTGTGAATATGTTGAGTATCAGGGTGGCGGAAAATTCCAAAATCAGACCCCAAGCAGATTAACGATAAACCGCCACCTTCCTCCAGAGAAGCTATATTCAGTTCAATTGCATAAGCCAGTCCTTTTGCATCTTTTCCCATGTACACCATAAGATGGTTAAAGAGTCCAGGGATCACATAATTGATATTTTCACGGTCCATGGTATCATCAGTTTTATTGATATGGTCACCTGTAAAAATTAAATCCCATCTTTGTAAAGGTAAGAAGATTGTTTTATCATTTGAAGCGTAATTAGCCGGGAAATAATATGTCTGATCCCTGAGTTCATACAGATCAATTTTATCACTCACCGGTGCTGAACTTTCTAAAGTAAGTGCATAGGAAAACGTAATGAATTCAGTTAACAGAAGGAGCAATAACAAACAAATGCTGAAAATTATCAACACACGATGTTTCTCAATATTTTTTATTTTTTCCGAGCGCCTAAGTAAAAAGTCACATAAAATTAAAATCATATTGTATACCCACCAGAAAGAAACCTTAGCGGAATGAATATAATGTAACCCAGGTCTTTTCCAGCACTTCAAAATGGTTCTCGACAAGCTGTTACGGAATAGATAATTTTTTTAAGTTCAAGGCGGAAAACCAATTTGACCGCAGGCATATATGCAGTATTCTGAGGATCAAATTTACTTCTCCAACTAAGAAATTGGGGAAATTAGCATTTTGTAACAGCCTGTCGATGCATTTTTAATATGCGCTTTCTTTTGGATTAGTGACATTATATCCGCATACTTAAATCCACAGATACCGCATGATGGGTAAGCGCGCCACAGGAAATAACATCCACGCCGGTTCCGGCAATGGCATTTAATGTCTGCAAACTGACATTACCCGAGGCTTCCACCACAGCCCGCTTTCCGATCAACGCCACGGCCTTGGTCATCTCATCAATGTCCATGTTGTCCAGCATGATTACATCCGCCTGGGCATCAAGGGCCTGCTGCACCTGAGCCATATCCGAGACCTCCACCTCCACCTTCATCAGATGGGATGCCCTGGCCCGGACAAGGGAAACGGCCGCGGCAATGGAACCGGCAGCCGTAATATGGTTGTCCTTGATCAGAATACCGTCATAAAGGGCAAATCTATGATTAAAGCCCCCTCCCGCCCTGACCGCATCCTTTTCAATTTTCCGCCATCCGGGCGTTGTTTTTCTTGTATCTACCAGCCTCACCTTTGAGTTATCCAGTGCCTTGACAAATTTTCGTGTCAGGGTTGCAATTCCGGAAAGCCGCTGCAAAAAATTTAACGCCACACGTTCAGCTGTCAAAAGAGAGCGGATATCACCGGTTATGGTAAAGATCACATCATCTTTTTTAATGATGTCCGAATCATTAAAATGGGGCTTGCATACCATTGAAGAATCCACAGTATGAAACACCTTTTTGGCCACATCCGTTCCTGCCAGGATAAAGTCCTGTTTTGCAACTATGATGGCGGTTTTTTCCTGGGGATGAAGGAAAATACTTTCCGTGGTCACATCCCCAAGACAGGTATCCTCAAAAAGTGCCAGCCGAATGATCTGTTCTGTCATATCCATAATATATACGTTTAATCCTGTTTCAGATTCTTAACCCGATCCAGGTTCACCGTAATCTTATCCTGCTTTTCTTTAAGTTCTTCATGCTGTGCCCTGACCTTATCAATAACATCTTCCGGGGCTTTTTCAAGAAAACTGTCATTATTCAACCGTTTCTGGATACTGTTCAGCTCTTTGGTGTTTTTCTCCAGTTCTTTTTCAAGACGGCTGATTTCCTTATCAAAATCAATTACACCCTCAAGGCAGACATAGCAGGTAGTGGCACCTGAAACTGTAGTGGCTGAGGATTCAGGCGGATTGTCTGCGTCACAAAAAGACAGGTTCTCAAGGGTAGCAAGATTGATAATGACAGATTTATTTTCGGCAATCAGCAGTTTTTCTGCATTATCTGCCGTGGTGGCCAACACTTTAACCCTGGTGGAGGGCTGAATGTTCATTTCGGATCTGATATTGCGGATACCTGAAATCAAAGAGAACATAAATTCCATCTCTTTTTCACAGGCTGAATCTTTAAACGTTTTGAAATCATCATCATTATAGGGATACGATGCCTTCATTACAGAGCCGCTTGTGCCCGGAAGAATAGTGTAAATTTCTTCGGTAACAAAAGGCATGAAGGGATGCAGCATGATAATAATATCTTCGAGTACTTTTGCCAGAACACCACGGGCCGCATCGCGCTGGTCGGCCCCTAGTTTTTCATACAGGGCGGGTTTGGCAGCTTCAAGATACCAGTCGCAGAACTCATGCCATACAAACTGGTAAACTGTGGAAGCGGCTTCATTGAACCGGTATTCCTCAATTCCCTGTTTTACGGCCAAAGAGGTTTCAGCACATCTGGACAAAATCCACCGGTCTGCCAGGGTCAGGTCAAGATTATCTGTCAGTGCGTCTTTTTCCGTAATGTGCATCAGGGTGAATCGGGCGGCATTCCACAGCTTGTTAACAAAATTTCGGTACCCTTCCACCCTTGATTCGGACATTTTAACATCCCTGCCCTGGGCTGCAAAAGCGGCCAGCGTAAACCTGAACGCATCTGCCCCATATTCATCAATCACCTTGAGCGGATCAATGACATTACCCTTGGACTTGGACATTTTTTTGCCGTGTTCATCCCTGACCAGGGCATGGATATAAACATCCTTGAACGGAATCTCATCGTCCATGAAATGGATGCCCATCATCATCATTCTGGCAACCCAGAAAAACAAAATATCAAATCCTGTAACCAGGACATTGGTGGGGTAAAAAGTTTTCAAAAGATCCGTATTTTCAGGCCAGCCCATGGTGGAAAAAGGCCAGAGTGCCGAAGAAAACCAGGTATCAAGAACATCGGTTTCCTGTACAATATTTTTTGATCCGCACTTGGGGCAGGCATCAGGATCAGTCTCTTCAACAATAACTTCCTTGCATTCCGGACATTTCCATACAGGGATGCGGTGTCCCCACCAGATCTGACGGGATATGCACCAGTCCCTGATATTGTCCATCCACTCAAAATAAGTTTTTGACCAGTTATCAGGAATAATTCGGGTTCTTCCGTCCCGTACGGCCTGGGCCGCCTTTGCAGCCAAAGGCCCTACCTTGACAAACCATTGCTTGGAAATGGAAGGCTCAACATCTGTGTGGCAGCGGTAACAATTGCCTACGCTGTGCTTCAAGGGTTCTTTTTTCTCAAGCAACCCCAGCTCTTCAAGCGCTTCAACCGTTTTTTTGCGACATTCAAACCGGTCAAGGCCTGCAAATCGCCCTGCCCCTTCCAGCATTGCGCCTGCATCATCAATAACCTTTAATTTTTTCAGGTCGTGTTTTTCACCCAGATGAAAATCATTTGGATCATGGGCCGGAGTGACTTTCAGGGCACCGGTACCAAACTGGGTATCCACATATTCATCCCGGATAATGGGGATTAACCGGTCTGTCAGGGGCAACTGAACTTCTGTTTCCCCAAGATCTTTAAACCGTTCATCTTCGGGGTTAACAGCTACCGCCATATCCCCAAACAGAGTTTCAGGCCGGGTGGTGGCAACGGTCAGCCCTTTTTTCTGACTGCCTTTAAACGGGTAGCGGATGTAATAAAGGTAACCGTCCTTTTCTTCGTATTCAACCTCAAGGTCTGCGAGTGCGGTTTTACATCTGGGACACCAGTTAATGATATATTGGCCTTCATAGATCAGGTCCTCTTTGTACAGACGGACAAACACCTTGCGCACAGCTTCGGAAAGCCCCTCGTCCATGGTAAAGCGTTCCCGATCCCAGTCACAGGATGCGCCAAGACGCTTGAGTTGGTTGATAATGGCCCCACCTGATTTTTCCCGCCATTTCCATACTTCCTCAATAAAGGCTTCCCGGCCGACCTGATCACGGTTTTTGCCTTCGGCAGCCAGTTTGCGTTCCACCACATTCTGGGTGGCGATTCCGGCATGATCAGTTCCCGGCATCCATAGAACATTCTGTCCCAAAAGCCTTCTGTATCTGCACATGATATCCTGGATCACGTTGTTCAGTGCATGCCCCATATGCAGCACGCCAGTGACGTTGGGTGGTGGAATCACAATTGAAAAGGGGATTCTGTCACTTTTGTCTTCAGCTTTAAAATAACCGTTTTCAAGCCAGAATGAATACCATTTCTCTTCAATCTCTTTTGGTGAATATCCTTTGTCCAGGGAATCCGAACACATAATTCAACTCCTCAAACCCTTTAATGTGGCAGACCCTTATAATCAGGGGCCTGTGTTATGTTTTATCGTGAACCGCCATGCGCTTTTAAAAAAGCCACGGCAGCCCAAGGCTGTTTAATGAAAAAAGGGGATTGAATCAATCCCCGGCACGTTAATAAAAATTTTTAAAAATTAAGTCAATCGTTTAATCAGAACCTGTTTAAAAATTAGGGGATCGAAGCGAAATATTATGAGAATGAGATTGCAGTCGATTCATAAATTCTTAAACAGGCTCTCAAGCTTAACCGATATCATCAAGATCTTTTTTAAGCGCTGCTTTAATATCTTCTATTTCACGCGTAATAACCTTTTCCATTACTTCGAAAAGGATTTTTTCAATAATTCCAGAAAATTTCTTCTCTATAAATTTTTCAAGGACAGCTTCTAAGTCGCTCCGGTCCAGTGACGGCATGATATTCTCACCATCCTTTCGGGCCAAAGAAACATCCTCGGGAAGCAACACTTCCGAATCAGGGACTTCCTGGGTCAGTTCAATTACGTCCTGATCTTTGGGGGATGATTCTTCGGTGAACACTTCGGTCAACTCAATAATATCATCATCATAATCTTGAACCATAAAATCCTCATTTTGTCCTGATTTTAAAGCGTTTGATTTTTAAAGCGTTTGATTTTATTTCTACAAGATTAAAAATTATCAAAGCAGGTAAAAAGTGTCAACAATTTATGCTTTCTTCAGATAGCTGAGCAGCCCTGTCATGTGACTGTAAGATTAAGATGATAAGAATTGATCATCGAGTGATCCAAAAACAAAAAAAGCCGCTGAAAAATCAGCAGCTTGATTGAGTTGGTGCCGAAGGGGAGATTCGAACTCCCACAAGCGTACGCTCGCTAGTCCCTGAAACTAGTGCGTCTACCAATTCCGCCACTTCGGCACACTCTCAACCGCTTTATTGGCAACCCATTT
Source organism: uncultured Desulfobacter sp. (assembly GCF_963666695.1). GTDB lineage: Bacteria > Desulfobacterota > Desulfobacteria > Desulfobacterales > Desulfobacteraceae > Desulfobacter. Next base: position 2,439,310 of record NZ_OY762947.1, read on the forward strand.
AAAGATTGCGTAAAAGCAATGGTTGGGATATATATATGTGTTTGTTTAGTTTGTCAATAGTATTTTGTTTAAATTTTAAAGGACAACATGGAATTAATTGAAGATCTAAATCAAATTAAGGCCCCCTTTAATAACGCTGTTATTACCATTGGTAATTTTGACGGTGTGCACAAAGGTCACCAGGCGCTGTTGAACCAGGTGATTGAAAAGGGAGCCCGGATTGGCGGCACCTGCATAGCCATGACATTTGAACCGCATCCGTTAAGAGCCCTGGGCCTTTCCAGCCCCCCTCTGATTACCCGGCGGGACCAGAAAATTGAACTGATAGAAGCCTCGGGCATAGACGTGCTGCTTTGCTTGCCCTTTGACAAAGCCTTTGCACAGATACCGGCCCGGGAATTCATTGAAGATATTCTTGTAAAAAAGATCGGTATGAAAACCATTATTATCGGTCCTGACTATAACTTTGGAAAAAACAGGAGCGGCAATGTTGGGCTGCTCAAAACAATGGGTGGAGAACTTGGGTATGAGACCATTATACCTGACTGGATAAAGGATGTTGAAACCGGCACTGAGCGCATTTCCAGCACAATAATCAGGAAACTTGTAATGGACGGCCATGTGGATCGGGCAAAGCACTACCTTGGGCGGTTTTACCAAATCCGGGGAAAAGTTATAAAGGGCCGCGAACGCGGGGGCAGTCTGCTTGGATGTCCCACGGCCAATATAAAACTACATGATGAACTGTGCCCTAAGTTCGGGGTCTATGCGGTAACGGTTGAAACCATCCATGGCAACTTCAAGGGTGTGGCCAATATTGGTTTTTCCCCGACCTTTGGAGACGGGATGTTTACCATTGAAGTTCATATTTTTGATTTTAAAGAAGATATATACGGCTCTCGGATACGTGTTAATATGGTGAAACGACTCCGGGATGAAATTAAATTTTCAAATATCGAGCAACTGTCTGCTCAGATCAGAAAAGATATTCAAAAGGCAAAGGAAATTTTAAAATAAATGGCTATTCTTGATATTGTCACGTTTCCCGAACCCTCATTAAAAAAGTCATCCGTACCTGTTGAAACCATTGATGACGAGTTAAAAAAATTGATTGAGGATATGGGGGAGACCATGTTTCATGAACCGGGCGTCGGCCTTGCCGCCCCCCAGGTCGGGATCAATCGCCGGGTTATTGTTTATGACCCCCATGCAGGAGAGGAACAAAAAGACCCTGAAGACAAAACATTTACCGCACTTATTAATCCTGAGATCCTAACCAAATCCAAAGAGACCTTTATCTCTGAAAAAGAAGGATGCTTAAGTGTTGTTGACTACAGGGCCGATGTCAGGCGGCATGCAAGTGTCACTGTACGCGCCATGAATATTGACGGCGAAACCGTTGAATTTGATTCCCACGGGCTTATGTCCGTTATCATGCAGCATGAAATTGACCACCTTGACGGTATTCTGTTTATTGACAGGATTTCTGCATTGAAACGGGCTATGTATAAGAAGAAACGGTTAAAGCAATTGAAAAAGAAAAAATGAAAAATATCCGCATCGTTTTCATGGGAACCCCGGAATTTTCTGTCCCGGCGTTAAAGACCCTGGCAAAAGAGCCGGGGTTTGACGTTTTACTGGCAGTGACACAGCCGGACCGGCCCAAAGGTCGTGGAAAAAAGCTCAGTCCTTCCGCAGTCAAGCAGGCCGCACTGGACCTTGGCATTGACGTTTACCAGCCTGAAAAAATAAACACCCCGGAAGGAATAGAGCGGATTGCAGGTCTTGAACCGGACTATTTTGTCGTGGTGGCCTTTGGCCAGATCCTTTCACGGCAGGTACTGGATCTGGCCAAAACCTATCCTATAAATATCCATGCCTCCCTTTTGCCGAAATACCGGGGTGCGGCCCCCATCCAGGCGGCTGTTTTAAATATGGATGAACAGACCGGTGTGACCACCATGGTCATGGCTGAAAAAATGGATGCAGGGGATATTCTGTTGATGGAGACAACGGCTGTGGACCCTGAAGATACTGCATCAACCCTGCATGACAGGTTATCGCAAATGGGGGCCGATCTTATTATTAAAACCATCCACGGTATTGAACAAAAAAAAATCACCCCCGTTCCCCAGGATCATTCAAAAGCCAGCTATGTATCCATGCTTAAAAAGTCGGACGGCCGCATAAACTGGAACGGCAGTGCAAGGTCTGTCTGCGCCCACATCAATGCCATGACACCCTGGCCCGGGGCCTTTACGGAACTTTGCGGTAAACGCCTTAAAATTTTTAAAGCTGTTGTTTCATCCGCACCCATGCCAACATCCGCCCTGCCGGGCACCATTGTAAGCTGCAGCGATAAAGACCTGTTTGTGGCTGCGGGAGATGGTGTTGTCCAGGTGCTTGAACTGATGGGAAGCTCAGGAAAACGTCTTGATGTAGCTGCGTTTCTTTGTGGAAATAAAATTGATCTGCCGGCCTGTTTTAAATGAACATGACCGCTGATCCACGTTATCTCGCCTTTACCCTGATTGAAGCAGGGCAAAGGCCTACCCTGCCCCTTGACCGTGCCATTGAGGATGCGGCACAAAAGCTTGAACGTTTAAGTCAAAAGGATAAAGGGCTTTGCCATGCCATTGTGTTCGGGGTGTTCAGGCACAGGGGACGCATTGATCAATTAATTTGCCACGGCTCGAAACTCGCCTTTGACCGCATTGATCCCAAAGTAAAAACCATATTGCGCATTGGGATATTCCAGCTTGTTTTCCTGGACAGAGTCCCGGATTTTGCAGCCATTAATACCAGTATTGAACTTGCAAAACCGATCTGCGGTAAAAAGGCGTCAGGGTTTATTAATGCGGTTTTGCGCAATATATCCAGGTCACACACGGCCGTTGCCCTGCCCTGTTCTCAAAAAAATTTAGTTGGTCACCTTACGGCTGCGTTTTCCATACCACCTTGGCTTGGTAAACGCTGGGCAGCAAGATATGGCAAAGAAAAGACATTGGCACTTGCCGGCACTTTGATGGAGTTGCCCCCGCTTACCCTCAGGGTCAATCCACGCAAAATCAGCCGGGAAGACCTGACGGCAAATTTTGAACGCGCAGGGATTACAGCCCAAACAACACGGTTCAGTCCTTTAGGCATTCAGATCCGGACATCGGGCATTGCCATACCTGATCTGCCCGGCTTTCATGAAGGCCTGTTCCAGGTTCAGGATGAAGCGGCCCAGCTTGCCGTGCAGCTTTTAGACCCCAAACCCGGGGAAAATATTCTGGATGCCTGTGCAGGACTGGGCACCAAAACCTGCCACATGGCCCTTGAAATGGATAACACAGGCAGCATCACCGCCAATGATACCGGCGAAAGCAAAGCCGAGCGCTTAAACAGCGAAGCCGGGCGTCTGGACATTGATATTATCCGTAACACCCATGTGGACATGACCCGGGCAGGGTTCAATGATTTTTCATCCTATTTTGACCGGGTGCTTGTGGATGCGCCATGTACAGGTTTAGGTGTCCTTGCCAGAAACCCGGACAGCCGCTGGAAAAGAAGATCAAAAGACATTATGCGCATGGCAGCCCTGCAGAAAAAAATCCTTAACGGTTCCGCCAATGTGGTTGCCCCCGGAGGGGTGCTGGTCTATGCGGTCTGCTCCTGCGAACCCGAAGAGACAACCCAGGTCATTCAGCGGTTTTTAGACAAAAGAAAAGATTTTGCCCCGGATTTTTCAGGGTTTGAAGAACATCTGCCTTTTTTCTACGAATCCGGGTCTAAGACATTTAATAAAACAACCTTTCCTGACCATCTTGACATGGACGGCTTTTTCATGGCCAGGATGCGGAGAAATAAATAGGAGATAATTATGACACTGATCGCCCCTTCCATTCTGTCTGCTGATTTCACCCGTTTGGGGGAAGAGGTCAAAGCAGTGGAAAAAGCCGGTGCAGACTGGATTCACATTGATGTTATGGATGGACAGTTTGTACCCAACATTTCCTACGGTCCTATTGTTGTAGAGGCCTGCAAACGTTCCACGGATATGGTGCTGGACGTTCACCTGATGATTGAGACCCCCGATGCCCGGATTCCGGATTTTGCCAAAGCCGGGGCCGACTACATCAGCGTCCATGCCGAAGCATGCCCCCATCTGCACCGAAGTCTGCAACTGATAAAAAGTTTGGGACCAAAAGCCGGCGTTGCCCTGAATCCGGCCACGCCGTTATCGTCCATTGAATATGTCATTGATCTGCTGGATTTTGTCCTTATTATGAGCGTCAATCCCGGTTTCGGCGGCCAAAAGTTTATTGACTCCAGCTTAAATAAAATCACCGCGTTGTCTAAAATGCTGTCTGATGCAGGCTCCAATGCTGTGATCCAGGTGGACGGCGGCGTTAACAATGATACCATGGAAGCCGTTACAAGGGCCGGTGCACGTTGTTTTGTGGCGGGATCTGCCATTTTTAATACGCCTGACTATAAAAAAACCATAGACGGACTTCGCACGCTTTCTGAAAAAGGCAAGAAATGAAAAAAATGATAATATCCGTCCTGGCCAAAGACCGGCCGGGCATCATCGCAAGTGTCACGTCAGATCTGTATGAGTTGGGGTGTAATCTTGAAAACGTGAACCAGATGATCCTGCAAAACCAGTTTGCCGGTTTCTTTATAACCCAGGTCCCCAAAAGCCTATCCTGTGAAACCATTAGACAGGAGTTAGCCTTAAAAGGGGAAGACCAGGGACTGACCATCCATGTCAGACCCCTTGAGGAAGAGACCCAGGCGCCTGTGGCGGAAAAGGAAATTTTTCTAATCACCACCTCAGGCCCTGACCAGAAAGGCCTTGTAGCACAACTATCTTCCATTATCTCAAGTTTTAACGCCAATATCGTCAACATGAAAGCCGTGTTCATGGGTGGCTCCAACCCCAATGAGAATGTCATGTCCTACCAGGTTTTGATAACAAAAGAGATTGATGCCCCTGCCATGTTTGCCGCCCTTAAGCAAAAAGCAAAGGAATTGAACCTGGACATCCGTATCCAGCACAAAAATATTTTTGACGTGACCAACAAGATATAAGGAAATTTTCAAGGTGTTTGAAGATCAGGAAATTATCTCCACCATAGAGATGGTAAAAAATGAAAATCTGGACGTGCGGGCAGTTACCTTAGGAATAAACCTGTTTGACTGTATTTCCCACGACCTGAATATATTCAAAAAAAATATTCGCAAAAAAATCATCGGCCATGCAGCCACGCTGGTGGAGACCTGTGACCAGGTGGGTGAAAAATACGGTATAAAGGTGGTCAACAAGCGTATTTCCATCTCTCCCATTGCCCTGGTGGGCGCATCTTTTTCATCTGAGCAGATGGTGGAGATTGCCCATGAACTCAATGACATTGCCAAAACCGTAAATATTGATTTCATCGGCGGCTTTTCAGCCCTGGTGGAAAGAGGCATTGCCAAAGGCGACCAGGCGTTGATTGACGCTATCCCGGAAGCGCTGGCCACCACCCAGCGGATCTGCGCATCGGTAAATGTGGCCACCACCAAGGCCGGCATTAATATGGATGCCGTGCTTGCCATGTCCAGGGCTATTAAAAAGGCTGCTGCGCTTACGGCGGATGAAGACGGCCTGGCCTGTGCCAAGCTGTGTGTTTTTTCAAATATTCCCGAGGATATGCCGTTTATGGCAGGTGCCTATCTTGGGGTGGGCCAGGCAGACGCCGTGATCAATGTCGGGGTGTCCGGGCCCGGCGTGGTCAAACGCGCCATTGAAAGAAACCTGTCCCAGCAGCGCTTGCCCCTTGGCCGCATTGCCGAAATTATCAAACGTACTGCCTGCAAGGTCACCCGGGTGGGAGAACTCATCGGCAGGGAGGTGGCGGATATCCTTAATATCCGATTTGGCGTGGTGGATCTTTCCCTTGCCCCGACCCCCACGGTAGGTGACAGTGTGGGCGAAATCTTCCAGGCCCTGGGTCTTTCCTATATTGGTGTGCCCGGCTCCACCGCAGCGCTTGCCATGCTCAATGATGCGGTGAAAAAAGGCGGTGCCTTTGCCTCGTCCCATGTGGGCGGGCTGTCCGGTGCTTTTATTCCTGTCAGTGAAGACCTTAACATTGCCGAGGCGGCACAAAAAGGATTTCTCTCCGTGGAAAAACTGGAAGCCATGACCTGTGTATGTTCCGTGGGGCTTGATATGGTGGCGGTGCCCGGAGATATTACAGAGCAGGTGCTAGCCGGCATCATTGCCGATGAAATGGCAATTGGTATGATCAATGCCAAAACCACGGCCACGCGCATTATCCCGGTGCCCGGTAAAAAAGCAGGGGACAACGTCAATTTTGGCGGGCTTTTGGGCAAGGCCAGTATCATGGATGTGCCCCACCTTGACCTTGAAGATATTTTTGTGGAATACGGCGGGCATATACCGGCACCCATTCACAGCCTAAAAAATTAGTGTTTGGATCGCAAGCTGTAGGGGCAGGCCACCGTGCCTGCCCTAACGAGGGCAACCACAGAGGGATTGCCCCTACGAAAAATGGCCTACAATAGAATCAAGCCCTGACCGGTTACCCCAAGGAAAGTAATTAATTATAAAATAGGCGCACAGTCCATGACGGATGTTGTCTTAGTTGCCCCGCCCATCCGGGAATTTTATCTAACAAAAAAGCGTACCATTCCCTACGGGCTCGCCTGTATTGCCAAAGAGTTAGAAAAAGCCGGATTTTCGTCTACCATCATTGATGCGCTTGCCAGGGATAAATCAAAAATCATTGAATACCCGGAAGAGTTCCATCACCTGGTTCCCCATTATGGAAGAACCGATATTACGTTTTTTTCTTTGTTCCACCATTACAGGCACTTTGGCTACAGTTTTGAACACATTGCAAATTTGACCAGGCAGGAAAAACCTTTTTTAGTGGGCATTTCCGCCTTGTTCACCCCCTATTGGGGCCAGGCCCTGGACACGGCAAGGGCGGTGAAACGATTCTGGCCCAACGCCTTTATCGTACTGGGCGGCCACCATGTCACACAGTTTCCCAAAAACTGCCTTGAATACAGCGAAATTGACTTTCTCATCCAGGGAGAGGGCGAGATACCCATGGTACAGCTTGCACGGCTGCTAAAGGACCAAACGCCCGGCACTTTACCTGAAGCCGCTGATTTAAACCAAATCAGCGGCATCGGTTTCAGGCATGGCAATGATATTGTACTCAATCCGCCTTTTTGGGCCGATTCTCCCCATGGGCTTGACCAAAATGCGTTGGATAAAATTGACTGGCACTTTTACCAACGCAATAAAAAAGCCGCCATCACCATTGTGGCCTCCAGGGGGTGTCCTTTTTCCTGTTCCTATTGCGCAGTGTCTGCAGCCGGCAATTATGCGGATTTTCGAATGCGTCCGGTTAAAGATGTCCTTGATGAAATTAAATTACAGGCAGAGTCCAAACAGATCGGATTCATTGATTTTGAGGACGAAAACTTAACCCTTAAAAAATCATGGGTAATGGAACTTCTGGAGGGCATCCAACAGATATTCAAGGGACAAGAGGTTGAACTGCGCGCCATGAACGGGCTTTTCCCCCCATCCCTTGATACGGAAATCCTGACAGCCATGAAAGCAGCCGGGTTCAAAACTCTGAACCTGTCCGTGGGCTCTTTTTGTGCAGCCCAATTAAAGCGCTTTAAACGCCCTGATGTAAGACAGGCCCATGACAGGGTACTGGACATAGCCAAGGATCTGAATATGGATTGTGTCTCTTATCTTCTTGGGGCCGCGCCCGGTCAGACAGCCGAGACCACCTTAAATGATCTTTTGGCACTTGCGGCCAGAAGAACCATTGCAGGCCTGTCCATTTATTATCCAGCCCCGGGCAGTGTTGATTATGCCCTGTGTGAAAAACAGCAATTGCTGCCCCATGATTTTTCCTTAATGCGCTCCACAGTTTTTCCAGTGGCAGATACAACGTCCAGGCGTGAAGCCGTAACGCTTTTACGCCTGGCAAGAATCTTAAATTTTCTTAAATCCTATGTGGATCAACATGGTATTTTGCCTAACTCATTTAGTTCCCAAGACATTTCAGACATCGAAAACAGCTGCCACGGAAAAATGGATCGACACAAGGCCAGCCTCCTTTTAATCCGCCTGTTTTTAACAGACGCGATTCCCAGAGGAATGGATCATGAGGGCCGCATTTACCATCATCCCCACAGTACGGATTTATGTAAAAATTTTATAAGTTTTTTTCAATAGCTTGAAATTGTTTTATGAACCGTCTGTCAATATAGTCCTTGATCATGAATGCGAGCTTTCCGCCAAAGACCAACCCTTTTTTCTTTAATACCCCGGTGCAGCCCCCCAGATTGAAAATGAGAAGATACTCTGGCCCGGGATCAAAGGGCATCAACGGTTTTTCTTCAAGGGCTGCCACGACGTTGTTAAGAAGGACAGGGTTTTGCCTGACGGCGTAGACCCCGACCTTGGTCAACGGCGTTTCCTGGAAACAGATACAATCCCCACCCCCGAAAATTTCAGGGTATGCCACGGACTGTAGAAACCGGTTGACCAGAAGGCCTTTATCCGGGCCAACGGGAAGACCGGAATCCTCAAAGATGGTTGACGGCCGGACCCCTGTGGCCATGAAGATGAAGTCCGTGGTATAGGATTGGCCGGAGGCAAGTTGAATTGATCCGGGCCCCACCGCTTTGACAGGGGCCTGTTCATGAATGAGTACCCCCTTTTTTTTAAGAATGGAAAATACCCTTGATCTTACCGATTCAGGAAACCCTGACATAAGACCGCTCCTTGCAAAAATCCGTATTTCCGGCGTGAAACCGTTTGTCCGTTGGGCAAGCTCAAGGACATTGCCGGCCACTTCCGCCGAAGAGGGACCGCCCCCCACGATTGAGACACTAATCCTTTTTTCCCTGAACAACATTTTCAGCGTTTGGGCCGCATCCCACAGCTTTTCAATGGGCTTGACCGGATATATGTTTTCAAGTTGCCCCGGAACCGTATCCATGGGGATATAGGAACCGGCATTGCAGCAGGCCACATCATACCCGACAGTTTTCCCGGCTTCCGTAAAAATTTCTTTTGCCTTGGGATCCATTTTAACCACGCGGTCACAAATAAAGGTGCCCCCCTGTTTGGTCACCACATCTTCTGTGGCAAACCGGATGTCGTCAGGGCTGTATCGCCCCCCAAGCATACCAGGCCCCATGCCTGAATAATAATGATGGGAGGACGGAGCGATCACCGTAACCTTGATCCCCTTGTCTACAATTGTTTTCAGGTTATCCAGAATCATCATGTGGGCGTGCCCACCGCCGATTAAAGCAAGATGTTTTCCCATGTTGTCTCTCCGTTCTGAAATATATTTTTAAAGAGTGTCCATTAACCGGCCCAAACTTTCAAGATGCTTTTTTTCATCATTTGCGATTTTGTTCACAGCTTCCTTTGCCTGAATATTTTCAAGCCGTGTCCCCAGCCTCATATAGAGGTCATGGGCCTGGGCTTCAATGGACATGGCAAGGGAAATCACATCCTTTTCCGAAGAAAGATCAGGGTCAAAAAGCGCCATATACTCTTCCGTGGAAAGTCCGCCTTCCATGGCATGAGTCTCGACCTCAAGCTCAAAGGTCTGCCTGTCCGCAGGTTCTGTACAGTATTCACCGTAGGCTGCCAGGATTTCTTCCTGGTGCTTGATTTCTATTTCTGCAAGTGTTGCAAAAAGGGATTTTACTTCTTTTCGATCGCTCTTTTTTTCCATCCCAAGATAAAATTCGCGCAACCCCTGTTCCAGGGAATAGGCGGTTTTCAATACATCGCAGGGGTTTTCCATATCGCTGAAAACATGCAGGCCCAAATCCTGGGGCCCCACGGCCTTGTTTCCCTGCCAGGCCTTGATTCCGCCTGACATGTTGTAGACTTTTTTGAATCCTTTTCCAGACAGCATCTGGGCGGCAACCCGGCTGCGCCCGCCAATGGCGCAGTATACAAGGACCGGCTTTTCAGCGTCAATTTCCTTTAAGCGGTCGGAAAGCTGGGGCAAAGGAATGAGTACGGCGCCGGGCAGATGCTCCTCCTGGTATTCCGAATCCTGGCGGACATCCAGAAGGGTAAAATCTTCGTCAGGGTGCTTTACAACATACTCCCGGGCTTCTTTTGGACTAATTGATTTGACCGGAGTAAAAAACTGCATCCACTTCATGCCCACCCCCTTTTTCCAAATTTTTTTACAACATTCGTCGGCTGGATTTGGGGTTGTACAGGCTCTGACGACACCTGGTTATATAGAGTTTCCATGTGTTCCTCCTAAAATAGAATTATAGATTAAGACGTAAAGGAACTATACATTATTAATAGTGAAAACGGACCCATCCCTCAAGCTTTAAAAAAAGTCAGAGGAAAAAATTACATGGGAAAAATGTGGTCAATCCTGCCGGCATCCAACCCAAGGAGACGGGCTCCGGCCTGATCCAGCTCAAAAGGATCGTAACCGGCAAGAAGCCTTTTTACCGGCGGATCGCAGGCAGGACCTCCTAAATGGTACTGGCTGAGGCCCACGCTTGCATCCATAAGAGTAAAGTCCGGGATAAGATAGGAATTCAGTTCCCGGACAGACTGTTGCATTCTGGCATGGAAAGCGGCTTTTTTCCATGCTCCCCCTCCGGAGTAGTGCTCTGGAGGAGCAAATCCCATCATGTTTTTCAGGGTTCCGGTAATGACGGCCAGGGAATGGGCTTTTAACACGGGAAGGGATATTACAAAACTTTCAAAGGCAATTTCCGGCAGAAACATTTCCGGAAAAATGTCATTTTCTTTATTTTCCAGCCGGACCAAGGGGGCGGCGTTAAGGTCAAAAAGTTCCACACCCATCTTTTTTGCCAGGTCGTTGTATCCAAGTGACGCAAAAACCTCCCAGGTGTCCATTACACTGTCTCCGCACCCTTCTGCTATGATCAGCCTGGCAGAGGAATGTTTTCGGACATATTTAACCACCTCTCCGACCAGTTGGGGAGGGGTGGTAACAGGAAACGGGCTTGCATTGACCAGGTTGGGCTTAAGAAGGATGGTCTCCTGGTCTTTTAAGTGCTCATCCACAAGAATCTTTTCCAAAATTCCCGGCACACTCTCAGCGTATGATACAAACTCAATTTCCATTACTTTTTCAGTCTTTTCCATGGCCCTTATTCCTGTTTTAATGTACATTGGTCACTGAAATTTTTTGCATTGCTGATTTCAATAAAAGATGCACCCAGTTCAGGCCCAAAACTGCCGGAAAGCACAATAATCAGGTCGTCATCGTTAAAATTTTGATCTTCAATTAAACGGCAGATGGCGCCTGTAATTGATTCCCTTGGATTTGGCCCGAGGGGAATGTAATCGGACAATACCCCAAAGGACAAGGAGAGCCTGCGCATCACTTTTTTATCATAAACCTGGGCGAAAATCGGGCTGTCCCCCCGGTAGGCGGCCAGCGCCAGAATGGTTTTCCCGGTAAGTGAATCCGCCACAATGCCCCTGGTGTTCAAACGCAGGGAAGACTTCACTGCGGCCTTGGCAAGATAATCCGTCAAGTTGCCTCTACTGGAATAGGGGGTATCAATGAATGAGCTTCTTGTTAACTCCACCTCCCGGGCAATCTTGGCCATGGTCAGCACCGCTTGCTCAGGATATTTACCATTAGCCGTCTCACCTGACAGCATCAGGGCGTCAGCATGATCCAGGCAGGCATTGGCCACATCAGACACTTCCGCCCGTGTAGGCCGTGGTGATTGAATCATGGAATGCAGCATCTGGGTGGCGACAATCACAGGACGTCTCAGTTCAACACAGGTTTGGACAATATCTTTTTGAATCAACGGAATTTTTTCAGTTGGGATTTCAACAGCTAAATCACCCCTGGCTACCATCACCCCATAGGCATATCTCAGAATTTCCCGAAGATTATCCACCCCCTGGGCATTTTCAATCTTGGCGATAATTTTGATTGGAGATTTCTTCTCATCAAGAATGCTTTGAACAGCCAGGACATCGTCTCTGTTGCGAACAAAAGAGTGAGCAATAAAGTCAAGATTCTGGTCTGCGGCAAAGGCAATAAACCCCTTATCCTTTTCACTCAAGGCTGGCAATTTAACATGAACCGATGGGATATTGATACTTTTTCTGGGATAAATGACCCCGTCATTTTCCACGAAACAGATGAGATGGTCGTCTATTTTGTCCGTTACTTTCAGGGCAATGTATCCGTCATCAATGAGAATGGAAGACCCAACCGGCACATCATCAACAAAATGTGGGTAGGATACGCAGATCACATCATCTTTTGAAATCCCGTCCGCCTCTCCTTTTATGCGGATAAAATCCCCATAAACCACGGACAGAGGCGTTTTGGCATCGCAGGTTCTGATTTCAGGGCCTTTGGTGTCTAAAAGGATTCCGATCTTGTCCGATACTTTACGCGTATTTTCAATAACTTGCCTGGCATCATCATGGCTCATATGAGCCGTATTCAAACGCACCACATTCATTCCGGCTTTATAAAGCGTCTCAATGAATTCCACGGAACAGTTCAGGTTGGATATGGTCGCTACAATTTTTGTTTTACGCTTTTTCAAAGCAGTCCTCTCTTTCGGCACAGGGCCATGATAAATTTTATCTGAAAGTCCCAATAACTTGGGGACTTCTTTGCCTTAAGATCATGGATTAACACAACCAACGCCAACAACATCCATTAGTTTACCTGTAAAATAAGCTTCATCCGCCACTCGTGGCCTTTCAGACAGGGATTCACTGATATCCTTTTGCAAAGCAGAAACGAAATCCTTGTAGCTTTCGCCGGCTACAACGGTCAGAACATTTGTCTGGTGAACGGTGGCTGGATCATCCTGCCGATCTCCCAGTTGGTTAACTGCTATACGCAGACCTCTGCCAACTTCCTGTCTGCGTGATATAGTATTATCACTGTGTTTCAAGGTACATATGACGAAAACATTGGGGTTGTCCCATCCTTCTCGAAGGGCTGAGTGGGAAAAAATAAAACGGGTTGGTTCCTTGAATGAAAGCAGGCGCTCTTTATCCTTTAAAATCAAATCAGCGGTGTTTGGCTGTCCTTTAAAACAATCAACCACTGACTCGACAGCGAGTGTCTGATAAGCCTGCTTTTTAAATTTTAGCTTCATTTTAAGTTACTTAGCACATTTTTATTCTGCAAAACGCGTATTTTATTTTGCAAGTATCCATTTGGATGCCTTTTTAGAACCCTCATTTTGAATTTTTCCTGACCTTCGAAGTTTTGTAAGGAGATTGGCAATTTTTTTCTTTTTCTGTTCATTGTCCAAAGCACTGCTTAATTTATCCATAAGCAATTTATCTATCTCCCCATGAGACGATTTCCGTGTCTTTCCGTGCTTTCCGTGGTTCATCTTTTCAGCCGCTCAATCTCAGCATTCAACGCATTCCTTGGCAATCGCCTTTTGGGTGAGCTTATTTTTCAATTTGAGATCATCACCCCACAGCGTATTGATATTATACAAGATTTGCATATAGAACTATGCCTTTATAAACTTTCATCTTTTTGCAACAGAACCACTTTTATAATTCTTCATCTTTAAAAGAGGCCATCCCAAAATTTGTACATCAGGCAAAAGACTGCATGATCTAACGGTTTACTCAATCAAAATTTATTTTTCATAGAATCGATAGGGCCTGCGGCACAAGGCCATAATAAAATTTTCAAGTCCTGTGGCAGCCTCAACCCCGGATGATTTAATACGATAATCAAGGTCGGCAAGGGCAGACAGCGCGTGTGTCAGTTCTTCCAGGACAAAATTTTCAGATTTTAAAAAATTCTGGAATATGGGATAGGGATTTTTGGGATTGGGTGCCAGCAAAAGGTCATTGGCCGGCAGTTTGGCAGGCTTTTTCTCGTTTGTATCGTCGCCAACCATGAAAAGGCTTGTGCTTTCTTCGTCCGTTTTCAACGTATTTGCATCCCAGTCAATAATTGCAGGTAAAAGCATTTGCTTGAACGTATTGAACTGCATATGCTTTAAAGGTGATCCCCCTGCCCTGCCCGTATTCAGCCCCGTTGTGAAGCACTTGATAGCTAAAAGCTTTCTGGTCTGATTTTCAAGGGTTTTTAAAATCTGCAACGGATGAAACCCGTCGGACAACAATCCCGATAAAACGGTAAGTGCTTTGGAGGCATCCCGCTCCATCACTGCATTGCTCAGGATGAATATGGGGTCCTTTTTATCTTTATGCACCACAGCGCCGATATCGGCCACAGATATTTGGTTTCTGCCCCCGGTATATGCCAAAAGTTTTTCAATTGCATTTGCAAATAACTCCGGATTAAATCCTGTCTGGTCCACAAGCGCTGCAAACGCATCCGGAGCCATCTGCTTTCCTGTTTCCGATAACATCTGCCGGCTAATATCCCGCAGCACAGCCTGCTGTTCTTCGATGTCGGCTTTCCTGGCGCCTGTGGCAACACTGCAGTCCACCACCAGCCCGTGTTCAAGGATAAGCTTGTATATTTTTTTTCTGCGGTCCGGCGTACCCGTGGTAAACACAAGCACATGATTGTCGGGAATACCGCTTTCAACAAGGCGAATCAAAACCTGAAGATCCGTTTCACTGTAGTTGATCTCACCGGCGGACGATTTTAATAAAAAAAGCGGTGCATTTTTTACGGCAATGACTTTTCTGGTACCAAGAAAAGAAAACGTACCGACCTGTTCGGCAATCTCGCCCACGGGTGTGGTTTTCCCGTCCAGGACATCAAGGCCGAACTGTTTTGACTCTCCTTTAAGCAGTATCGGAACAAGGGTATCCAAAGCCTTACGCACCAGAAAGGATTCACCGCAGATCAGCACGGCTCTGAGCTTATCGTCCTTTGACAGCGCATCAAGAGAGCCTGCAAGAGCCTTGTATGTGACCAGATTCTTAGTGGCTGCCATGCCGGGATCTCAGTTTGATGATCATGAATATCAAGGCGATGCAGGAGACCAGCAACCCGATGCCCTGGGACAGTGACAAAAAATCAAAAAAGAAATTTCCCCTGAAATCCCCTCTGAAAAATTCAATAATGGACCGGAACACGGAATAGAGCATAATGTAGCTTAAAAAAACCATGCCGTTGAAGCGTTTGCGCCGTTGTATGGCCAGAAGAATCAAAAAAAGAACAAAGTTGGAGGCAATCATATACAACTGGGTGGGGTGCAAAGGAATATTAAGTGGGGCTAAGCTGTCCGGGTTGGTAAACGTTATGGCAATGGGCAATGAACAGGATTTGCCGTAACAACACCCGGCGAAAAGGCAGCCGAAACGGCCCACGGAATGTCCTAGCGCCAGGCCGGGAGAGATAACATCGGCGGTTTTCCAGATATCCATTTTTTTGATGCGCAGAAATATGATCGCCCCAAGGGCACCGCCGATAAAGCCCCCGAAAAAAACCAGGCCGCCGTTCCAGATTTTAAAGATATCAAGAAAGTTGTCCCTGTAAGCGTCTATATTAATCAGCACATAAAGGATACGGGCACCGGCAAGGGCGCTGATCAAAACGGTTAAAAAAAGGTCAGATACCATCTGATCCGGAACACCGTAAAATCTTGCATTTCGTTTTGTGAACCATATGGCGATGATAAAACCTAATGCCACGAAAAAACCATAAGTATAAAGCTTGAGACTACCGACCTGAAGAAGAATCGGATGCATGGGTACTCCTTAGGGCCATTGCCCTTATATTTCAGGCAGTTTGTTGAAAATTACGTGATAAATCAATATACCCATTCCAATGGAAATGGCTGAATCTGCAATATTAAAGGCCGGCCAGTGAAGGGCACCGACATAAAAATCCAGAAAATCAACCACCTTTCCAAACCGGAACCGGTCAATCAGATTCCCCAGGGCGCCACCGAAGATCAGAGATAGACCATAGGATAAAAAAATGTGGGACTCGGCTGTTTTTCGGTAAAGCCAGAGTACGAACAGGGCAACCCCGGAGGATAAAAATAGAAAAATGAATTTTCTGATCCCGGGGGACTGTTCGGCAAAAAAACCGAACGCCCCTCCGGGATTAAGTATATGGGTGATGTTAAAAAAATGATCAATCACCGTGATATGGGCATACAGCGGCAAATATCTTACAATAAGCCATTTGGTGATCTGGTCCAGTAAAAGAACGCAGACACTCACCAGGACAAGCCGCCGCATGGGTGTTAAAAAACCGGCCATCAGCCCAGAATGGTTTTAAGGGCCTGGGTGCAACGGGGGCAGGTCGTGGGGTGATCCGGATCAGTTCCCAAATCCTCATCAAACCGCCAGCACCGTTCGCATTTTTCTCCAGACGCTTTTGAAACTTTTATGGCAAGGTCTTCAATCTCTTTTCCCTGATAAATATCGCCGCCGTCCAGAGTATCCACCACCCGGGCGTTGGACACGATAAAAATATCATTGAGATCAACATCCAGAGATACCACCTGGGCTTCAAGGTCGCCCTGGGGCAGTTTGATTTCAACGGCGGCATCCAGGGGATGGCCGATGAGTTTGGCTTTTCTTGCCTCTTCCAGGGCTTTGGTAACTTCTGCCCGCAATGCCCGGATATTTTCCCACTTGGCTGCAAGTTCCTTGTCCTCAAGGGTATCATCAATGCTGATCATATCTTCCATGTGAACACTCTCTTTTCGGCCGTCACCCAGGGGCATATGGGTATAAATCTCTTCGGCCGTAAAGGGCAGGATCGGTGCCATGATTTTTACCAGGGCATCCAGTATCATAAACATGACGGTCTGGGCATCTTTACGGCTGTCTGAATTTTCAGGGCTTGTGTAAACACGATCCTTGATAATATCCAGATAAAAGGAGGAAAGATCCACCACGCAAAAGTTATGAAGGGTATGATAAATCACATGGAATTCATAGGCATCATAGGCTGCCCGGCATCGTTTTACCACATAATGCAGGCGGTGGAGAATGAACCGGTCCAGCTCAGCCATGTTTTCAACCGGCCTGACCTGGGAAGGGTCAAACCCGGTAAAGTTACCTAAAAGAAACCGGCAGGTGTTCCTGATCCTTCTGTAGGCATCCGAAAGCTGCTTGATGATATTATCGGAAATGCTGACATCCCCGCGGTAATCCGCTGACGCCGCCCAAAGACGTAACACGTCGGCACCATACTGCTTGATCACCTTGTCCGGGGCCACAACATTCCCCACGGATTTGGACATTTTATGGCCTTTTTCATCCACCACAAACCCGTGGGTGAGCACGGCCTTGTACGGGGCATGACCGGTTCTGCCCACAGCGGTCAAAAGTGAAGAATGGAACCAGCCGCGATGCTGGTCAGAGCCTTCAAGGTACATGTCCGCCGGACGTTCCAGCCCTTCTCGTTCCTCCAACACGGCGGCATGGCTGACACCCGAGTCAAACCATACATCAAGGATATTCTGATCTTTGGTAAAGGTTGTTGAACCGCAGTCTTCGCACACCGCACCATCAGGCATCAGGTATTCAGCATCTTTTTCAAACCAGATATCCGAAGAAAATTCAGTAAAAAGTTCATGGATACGGTCCACGGACTCCCGGGTCACATACACCTTTTTGCACTTGGTGCAGTGAAATACAGGGATAGGAACCCCCCAGGAGCGCTGGCGGGACAGGCACCAGTCCGGCCGGTGCTCAATCATGGAATAGATACGCTCTCTACCCCAGGATGGAATCCAATGGACATTGTTGATTTCATCAAGGGCTTTTTGCCGCAACTCCAATTTGTCCATGGAGATAAACCACTGGGGTGTAGCCCGGTAAATGACGGGCTTTTTACAGCGCCAACAGTGGGGATAGGAATGGGACATGTTTTCCTGCTTGAGCAGCGCCCCTTTTTCTTCCAGGGTTTTATTGATTTCGGCATTGGCCTTAAAAATAAACTGCCCCTCAAACAGCTCAACCCCTTCGGAAAAGGTGCCGTTGTCTTCCACAGGCGAATAGCATTCCAGACCATAGCGTTTGCCTGCAATATGGTCGTCGGCACCATGACCCGGGGCGGTATGGACACAGCCGGTCCCGGCCTCAAGGGTGACGTGATCCCCCAGGATGATTAGCGACTCCCTGTCATAAAAGGGATGACGGCAATTACGGTTTTCAAGGTCTTTTGCAGACAATTCGGCAACGATGGCATAATCTTCTATCCCAAACTCGCCCATTACATTTTCCACAAGCTCCTTGGCCATGATCAGGACGCCCTGGTTTTGTGTTTTAACCGCCGCATAAATAAAATCAGGATGCAGACAGACACCCAGGTTGGCCGGCAAAGTCCAGGGGGTAGTGGTCCAGATAACAACAGAGACGGTTTCTCCACCTGCATCAAAAAGATCTTTGATATCATCTTTTACAGGGAATTTAACATAAATGGACGGGGAGGTATGATCGTGGTACTCAATTTCAGCTTCAGCCAGAGCGGTGTTGCAGTTACAACACCAGTAGATCGGTTTTTTGCCCAGGAACATATCCCCTGACAGGCCGAATTCACCGCACTCCTTGGCGATACGTGCTTCATAGGGATAATTCATGGTCAAGTAAGGTTCATCCCATTCTCCTGCGACCCCAAAGCGTTTAAACTCTTCTCTCTGGATATCGACAAATGATGCCGCATAGGCCCGGCATTCACGGCGCACTTGAACCGGCGTCATATCTTTTTTCTTTTTACCCAGCTTTTTGTCCACATTATGTTCAATGGGCAGGCCGTGGCAATCCCAGCCCGGAACATAGGGCGCATTAAAGCCGCACATCTGCCGGGAGCGAACAATAATATCCTTTAATATTTTGTTGATCGCATGGCCCATGTGAAGATGGCCGTTGGCATAGGGAGGACCGTCATGGAGAATAAAAAGGGGCTTGTCCTTGGATTGTTCCCGCAGTTTTTTATAGATTTTTTTCTGCTCCCAAGCTTTGATCATTTCAGGTTCTCGCTGGGGCAAATTGGCCTTCATTGCAAATTTGGTAGAAGGCAGGTTCAGTGTTTTTTTATAATCCATTATTCCTAAATTCCTTTTGCCTTTCGAATGCGGTTTCAAATCTTATATTAAAATCAAATAACTTATTGAATTACTTTCATCTTTCATTGTGGGTTGAGTCTGGGTATTTATAGACCAGGCCAGCCCATGGCTGTTATTATCGAACTTTTCTTTGTAATGGCAGCAAAGGGAAAAGTCAAGAATTTAGCGGAATTTACAGCAATTTTAAATATGAATCTTTATTAGTTGAAAAACTCGCACAAAGACGCCAAGACACAAAAATATTATTTGGTTTTTTGACCCTTTGTGCCTTTGAGGCTTTGTGCGAGAATAAAACAAGCTTCATTCTACTCCCAAAGCTTTATAAACAGCGTCAACAGGATCTGAATAAAAGCTGGTCTGAAATTTTGCAAACAATTCCCCTGGAATGGATGGGATATCACCCACGCTGCTCATGGGAATCAAAATTCGTTTTGCACCGGCATCGAATCCAACTTGAAGCGTTTCAGCAAGATTGGAAGCCTTTTCAATTGTGCCGCCTAAACTCATGTCACCCAGGATAATCATTTGGCTCTGAATGGGTCTTCCCATCAAGCCTGAACAAAAGGTGATAAAACTGCACAGGGTTATACCTGCAGCAGGGCCGGTGCTTTGCATTTCAACAATATGCAGGTGATAATCATGGTCTGAGACCTTTGCCATGGAGCTGACACGGGACATGTTGGCTTTGAAATAGTCATAACCGATTTTTATGGCCTCCCTGGTCTTGGTGTCTGTGCCTGAACCTGAAATGGATAATTTTCCATTCCCGGCTGTTACTTGAAGTTCTAAACGGTATAGCCCAAGATGATTAGATGTCCCCTGCATGATGGTATGCATTGTACCTGGATTCATGGGACCTTCAGGGATGAGAGAGCCGCCGCCTTGCTCCGGCAGGCTGACAAACTTTTCTTCCAGCGTTTCGTTATCGATGTAGCTGAAATGGACATCGTAAAATTCCATTCCGCCAATCTTTTTAAGCTGTTCTTTTACACGCCGTCTGCTTTCCAATGCGTATATCAGGCATCTTTCAACAGCATCTTTATCAAAATCGCCATGGGGATATATTATTTTTAACAGTCCGGATACGGTCTTCCTGACGGCAATAATGTCTCGCTGGTTAAGATTGTTGCCGATTTTAAAATATTGATCTATGGCATCAGAGAAACTCCTTTTACGCATCTCCCTTAAGAATTCAGCAAGGAAATCAACGATCAGGCCGTATTGATTGGTAAGGAACTCCGGTCTCATCTTTGGGATTTCCCAGCCCGGCAGGTAGGTGTGCATACGGTCAAAAAAGGCCGAATCAATCATCTCTTCCGGGAAAGGAGCGAACAAATGGCTTGTTTTTATAAGGGTATCAACACTTTGATTAATGTTTCCCACAAAAACCATGGCGGCATTTGCATTGATAACATCCCGGCCCCTGGAAAAAGACCCGGATGCCATAAAGTCTTTCATGATTTGAACGCCGTCTTTATCCTTGAATCGGATACCGGCAACTTCATCAAAGGCCACTGTGTCCCAGACACCAACGAGCCCCACCTTTCTGCTGCTCATATTATAGAACAGGTTGGCTACGGTTGTCTGGCCGCCTGATACAAGAATGGAATTGGGGCTGATTTCTTTATAAATATGACTTTTGCCGGTTCCCCTGGGTCCCAATTCACAAAGATTATAATTGTTTTCAACCAAGGGAATCAATCTGGTTAAAAAATGCCATTTCACACGTTCTTCAAACACGGTTGGCTCAAGCCCCGTGGATCTAAGCATCATGTCGACCCACTGGGTTTCAGTAAACGCTTTGCGCCCTTCAAAAATTGATTCCATATCGAGATTAGGCATCTGGATGGGCTTAAGTTCAGATATCAGAAACGGGGAATCCTTAGACCCCTCTTCATAGTAATACTGCAAATTCAAGATGCACCATATGCCGCCGACCAGAAGCTTTTCATATTGCTTAACAATGTCACTGCTGACAGCAAGCCCCTTTACACCAAGATTTGATAAAACAGCTTCATAAACATCCCGTTTTTCATTCAGTCGAACCGTGACTTTATCAATGATTTTATAACTGCCGATTTCCTTGATTTTGGATTTTATTTTTTCAGCTTCATCCGGGCGGACATAATTATCAGACAGAATCTGCTTTACTGTTTTAAGACCGTCCTGGATGGTTTCTTCATCCTCTACAGCACAATACATCCCCAACAAATATTCCAATACATACACCGGGACATTGGCCCCTTCTTTAAGGAGTTTTGTCAGATCTTTTCGAACGACACGGCCTGCAAAATGAATATTCAATAATACATCAATGCCGACGTCTTCTTTTTCCATAAATCCACCTAAAAATCATTTGCAAATGCAATGTCTATCATTAACGGAAGCCGTTCATATTCGGTTTCATCTTCTGCATTTCTTAAAACCAGGGCGTACTCTTTTTTATTGTCAAACGGTCCTGACTTCAACCCAAGTTTAACCGCTTTTTTCCTGTCATCCATGGATGAAGAGTTGCTGTCAAAGGTTATGGTCTCTTCACTGCTGATCAGTTCGTTTCCATCCCGTAATGAAATTTTTAACATCCTGGGTTTCATCCGCTGTGAAACCGCATCGGTCTGGATAAATTCAAATCGTGGGATGTTGGTAACAATTTTTTTCATTGATCCTAACAACGAGACGCCAACCCTGCTGATCTGGGATTTTTCCTTGTGGATCCCTTTCATTTCAGAAACGGTTACAACGGGGATGACGATTTCCTGGAGCATTGCCCCACCGTGAAAAAACTTGGCGCCACCTACAAAATTAAAGCGGTTTGTACCCTTGGGCAGCCAAAATTCCATATCGGTATCTGTCTTGGCTGTTTGCCTGGTATTGCCTGAAACGACCTTTTCAGATACGCCCAGTCCTTTACCCATGATAAATCGTTTATGTTTTTTAACGATGCCTTGCGGCTCGATGTCTAAAATACTCTTATCCAGGTTATCCGGCTTTTTATCCTGATAAATAAACCCGTGGTCAGCGGTTATCATCACACGGGTGCCGTTCAGGCTGTTGATGATGAATCCCACAAGTGCCGTTAATTCATCAATGGTGGTTCTAACCGCTTCAAAAGTCCTATCTTCGGAAACGGCTTTATCACCCGTGGCATCAATCTGATCATGGTAAATGTAGATGACTTTGTGGGGTTTTACGAATTCACGACCTTTGTCCTTGCTCATGGCCGACAGATCCGACGCTTTTATGGCGGTGCCCTCATATTTATCTAAAATGGCCGCACGCTGTTCAAAAGAACCGTTGGGCTTGCCGTCAATCAATGGATTTGTGGAGCCTTCTTTAAATGACAGGGTGTTGTACGGGAGAAGACTGGCCATGCCAAGGGCCGTAAATCCCGGCAAAACACCCAGCATGGGTTCGATTTCAGCCTTTAATCGATACTTGCCGTTTATCCGGTCGGTGAGCTC
The DNA here is from genome assembly GCF_963666695.1 of uncultured Desulfobacter sp. Taxonomy (GTDB): domain Bacteria; phylum Desulfobacterota; class Desulfobacteria; order Desulfobacterales; family Desulfobacteraceae; genus Desulfobacter. The sequence continues at coordinate 2,461,842 of NZ_OY762947.1, forward strand.
TTTTCCTGCTTCATACCGGAATGCATCACTGATAATAACAAAAATCCGTTTTCTGTCTGACTTCACATAATCCGATTTTATTTTATCTTTGAAAAAATTGTACTGATTGCGAATACCGGGCAGATGCCAAGCGTTAAGCAGGCCTTGATCCGATTCCAGAAAATCACCCCAGCAAAGGCAGAGTTTATCCATGAACCAGTTGCTGTAACAGTCTTCAACACTGGATCGAAGTTGTTTTAAGATGTCCCACCCGACCTGTTCTGTTTTATCGGCTGATTCATTGAATAGTCTGTAGTACTGATCAAAAAAATAGAGTTCCCGGGTATATGCGTTGAACATATCCCCAGCGGATTTGTAACTGAATCCGGCATCAAATTTCTTTCGCAGGTCAAACAGGTTTATTGCGGTGGTTAATGCCTGATATGCAGTTTTATAAAGATTTTCTTTAATGTCATCATCAAAGGTGATGTTTGTCCAATAGCCGTCCAGACGTTTTTTAACGGCATCCTGAATAGTTGAAAAATCTTTTTCCGTGTAGTTGTCTATGACTTGATCTCTGAAAGAGCTTATAATCCGTCTCTCAACATTTTCAAATGTCATCACATCCAGGAGATCTTCAATGTCCAGAGACGAAAGGATCTGGTCCATATTCAACTTTTGGGCAATGAACTTTGACACCCGGTTAAAATTTTTACATTGGATGGTATGGGTCTGCCACTGGCTGAGGAACACAGAAGCATTCATCACTTTGGACGAACCTGTCAGTCTGAAATGCCCAAGGGATACGGGAAGTTCTTTTTTGTATTGATTGGAAAAATCCGTGACAAAAACTTTAATCAGCAGATCTGATAAAGCTGGGGATGATTCGTTCACATACCCAAAGGTTCTGGCCATGAATTTCCAGAATGAAGATTCAAGCTCAAGTGCTTCAATATCCTTCCAGGGTTTTGATTCACCATCGGGGATGAAAGAGCCCGATTTACACAAGGATTCCATAAGTTTCATGAGTATGGCAAAAGGATCAGGCTGTGCCGCTCTTGTCAGAACAGTAAGCATTTTCAGGTCGATATCATCTTCCCGGTCATTGGGTTCAACCCATTTTTTCAACCGGTCCAATCGGTCCTGGTTCCTGAAAAAAGCTTTGCGCGCTTTGATAAACGGTCTTAAACTTTGGTTTTCAAGACCCAGTTCATTCATCAGGATAGAGGCTTTATCTGCGTGGAAGGTGTAAGAGTATAACCTTATATCAACAAGCCAGTCTTTTTCCGGTGCCGGTTCGTAATACGGTGCATAAAGAAGATAATTCCCTTTATTATCCAGGGTTTCAATTTTAATTTTCAAATCCAGAGCACCGATTTGATCAAGCCGTAATACCGTAACATCCCCAACTTGAATCAATGGTAAGCTTTCTTCAAATTCCTTTTCCTCGTCATACCAGAAAACAATCCGTTTTTTCTCTTCTTTAAAAATACTTGTCAAGGTCTGATTGATTTGCCGTATATCCATTAACCCGTTCCATTTTCTTTTAATTGTCGCCCCTTTGCCGTAAGCCGATATTTCTGGGTTGGGCTTTTGGGTGTATCAGGCTGTGTCATTTCAATCAAATTCAAAGCAAGTGCCGGTTCAATATACTTGCGGGAAAAATTCATGCGATCTTTTAACTTTAAGTCCTGCATCAGCTGTGATCGACTTTGTTCGCCTTCCAGTTTTCCCAAAAGCCGTATTACTTGCGGGGTTACTTGCGGGGTTACTTGCGGGGTTACTTGTTCGGCCTGAACCTGTATCGGCTTTGCAAGAAACACAATGAACCGGACTCTCATTCCCAGTTCCACAATCCCGGGTTCAGGCAGTCCCAGTTGCTGTGCCTGTTTGAATATTCGCGGCACACCGGTCCCCCATTGTTCGATCAGGTTCGCTTCCCGGAAAAAACGGGCAATGACCGGATTCCTGATCTTTGATATCCCTTGTTTCATGTCTTCCACCGTCATGCCGGGCAAAAGGATGCCGGGGTTTTCGATTTCAATGCGGTCATCAAAGAAGGCGATCCTGACCGGTCCGCCCCTCTGGGAATAGTCGGCATGGACCAGGGCGTTAATCACGGCTTCCCGCAAGATGCCAAGGGGGATGCTCCAGACATCTTTTCGCCGGATATCTGAGAAATCCGCCCCCCGCATGGCGTGTTTTTTCAAAAAAAGCATAATACTGTCCACGGCCAGGGGCAGGTGGTCATACAGCTCGATATGGTCAAAAATATCTGTTTTACTTACCCCCGTAAACCGCCCGCACTGGACCCAGACATCGGTAAAATGCTCCTGCCTTGTTTTGCCGAATAAAATAACCGCGCCCCTTGACGGCACAAGCTTTCCCTGGTGGGGGACAAGCAGTTTAAGCGTCTGCAGTTTTGCCTCATCCACAAGAAATTTCTTGTGGACACTCTGTGCTGCCGCGTTGATATCAATGTCGTCAATGGAAAGGTCCGGCATGGGCATCTCATCAAAAGAGACCCCTTCCACTGACCTGCCAAGCTCTGCAATCAGCTCCCGGTCTGCCTGGCGGTTTGTTGAACCCAGGCGTACATAAACCCCGTTTTCCAGGCCCTGGGACTTAAGAAAATGGGGACGGCTGCCGCTTAAAAACACCTCGGCAATTAAAAGGGTTTTTTCCTCAATGGTGATCATTTCAATGTTGGGCACAAGGCGGGGTGAAATGGCGTCGGCAATCATGCTGCACAACCGTTCCTCCTGGAGCAGCGGGTCTTCAACCCCGAGTATCCGCCGGTCATCCGCAACCCCCACAATGAGCCGCCCGCCTGCGGTATTGGCAAAGGCCACAAGAGATTTCATGATGGGTTTGGGCGAAGACAGGTCCTGCTTGAATTCAAGGGTTTTGCCCTCGGACTTTTTTAATAGTTCAGAATAAAAATTGCCCACTTTTTGTCTCCCTCTGAAATAACCGCCAAGACATATTTGCTCCAAACATTAAATTGTTGGCCCTGATCATCCTTTCGGCCACGTATTGGGTAGGGGCAGATTCCATATCTGCCCTGTTCGGGCGGATATGGAATCCGCCCCTACAGTTTGGACCAAACAATGATCAAAGCCGAATTGTTCGACCTGGGTTTCAGGCATCATGATTTCCCGGTAATGGCTTTCTTTTGGGCTAAAAGGTTTCCGAACTTGCCGTAGTTGACTTTTACCCCGTCATCCAGGTCCAAAGGAATTCTCATATCTGCATAATGCCGCAGTTCATCGTCAAAAGTTTTGAGTTCCACCTGTTTTTTCTTTAGCACGTCAATTTGCTTCTGGATTTTTTTCTGGGTGGATGCTGTGGTAGCCGCATCTTTTTCATGATCAAGGAATTCGATCCGGGCGCTGATGTTACCCTGTAAAGGCGTCACATAATTAGATCTCATTCTGGATAATGTGGATTTATTGTACCGGTGTAGGTAAACGAGACATTCAAATGCTTTTTGTTTCCCACTTGAAAACAGCCAGTAAATGGGCCGTTTTTTATACATTTTCATGTGGTCTTTGAAAAAAGTGGTGCTTAAATATCTTCTGATTGTGTCTTCGGGTGATTCATTGGTTTTGGGTTTCAAGCTGTCTGCAATAAATTTTAAGTTTTTATCGAGGTTTTCTGATGGCCATGCAGTTTTAATAAATTCCACAAATCTTTTAGTTGCATCATCATCGAACAAATTCATGTCCATGATTGGGATGATGCCATCATCATCTGCTGGGAATGATTTGAATTTTGATTGATCAAAACCAATATTTTCACTATGAGCATATATTAAACCCGGATTATCTAAACTATAACGTCCCATCATGCAACCAATGGCATATGAAAAAAGCTGCTTGATTTCATCTTCGATGGAGGGCAATTTTATAGTTATCTTTTCTTCTGAGACATCAAATGATATAATGCTTTTGAGCTTATATTCATTTATGAAAAGTTGATTAGATTTTCCTTCGAGATATTGTAATTGTTTAAACTTGGCTCGACATACTGATTCCCATTGATCATATGATTTTTTTACTGTTGCCTGATAAATATTTTGCGACAACAATGGAGAACCTAAAAAATCCCACGACCTCTCATATGAGTCCCATTCAAATTTTGAAATTTCAATTGCCTCTAAAGCAATACTTTTAGTTTCTGGAATATTGTTCTCTCCAATTGGAATCAGTGATACAGCACCAACTTCAAATTTCATAGTAGGACATAACACTTTTAGTAATTCAGTATTAACTTTTGAATTTAACATACAAAGTCTATACTCTATATCTTTCCCAAATATCATTGGACCAACCGCATTAAAGACAAAACCTTTTGGTACATATCGGGCAGAAAATTCAGAGACTGTCACATCGTTCCAAGTTATTCCTTCTTTGAAATTAAAAGCAAGGTTTTGTGGTCTTGAACGTAATTTTCCATTCTCACCTCTAAAATTTCTAATTTCATATCCATCATTCTCCCAATTTATTACATACTCAAAATTTCCATACCATTTACGAAAAGGCCCCCCTTTTGTCATCGGATACCATTTAGCACCTCCAAATACTGAAAATTTTTCCATACTAATTTCTGACCACAGTCTTAAAAAGCGGTTATTATCACCAGTCGTTGTTCCTTTTTTTGCATCAGCTCCTACCTTTATATTATGTGCAAATGCTTCAAATAATGATGAATTTATAGAATACACAAAAGGATTAGTCGGGATTATTTTAAAATCATCTATCTTGACTTCGAATCGCCATTCGCATTCATCATCCAATATAGCCTCTTTAGCTTTAACCGGCTGCAAAGGCGCTCCATAAAACTCTGATAGATCAATGAAAATAGCTTTATAGTTACCTACTGCCTTTTTTAATAAAGTGAAGCAACAAATAGGGACATATGCAGAATCAAAAAAAGAATGATATTCGGGCTTGATAAGGGAAAGAAAGCATCGTTTTGAAATGATGTCTTTCCTAAGATTTTCATATGACTTAAGAAACAGCCATGTTATTGGAGACATCACGCTTAACCGTCTATCATCTTTAGATAAATCAAAAAGCCTTTCAATAAAAACACCATATAAATCTTGTTTACTATTGGGAAAATATTCTTTTGCAAAAAGTTTTAAATTGAGGTTCATCCCATTTCGTCCCATATAGGGGGGATTTGTTGCGACACAATCGTATTTTTTTGCTAAAATTTTTGCCTGGTCTATTATCGGCCGCAGACTCTGTAACTCCGTTCCAGCGATAAAATTAAAAATGTCTTCATCAAAATTTTCATTTGATTTAATGACTGAATCTATCTCAGAAAATTTCTCTGCTAATTGATCAGAAATTGAAATCAAAGCCCCAAAAGTCTTGGCATGCTTAAATAATTCCACTAATTCATTAATCCAAGTCCAAACGCCTTTACCACCATCTCGCCTCGAAACAGCGTCCAAAAGTTTATCTTTATCAATCTCCTTAGTTTCAACAATGGACATAACATTTAGCGTTAAATCATCACGACTGAATAATCTTCGATCATCCTTTCTGGCTTTCATCAAAACAGCAAAGCAAGCCAACTGTGCGGCCCGATCATCAATATCCAGCCCGTAAATATTTTTAGACAAAATCAGACGAGGGATATCCCTGGTCCTGTAACCTCTCTCAAGATAAATTTCTTTCAGAATGTCATACGCTTCAACAAGAATATGACCGGACCCGCAGGCTGGATCTAAGAACGTTAGTTCTTCCGGGTTTAGTTCTTTAGGCGTTGTGGCATCAATCTCTGCCTGCACTTCAGGCTCCTGCTCAGCCGGTTCAATGTAATATTCCATCTTGGATTTCAAGGAAGACTCCGGATAGGTAGCCATCCACATCCGGCCCAGGGTATTCTGGACCATATATTTTACAATCCAGTTGGGGGTAAACAACTGGGTGGCGGCGGGGATATCTTCGCTTTTTACAACCTTTCCAATGACCTCATCTTTCTTTTCAGAAATATAGAACTGATAGATCCAGCCGATGATCTCAACATCCTCCCACAAACTTTCATCAATATCCGACACCATCTTTCGAACAGGAGAATGGGTATGCAGCAGGTTATCCGGCAAAAGAAGCTCGGCTTCATTATCAATCTTATCAAAAAGAAAGGGCATGGCGTTGTGAAGGGCATTGCACTGTGCAATGACAAGCATGCGGTACAATTCGTTATCCTTATCCCCTGCAAGCCTTAGCTCTAAAACTTTCTCCTTATCAAGCCCCGGTAAATCAACCTCTGTGGCATATTCCAAAACTTCAGGCGTATCCGAGCCATTGGGATGGCTCAACACCCTGAATCCATGATCCAGAAAGCCATGCAGTTCCATATACCGAATGGCAACAAACCGGTTGAACCAGGTATAGGCACTGGACCGGATGAACATTTGAAATCCAATTTGCCTGACCTTTGCAACCAGTTTTTCTCTTAATTCACCGCCTTTTTGGGTAAAAACCTGGGACCCGATAATGGCGGTATCGCCTTTGAATTCTACAGGGTCAAAGTTGTCATCGCCATGAATACCAAACCGCGCCGCTCTTTCGGTTACTGCGTTGATAAAATCTTTTCTTGCCTGGGGGGCATATGCCTTAATCTGGGCTGTATCCATTTTTTACCTTTATCAATGCGTTATAAAATCCGTATTCTCAAATTTGCCTGTATCGCTTTGAGCAGCTCGGACCGGACCTTTTCAAGATACTCCGATACATCTTCTTCAGTATCAAGATAGGCTTTTTGTCTGAAACTGGCCGGTTTAATGGTGGTGGTCTGTTTAACCGGCGTATCAGGATCAGTATCGGGTTTGAATTTTTCTTCTATGGTTTCAAGGGCGTCTTCAAAGGCTTCCCGGGATTCGCCGACATTGTAGGATATCTCTGGAATGCTGAATTCATATTCAATTTTTTTCTTGAAATTTTGCAGGGGATATAAGGTTTTATTTTTAAAAACATCATCCGCCTGTTTTTCATTTAACAGCTTTGATACCTGCTTAATTTTGACTTCAATTTCATCACATGCAGATTGGCGTTTTTCATCCAGAATTTTATCATTGAACTGCTGGACGGTTGAGATTAAATTATTTACGTCCTTAAGCATTGCATAGGGATGTTGGGCTGAAATGATTGCTTCCATTTTTTTCAAAGCAGTATTGGCATCATCATTTTTTTCAATGGCTGTTTTATTTGGCAAAAACGTGTTCAGGGCGGATTGCAGTTGCTCCCAAGTCTGTTTCTGATTGTTGTAAAAATCCTGAAGATCCAACAGGTCGTCATGGGCATCCAGAAGGTCCTCTTTTAACCCGTTAAACGCTTTGATCAACTCAAACGCATCGTGAATATCAAGAATCGAATGGGCTGTTTTCAAACAATTATCGATCTCTCGTTTACCTGGATAATTGCCGGTGTCAGCCAGGGTTTTGTATTTATCCAGAAGATCTTTCCACTTTTTTAGGCCATCCCGGATGTATTGGCTGATCTTTTCCTGGCCGTCGGGTGCCAGGGCGCCGAATATTTCTTTTCCCAGATTCTGCGCCTTTTGAAGATCACGGGTTGAAACATTGGCTTTGGTTATAATCTGTACGTTTTTCCATTGAAGGGTTTTAGAAAGAAGGGGAATGGCCTCCTTGGGCCTGAGCTTATTTTTATCTTCCAGCAAACTGATTTGCCCACCCACAAAAAGTTTTGCAACAAGAATCACAATTTGAAATTCAGGCCAGCCATATGGGCGTCGGGCAAAATGTTTGACAAGCTCATCCAAAACAATGGCTTTATTGCTATCGTGTTTTAACTCTATAAAAGTCCGGATCTCTTTAATGTCCTGGGTTTCTCCCTGGGCAAATTCAAGAACCAGTTGTTCCTGGCCAATATCATCGGACAGCAGTATATGCTTGATCTCTTTTATGGGATCATCGTGAACCTTGGCCAGATAATTATACTTGCTGAAGGTATTTTGAACCAGATAATCAAAGGCTTCATCCAGGGCTTTGGATGTGTTTGCCGCCTTAATGTCCAGGGATTTGCCCAGAGTATAAAATTCAGCTTTAAAAATCAAATCCACCACTTTTGAAACAAGCCGTTCACGTCTTCCCCTGTTTTCATCCGCCCGGTCTCTTAAAATCTGTTTCAGGCTGGTGGATGCGGCTGCATCACTTTTATCCTTAATGTATTTATCCGTCTGGATATAGGTTCTGATTGCAGAGAAAAGATCTGAATCGTTATCCAGTTTTATAAGAACGGTGCCTTGATTATTCAGGCTGTGCATATTGCATTTACCGGGGTTGAAAACAGGATATTGGTCATGCATCGGGCTGACGATCTCAAGCAGCAGTTCATCTTCCATCTTTTTACCCCAGGGCTTATCATCACAAACCCTGTTAAATGCATAGTCTCTTTTAAAGGGTACATATCGATGCTTGGATTTATTTTTAAGGATATCCTCAAAAATAATGCCGGCCAAAAGGTCGGTTTCTGCATGGGAGGAAATTTCAATGCTTTTGATCTCCCTGGAGACCTCTCGTTCTTCATTTGTCAAAAAGAAATACAGGTCCCCATTCCGGTTGATCAGGTTCTCTTTTTCCAGCCGCAGCAACGCGTCATCAATCTTCTGTTTAAAAATAATCCGGTCCGCATCCACCTGATCAATACAAAGCGTAACCAGATTATCGATATTGGGTTTGATGATGTCCACATACCGTATCAAAAAAAGCGTTTGCAGAATTTGAATGTCAAATGGGGTGTCCAGCCCCTGGTTATCCTTTGCCTGCTCAATGCTTCTTTTAACGGACGTGTCCAAAAAGCTTTCAATGCAGGGGAAAAATTCATATAGCGGCACCAGGGCATTGATTTCCTTGGGTGCGATGTTAATGGCCGCCGATTGAAATGCATCCAGCATGGAACGTTCTCCGCGGCTTAAATGCAGGCCTGTGGCGCCGGCCTTCCTGATGGATTCAAAAATTTTCTGGACAAGCTGGAAATGATACGGGGTGAATGGATAGTTGCGGGTAAAATCCCGGGCAGTGGTATAATTTCTTAATGTGGATGTGTCATGGGTAAAACTGAGCTGGTTTTTAAGGATATCGCCCTTTTGACTGAACAATTTTTCAAGCGCTGTTTTTGCATCGTCCTGCTTTTCAAGAAGCCTGGCCTGGATCACCTCATCTGTATTGGCGCTGGACAATGACAGCCGTGTATTGAACCGGCCCTGGATTTTAGAAAAATCATTTGCTTTTGAGGATTTTATATCACCAATCACCGCGTCAATATCTTCCTGGGATGTAACCACAACCCATGCCCGGCCATTGCAGAGTCGTCCTAAATCCTCAACAATGGTTTGAAGGTTTAGCATCAAGTGTGTGTCACTGCCGATAAACTGGCCGATTTCATCCACCAGAAAAACAATTCTGTGGTTGGGTGATTTCGAGTCCAGATACTCTTTGACCCTTTTGGCAAAGTGCTCCACGGTGAGGCTGAAATTATTTTCATATTTTTCAAACCACGCGGTTGTGGCATCCGGATTTTTATCAAGAACGATGGACAAGGCCTCCACGATTTCATCCTGAAGCAAAGAATAGGCATCACGCTCGGTTTCCCATTCCGACCCATAAATTTCTTTGAACTTTTCTTTAAATGCCTGGTATTGGCCTTTACGGCTTAAGTATCTTTCAATCTCTGCAAGATGCAATGAATCGGAGCAAAACCCCTGGCTTTCATTAAACAATCTCCAGAATACGGATAGAATGGCGGACCGGCCGTCCGTTGAATCGGCCCTGCTGTCAATGTTAAAAAGGATAACATCTGCATCAATATTGGAAATCCGTTTGATGTCTCCTAAAAGCATGGCGTCTTTTATTTTGTCTGTAAAAAATTCCACAGCCCGTTTCTCTGATCCGGTGTTCGGACTGCATGCTTTTTTATTTTCCAGAAGATAAGAAAGGATTTTTATAAAATGAGATTTACCGGAACCAAAAAAGCCTGATATCCAAACCGCCATCCTGCCTGAAATGATTGGATCATTTTGATTGTCTATGGCACCGAGATATGACTTTATAAATGCTCTGAAATGCTGATCAAGTTCACGTGTGACGACATATTCATCAAGTTCCTGCCATACAACCGATTCATTGAGCTGATCTGCTTTAACAACCCCGTTGATGGGTCTTGAAATATTCTTTTTGAATGTATTTTTGATCTGCATTATCGATTTTCCTTTATGATATGCGCCGTTATCTATGCAACCAGTTGGAACGCTCTGTAATAATTTGTTTCTTTTAATTTACCGAACAGCCTTAATCCCTGGCCTGTAAATACACCCGGATAAAACATCACCAATGGGGTGTCTTCCATGAGATGGTGGAGATTATTTAACAGATTATGGCTTCTCAGCATAGGATATGCGCTTCCCACACCGGATACCAAGACCAGATCATTGTTGTCAGGAGGTGCAAGGGCGATGAATGCTTTGGCAATTTTTTTAGGATCAAGGGGACCTTTCAAGGCGTTTAGAAGCCCCTCGCTACCCTTTTTCAACTCAATATCCAATACCCGATCCAGAAGATTTCTGTTTTTGAGATAACCAAGAATCAGATCGAACAAATTGATATGTGTGAATCTTAAATCAGGCTTTCTTTTTGGAAGCTGCCTTAAAATAAATTGGATATGGTCCCTGACCGCCACTTCAAATTCAGGCGGGTAATCAAAAATATAAAAACCGATTTCGTTTCCAAGTCCCGCATTAGAAAGGAGCTTTTCAGATGTCAGTCGATCAAGAATTTTATCCAGACGGTTTTTAAATGGTGTCATATGAAACCCTTATTAAAACTATGTAACATTCATACACCTTAGAACATAGTCTTCCTTGTTTTTGACAAGATATGATTTTATCTCCGGTGTCAGGGAAACCGGTATCAATTTACAGGATTTTGTATTTTCAATGTACTTTGCTTCTGCGAGTATTCTGAAAACGATCTGCTTTAGTTTTGACCGGGTTGTTGCTTGCCACGTGTCAATCTCCGGATTGATTTGGGCGCATTGTTCCAAGTAAAGGTTCCAGTCTTTCACATCAATTATTTTTGTAAAGGTCTGCCGGTGCTGCCGCAGAACGGTGTTCATAAAATCGCCCAGGAGCCTGCTGTGCTTTATCGCTGCCGCCAGCAGGGCTTGGGATGCTACCTGAGATGATCCATCTCTTACAAGTGACCATAAAGCCTTATCCATGAGGATCAGGCGGTTTTTTATTAAGCGGGCCTGTTTTCTGGCGGTTACCGGGCTTCTCTTTTGAAGTAAATTTTCAACTACAATGGCTTGATACCATTGATCAGCGTCTATCTTTTTAAGTAATAAATCAGCAATCTTTCGACTTTCTTCCATAAGCAGAGAGCCGGAAACAATGGAGCTGTTATACGTTTTATCATTGGTAATATTCATTTCCCTGATTATTACACCATTCGGATCTTTATCAAGGGGAATTTCAGTGCCCACGCATGAATCTAACGGGCTTCAAGGATAACCACAAACCTTTGGGCATCCACAAAAGGCAGGCTGTAAGTTTCGTGTGTAATATGAAATTTCTTCTTAAGTTCAGGCGTGATCTCTTCCAAAGCATGGGCCCCTTTCAGGGCATAAATCCTGCCGCCGGGCGCCAGCAGGGGACCGGCAAGTGCTGCAAGTTTTCCAAGATCCGCAAAGCCTCTGGCCGTTACGGCATCATACATTTGAAAATGCCCGGGATCTTTGGCAAGGTCTTCCACCCTTGCGTGCACCGCGCTGATGTTGTCAAGCTTTAAGGTGCGCACCACATGGTTTAAAAAACTCACCTTTTTTCTCACCGCATCCACCATGGTAATATCAAGGTCCGGGTAGATTACTTTCATGGGAACGGCAGGAAATCCCGCACCGGAACCGATATCCATTATCCGTGCAGACCGATGCAGAAAATTTGCCGCAGCCAGCGCATCCACAAAATGTTTATACGCCACAAGACGAATATCCGTTATGGCAGTCAGATTCATTTTGGCATTCCAGAGCTGCAACTCCCTGGCGTGGGCAGCCAGCAAATCGGCCTGGCCAGGGGACAAGTTCAACCCAAGGGCCTCAGCACCCTTTTCAAGGTAATGACAAAAACCCTTCATTTATATGTACAACCCATTATTTTCTTTAAAATGCACCCTTATTGGCCCCCATCCTTTTCATCAAACTAAAAATTTTCGGTCAATCTTATAATTTACCCTCCTGAAATTCAACAACAAAAAATATATTTTTTATTGATTTTATTAAAAAAATAGTGTATTTTACCTTTTTTTATTTTATTGACATTTTAAATTCTGAAATACTGAAATAATTTAACAAGATCATAATAAAACTATAGTATGAAACATAAGGGCCGGGCCTTGAACAATAGTCGCGCCTATTATTGGTTTCAAAGGATTTTTTTTATTTTTAAGGACAAAACAAAATGATCAGAGATCTTGAACGGGTAAGAAATATTGGAATCAGTGCCCATATTGATTCCGGTAAAACCACGCTTACTGAAAGGATTCTTTTTTATACCAACCGAATCCATAAAATCAACGAAGTCAGGGGCAAAGACGGCACAGGTGCGGTCATGGATTCCATGGAACTGGAAAAGGAAAGGGGCATTACAATTGCTTCTGCGGCCACCCATTGTGAATGGGACAAGCATGCCGTGAATATTATTGACACGCCGGGTCATGTGGATTTTACCGTAGAGGTGGAACGGTCTTTGCGGGTTCTGGACGGTGTTGTTCTCATCCTTTGCTCGGTCTCCGGGGTACAGTCCCAATCCATTACCGTTGACCAGCAGATGAAACGTTACGAAGTCCCCTGCATTGCGTTTGTCAATAAATGTGACCGTTCAGGCGCTAACCCGCTTAAAGTCTGCAATCAGCTCAGGGATAAACTTGGCCATAATTCCGTGATGCTGCAGCTTCCCATAGGCCTTGAAGATAAACATGAGGGCCTTATTGACCTTGTGAAAATGAAAGCCTATTACTTTAAAGGTGACAACGGGGAACAGGTGGTGGAAGCCGACATCCCTGAAGCGCTCAAAGATGATGCCGAAACAGCCAGGGAAGAGATGATTGATGCGGTATCCCTGTTCTCCGAAGAACTGACCGACGCTATTCTTGAGGAAGCAGAAATTACCGAAAAAATGATCATGTCTGCAGTCAGGACCGGGACAATTGCCCGTGAGATGACTCCTGTTTTTCTGGGTTCCGCCTACAAAAACAAAGGGGTTCAACCCCTGCTGAATGCTGTTATTGATTACCTGCCCTGCCCTCTGGATATTAAAAATGAGGCCATTGATCTGGACAATAACGAAGAAACGGTTATTCTTGACAGTGACTTTGACAAACCTACCGTGGCCCTGGCCTTTAAACTGGAAGACGGCCAGTATGGTCAGCTGACCTACATCCGTGTATATCAAGGTTGTGTTAAGAAAGGTGACACTCTAATCAACGCCAGGGACCATAAAAAGGTTAAAATCGGTCGTCTCATCCGTATGCACTCCAATCAGACGGAGGATGTAGACGCTGTCCCGGCCGGTCATATCGGTGCCATGTTCGGCATTGACTGTGCATCGGGCGATACCTTTGTTTCACCGGATGTCAACTACTCCATGATGGCCATGCACGTTATGGACCCGGTTATCTCTTTGTCCATTGCACCCAAGGACAACAAAGCCCAGATCAACATGTCCAAGGCCTTAAACAGATTCACCAAGGAAGATCCCACGTTCAAGACCTATGTGGACCATGAAACCGGAGATACAATTATACAGGGCATGGGCGAGCTCCATTTAGAAGTATACGTGGAGCGTATGAAACGTGAGTACAATGCCGAGGTTACCACAGGCCAGCCCAGGGTTGCCTACAGGGAAACCATTACCCGGAGAGCGCCTTTCAATTACACCCATAAAAAACAGACCGGTGGTGCCGGTCAGTTCGGCCGTGTAGCAGGTTTTATTGAGCCCACCGAAGAAGAATTTGAATTTGTAAACAAAATTACCGGCGGCCGTATTCCTACCCAGTATATTCCGGCCTGTGAAAAAGGATTTGAAGGCTGCCTTGTAAAGGGCCCCAGCCTTGAGTTCCCGGTAACCGGCATCAAGATCACCTTGGAAGACGGTGCCTACCATGCCGTTGACTCATCTGAGATGGCATTCCAGTCAGCAGCCCGCGGTGGTTTTCTTGAGGCTTATAACAAAGCAAAACCTGTTATCATGGAACCGATTATGAAAGTGGTTATTGAGACCCCCAATGAGTTCCAGGGTGCCTGCATGGGGCTGATCAACCAGCGGCGCGGCATTATCCAGGGCTCCCAGGAGGAGGGCGTCATGTCAGTCATCGAATCCCAGGTTCCGCTGTCGGACATGTTCGGCTTTTCAACGGTTTTAAGATCCGCTACCCAGGGAAAGGCCCAGTTCACAATGGAATTTTCTTCGTATAAACAGGCACCCCAATCTGTCGCAGACGAGATTGCCAAGAAAAAAGCCGAAGAAAAAGCAGCCAAAAATAAATAAGACCTTTTTGATATATTTGATACAAGAGAGGAAATATGCTTAAAAATGACCTCATTTTAAGAAGCCCGGCAAAAAAAATTATTGGTGCCGAAAACATTACGAATAGTCAATTCGGTGCCGTACTTTCCCGGGCCGGCGTCGGCAAAACCGGATTTCTGGTCCAAATTGCCCTGACACGTCTGCTTAATGACGAAAAAGTACTTCACATCAGCTTATACGACACCATAGAAAAAATAACCATAAGATATAATGAAGGTTACGCCGGCCTTGTCGACAGTATCGGTTATGTTGACGCCCAGATTGCCGAACGTCTGTGGGATGAGATACAACATCACAAAACAGGTATTGCATACAACGAGTCCACATTTAATGTAAACAAAATCAGGGATTATCTGGACAGTTTTAAAGGGGCGGATATTACCCTGCCCACCCTGATGATCATTGACGGTCTTGATTTTGATACCGACCTTTCAGGCATGCTTTCCGATTTAAAACAGCTTCAACAGGACTTCGGCCTTTGCACCTGGTTTTCCATGAAAACTCACAGGGAAGATCCGCTGAACCGGAACGGCTATCCGGTTCAGCTGGAAAATTACGACGGGCTCTTTGACAGGGCAGTATTCCTTGTTCCCGAAGAAAATAAAATTCAGGCCATTGTGCTTAAGGACGGAGACAGAACGGACCGGAAATTTTTGCTGGATCCGGCCACGTTAATGCCGGTGGAAGACTAAAAATACCGTCTTGACAGATTCATACACAAAGGCCGCAACACTCTTCAATTAAGTGTGGCGGCCTTTGTATCTTTTAAGTAAACCCTCCCGGCGGATTTGTCATTGGCGGTATCGTCCGCCCAAACACACAAATGATGATGGATCAAGATTGGAATAGAACGTCCGTTTTGGCAGCCATGGAAAAATCATTTTTGTGCAGACCCTTTATTTTATGGGTTGTCCATAAAACTTCCACTCGTCCCCAATCCAGAATCAGTGTGGGATGATGATACTCGGCCTCGGCCAACTCACCCACCTGGTTTACAAAGGCCAAGGCCTGTTTGAAATTTTTAAAACGAAACACACGTCTGAGAGTCCGGCTTCCCTTTATATCAACGATATCCCACTCAGGAACTTGAGGCTTGTAAGCATCTATCTCATCAGCTGTAGCAACAGGACCACCTTTTTCGCAAGGAACACATTTGTGCTTAGTTAAGTATTCCATAAGAATCTCCATTATATTTTCTGGATAATATGTAATATTATATAGACTTAATTCAGCGTTGATAGCAAATGAAATTTTAAACTATTATAGTGCATTGTCGGCCATAGTTGTTAGAATTTCGCATTTTGTGCTAATTGCAAACTTTTTAAATTTAGGGTTGCAATTATCTGCGAAGATTGTATAGTAAATAATCATATAACTTTATAAGATTTTCGTCAGTTGTTGCCTGGATATTCGAAGACGTTCTGATTTGCTATTGTATGACGATTTTTTTTTGATTTCTGTAAAAGGTTATATGTCTAAGCGCATCATTTCATTAATCTAATTGAGAGGAGAAATCATGGAAGTTAAAGACTATTGTAAAGTAATGCTGGCTGAAGTGACTGCTTGGAAACAAAAATTAGACACGATGAAGAAGGTTGCAGATAAGTACGGTGCTGCAGAAAAAGAAAAAATGTTACCCCTCATTGGGCAGATTGAACAAGAGGTAGCGGCTGCTCAGGGTCGCCTGGATCAACTGGAACATGAATGCCCGGCAGACTGGTCTCCGGTGAAAAATGAACTGGATACTTTATTCGGAACAGTCGGCGATAGCATTGACAGTGCCTGGAGAGATTTTTCCCCGGGTTATTTAGACGCTGAAACCCTTGACGAGTAACGTCGGCGGTTAAAAAATTTCGTAATTTAAAATATAGGGTTGCAACTGTTTGCGAATGTCTTATATTAAATCCTAATATAACGTTATAATTTTATTTGGCAGTTGCTGTCCAGACAACCTAAAGACTGTTTTGATCCGTTATTTTATGACGATGTCTTTAGTTTTTGATAAATTGTAAAAGTTGTATGCTCAAGTTCATCATTTTTATAAATCTAAAAAGGAGAAACTCATGGACGTTAAAGATTATTGCAAAGCAATGTTGGCTGAGGTTACTGCTTGGAAAGAAAAATTAGAAGCGATGAAAAAGGCTGCAGATAGTTATCATTCTGCACAAAAAGAAAGAATGTTACCGCTCATAGGCCAGCTTGAACAAGAGGTAATGACGGCTCAGGCTCGCGTTGATCAACTGGAAAATGAATGCCCGTCAGATTGGTCTCCGATGAAAAATGAACTTGATGAATTATTCGGAACAATCGGCAGCAGCGTTGACAGGGCCTGGATGGATCTTGAAGGTGGTAACGTCGGCGGTTAAAACGAAATTTCATAATTTTTAGTTTTTAATACACCTTAAAGGCCTCAGTTTTCAAAAATTGGGGCCTTTTGTTGTTTTACGGTTTCATATGTTGCGATCTATAGACCATAAAGGAGTTAACAAATGGCATATGAAAATGTTTCAACTGAAAGTGTTGGTGAGCTGACTGTTCTAAATGAACGCAGAGAACAGGTGAAAATATCAACGCTGTGGCGTGACAAATCAGCTGCCTTAGTGTTTGTCAGACATTTTGGATGAGTCTTCTGCCGTCAGCAGGTTGCTGATCTTGCCCATAACGCAGAGCGATTCAGAGAACACAAGGCGAATCTTGTCGTAATCGGGTCGGGTGATCCTGTTCACTTCACGGAGTTCCGGGAAAAAACAGGATATCGCGGGTTACTCTTTTCCGATCCGTCACTAAAAGCGTTTTCAGCTTTAGGGTTTTCAAGCGGCTTAAAGGGCTTTGTGAGTATAGGATCTGTATTTAAGGCTGCCTCGGCATTGAAGCAAGGCCATCGGCAGGGTCCAATTCAGGGAGATACATTTCAGCTTGGTGGCGCGATTGTCGTAGATACGTCAGGCGCGGTACGCTATTTTTTTTCATCGAAAAAAGCCGGTGATCACCCAAGGGTTGATGATTTGTTAATGGCACTTGACGAATAATCGTCTTTGAGTGCCACACGATAAGCGAACCATTTAAAATAGATTTGATTTCATAGGTGAAGATTAAGATCCTGTTTAAAAAGAAGGTGAGGCCTGATGATAAGATTAAAAGAGTCCATTCTCGTTAAAAAATCCTTAGATTCTGTCTTTAAATATACCAGTGATTTCAGCCATATTCAGGACTGGGACCCAGGGGTGGTTTCCTCGGTTAAGGTCGATCACAAAAAAATCGGCGTTGGTTCACAATATGATCTTGTGTTGAAGTTTGGCCCCTTCCGTCCGAAAATGAAATATGAAATTATTGAGTATGACCCTTTTTCCAGGGTTGTATTGAAAGGGGTGGGTGAGTCCTTCACAGCAATGGATACCATTGTTTTTAGAAAAACAGCCGGTGGAACACAAATCGACTACCAGGCAGATATCCGCTTTCATCGGCGTGGTAACGTTATTGATAAAATTCTGTCTCCGGTAATAAAAAAAACAGGTCAAAAAGCCATGGCAGGCCTTGAACAAAAACTTGACCGAACCCGAGGTCTGCCGCCCAATAAAACGATGTGGTTTAAATCAGGGACCGGCCTGCCTGATTATCTCGCAGATCATTTAATTATCCCCGGAATGCTCCTGTTCAGCCGATTCGGGTATGAGTTGGGCAGAAGGTTCTGGTCGGAACCAAAGGGTGTGCTATACGGAAAAAGAATCGTATTGACAGGCGGCACCTCCGGGATTGGAAAGGCGGCCGCATTTAAACTTGCAGAAAAAAAAGCCTTTTTAACCATTATCGCAAGGAACCGTGCAAAGGCTGAACAGGTTCAGCAGGAAATTTTTCAAAAGACCGGTAACCCGCGTATTGATTTTCTGATTGCGGACTTAAGCCTGATGCAGGACATAAGGGAGGTCTCAGAAACGCTTAAGGCGTCTAAAACGAACATTGATATCCTCATTAACAATGCCGGTGCACTGTTTAATGAGCGTAAAAACACCCCGGAAGGATTGGAGCAAACATTTGCGACGGATCTTCTGGGCGTATTCTTGTTGACACAGAATTTAAAGACTGCCCTTTCTGCATCAAAATCTCCAAGAATTATCAATGTATCATCCGGCGGCATGTATACCCAGAAAATTGAGGTAAACGATCTTGAAAACAGCCAGGGGCTGTATAACGGGGCCAAAGCCTATGCCCGTGCGAAACGGGGTATCGTCATTTTGACCCAAATATGGGCTGAACAGTTTAAAAGATATGGCATACGGGTAAATGCCATGCACCCCGGATGGGTGGATACCCCGGGTATTGAAAGATCCCTGCCTGGGTTTCATCAACGGGTGAAAAGGATTTTAAGAACGCCGGAACAAGGTGCGGATACCATTGTCTGGCTGGCATCTTCAAAACGGGCGGGGCAATATACGGGATTATTCTGGTTGGACAGGCGTCCCCATGAAACCGTCATCTTTTCCGGGACCCGTGAATCACCACAGGAAAGGCAGATTCTCTGGGAAAAATTAAGCGCTTTTCTATCAAAGGGTTAAGCTGACCTGGATATCGTCAATGCCACCAACGGTAAACCCTGCTTCACATATGGAAAAATAATACATCCACTTTCTGAAGAATATCTTGTCAAAGCCCAACCTGACGATATTCTCTTTATTTGACAGGAAGCGATCCCGCCAGTGCGCCAGGGTTACGGCATAGTCGGTGCCCATATGATAAACATCTGATATATGAAAATCGGTATGTTCTGATATGGTGTCTTTAAGAATTTTCAGGCATGGTAGATGACCGCCCGGGAAAATATGTTTTTGAATCCAGTCCCTTTCTTTGCAATAGTTCTCGTATCGTTTATCGTCGATTATGATGGACTGAAAAAGCATCCTGCCGCCGGGTTTTAGAAGGGCTTGCCCCCGCTTGAAATATGTGGAAAGAAACTGTGGCCCCACAGCCTCAACCATTTCTATGGAGACAATCCGGTCAAATTTGCCTGTTATATGGCGGTAGTCCTGAAGTTTGATGGTGATCCGGTCCCCAAGCCCTTCATCAATTACGCGTTGACATGCCCTGTCATACTGGGCTTTGGAAACTGTAATGCCGGTCACATGACAACCGGATTTTTTGGGCGGCAAACACCGCAAAACCACCCCACCCGCATCCGATTTCAAGAATATGATGGGTGTCCCGGATATCTGCCTGGGTCAAAATACGCATCATTTTCTGCTCCTGGGCTTTTTCCAGGGAATCGCCCGGTTGTTCGAAAATGCCGCATGAATACATCATCTGATTATCCAGGAAAAGTTCATAAAAGGCATTGCTCAAATCATAATGGGCCCGGATGTTTTCCGGGGTGTTTTTTATGGAATTTATGCACCTGTCATGGGCGGTTTTTTCCTTTATCCGGGTGAAAAAGGAAAGCAGCAGGTTGCCGTCTGAAAAATGATCACGGTTCTGAATTAAGATCTTTAAAAATCCCAAAAGATCCGGGGCATCCCATTCAGAATGCATATAGGCTTCACCGAATCCGATCTCACCATCCAAAATGACTCGTGGGAAAAAATTGTAGTCCTCTATTGTCATGATCACAGGATGGGAGTCTTCAGGATGGCCGAAACTAATCATTTCCTGATTCGGCATCTTAACCTTAAAGCCCCCGATGGTGATTTTTCTGAGTGCCTTGAAAACGAGTTTTTGACAGAGGGTTTCAAACATACCGGGGTTTTGTTTTTTCATTGTCATGGGGCTTTGGGGAATGGGTTTATCATTAAAGGTTAACTTCTTCCTGAAAAACAGCTTAAATGCATGAGCATATATTCTGGGAATACTTAAGTGGGGAGCAAAAGGGTGTTCCATTATTGTTTTTAAATGATTGACAGGTGTCATAGGCACGCCGGTTCCCTTAAATTCTGCAGCCATTATTTTCTTGTTATTATTGAACAGCTCGATTCTAATTTCCAAGTGGTCTTTGGGATCTGAAAAATAAAAATGGTAAATCCCTTCGACTTTGTTAAATGGGGAGACGTGGAATACTTTGGGGGTTTGAAATGTTGCAAGCCATTTGCCTGATCCCGGCGTGCCGGCTTTAAGCACATAGGGATGACGCTCCCCATAGGTATTGTTAACCTCTGCAATGATTGCCGCAAGCGTATGATCGCCGGTATAGCAGTAATAAAAACTGACCGGGTTAAACACATAATTAAAATACCGGGCGGATGTGATCATAATAATTTTGGAAACAGACTGTTTGATTTGATAGCGGCGGAGCAATTCAGATAGTTTTTCCTTGATCGAAAAATTCCCGGGCTGAAGGTAATCCCTGTCATGGATGGATGTGACAGCGGATTTGTTGTAACCAAAAAGGGGGTACCGTCGATTGAGACCGGAAAATTCATCAAGATCAAAGGCATACATGTACACAGGGTAGGACAGATCATGGTCTACAGGCCAGTAGCGACGATGTTTGATTTTTCCTGTAAAAATTTTAGAATTCATAAGGTCACCCCAAATTTTTCGCCAACACGTAATGCAGACGTAACCCCATCTTCATGAAATCCAAACCCGAAATATGCCCCGCAGAAAAACGTATTATTTTTTCCGTTTAAGGTTGGCAATTCGTCCTGGGACCGAAACGCGTCAAACGAATATTGAGGATGGGTATAATTAAGTTCCTTGATTACATGGGACTGGGGGATCTGGTTTTGTGGGTTCAGGGTTACAAAATATCGCTGCTGTGTCTTCAGTCTCTGCAGGTGGGTCATGTCATAGCTTACTGTTACCGGGGCATCTGGTTTGGATTTTTTGTGGCGTGTATAATTCCAGCTGGCCCAGGCCCTTTTGCTGGGGGGCATGACGCTTGTATCCGTATGCAGGAATGTTTTATTTTTTGAATAAGACCAGGCCCCTAAAAGTTCTTCTTCCCTGGCGCTTGGGGTTTCAAGCAGCTTTAAGGCCTGATCGGCATGGGTGGCAACCACAATGGCATCAAAATCCTGGGGGCGGTCATTTTTAAAATCCAAGGTAATGCCGTCCGGCCTGCGGGAGATTAGACTCACAGCGCTGTTTTTAACGGCCCTGCCTTTGAATGATTTCAGGAAGGCATTGACATAGGAATGGCTGCCGCCTTTGACAAAATACCAGGGAGGATGGCCGGTTACGCCTAAAAGGCCGTGGTTTTCATAAAACTGGGCAAAGGTTCGGATGGGGAAACGGCTGATCTGAAAATCTGAGCCCGACCATATGGCTGCTGCCATGGGGATGATGAACTGGTCAATGACCTCACGGTGAAGCCCTTTTTGTCGTGCATATTCAGACAGTGTGACAGCCGGCAGGCCATTGGAACGATATTCGTTTCTCAGTATCCGGAGAAAGCCTACCATTTCGTAAACAAACCGGAGGAATTTAGGCTTAACTATGTTAGCGCGCTGGGCAAATATGGAATTCATATTTTGGCTGGCATAACAAAGACCGGTTCTTTCACAAAAATAGGAAAATGACATATCGGTTGGGCATTTTTCAACGCCGAGCTGTGACAAAAATTTTATAAAATTAGGATAGGTCCGCTCATTGAGTACGATAAAACCCGTATCCACAGGGGTGCCTGTGTCAGGACCGTCTGGGAGGATAATCGTATGGGTATGGCCTCCGAAATAATCATTTTTTTCAAACAGCGTCACCTTGTGCCGTTTTTGGAGAAGATATGCGGCGCAAATGCCGGAAATGCCGGAACCGATAATGGCGATATTCAAGTTGCTTTGTTGTTTTAAGTCCATGGCAACCACCTTTACAGATACAGAACGATTTAAAGATATCCGAATCATTAAGCTATACCGAATCAGAATAAAAACTGCAAATTTTAAATACAGCAATTCTAAATATGAATTTTTTAGTTGAAAAACGCACACAAAGACGCCAAGACACAAAGATTTTTATTCGACTTTGTGACCCTTTGTGCCTGTGAGGCTTTGTGAGAGAATAAATTTAGAATTGCTGTTTTAAATAGCCGAAGATAACCCAGGGATTTTCAGATAAATAAAAACCAAATAAGAATAATAGTTTTATTCTATCATTAAACACTATATTCTAATTATTGATGTTTTAATTTGATACCAGATACAACAATATTGTGAAAGGTCGAGGGAGCCGATTTCGCAACCGCCCTGCTTGGCACCTGGATTGAGGATAATCCTATATACAAGGGGTTTCGGGACAAGCTGCCCGGAGAAAAAAATGACCGGTAAATTTACCAGAAATAATAAAACCATGAAGCTATCCCGGGCGGATAAACTGGCTTATGCATTGCCGGCCTTGCCTCTTGCGATTATTGGGATTCCTGTCTATGTTTTCCTGCCCAAATTTTATACAGACACCATCGGCCTAAATATATCAACCATCGGCGTTCTGCTGATGGCAGTGAGGGTATTTGATGCCGTGACGGATCCGCTTATCGGCTACGTCTCCGATAAGACGGCGGGTCCTTTTGGCAGGCGCAAGCCCTATATTGGCATTGGTGCGTTAGGCCTTGCCTTGTCCATCCTTTTTTTATTCAGACCCATGGATTTATCGGGCAGCTCACTGACTTTTTATTTTGGATTCTGGCTGTTTGCCCTGTTTTTTTTCTGGACATTAATCACGATCCCATATGAGTCCCTTGGGCCGGAGTTGACCACGGATTACCATGAAAGGACGTCTCTGTTTGCATTCCGGGATGGATTCTTGATTTTGGGAACCCTTTTGGCAGCAGCAGCCCCCGTGCTGATTGATGCGGCAGTGAAAGCATTGGGAAAAGCCCCAAATGAAAGGCTGCGGTTTTCAATCATGGCGTTTCTTTTTGCACCCATGATCGTTATGTTTTCATTCTATTGTATTTACAGAATCAAAGAAACATTTTCACATGATAACAAAGATGCTCCGGATAAAGGATTTTTGTCTGTATTTCAAAATCGCCCCTTTTTAATTCTGATCACGGCTTTCACAATCAGTGCCTTTGGCAGCAACCTGCCGGCGACCTTGATACTCTATTATGTGGAGTATGTACTCATGGTGCCAAATGCAGAAGGATTCTTGCTGATCTATTTTTTAACCGGCATTTTATTCCTGCCCCTTTGGATTATGATTTCCAGAAAAATAGGAAAAAAGAGAGCCTGGATTATTGCAATGAGTGTTAACACAGGCTCTTTTTTGGGTGTCTTCTTTCTTGGACCCGGGGATGCTTTTGTCTATGGGGTGCTGGTTTTTCTCTCCGGAACCGGATTTGGTGCAGGGCTCGTTCTGCCGTCCTCAATCCAGGCAGATGTCATCGACTATGACCAGCTCTTAACCGGACAACGGCGCGAAGGACGGTATATTGGTCTCTGGTCCATTGCCAAAAAATTATCCGCAGCGCTGGGTATCGGTATCGGACTTCTTTTGCTGGGGAATGCCGGTTACAGCCCCAACATGGTACAGGACGAATCTACAGTGATGATGCTCCGGGTACTTTATGCACTGGTGCCATGCCTTTGTAATATTCTGGCCATCCTGATCATCTGCTTTTATCCCATTACAGAAAAAAAACATGCTCAAATTCGAAGAGAAATTGAAAATGACGCAGGTTAAATTATTTCGGTCTCATTCCTAAGCGTCAAGAATATCCCGAATCATTTTGGAAAGCACGCCGACTTCTATAGGCTTTTGGACATATTTTCGTATGCCAAGTTCCAAAGCAACTTCCCTGGTAAAAGTCTCATGGAATCCGGTACATAAGATGATCGGGATATCCGGTTTGATTTTTAAAATTTCTTTGGACAACTTATCTCCTGACATCCGTGGCATGGTCATATCAGTGACGATCAGATCAAATGCATGCGGATGGTTTAAAAACGCCTGTAAAGCAGATTCTCCGTCCTCAAAGCTTGACACCTTATATCCCAGACCGGTCAAAAATCTTTGCTGGGATATAAGAATGTCGATTTCGTCATCCACAAGCATGATGGTTTCCTTGCCGCTGTATGAGGTTATATTTTCCTTTATTTTTGGTTTTTCTATAGATAATTTGGAAGCAATCACCGGTAGAAAAACCTTGAAACTGGCCCCCTCTCCGGGTTCACTGTGCACGGTTATAAATCCATTGTGCTTTTTGACTATTCCTGCAACCATGGCAAGCCCTAACCCCGTTCCCTTGCCCATTTTTTTTGTTGTAAAATAGGGATCAAATATTTTATTTTGGATGGCTTTTTCGATTCCGGGCCCGGTATCGGAAACTTCAAACTTTAAATATTTACCCGGCAACAAATTTTGTTCCTGACCCAACTGGTCCTTGCCAAGGACCACCTCATTTAGGCCGATGGTCAACACCCCGCCCTGGTTGCCCATTGCCTGATAAGCGTTGGTGCATAGATTCAATGCCAGTTGATGGATTTGGGTTGAATCAGCAAGTATCATGGCTTTTGAAACAATATTGTTTTTAATTTGAATGTTCGAGGGAATCACGGACCGAAGCAATTTTAAGGTTTCCTGAACCAGGGGAAATACGACCAGAGGCCGGCGCTCATCTCCTTTATGCCGGCTAAAGGTAAGAATCTGCTTGATCAGCAAGGTGGCCCGTTGGGCGCCTTCTAAAACTTTTTCAAGGTCTTTTTCCGCCATTTCCGGTTCCAGAATATGAAATTGGGCCAGCTGAACGTATCCCAAAATACCAGCAAGAATATTATTAAAATCATGGGCGATGCCCCCTGCCAGGGTACCGATGGCTTCCATTTTCTGGGCCTGCCTGAGACAGGATTCAATCTGTTTTTTTTCTGTTATGTCAATGGCCAAATCAAACCTGACATCACGGCCGTCCGGCCAGCTAATGATCCGGTCCATGATGGAAAATGTTTTGTCCATCAGGGCATTGTAAAACTCCCATCTGTGAATTTTGGGCTTTTCTTCAAGGATCTGTTTATTGCTGCAAAAAGAACAAGGTGAATCAAATCCGTGAAATTCCCTGTAACATAATTTACCGATCAACTCATGGTCAAAATATTTTCTCAACGCTTTGTTAACATACAGTATTTCATATGTATGGGGATCTGACACAAAAATGTTTCCGTCCAGGCTGTCAAATATGGACAGCAGTTGCTTTCTTTCAAACTCCAGCCTTTTTTCAGATGCGTTTCGCTCCAGGTCTCCGGAAATCATCTCTCCTATAACCTGCAGGGCCTCAATTTCCGTTTCCGTCCATTTGCGTTTTTTTTGGGTATCATCGAATCCCATGAATCCCCACAGTTTTTTCCCTTTTGCCCAGATCGGAACACAGACAAGGCTCTGGATCTGTTGACTCTGGAGGATCTGTTTTTCGGCGGCTGCCTGGCCGGAAAGGTTGGCCACATCTTCTATGACAATATTCTTTCCACCTTGCAATTGGTTCGTCCACCATGAAAAGATATGGGCATCTAGTGCGTTGAGATTTTCTATCTGGGGCACGGTTCCTTTGGCACACCATTCATAGGTATTGGAAAGGGTACGGCCATTGTCCATTATCTCAAAAATATAAACCCTGTTGACGGAAAGACTCTCTCCCATTATTCTGAGTATGGCTTGGTAGTCCACTTTATCCGGGGAAATAAAAAAACTGGATGCTTTTGCAATGGCTGTGGCGATGGTGTTGTGGTACCTGAGTTCTTCCAGGAGGATGCGGTGCTTTTCCCCACTCTCTTTCAAGTTTAATTCCGCTTCTTTGCGTTTGGTGATATTAATGATAAAGCCGTCCAGGTATTTCACCTGGCCCTGCGGATCAAACACCCCCTTGCCTTTTTCATAAAACCACCGGATCTGCCCATCTTTATGACAGACCCGGTACTCAATCTCCCAGGGCTGTCTCAGTTTTACCGCTTCATTGACGACCCGGGTAACATACCGGGTATCATCCGGGTGGATAATACTTTCAAAGGTTCGAACCGCGCTGTGGAGAAAATCTTCCGGCGGATACCCTGTCAACCCATCCACATGGGAACTCATGTAGATCATGGTCCAATCTTTATCAAAGGCGCACCGGTAGGTGATACATTGAAGATTGGAAAGAATTGATTCATACAAAAACCCGTCTTGATTCAGGTTTATCTGTCTGTTTTCAAATACGTTTTTTTCAGCCGGACCATCAATAGGCTCTTTTGTAACGCATCTGCATTGTTTTTGGAGCAGGTCATTTTCTTTTTCCAGCAACGCGATTCTTCGCTCCAGTTGCTCATAGCTGGGTTTTTCATCCATTTGGCTAAGGCCCCCTCACATAGACCCATTTTCTTGTCAAGCCAGGACTCGGACATACGATGGGTATAACACTAAATTCAAAGTTCCTCGGTGTGGCAGGTGATAATACCCAGGTATCCGTCAACGGTTATCTGATTCCCGTTTTCGATCAACTCCATGGCATTTGAAGCACCAGTGATGCACGGCAATCCGTATTCTCTGGCAATAATTGCCCCATGAATCAGCATCCCGCCTCTTTCCTCAACCACAGCTGAGGCAAGCGGTACGACAAATGTCATATTGGGATCGACCCCTTCGCAGACAAGGACTTCACCCTGCTTGAATGATAGTAAATCCTGAGGTGTTTTAATCAATCTTGCACGGCCGGAAGAAATTCCCGGTCCCGCAGGATGTCCAACAATTTGACGAGAAGAAATCCATTTTTCGATAGCAGTACTATCTGGAGAAACGTTTTCTTCCCGGCTTTGATTTTTTTGTTCAAGACTTAATGCCGGCGCCTTTAAAAGAATTTCAATGTCATTTCTCGTTGTGCCGGAGTGATTCAATCGTCTCCGACCTTCCTGGACAGCGTCAAAAAGGCCTGCTTCTATTCGCCCTAAATGGATATTATCATCGTCTCTGAGCCGGTAGCTTTCCCTGCCCAGGTAAAGAACATCTTTTGCAAAATCCCGGCGGTCAACTGTAAAACTTTTGATATATCTATCTTTAAGTTGCGCATTATCGATTCCATTTGACTTTCCGGATTTAGCAGGGCGGCCGGCAAACTCAAGCAGCAGCTGGATGATCGCATTTTCACCATAACCACACTCACTGCCGCTACCGGTTGTGCAGGACAGGTCTCCGAATTGGTCAACAAAAGAATCTAAGAGTATTCTGAACGGATGACTTGGGTCCGGCATCCGTTCGTTCTCAAGATCTGTTTTAAGATCCTTATCATTACGGATCATTTGGGCAAGTTTTTCAATCAGGCTGTTTCTCTCCATGCTTTTTAGTCCGGTGTTTTCCAGCAAGTTCATAAACTCATACGGATCTTCGGGTGCC
Organism: uncultured Desulfobacter sp.; assembly: GCF_963666695.1. GTDB lineage: Bacteria > Desulfobacterota > Desulfobacteria > Desulfobacterales > Desulfobacteraceae > Desulfobacter. The sequence goes on from NZ_OY762947.1 coordinate 2,489,715, forward strand.
ACAGCATCGTTGTAAACCTGACCAAAAAGCCTTATTCCATGGGCAAAAGGGATGAAATCAGCCCAATAAATTTTTACCCAGTCATCATAAATTTTTTGTCTTCTTTCGATTTCACTGCACAGCGATTCGGCAGAAAGTATTTCAAGATCCTGTTGTTTCAGTTTATCAGCTTCAGATATCATTTTAGGAATCAGGTGATGCTCAATCTTGTCGTAGAGTTTTTTTAAATTTTCATAGCTCCTGTGTAAGGTGAGATACCAAGATCTTTTGTCATCTGTTTCAGTAAATCCGGTGCTGGTGATGGGTCTGGCCTGAAGAATTGTCAGTTCACCATTGGTTATTGTCCATTCAACATCCTGGGCTTTGCCGAAAATTTGTTCAAGTTGATTGCCGATTTTCCATATCTGATGAATCTCATCCTGGCTCAGCGGCGGTGTTTTGGCTTCATGGTTTTTCAAATCATGGAACACAATCCCGGTTTTATCCGGGGCGGCATATCGTTTTCGAACCGGCTCTGTATGGCGGATCAATTTTCCGGTGGAACGGCTTAAGATCCATCGGTCCGGCTCAATGTCACCATCAACAAGTGCCTGATTCAGACCATAGACGGATTCAATCACCGATTCATTTGAACTGGAAGGGTTTAATCCGAAAAAGACGCCGGACCTGTCTGATGGCATCAGTTCCTGGATAACAACAGCCATCTGGCTGGTCTGGATATCCAGGCCCAGTTCTTTGCGGTAAAGCAGTGCTGCATCTGAGTAAAGTGAGGCCCATACCAGTTTGATGTGCTTTATTATTTCACTGGTCCCGGAAACGTTTAAAAAAGAGTCATGAAGGCCTGCAAATGAACTCGACGCCTCATCCTCGCCCGGCGCTGAGGATCGTACCGCCAAAGGGGTATTTCCACAATATTTATCGATCAGGCCTGCAAGATCTTTTTCGATCCCTTCGGGTATGGGTGTGATTAAAAAATAATTGCGGATACGTAAAGACGTGTCCCATATTTCTTCCCACCGCACCTGCTCAAGCGGCTTTCTGTTGATTTCAAAAAAAATCCTGTCTTTGAGACGGGACTGATTAAGATAATCATCATAAACCTTGCAGGGAACGCAGAAAGTTTTCGGCACCCGGATACCATGGCTATGAATCTTTGCTAAACAATGGGTTTTGCCGCCAACCTGGTCTTTTCCGGCATTTAAGCATTCATCTATATTAAGAAGCGTTTTCATTATTTGACCTTAAATTCAACGACATTTTGAAATCGGTTGACCATAAAGTACCGTTTCATGGAGATACGGACAAAAGCTGTGGTGGGTGCCTTGGAAAATTCTTTTAGATTAGGATTTTTTTTCAGGTATAAATCAAGTGCTGTTTGCTCAATTGACTTATCAATAGTTTGGGCAATACCCGTGCCGGTAACGGAGACTGCATTATAAACATCATCGGCTTTATTTTGGCTGTCGTTAACAAGAATACAGACTTTTGGATTTGCTTTCAGATTTTCGTATTTACGAGTTGTATTAGGCGTTAAAAAATAAAAATAATTAAGATCAGAATTTACAGCAAATGCAATAAGGCTCGAATATGGCTGATCGTTTTTCTGGGTGGAGAGAACAGCAAAGCTCTGTGATTCAAATAGCTGTGCAATATTATTTAGTATGTGTTGTTTGTCGTCACTCATATGATAGTCCTATACATTTTAGGGCTTGATTCTATTGTCGGCCATTTTTTGTAGGGGCAATCCCCCTGTGGTTGCCCTCGTTAGGGCAGGCACGGGGGCCTGCCCCTACAGTTTGGGCCAAACAATGATCAAGGCCATATTATTAATCTGATAACCGACATGTAGTTGTCGCACCTGGAGAGTATTTGCTCGGTTTTTTTACAAATTTTAAATTAGAGGCTTTAACCAACCCTTTTAACATTTGCGTCAATACATATTGGTGGAATGGATATAGGGCATACCAATACAAAAGCCCGGCTAAACCTTTAGGAAAAAAACGTGCGAGCAAACTGACATTCCAGACATCACTCTTCATAGCCTCCATTTTAATCTCTAAAAGCGCCTCGCCCGGTATGTTCATTTCAGCCAATAAAAGCAACCTTGATTCGGTTTCTATTTCAAGGACTCTCCAAAAATCAAGTGCATCCCCGACCCTGAGTTCCTTTTGGGAACGCCTACCGCGGGATAGCCCAACCCCTCCGGTGAATATATCAATGAGCCCATACACCTTCCACAGTATATCCGCCCCGTAATACCCGGTCCGACCACCAATTTTTTCAATAGACTTCCATAGATTCCCTGGCCTTCCCTTTACAGTAGCTTGGTAGCCGCAAGAAAGAATGGTGCCTCCGGAATAGGCAGAATCTCCATAGTGCGACCATTCGGGATATTTGATTTCACCGGCATCAGCCCAGCAGGTGTCGACCTGCTCCTGACGAACGCGGTCAAGTGCCCTTCGAATTGCTTCTGAACACGAAATCAGATCTTGGGGAATAATCCGGGTTATACTGTCCTCCGTGCAGATCGTAGGTAAACTTAACCCTTCTGCCAGGGGTCGTGCAATGGCGGCAGGCACCGGTGTCACAAGGTGAATCCAGAGTGATGAGAACTTAGGCGTTAATACAGGAACCGGAATTATAAATGGTGCAGGTAAATTTGCCTCTTTGGCAAAGAGGCGAAATAAATCCTGGTATGTGATCACCTCGGGGCCACCAATATCGAATATTTTCCCTTTTGTTTCGGGATGTTCTAAACAGCCTTTTAAATATCCTAAAATGTTGGTTATTGAGATTGGCTGGGTTGGCATGCTAACCCATTTGGGCGTTATCATTATAGGTAATCGTTCAGTAAGATATCTTAATATTTCAAAACTGGCACTGCCTGATCCTAAAATCATGGCCGCTCGAAGTATCGTTGCAGGAACCGGGCTTTCCATAAAAATTCTACCAACTTCGTTTCTGGAAATGAGATGTTTGCTGATATTTTTATGGGTTATATCTCCAAGGCCGCCTAAATATATAATATGATCGACACCCTCCTCTGTAGCGGCTTGAACCATGTTCCTTGCACCGTTTTTATCTGCATTTCTATATTTTCCTTTTTGGGAAATCATGGAGTGGACAAGATAATAAACAGTACCACAACCTTTTGCCGCATTTTTCAGCGATTCTACATCTTGAATATCGCCTTTAACCAGTTCTACATTTTGATCCTGCCCCCATGGTCGGTCTTGCATCTTGGGGATGGAGCGCCCCATGGCTTTCACCTTATATCCGTCCGCCAATAATAGTGGGATAAGACGGCCGGAAACATAACCGGTTGCTCCTGTTACCAAAATAGGTTTTACATTATTCATCCGGGCCCCCTGAAATAATTTGCTGTCAAAATAAAAAACTGGAACAGTTATTTGTAAATTACTTATACTGATAAAAAGACTGATTAATCAAGAAAATGAGTGTCAACTATATCGAAAAGTTATAAAGTGAATAAAAATTAATGATATAAACTTCTTAAAAACAAGGATTTTAACCTTGACGATTTCACGAATTAAAAACAGATTCGGACAAAAAGTTAATTATATAAAAAAGTTATCAATATTACTTTTTACATTTTTAATTGGATGCACTGGAATACCTGAAAATGTAAAACCCGTTACTAACTTCAAGTTAGAAAAATATCTGGGGAAATGGTATGAAATTGCAAGATTGGACCATTCATTTGAGCGCGGATTGTCCCATGTGACCGCAGAATATACATTGCGAAATGACGGGGGTGTCAAAGTCATAAATCGCGGGTACTCCGCGAGAAAAACGCATGGAAAGACGCTGAAGGAAAGGCTTATTTTGTAGAAGAGTCAGATTTAGGTTTCCTTAAAGTTTCCTTCTTTGGGCCTTTTTATGGTTCTTATATAATTTTTGAACTCGACCATGAGGGTTACCAATATTCACTTGTATCCGGGCCGGATAAATCCTACTTGTGGATTCTTGGAAGACACCCAACCATGAAAAAAGAGATAACGTCTGCGCTATTAAAAAAAGCAGAAAAAGTTGGTTTCGACATAAGCGGGTTAATATTTGTCAATCATGAAAATTTACCTGAAGGTTGATTTAGTCATAAAGGAATTGGTATGAAAATTGGAATTATTGGTAGCGGCATTGCCGGTTTAAGTGCGGCTTGGCTTTTCAATCGGGCTGGACACGGGGTAACACTGTTTGAGAAACATCATACCCTGGGCATGGACGCGCATTCAATGACGTTTGAACAGGAAGGAATTGCCCTGCGTACGGACGTTCCCCCACGTATTTTCAATGTCACTCAGTGGCCCAATTTACTCAATCTCTATCGTGAATTGGGAGTGGCTTGTGACCCTATCGATCCATCACAATCGTTTAGTTTACTCGGCCAACCGAATTTTCTGAATGTGGATGTCGCCTATCAGCCTCAACTGCCGGAAGGACTTGAAATTACAGAACAGCTGAATCAGATTATGAACGATGTAGCCCGTTTTGCCCTGGGCGCGCCTCAGGACTTGGCAGATGGTTTATTCGTTCAAAAGACCCTGGCAGATTATCTGCAAGACCATAATTATTCCCAAACTTTTATCTACGATTTTCTTTATCCCATCCTCGCTTCAACGGTTTGTACGTGTTCCTATGACTGCCTGAATGCTTACCCGGCCCCCGTTATTTTACAAACATTATTGAACCTGTTTGGATCCCAGCCCCTATTGCGAACAAAATATGGCACCCAAGATGTTGTCAAACGTTTGAGCCGTGGTATTGATGATATACGATATGGCACAACGGTCTGTGCTGTGAATCTGACACCGGATGGTGTCAGGGTGGAAACGACAAAGGGGCAGGCCGACATATTTGATCATCTGATTGTAGCCACCCAGGCCAATCAAGCCCAAAATTTTTTATCCAACCCTTCCGAGGCTGAATGCAACATGCTCGACGCTTTCAACTATGAGGATGTGCCTGTCTTCGTTCATCAGGATCCTGCCTTAATGCCTGTCAAATATAAAGATTGGGCGCATATAAATCTCATCATCGCCCAGGACCGAAGTGCCGCGATGTGCTGTGTCTGGATGAACCGCTTTAATCCGGATTGGCAAATTGACCAGCCCATCATCCAGACCATTAATCCTGTGATTGAGCCCCAACCGGATACCATACTTGCCGGCTATAACCTGCAGCGCCCGGTCGTCAACAAACAATCATTGGCCGGCTTAGAGCTATTGAAACAATTGCATCAGCATGCTGACAGGCGGATTTGGTTCTGTGGCTCCTATGCTGCTGAGGGGGTCCCCCTTTTAGAAAGCGCTGTTGTGTCCAGTCTGCGGGTAGCCAATCGTTTGTCGATTCAATTGCCGGACACCTTTTTGCCTGATAATATTTAGGGACGCGGAAAAAATAAGTCCCACACTTAGCTTGCATTTTTATCCGTATTCTCCGTTGCGAATCAGGGCACATATTATAATATGCTCACTAAGCCGAGCCTTGAATACGAATAAAATTCGGCGCAGAATATGTAACATTAATTTTTTCCGAGCCCTTTAGATTTATTAATGCACGTTGTCGAAAAGTTTTATACCCCGGCATATGGAATGAATAATATTTCAAAACCCGCTCTTTAAGATGGATAACACCAAATTCCACACCATTGCCAGGGCTGTTTTTCAAATTCCCTGGCCTTGATAGCCATATTTCAAACCCTTGATCATCTTTTTATTCTTTGTTATACTTCGCTTAAAATTTTCATTCTTTATTGTACGTTACTTAAAAAAAAACAAATTCCTATCCTTCATCATAAAGGAGGCAAGACTACTGTGGAAGACATCTTTGCATTGAGTGACAGTTTAGGACCGGCCAAGGTTATTCATGTCTATCAGCCGCACCTCGGCCTCAAAGGCGTACTAGTGGTAGACAACGTCGCCACCGGTCCCTCCATTGGAGGGTTGCGAGTGGCGACGGATGTAAGCACGGTCGAATGTGCCCGTCTGGCCAGAGCGATGACCATGAAGAATGCGGCAGCGGGACTTCCCCATGGCGGGGGCAAGTCCGTGCTTTACGCTGACCCGCAAATGGATCCGGAAAAAAAGGAATTGTTGATTCGTGCCTTTGCCCATGCCCTGCGTAATGAGAAGGATTATATTTTCGGTCCGGACATGGGCGTTAATGAGGAATGCATGGCCTGGATCAAGGATGAAATTGGCCGTTCCGTGGGGTTGCCCCGTGAGTTGGGCGGCATTCCCCTGGACGAAATCGGCGCGACCGCGTTCGGTCTCCAGCACGCCATTGAGGTCGCCATTGAGTACTGCGACTTTTCCCTTTCCGGTGCGCGCCTTGTGGTACAGGGATTCGGCGCGGTGGGCAGCCATACCGCTCGCTTTCTCTCACAAAAGGGGGTCATTCTGGTGGGGGTGGCCGATTCCAAAACAACCATCCACGACCCGGACGGTATTGATGTGGAGGAACTGATCCGTATCAAGGCGGGCGGAGGCTCAATGTTGGACTATCCACGGGGCACAAAACTCAAGAGCGATGCGGTGATTGACATAGACTGTGACATCTGGGTGCCTGCCGCCCGACCCGACATCGTGCATAAGGACAACGTCCACCGCCTGAAGACCAAGCTGATCGCCCAAGGGGCCAATATCCCGCTAACTCCTGCAGCAGAGCAGTATCTCCATGCCAAGGGGGTACTCAACCTGCCCGGTTTCATCGCCAATGCCGGCGGAGTCATCTGCGCTGCAGTGGAATATCACGGGGGTTCCCAAACAACGGCCATGCAAGACATTCGCGATAAAATCAGCGCCAATACCCGCACCATGCTGGAGGAGGCCAAACAAAAGAACATCCTCCCCAGGGACGCTGCTCTGGATATGGCGCAGCGCAGGGTAATGAAGGCGATGAAGTTAAAGCGCTGGGGAATTTTTTAAGATTACTTTTTAGGAATTGATTTATCCGCTGGATACTCTAAAAAACGGGCCTTACAACATTTGGTCCAAACTGTAGGGGCGGATTCCATATCCGCCCCCGAACAGGGCAGATATGGAATCTGCCCCTACCCAATACGTGGCCGAAAAAATGATCTAAAATTACAAGGAACCTTCCACGACCGGCTTAATAAGAATTTCTACACGACGATTCATTGCGTCATTAGAATATATTGGCCGGGACTCCCCATAGCCGACGGCCACGACTCTTTGGGCGGAAACCCCATTGTAAATTAATTGGTTTGCGACAACTTGAGCTCTTCGTTCTGATAGTCTTTGGTTATATTCTTCCGAACCTCTGGTGTCAGTGTGCCCGGCCACTTCAATGCGGGAATGGGGATACTTGATCAAAATATCCGAAATTCTTTCCAGTTCTGAATATGCCCCTGGTTTCAACTGGCTTGAGTCATAATCGAAATAAGCTTTTTCTTTAAAGGTTGCCCTCAAAATATCCTGCTCTCGCTGTATACTTGCCGATTCGGAAGCTGCAATTGCATTTCGCAACTCCTGCTCCTGCAGGTCCATATATTTACCGACCTGATTACCTGTAAGCCCGCCGAGGGCAGCACCGATGCCGGCACCGATAAGCGTGGCTTGTGTGTTTCTGCCAATGACCTGTCCTAGAATAGCGCCGACGGCTGCGCCGGTACCTGCTCCCACCGCCGTTCCCCTCTCCTGCTTTGTTTGCATGGTTACGCATGAAAAAAGAGTGGCCGATAAAACGATAACAACACCAGTGACAATCAATTTTTTCATTTGATCTTCTCCATAATATAATTTTATCCCATAAAAACTTAGACACCTAAAATTGCAAAAAACTCATTAACTATGTAGTTTCCAATATGAACAAAGATAGGCTGTAATATATATACACCCGCCAGACAAAACTTTCAAAGCTTGATCTTTTTTGCGTCTAACTTACCAGCAAGGGGCGCGCCGAAGCAACAATGCATTATTTTATTTAACAGAAAACACCACTCGCAATATGTTGTCAAAAATTTTCACAAAATGACAAGCAAGACAGGGGATGATGAGTTTAGCTTTTGAATGTCATGATAAAAAATTAATTTTCTTGACAATCTATTTTTTTCATGTATGATGATTGGAGTTATTAACACGATTTAGTGTTAGAGTTTCTTCCTTTAGATATTTTTCCCGAGCAATCAGTGATTATTATTTAAGATTGAAACGATTTATTTTATTTCTTATTTAGGAGAACGCCTACATGGCAAATGGTACTGTAAAATGGTTTAGCGAGTCAAAAGGTTTTGGATTTATTGAACAAGCAGATGGTGGCAACGACGTGTTTGTACATCATTCCGGTATCAACGCAGCTGGTTTTAAATCTCTCAATGAAGGTGAGCAGGTTTCATACGACATTGTACAGGGTCCCAAAGGACCGGCAGCTGCAAATGTAACCGTGATTTAATATCCCATTTTATCCCTGTGACATTTTAGCCCCTGAGTAAATTCTTACTCAGGGGCTTTTTTAATTTCGATCATTATTTAGGGACGTTGCGCCGAAGCCCTAACATCGTTGATGGGTTATTTTTTTCATGCGATTGCCCTGCACCCTGAACAGATCGCCTTAATTTTTCACAAGCTCCCTGCGCAGCATCTCCAGGGCCATAGCGGCAAACAATTGTTTGTTGCGTTCACGGTCGCCGCTGTCCAGCATACACCTTTGGGAATGTGAGCCCAACGGACCTGCGACCCCAATACATACGGTCCCCACAGGTTTGGCGTCGGTCCCGCCGGAAGGGCCTGCAATGCCCGTGGTGGACACAGCCCAGTCTGACCTGCCGGCCGTTCTGACGCCAATTGCCATTTCAAGAGCAGTGGTTTCATCCACCGCCCCGTTATTTTCCAGGGTTTTACGGGACACGTTAAGAATCGCTTCTTTGGCTGAATTGGCATAGGTGGTGGCTGAAAACAAAAAATAGTCAGAGGCACCCGGCACATCCGTTATCAGATGAGCCACAAGTCCGCCGGTGCAGGATTCAGCCACACTGAGTGTCTGCCCACGCTCTGTCAGAAGCCGTCCTACTTCCTGGGCCAGGGTCAGCCCCTGGTCTGAAATAACTTTGGACCCAAGCTTTTCCATCACCCACTGTTTAGCCTGATTCATCTCTCCGGCTCCGCCCAGGCCCTTTTGGGAATTGGACACTACCTCTTTAAGCCGGGAAAGTCTCAGCTCAATCATGGGGAATCTGATCCTGAAACCCAGATGAATTCCAGGAAACTTCACACTGAACCCGGAAAGCGCCTTCGCGACCCTGGATTCAGGCATGCCGAACACCATCAGGCGTATGATCTGGATTTCACCGGCATGCCCGGTTAGTTCATTCAATTGGGGGCTGACTTTCAAATCAAACATCCGCTCCATTTCCCTGGGGACGCCGGGCATACAATAAAAACGGCAATTGCTGATGGTCATGGAAAAACCCGGAGCCGTACCATGACGATTTTCCATAAACTGAGCGCCTTCAGGCAGCATAGCCTGTTTTTCATTGGCAGGTGTAAGGGTACGCCCGCGTTTATCAAAATACTTTTTCATGGAACTTAAGGCTGCAGTATCCAACTTAATTTTCACCCCGGCCGCTTTGGCCAAGGCTTCGGCCGTCAGATCATCGGACGTCGGTCCAAGGCCGCCTGTCATCACACAGACATCTGCGGCAGATGCAATGCTTTTAATCTCGCTGACCAGGGCTGTCATATCATCAGGCACAGCACTTGTTTTGATTACTGTTACCCCTGAACGTTTAAGCTGCCGGCATAAAAATGCACTGTTGGTGTCTACAGTATCGCCAGACAGTACCTCATTGCCTGTGGAAAAAACATGGCCTTTGGTCATAAGAAAATCCTTTTAGATCAGTCTAAGTCATTAAAAAACATGGCATGGTTAGATGAAAAAAAAGCCGGATTTTTTCTGAATCTGGACCCCACACCCAGCTGTTTTTTAAACTCTTTATCAATAAACGATTTCACATTACGGCGAGTCCAGCCCCAAGGGTGTTCAAAATTAAGATATAAGGAAAGGTCGCCATGGTAAAATTCATGGGTTACAAGACCCTTGGCATCCTCACTGAACTTAGGTAAATTAAACACCGACAGATTCAGATAGTCAATATCTGATTTATGCGCCTTGATATAATCCAGGGTGCGGTGGGCAGCCGCCTCATCTTCATAATGGGTGCCGAAAAGCAGATATACAAAAGTAAGAATTCCTGCGGCTTTAAGATTGGCAAGGGTTGCTGACGCAAGTTCAAGATCCGTGCCCTTTCCCATATCCTCCAGAACCTTCTGGTCGCCGGATTCAAGCCCGAGTTTAAGCATCTCACATCCGCTTTGTTTAAGGGCCCGGCAAAATTGAGGATCTGCAAAATCCTTTTCAAACCGGACAAATCCGTACCACTTAAAAGCGCACCTCTGCCTGGAAAGTGCGTGCAGAAACGCAGGCGTCACCGCGTTATCAATGAAATGAACAACCTCAGGATCGTTATTTTCTGCCATTGCGTCGAGATCACCAAGCACCCGATCGGCCCGCTGGGTCGAGTAGGGTCTTGTTTCAGCCTTTTCAGGGCAGAACCGGCATTTGCTCCAGTAACACCCGATAGAGGCCCTGAACGGCAAAATTTTTGCCGGGGCTATATAATCATGATTATCGGCAAACCCGTAGTCCGGCACATAATGTTTTTTCTCAATGCCGGGCTTTCCAAGCAGCGCAAGCAAAGGGGATTCGCCCTCCCCTTTGACCAGATGATCAATCAAAGTTGAAAAGGGGTTGTTAAAATCAGGACGGCTCATCCAGGAAGAGATCAATCCCCCGCCCATGACAAGTATTTTACCCGGAAAATTATCCTTGATCCATCCGGCCAGGGCAAAACTGACCAGGGCCTGGTTGAGATAGCAAAGGGAGATGCCGATCCACGGATGATCCCAGGATTCTATCACGGGACGAAGTTTTTCTTCAAAATATGAAAAAAAAGGATTTTCCTGATATATTGCCGCACTGTCAAGTAAGGCCTTTGAGTCCACCGAAGAGAGCTGATTGTCCGAATAGTCACTCAAGCTGATTCGGAATCTTGACCGATCCACAGATACGGCCACCAATCGATTCAGGTCATAGACCCGCTGGTGATAACGGTCAAAATTAGTGTACAGATCAGGATTACCAAGGTCATTTAAAATGGCTGCCCTGTTTTTCAACGCCCGCCGGGTCCAGGAATCGGTTGCCTTGTCTTTGCCCACGGAGTTGATCAGCCATAAAAGGCCGTCCACATTGGCGTCAACACATTTACAGTCGATACCGTTTTCCTTTAATGCGGAAGATAAAAGCGCAATGCCGGCCGGCGGTTCACAGGGTTTTGCCACAGGGGGGAAAATCAAAAGCATTAAAAATCAGTCCCGTATTTTGAGATCCAGCATGAAGTCATTCAGTTTGCACCCAATTTGCCCCATTTGTCAGGACAAATAAGTACAAACCTTCTTGATTGTATGATTCACAGCCTTGATCCATTTTTCTGAAAAGCAATCCCGATCCGTGTACCATTTTTCCAATATACTTGAGGCGCCTTCGAACCCGTTTTCTTCATCAATGAGCGCAGACAAAATCAGCTGGGGCACGTTCGTATTCATTCTGGACAATTTGCTGCCGACCTGGTTTTCAAATTCCTCAATAATGATCTTCTGCTGAGTTTCCGGCAGCCGCCGGGTTCTCTGGCGACGCAATTCATCGGCGACTGTTAGAAACACCGCATATCGGTCCTCATTTTCCGGTATGGCTGCCACCAGGCTTTGATGCAGACATTTTAATGTATATTCCATCATAACGGTCGGCATCCCTCGCCCGGCCAGTAACCGGGACAACCAGTCAACTTGTTTTTTGACCGTGTCAGCATCAAACTGGTGCAGGGTTGCCAACCAGCAGATATCGCTGTCGGAAAACCGTTTTCCCCGTTCGCCAAAACACTCCCGGTAGTATGTAAACGAATCCCATGCCTTTTGGCTCGCCGCCAATGCGGCCTCAATTTCCCGTTCATCTTCCGGCATGGGGTGATTGCCCGCTTCAGGGTTGATCCGGGTGATATGTGTGTCGCCGGGGGTAAGCGGATACAATGCTTCATAGAGGGTTTTAAGTCCGGCAAAGGCTTCGTGGGCGGATTCAATGACATTGTCATGCAGTGAGGGATCATCCAGGGCCTGGTTCATTTTTTCTGTAAACCGATTCCAGTTGTCTCTGACCTTATCAGCGTAGCTGGTATAATAGGCGCACCCGTTCAGACCGCCCAGGCAGAATGTCTGGATGATGTCCGGCTGGTGCATGCTATTGCCCAAAGTGGAACCTTCCAACACATAGAGATATCCCAAAAGCGAAACCGGGTTTTCCACCTGCCGCAACCGAATATGTTGCGTCATGGCCAGCGCGGCATCCACCACCGTCCTGTCATCCGGAATCACGCGCGGTTTGAAAAAATCGAGGTCCTCCTTTAACAGGGGGAGTTTTCGAAGCCCGTCCTCCCATACTGCAGCCACAATTTCACTGTCGGTATTTGCGATTTCAGTTTCCAACACAGAATGAATGATGCTCAGCCCTCTGAGCTGATTGACGTAACAGGCCAGAGGAAGTTGATGCGCGATCAGGGATTCAAAATACGGCAGGGATTCAAATTTTGCATGGTACGCACTGGTTTCTGTTTTCAGCCGGACCATGACCGGGTCTTTTTGAGCCATCTTTACTCCATCTTTCTTTCTTTTTAAATGAAAAGTTCGTTTCACACAGACAGGGCTTTATAATTCGAATCTGTTAATCATACGCAGACCCAATCGTGTGAATATAACTGCCGGTTAAGGTTGCTGATCATGTCCGGATCATAGTAGATTCTTCGGCTGAGTGCAAAATTTTTATTCTCTGAGCTGTTCTCAAAAAATTGTTGGAATCTGCTAAATGAAAAACGGGTTGATATTTTACAGCATGATATAGAATAGGTTATGATGATATATGGTAAAGACAGATCAGATCCGCATACTGGTGGTTGATGACGACCCGGATGTTTTATCGGCCACCTCCCGTATTTTAAAAAAGGCCGGATATTATGTTATCAAAGGGTCTTCAGGCAAAGATGCGCTTGAACTCGCTCAACAACAGATGCCGGATCTCCTGCTCCTCGACGTTATTTTACCGGATATCAAAGGAATTGATGTCCTCAAAAAACTAAAAAAAAACAGACAGACAAAACAGATCCCTGTTATTCTCATTTCCTCGATAAAAACGGATTCCTTTGATCAGACCATTGGTCTTGAAACCGGGGCAGACCAGTACATCGCCCGTCCCATCCCCAACCGGGAGCTTCTGGCGAAAATTCAGGCTTTCCTGCGCATAAAAGCCATTGAAACTGAATTGTCAAGGCACCGGAAACATCTTGAAAACGTGGTGGACGAGCGGACCCGGGCGCTGAAAAAGGAAATCAGGGAAAAAGAGGCTGCACAAAAGTTTTTAAGCCACCAGAAGACCACCATTTCTCTCAATAATGATATTGCAGCCATATTTTTAACATCGAACCCCAACGATATTTACTTGGAAATCATCAATCTGCTGCGAGAGACGTTGAACTGCCGGTTTGGCATTCTCGGGTACATCAATGAATATCAGGATCTGGTCTGCCCCCGAATCTCCGGGAAGAGCTGGCCTACGTCCACCGACATAGAAACAAAGCAAATTTATCCATATACGCGCTGGACCGGAATCTGGGCGGAATGCATGGAAAAAAACGAATTTATCAGGGTCAATCAAGCCGTCAAAGGATTCTCGGCGGAAATCGAGTTTAAAAATGCCATGGCTGTCCCGTTGATTGCTGAGCAGACCTGTATAGGACTGATCGGTCTTGCCGATCACGCATCACACTTCTCCGGGGACGACCAGGCAAGACTAAAGATGATCAGTGAATTTGTCGCCCCGATCCTTGCCATGTTCATTCAAAGAGAAAAAAACAAAAGCCAGCTGGAAATCCATGCTAAAAAATTAGAAGAAAAAAATATTGCTCTCAATGTACTTTTGGAAAACAGGGATGAGCAAAGAAAAAAGATTGCCGATCAGGTCATGACCAACTTTGACCAGCTTGTCTTTCCCTATTACCAGCGAATCAGGCACAGCCGGGATACGGATGAAACAGACCTCTTGGTTAAAATTATGGAAAAAAACACTTTAGAAAGCCTGGCACCTTTGGAACGATCCTTTCCCATGCCGTTCCGGCAATTGACACCCATGGAAATCCAAGTGGCAGATCTCATCAAAATGGGGAAATCCAGCAAAGAAATCTCAGGACTTTTAAATATCAGCCCCCGGTCTGTTTTTTTCCACCGCAACAACATCCGGAAAAAATTAAATATTCACGGCAAAAAAGTCAATTTACGCTCTTTTCTGATATCATCCGTGTAAAATTACAGGTTTAACCTGATAAAAACATGACATTATTCTGTCATTTTTTTTTTAACGAAGTATGCTATCTTTTATATAAAGCATGCGATTTAGGAATGTTTTCAAAAAAAAGGGGAACCGGTGATTGATCCAGGCCTATACAAACAGTACCTGACTGCGCTTTTAAATGGCGACCGCCAGGCCTGTGCCCGGATCGTTCAGTCCCTGATCGATTCTGACATAGAAATCAAAGTGCTCTACAGGGAGTTGTTTGAAAAAACACTTTATGAAGTGGGGCATCTCTGGGAAACAAATAAAATATCGGTCGCCAGAGAACATCTGGCCACGGCCATCACAGAAAGTCTGATGAGTATGGCTTACCCCTATCTTTTCAGGAAAAAACCGATTTCAAAAAAAGTGATCATCTCGTGCGCCACCAATGAATACCATCAGATCGGCGGCAAGATGGTGGCCGATATATTTGAAATGAATGGCTGGGATTCCTATTTCCTGGGTGCCGGTACTCCCACCGAACAGATGCTCTCTTTTATCCAGGACATTCAACCTGACCTTCTTGGGCTATCTTTGAGCATTTATTTTAATTTCCCCGCCTTAAAGCGTGAAATCGAAGCAGTTAACCAGACCTTTCCCGATCTTCAGATTATCATCGGCGGCCAGGCGTTTCAATGGGGGGAAGAACCGTCTTTCAAAGGGTTGAAGAACCTTCAGTATATCCGCTCACTGGAAGAACTGGAAAGAGACATGGGAGGACGATAAAATGACCGGGCCAGCCGAATTTGTGTCACCGCTCTACAAGGAGTTCATCGATAAATCTTCACTCCTTTTTTTCATTTTAGACAAAAAGGCGGTAATCCAGTCTGTCAATCTTTTTGCAAAGAACCAATTAGGGGCTTCCATTGTCGGCCGGCCATTTGATTCGGTGATTATAGACTTCTACAATACCTTTGACCTGGACAGCCTTATGGAAAAAGGCGATGCTGTACACCCGCTGAATCTGAAAAGGGAAAACGGGCTGCCCCAGACCTATCATTTCAGGTTCAAATCCCAGGGCCCGGAAATCTATGCCCTTGGCGAGGTTGACAATGAAGAACTGGAAATATTCAGAAAGGAGATCCTTAAGCTGAACGAGGATCTGAGCAATCTTACCAGAGATCTGCACAAAAAAAAATCACAGCTTGAAGCGCTGAACCAGGAGAAAAATGAGTTTCTGGGTATGGCCGCCCACGACTTGAGAAAGCCCATTGGGCTCATCCTTTCCTATTCGGATTTTCTGATTGATGAAGCCTCGGACAACCTGAGCGATGAGCATCTCGGATTTCTGGACACCATTCAGAAATCCTGCACATTCATGAAACGGATCGTTGATGATTTTCTTGATGTGAGCGCCATTGAGGCCGGCCGGTTTGAACTTGATCTCAGATTGGTCGGGTTAGAAAGGGTCCTGGAACATGGACTGCGGCTGAACATGCTCCAGGCGGCAAAAAAAGGAATCGCCCTGGATGTGAAAGCAGACAGCCCGCTGCCCCGGCTGTTGATTGATCCGGCCAAAATTGAACAGGTCATCACGAATCTGGTATCAAACGCCATCGAACACACCCAGCCGGAGACCAATGTTGAGGTCCGGTTGTCCCGGTTTGACAGTCAGGTTAAATTTTCAGTCAAAGACCAGGGCCCGGGTATCCCGGAAGATGAGCTGGACCGGATATTCAAACCGTTTGAAAAAACAAGTGTAAAAAAAACAGGGGGGGAAAAAAGTACCGGCCTGGGCATGGTGATCACCCGAAAAATCATCGAAGCCCACAAGGGTGAGATCTGGGTGGAAAGTGAGGTAAACAAGGGGACACATATCCATTTCAGCCTCCCCATATCAGGCGACGGCCAGGACGGTATAAACATATATCAGGGAGAAAAGAGATGAACGTGTTTAAGACCCATAATGGGCCGCCCCGGATTCTTATCGTTGATGATGACCCGGATGAACGGTTTGTCACGTCGCGTATCCTGACAAAGGTGGGATTTTCAGTGGAACAGGCCGGCTCGGGCCATGAGGCCCTGGAAAAAGTTGCCAACGGCCGCCCCCATTTAGTCCTGCTTGATGTGATCATGCCCAAGGTCGACGGATTTGAGGTCTGCCGGCAGATTAAATCCAATCCGCTTTTTGAAGACATATCCATTGTTTTTGTCTCTAATTTCACCAACTCGCCGGCAACCAAAGCCATGGGGCTTAATGCGGGTGCTGACGATTTCATCGAGCGGCCTTTCAATACCGAAGAGTTCCTTTCCAGGATCAATTCGATTTTCAGGGTTAAAACCATGGAAAGAACGCTCAAAGCGCAGCAGGAGTGGATTCAGGTCATGCTGTCAAGTATCGGCGACGGCCTGGTGGCCACCGACCAGGACAGACAGATTGTATTTATGAACCCCATGGCGGAAAAACTGACCGGCTGGAGCATTGACGAGGCCCGGGGTAGAAAGTTTGATTCGGTCATCTCACTGTTTGATGAAACGATTGGGCATCCCGCCCCCTGCCCGCTGGATAAGGCCCTGTCCTCTAAAAGCATCCAGCGCCTGGAAGGGGAAATCTCTTTGATCCACAAAAATAAACATCGGTTCCCCATTTCAGACAGCGCGGCCCCGATCCGGTTAAAAGATGATCATATCATTGGCGGAGTGATGGTTTTCCAGGATATTTCCAGCCAAAAAGAATGTGAGAAAGCGGTGCATACCGCCCGGGAAAACTGGGAGGCCCTGTTTAAAGCCATCGGACAGGTGACCCTGATTATGGATGCCGGGCGCAATATCCTGGAAGTCAATGATATTGCAGAACAGAAACTGGGAATGCCCCGCAAGGAAATCATCGGGAAAAAATGTTATGAATTGATTCACGGCACGGGGGCGCCGCCAGGAGAGTGTCCAATGACCCTGGCGCTGAAAACCAAAAAACAGGCATCCGCGCCGCTGCACATTGAAAAACTCCAAGGCGACTTCCTGGTCACCTGCACCCCTGTTATGAACTCAGATCAAAAGATCGAAAAAATTATCCACATCCAAACGGATATCAGCCAGATCAAACAGATTGAACAGGAGAAAAAAACGCTGGAGAGGCACCTGCAGCAGGCACAGCACCTGGAAGCCATCGGCACCATGGCCGGCGGTATTGCCCATGATTTCAACAATATCCTTTCATCAATTCTTGGCTTTACCGAATTATCCCTGGACGATGCAAAATCCTATCCCCAGCTTGAAGAAAACCTGCAGCAAATCTACACCGCAGGAAATCGGGCCAAAGAACTGGTTAAGCAGATTCTGACGTTCGCCCGCCAGACAAAGGAAAAAAAACAGAATGTCAGTGTCGGGCCGATTGTAAAAGAAGTGCTTAAATTTATTCGCTCCTCTTCACCGACCACCATTGACATCGACCACCATATCGTCACAAAGGCATCTGTCCGGATCGACCCGATCCGCCTTCACCAAGTCCTGATGAACCTGTGCACCAATGCCGTCCAGGCCATGGAAGATTTTGGCGGTCAATTAAAAGTGACGGTCACGGTAGAGAATTACCCGGGCCGGCCTGCCTGCCTGTCCCACAATCTTCAGGCGGGCGAATATGTCAAATTATCGGTTTCCGATACAGGTGACGGCATTGCCCAGGACATCCAGGATAAAATATTTGAGCCCTATTTCACGACCAAATCAGGTAAAGAAGGCACGGGATTGGGGCTGTCGACCGTTCATGGAATTATCAATGACTGCGACGGCCATATTCATTATGAGAGTCAACCCGGCCAGGGCACAGTATTTACAATTTACCTGCCGAAAGCCGTTTCTAAAATCCAGCAGTCCGAAATTCGCCAGGCCCTGCCCAAGGGAAACGAGCATATTCTGATTGTCGACGATGAACCCGCCATTGCCAACCTCGAGCAGCTGTTGCTCGAACGGCTCGGATACCGGGTAACCGCCCTGACCGACAGCCGGAAAGCCTTAGACATGTTTAAAGCATCGCCGGACGCATTTGATCTGCTTCTCACGGACATGACCATGCCTGGGTTGACCGGTAACAGGCTCGCAACGGCGGTCAAGGATATCAGGCCGGATTTCCCTGTTATTCTGTGTACCGGATTCAGCAAAAAAGTGTCAGGCCCGTGCCTGTCTGAAATGAATGTAGACGAAATCTGTATGAAACCCGTTCTTCACGGCAAACTGGCTGCTTGCATTCGAAAATTATTAGACCGGTAAAACAGACCACCCAAGGTGACCCATGAAAAAAAATTCAGACACAGATACCCTGCTCCATTATGTGGGGATTGGTGCTTCTGCCGGCGGACTTGAAGCCATCGAAGATTTTTTCACCCATATGCCGGAAAAAAGCAATCTGGCGTTTATTGTCATCCAGCACCTTTCACCGGACTATAAAAGCCTGATGGTTGAACTGCTGTCCAAGAAAACAAAGATCCCGGTCCTTCGGTCTGCGGACGGCATGCAGGTCAAACCCAACCATATCTACATGATACCGCCCAAAAAAAATCTGTCTATTTTTCACGGCCGGCTGGTCTTAAAGGAAAAAGACAATACTCGGGGGGTGAATCTGCCCATTGATATCTTCCTGCGCTCCCTTGCAGAAGATAAGGCGGAACGGGCCATTGCCGTGATATTATCCGGAACCGGCAGCGACGGCACACGGGGTGTCCGGGCAATCAAGGAGCATGGCGGCATGGTCATGGTCCAGGATGATACCACAAGCAAATTCAACGGCATGCCCCGGGCAGCCATATCCACGGGTGTAGCGGATTTCATTCTCCCACCCCAAAAAATGCCGGACCAGCTCATGGCCTATGTGGGCCACCCCTACGTGATCGGGCGGCGCAGCAATGAAAAACTGCTGACCGATGAAAGCGGACTCACCCGTATCTTTGCCGAGCTGAGGGAAAAAACAAAGGTCGATTTTACCTATTACAAACCATCCACCATCATCCGGCGAATTCAGCGCCGCATGACCGTCAACCAAGTGGATCAGCTGAGCGATTATGTTGAGCACCTTCAGAAATACCCGGTCGAAATCATAACATTGTACAAGGAACTTCTCATCGGCGTGACCAGCTTCTTCAGAAACAAGGAGGCCATGGAATATCTGATGGAGAACAGCCTGACGGATCTGATCGACCAGGCAAGAAACCGGGAACTGCGATTCTGGGTCACTGCCTGCTCCACCGGCGAAGAAGCCTACACCATAGCCATTCTTGCAAAAGAGGCCATGGCGAAGTTAGGGGTTGCACGGGATATAAAAATCTTTGCCACCGATCTGGACCGCGATGCCATTGTGCATGCAGGAAACGGGATATACCCGGAAAGCATTGCTGCGGATCTGACCCCCAGGATGCTGGGGAAATATTTTTACCGCAAGGAAGATAACTACCAGATTGCCCGGCATATCAGAGAAATGGTGGTGTTTGCCCAGCACAACCTGGTCAAGGATCCCCCGTTCACCAAAATAGACATGATCTCATGCAGGAACCTGCTGATTTATCTGCAGCCGGTTCTTCAGCAGAAGGTCATGGAAATGTTCAATTTTTCGCTGAATCCCGGCGGCATTCTTTTCCTGGGCAATTCAGAGACAATCGGTGATATGGACCATTATTTTGAAACCATCCATCAAAAACATAAAATTTACCGTTGTACCGGAAAAAACAGCCCGCTCAAGCAACCCATTGAGGCCGTTCCGGAACACAAAAAAAGATTTCAGCAGCCAACGCCTTTCTCCTTCAGAGATACCTTCCGCAGGTTCAGCCGGCTTGAAAACAACAACATGATGAACCGGTATATGAGCGTGCTTGAAAATTCATTTCTACCGCTTTCGATCATCGTCAATGAACAGCTGGATATCCTCCATATATTTGGTGATGCCACAGATTTTTTTAAAGTCCCGTCAGGACGGATGGAATTCACTATCAACAAAATGGCCATCAAGGAACTGGCCATTCCGCTGGCCACGGGAATCCAGCGGGTATTCAAGTCCAACCACGAACTGATATATTCAAATGTAAAAATTTCAACGCCGGACGCTACCCGGAAAATCAGTCTCCGGATTATTCCCATGCCCCGAAAAAAAGACCATGAAGACCTTGTCGCGGTCTTTTTTGAAAAT
Source organism: uncultured Desulfobacter sp. (assembly GCF_963666695.1). Lineage (GTDB taxonomy): Bacteria > Desulfobacterota > Desulfobacteria > Desulfobacterales > Desulfobacteraceae > Desulfobacter. The sequence goes on from NZ_OY762947.1 coordinate 2,510,299, forward strand.
TCGAAAGACCCCGCAAAAACGACTGAAACCCATACCCAAGTGCATGACATTGACGAAGATGTTCAGCAGCGGATTCAGGATCTGGAACAGGAACTGCAGTTTTCCAATGAAAATCTCCAGGCCACCATTGAGGAACTGGAAACATCCAATGAAGAACTGCAGGCCACCAACGAGGAACTGCTGGCCAGCAATGAGGAACTGCAGAGCACCAATGAAGAGCTCCAGTCAACCAATGAGGAGCTGTTTACCGTCAATTCCGAGTACCAGAAGAAAATCATGGAATTAACTGAAATGAACAACGATGTGGAGAACCTGCTCACCGGTTCCGGCATCGAAATTCTCATTCTGGATGAAAATCTGGAAATCAGGAAATGCTCTCCCGGACTGTCCACGCTGTTCAACATCCTTGAAAAGGATATCGGGCGTCCCATATCGCACCTGTCCCATAATATTGTGGATTTTGACATCATAAACGCCATTGAATCCGTCCAGCGGACCAAAAAGCTTTCCAGTATCAACAAGCTTTTGCAGGATGGGTCCCAATACTTAATTCGTATTCTGCCGTACAATATTGGTCCGGATGCATATTCCGGAACCATACTGACATTTGTCAATCAATCGGAACTGCAGCAGAGCCGGGCAGCGCTCAAACGCCACAAAAAGCTGATTCCGGAACTGATTGAATCGCTGCCCTCAGAAATCTTTATCTTTAAAAAACAGGCGGGCAACCAGTTGATTCTGGATCGCTATGTCGCCCTGACGGATGTTGATGCCGGCAAAGAGAAACCGTTGAAACCCGGACTCAAATTATATCAGATTTGGCCGGATTACAAACAGATCAAGATTCAGTCTCAACTGATCAAGGCGATGGACGGGCATCCCATACATCTGATTCAGATACCCGCTAAAAAAGGCTGGTCGGCAGCTCATGCGCTCTTAACCGTGACGCTTGCCGAAAACCGCCTGGCCGTTATAAAAAGACCCGTGACAGAATTATATATTTAAGCCGGAGAGTTGCCCCCCATGAGTTCTAATGACAAACACGCAAATTTAAGAGAAAAAGCCGTCCAATTATTATCCAGCCGCAACTGCCGGCACGATATCCTGGATCAACAGAATATTAAGAAGCTTTTTGAGGAGCTGCAGATCCACCGGATTGAGCTTGAAATTCAAAATGAAGAATTAATGAGAGCCCAGAAGAGACTTGAAGTCAGCCGGATGCGGTATGTCAATCTTTTCGATCAGGCCCCGGTCGGGTATGTTGTCCTGGATTCCGTCGGCATTATCAAACATTTTAATTCAACCTTCCTGGATATGATACAGAGAAAAACCTTGAAGTCATCCGGGCATGCATTTGCAGATCTATTAAAAAAAAATGACGCAGACGCTTTCAGGGCGCGCTATAAAGCCTTTTTCAAAACACCCGGAGGCAAACAGATCGAAGCCCAGCTCGTCCTGCCCGGCGGTCACTGTATTGATGTCCTGATTGAAGCCCGGCATCAAACGGGTCTGCCCGAAGACTTTGAAACCCGCTCCATAAACGATTTAATGATCACTATAACCGATATCACCGATCTCCAGCATGCCCGGCGCCAGTCTCAAAAGGCGATACAGTACATGAGAGAAAAGGAAGTTGAAATCCATGCCCTTTTGGCAGCTGCCCGCTCCATACTTGAACAAAAAAATTTCAAGACAACGGCAAGACATATATTTGACATATGTTCTCAAACCATTGGATCACTTTCGGGATATATTGCGCTTTTATCGGATGACGGTCTTGAAAATGAGGTGCTTTTTCTGGAAGATGGGGGATTGCCCTGCACGGTTGATCCTGACCTTCCCATGCCCATTCGGGGATTACGGCAGCAGGCCTATCAATCCGGCGAAGTGGTATATGACAACGCGTTTATGGACAGTCAATGGACCGGCTATCTGCCCGACGGCCATGTGGCCTTGAATAATGTCATGTTTGCCCCGCTGATTATTAACGCCAAAGTCGTTGGGGTCATGGGACTAGCGAACAAACGATCGGATTTCACCGAAAACGACGCCCGGATCGCGAAAGGATTCGGAGAATTGGCTGCTATTGGCCTTAAAAATGCGAGGCTTCAGGACAAAAGGGATCTGGCTGAAAAGGAAAAACAGACCCTGATTGATGAATTGACCCAGGCACTGGAAAATGTAAAACAGCTTTCAGGGCTGGTACCCATCTGTCAGCATTGCAAGAAAATACGCGATGATAAGGGGTACTGGAATCAGATAGAAGTCTATCTTCAAAAACACTCTGACGCCAAGTTCAGCCATGGCATCTGTGAGGACTGTGCACAAAAATATTATCCCGATTTAGACCTATATGATTAGACAACCCGGATATTCCCGGCAAATCGCGCCTGATCCGAAAATAAAAATTGGTCAGATTCTCGACACGGGAAAAATAAGCAAAATAAAAAAAAATAAGTCATGGCAGGCAGGAAGTCCGCCCTGAGCAGGTAATTCCGTTCGACGACGAGGTTTATTTTAAAGACTTCTAAGAGGATAGTGCAGAAACCCTGATGAAAAATGCGGAATCAGCATGCGATAAAGTTAAATGGATGGATGGATGGATGGTCAATAACTTTGCAAAAAAATATGGGCGGTCAAATGTCTGATGAGCAGAAATTTCAAGACGTAGAGAAAAGTACTAACTTTTCTTGTGGAAGTACAGTATTGGACAGCAAAGGTAAAGTTGTCAAAAGGCATGGTTCTCCTCAGGATATTACTGAACGAAAGCAGACTGAAGAGGCTGCACAAAACAGTGAATCCTTTTTAAAATCACTTTTAGATGCGATCCCCATACCTGTCTTTTACAAAGACTTCGAGGGCCGTTATCTTGATTTCAACAAAAGTTTTGAACAGTTCTATGGGAAAAGTAAAGAGGACTTATTAGGTAAAACGGTATTCGAAATCAACCCACCGGATCTGGCAGAAACGTATTTTGCCAAGGATCAGGAGATATTAGAGACCGGCGAGCCGCAGCAATATGAAGCACAGGTCCAAAATGTTTCGGGAAACAGAAGAGAGGTTATTTTCAATAAAGACGTTTTCCGCGATAATCAAGGGAACATCCGTGGGTTAATTGGTACCATTCAGGACATTACTGAACGCAAGCATGCTGAAGACATCTTGCACAAAAGGAATGAAATGCTCAAGCTTACCGAAGCCATGGCCCATATCGGCAGCTGGGAGTGGGATGTTCATCATGACCGGGTGTACTGGTCGGAAGAGTTGTTTCGTATATTCGGGCGTGATCCTTCAAAGGGTGCCCCCTCCTTTGCGGAGCAATCAGAATTCTATGCCGATGGAGATATACAGCGCTTAAGAGATGCCGTTGATACCTGCGTCAATAGAGGGACGCCATACGAAATTGAGCTGCGGGCCCTCCGGCCTGGTGGTGGCATCAGGCATTGCATATCCAGGGGGAAACCACAATATGATGAAAACGGTAAGGTCGTCCGACTCGTCGGATCTTTCCAGGATATCACCCATCGCAAACATTCAGAAAAGCAGATAGAATCCTTAGAAAGGCGTAATCAAGCGTTACTGGACCACTCTCCCGTGTGCCATAAAATTGTGGATCTGGATTTCAATCTGCAATACATGAGCGCCAATGGATTTAAAATGCTGGGCCTGGATCAAAACGCCCAAGTGTATGGAAAGCCCTATCCGTTTGAATTCTTTCCTGAATCGTTTAAACTGAGAATGATTAAACACTTGAAACATGTAAGAAAGACCGGTGAAACAGTCACAATGGAGGCTTTGACCAATGATATTGAGGGAAAAGAAGTCTGGTTGGACTCTTCACTTATCCCTGTTTTTGATGATGACGATAAAATTGACTACATCACCGTTGTATCAGCCAATACCACCCAGCGAAAACTGGATGAAAAGGAAAGAAACCGCCTTGAGGAAAGGTTGAAACAATCCCAGAAAATGGAAGCCATAGGAACTATTGCCGGGGGGGTTGCTCATGATTTTAACAATATCCTGTTTCCCATCATCGGCATGTCGGAACTGTTAATCGAAGACCTGTCAAAGGATAGTCCTGAGTATGAAAACGCAATGGAGATACTCACCGCTGGTAAAAGAGGGGCGGATCTTGTAAACCAGATACTCGCATTCAGCCGTCAAACCGAACACAAAATGGCACCCACCCGAATCCAGACTGTATTGAAAGAGGTCCTAAAGCTTACAAGATCTACCATTCCGTCTTACATTGAAATAAATCAGAACATCAAAAACGATTGTGGTATGGTCATGGCAGATCCGACACAAATACACCGGATCGCCATGAACATTATTACCAATGCTTACCATGCCATCGACACGGATGACGGCAAAATAAGCGTGGTTTTGAGGGAAACAGAGATAGAGCTATCTGATCTGCCCGGTAAAAATATTGAACCTGGCAAATATGCATTGTTGTCTTTTTCCGATACCGGGCATGGAATTCCACCCGCGTACAGGGATAAAATTTTCGACCCCTATTTCACCATAAAGGAACAAGGCAAAGGAACGGGGCTTGGTTTAGCTGTTGTTTATGGAATTGTAAAGCAACATAAAGGAGATATTGCCGTTTACAGCGAAGTCGGCAAAGGAACAACATTCAATATATATCTGCCGCTGATACACCAAACGAGCTTAACGGATGTAGAAAAATCAGCAGAGAAACTGCCAACAGGCAATGAAAATATTTTGTTAATCGATGACGAAGAACCTATTGCAAGATTGGGGAAGCTGATTCTTGAAAGACTTGGTTATCGGGTTAGCAAACAGACGAATCCCATAGAAGCATTAATATTGTTTAAGGAAAACCCGGATTCTTTTGATTTAATTATATCTGATATGAACATGCCAAATATGACAGGTTTTCAGCTGGCAAAGGAGATAAAGTATATTAGAAACGATATCCCGTTTATTATATGTACTGGCTTCAGTGACAAAATAGACGAAAAAAAGGCTGATGTTTCAGGCATAGAATCCATTTTGATGAAACCGGTCATTAAATCAGAGATGGCCCAGACCGTCCGAAGCGTCCTTGATGATGCAAAGGTATCTTTATAATGATTAATCGGGAAACATATCTAAATACTGTGTTGAAAGCGATCCGTAACGTTGGTCGGCTTATTGTAAAGGAAAACGATCCTTCTCGCCTTATCCGGAAGTCCTGCGAAGAACTCAGCGGCACCATGGGCTATTTCAATGCCTGGATAGCCCTTTTGGATCAGGACAGCCGTAACGTGATTTTGACCGGATCAGCGGGATTTAACGGCGGTTTTAAAACCATGCGAAACATCCTGGATCAGGGCGTTTTTCCTTCCTGCATGCGGCGCTCACTTGAGACAAAAAAACTTGTGGTGATCGATGATCCTGCAACCCAGTGCACGGATTGCCCGCTTTCGAACCACTACAAAGGACGCTCCGCGCTCACGCACCGGCTCGGTAATTTCGGCATCTTGTCGGTTTCTGTCCCCGCCCACTTCGCCCATAACGCAGAAGAACAGGATTTGTTTGTGGAAGTCGCCAATGATCTCGCCTTTGCCCTTTCTAAAATCGAAGCCGAAAAACAAATTCATATCAAGAACCAGATCATTCAGACAATCCCTCACCCCATGTCCCTTGTTTCCACCAGCTACCGTTACCTTGCGGTCAACCAGGCGTATTCCCAGTTTTTTGGCCAAACTCCGGATAGGATTACCGGCCGTCAAATAACGGATTTCATAGACCCGGAAGTTTTTGAGCAGGACATCAAGCCCCATTTTGACCGGTGCCTGAAAGGTGAAGCCCTCCAGTACGAGACCATTGTGGATTTTTCTGAAACTGGTGAGCGTTGGATGAGAATGGAATACATCCCATTCCGGGACAAAAACAATCAAATTGTCGGAGTGGTTTCCCACGGCTTGGATATCACAGAACGCAGGCACGCGGAGGAAGCGCTGCAAAAAAGCGAGGAACGCTTTTTTCTTGCCATGGAGGCATCAAAAGATGGGGTTTGGGACTGGGATTTAATAACCGGAGAAATTTATTGCAGTCCGGGCGTAACATCCATGCTGGGATATGATTCTACTGCTGTTTTAGAAAATATGGATGCATGGCAGGATCTGATACATCCGGAGGACCGGCAAAACGCGTTGCAGGCAAACCTGGACTGCGTCAGTAACCTCACAGATTCCTTTGAAGTTGAATACCGTATGAGGACGAATGATGGAGGTTTCAAATGGGTTTTGGGACGCGGGAAGGCAATATACAGGGACGCATCTGGAAACGCCCTGCGGTTGGTCGGCACCCATCAGGACATCACTGAGCGCAAGCAGACTGAGCAGGCATTACGAGAGAGTGAACAACGGCTTGCTCTGGCAACAGAATCGGCAGGAATCGGCATTTGGGACTGGGACATCATTACGGATGAAATGATCTGGGATAAACGCATCTTTCATCTATATGGAATCGATAAAATCCCCGAGTACTATGGGCTTGAGTATTGGCAGAACTGCCTGCATCCCGACGATAGGGATTCTACAGTGGAAGCTTGCCAGGCGGCAGTGCGGGGCGAGAAGGAATACGATGTTGAATTTCGGATACAGTGGCCTGACGGAACCATTCGGTGGATGAAGGGTGACGGCGTTGTGCTGCGCGATGATGGCGGGACGCCGATTCGCATGCTCGGTACAAACTATGATATTACCGAACAACGGCAGGCAGAGAAGGCATTACGCGAGAGCGAAGATTTTCTCAACCGGACCGGTGATATGGCGCAGGTTGGCGGCTGGGAGTTAGATCTGAACACCATGAAGGTCTTCTGGACGGGGACGACAGTGCGTATTCATGAATTGCCGGACGGTTGCTCCCCGGATCTCGATGAAGCGATCAGCTACTATCATCCTGAGGATCAGGACCATGTTCGTCAATGCATTCAGCGTGCGATTGAATCCTTTGAGCCATTTGACTTCACGGTTCGCCTAATTACCGCTAAAGGACGGGAGCGGTGGGTCCGTTCCCTTGGCCAGCCCATCATCAATTCTGACAAATGTGTCCGGCTGTCAGGTACTTTCCAGGACATCACCGAACGCTTGCAACTTGAAGAAGAGTTGAGGCAATCACATAAAATGGAAGCTGTTGGGACTTTGGCCGGCGGAGTTGCCCATGAATTCAATAATATGCTGGGCATAATTATTGGGAACACGGAACTTGCATTAGATGATATCCCGGAATGGAACCCGGCAGCAGACTGCATCCAAGAAATAAAAACAGCATCATTAAGAGCTAAGGATGTTGTACGAAAACTTCTGAGTGTTGCCAGAAAAACACCGGAATCAAGAAGACCCATCCGGTTTAGTAAGGTTATTAAAGAATCATTGGGTCTTATGAGGAGAACCATCCCTGCTACGATTGATATCCGAAAAAACATTACCTGTTCTACAGAGATGATTTTGGGTGATATTACCGAGATCAACCAGGTCATGATAAATCTGTGTACCAATTCAGTTCATGCCATGGCTGAACAAAACGGTGTTTTGGAAGTTCGCTTAGACACCCAACAAATGAATCGGGAGTCAGCACTTTTCTATGAGGATTTGGTACCTGGAGACTATGTCAGGCTTACGGTCAAGGATACAGGTAAAGGTATTGAACCGGCTTTTATGGATCGTCTTTTCGATCCATATTTCACCACAAAAGATATAGATCAAGGACTTGGAATGGGCCTTGCCGTTGTCCACGGTATTGTAAAAAAACATGATGGTGCAATTAAGATCGAAAGTGAAGTAGGGAAGGGAACAATCGTTGAAGTTTTGTTCCCGTTAATTGAGGCGCAAACGGAAGCCGAAACTGAAGAGACCGAAACATTGAAAATGGGAACAGAACGAATATTGCTGGTGGATGATGAACCATCTTTAGTTAAAATGATTACGCAGATGCTAAAGCGTTCCGGCTATGAGGTAATCGGAAAAACAAGCAGCACAAGTGCCCTGAAAACCTTTAAAGAAACCCCTGAACAGTTTGATCTTGTGATCAGCGACATCACCATGCCTGAAATGTCAGGGGATCAATTGGCACAAGCAATCAAACAGGTCCGTCCGGAAACGCCGGTTATTCTCTGTACGGGTCATAGCAACCGTATGGACGAAAACAAGGCAAAAAGTATGGGAATCGAAGCATTTATTACGAAACCATTTCAAAAACAAGATATTGCGAATACAGTTCAAAATGTGCTGGATGAGACCAAAATATAAATTTGCACATAATTATCCATGATGAATCCTGCTTTGCAGATCATAAAGAAATATAATATTTCCAACCCACATTGAGCAGGTAGCCTTATTCTTTTCCTCAATTATTGAAAATAATTTTTTTTCTACCCGCATATGTCAAAAAAAGGACTTTTTCTAACGAAAACAGACCTCATTTATTAACGGATTGACACTTTCTATTCTATATTTTCTTCTCAGTGAATGGAAGACTTCTCAGCAAAGAGTCCAACCCTTCCATTACTGATTACCCACTTCAAGTGGGTGGATTTAACCACGGGCTTTTAAAACCCGGCTTAAGGCCTGTCCAAGAATAATAAAAATACACTCAGTCTTAAACGGAGCGACTATTTTTCTGCACAAGCCTCTTGAAAATGAGGGGTTATTTGATAAATTCGTGCGACAGAGTTTCCCAACAGGGATAATATTTTTCTGCGCAAATCATTAAGACCTTCCAGCATTATCTTGACCTGTTTGCCATCTCTTATCACAACATGATTGATTCCTTCTAAAATTTGGAAAACCCATCTCATAGTTGGACGTTGAATGGGTTGCTTGATCTGGTTAGGAATCGTTTCATCCAACTGTTTCAGGGCTTTCCTCAAGCGCCTTTGCGCAATAGTGTAAATGAGTAACGATAAGGTCATGACCATTATCAGTCCCTCAATCCGGCTTGCTTTTTCCAGAAAAAATGATGAGGCAAAACACAAAGAACTCTTCAAAAAACCAAATCCCTTTTCAACATAATCCTGGCCTTGATACGCTTGAAGTACCTCAAGGTCACTCAACTCCAATTGTGGAAGGTTGCTACCAACAATAAAGCAGGCCTTTTCCCGGATAATTTGTTCAATTTGCTGCTCATTCTTTTCAAATTGAAATTTAATTTGATATTCAAATTCAAACGGACTGTCTTCAGCAGGCCTGCCTTTGGCTAAATATTTTTTATGCTTTTCAATTTCAATCGTTGTTACCTGGTGATATTTCCAGCTTTTGCACTGTTTTTCCAGTGCTGATTGAGCATCTTTTTCAGTTGTAAAGCGATTTGCCTGTAAATGATAAAGCGCTTTCTCAATCTTAACTTGTTCTTTAGCTGTGGCTTTTTTCACTGTTGTTTCAGCACGATTTAAAGCTGTGTCAGAAAAAACTACAATCCAGCGTTGCTTGATCCCATAATGCTCTACTTCAAAACAGGTATACTTTCTCTTCTCATCCCAAGTTTCCCAACTATCCTGGTTTAAAGCTTCTTGAATTGTTGTCTTGGCCGGCTTGTTCGTTTCCGGAATTCGGGTGATAAAATTTAACGATTTCAGGTTGACGGCGTTTTTTTTATTATAACCTTTTGAATCCATAATCAGATAGCGAGGATCATCGAGATCTTTCCAGGCTTTTACCAGTTCTTTGGACCGATGTTGGAAAATAGTATTATCATCAGAGTTGCCACTCCAGCATTTCATCAAAAGCGGAATTCCACCATCTTGAGAGACCATCAACTCTAATACCACTTGTTTCAGATCCGGTCGGTGGTCTTTGGAATATCCATGAGTAATAGTGACAGCTTGAAGGTCTTCATCTGGAAGATGCTCACCAGTCACAGAAAAACTACTGGTATCTTCGCAACCAAAACGACAATCAACTTTTTCCTGCCGACAAACAGATGCGGCCAAGGTAGAAAATAAGGCGTCACTGCCATAAAGGTGAGTTGCATCCAGAGTACGACTCAACTTAAACCGGTTGAAATGTTCGGCGCATACTCCAGGACGAAATAACAGATCCAATGGTTTGTTTTCAAAAAATTGAGGGGTTAAGGAAATAGGTCGATCAGTAAAACCAAGGCCATTGAGAATCATACCGGCAATCGCTTCTCCGTGACTGATCTCCGATTGTTCATGTGTGCCTAACAGACTATCAACTTGCTCTATTATTTTCAGATCTTTGATTACGCCAGCCACAACACCATAATGATCTAATCGATTTATTTCTAATTCCATCGTCCTCTTTTTACATTCTTATGTGGTTATTCAAGAGGGACAGTTTAAATCATTTTTTATCAAAAATCACCTGCTCAATGTGGGTTCCAAATAACCATTTATGACCGTTTTATATAACCCAACATATTTTAGCGGACACAACGTCAAAACTTGTTTCTACAAGCAGAAACATTCCTATTGACACCACTACAAAAACCTTTTAATTTGGTCATTAAAAAAATCTATACAGATAAGGGCGCGTATGAAACTTTTTGCAATCAACCGGAAAAAAAATTTATGGCGGTGGCATTCCCGGCCAATATGGCAATGGCTGTTGCACCGGTTATCAAAGATGCTTTAGATTCTGTGACATATCGCTGCAACAGCTTTTACTTAAATCCATGGCTGTTGCGGACCCAAGGCTGACAACATCCATGTCAGCCTTTTTTATTTTAAACAGCCAGGAGCTGATATAATATATCAAGACCCGGACTCAACCCACAACAAACGTCGAAAGATCTATGTAGGTTACACAGATTTTTTTATAAAAGGATTTTTTAATGATATTAGACAGACTGCCGGATAAAGACCAATTTATCAAACTTGCCCAATCCGCCAATGTCATACCTGTGGCCACAAGGGTGCTTGCAGACAGCGATACGCCCGTATCCATTCTGCAGAAATGCTATGAAAAGGACAAGGCGTGTTTCCTTTTAGAGAGTGTCGAAGGTGGTGAACGGTGGGGCCGATACAGTTTTCTTGGCGTGTCCGCCTTTGGGCATATCAAAATTTTTAAAACCCATGTCCTTGTGGAAACCCGCCACGACACAAAAAAAATTGATCATGATAACGATCCTTTAAGCGTAATGCGGGACATTATCAAAGAGTTTACTCCTGCCGATATCCCGGATCTGCCGCGGTTCTGGAGCGGGATCACCGGCTACTTTACCTATGAAATGGTCTCTTTTTTTGAAAATATTGACGTTGCCCTGCCCGACGACACCCCATACGGCCACTTTATTATTCCCGAGCAGATGATCATCTTTGACAATATCAAACAAACCCTGACCTGCTTGAACATCTGTTACCTGTCCAAGACAGATGACCCGGCAATGGTCTATGATAACGCCAGGAATAACGTTGACACGCTTGTGAAGGATTTAGGGAAACCGCTTGCGCCTGAAACCCCTCCCCATGTTGCCGATACACAGCTTGTGCCTGAAACACCGGCTGAAGAGTACATGGCAGGGGTTAACACCATCAAGGATCATATTGTAGAGGGAGATATTTTCCAGGCTGTATATTCCCAGCCCTTTTCATGTAAAACCAAGGTTGATCCCGTCTTGATCTACAGGGCCCAGCGCTACATCAACCCGTCACCTTACATGTTTTTCATGAATTTCACGGACCGGGTCATTGCAGGCTCTTCCCCTGAAACCATGGTACGCCTCGAAAACCGGGTGGCAACCCTTCGGCCCATTGCCGGAACAAGGCCCCGGGGCAAAACCGAACAAACGGACCGGGCCCTGGCCGATGATCTGCTCAATGATGAAAAAGAAAAGGCAGAACATGTCATGCTCATTGATCTTGGCCGAAATGACCTTGGCCGGGTGGCCCAGGCCGGCACGGTCCAGGTGACGGACACCATGGTCATTGAACGCTATTCCCATGTCATGCACCTGGTCTCCAATATTACTTGTGATTTAAAAGAGGAATGCGACGCTTTTGATCTTTTCAAGGCCACCTTTCCGGCAGGCACCTTGTCCGGTGCGCCCAAAATCCGGGCCATGGAGATCATTGGCAAGCTTGAAAACCGTCAACGAGGTGTCTATGGCGGGGCTGCCGGGTATATCTCCTTTACCGGCAACATGGACTTTGCCATCACTATCCGCACCGCTGTCATGGAAAACGACACATTGACCGTCCAGGCAGGGGCAGGCATTGTCTACGATTCAGACCCTGAAACAGAATTGAACGAGTGCATCAACAAGGCCAAAAGCGTTGAAATGGCATTAAAACTTGCTCTGTCACAAAGCCCAAAAGGATAGTATAAGATATGAAAACAGCAATAATAGACAACTACGATTCCTTTACCTTTAACCTGGTGCATTATGTGCTGCATACAGGGGCACAGGCAGAGGTTTTCAGAAATGATAAGATCAGCGTGGCAAAACTTGAGGAATTAGGGTTTGATGCCATTATCCTGTCACCGGGGCCGGGCAGGCCCGAGGATGCGGGCATCTGCCTTGAACTTGTGCAAAAGCTGTCAGGAAAAATTCCTATTCTTGGTGTGTGTTTAGGGCACCAGACCATTGCCCAGAGTTTTGGCGGCACCATTATCCATGCCAAGACCATTATGCATGGCAAAACATCCATGGTGGAAGCAAACGGGAAAGACATTTTTTCAGGCATCAACAAGCCCTTTAATGTGATGCGTTACCACTCCCTGGCGGTTCAGGAATCGGACCTGCCCGACTGTTTGGAAGTGACGGCCAGAACCCTGGACGGGGAAATCATGGGTATAAAACACAAAGAGCACCCCACCCAGGGGGTTCAGTTCCACCCGGAATCTTTCATGACCACCGTGGGAAAACGGCTGATCAGAAATTTTATTAAAGGAGCATGATATGGATTTTACAGCTTACCTGAATACCATAGTAAACAGACAAAATCTTAGCCAGGAGCAGATGGCAGACATGCTGGACACCATTTTTTCAGGACAGGCAACTGAAGCCCAGGTCGGCGCATTCATGGCCGCACTTGCCACAAAGGGAGAGACATTTGAGGAGTTGGCAGGAGCGGCCCGGGCCATGCGGACCAAGGCGCTTCGTGTTCAGACCCTTGCCAAAAAAGTCATTGACACCTGCGGCACAGGCGGTGACGCTTCGGGGTCATTTAATATTTCCACCACAACGGCCTTTGTCATTGCAGGTGCCGGCGTAACCGTGGCAAAGCACGGCAACCGGTCAGTCACCAGCAAATGCGGGTCTGCGGATGTGCTTGAAGAACTTGGAATTAATTTAAGTGTGGACCCTGAAATTGTTGAAGAAGCCATCAACGAAATCGGCATTGGTTTCATGTTTGCCCCCCTGTACCACGGCTCCATGAAGTACGCCATGAAAGCCCGCACGGAATGCAAAATCAGAAGCATTTTCAACATGCTCGGCCCATTGACCAACCCGGCAGCCGCCTCATGTCAAATCCTTGGGGTATATGCACCGGAATTGACGGAAATGTTTGGAAAGGCATTGGATCTGCTGGGTGTGGAAAAGGCCTTTGTGGTCCACGGCCATGACGGCATGGACGAGATGACCACCACAGACCTGACCCGGGTGACGGAACTCAATGACGGCATGATTAAAACCTATGATGTGGATCCCTTGACCTATTTTGACGAATATGCTGACCCCAAGGATCTTTTGGGCGGCGATGTAAAACGCAATGCCGCCATCACCCGGGCCATTCTGTCCGGGGGAAAGGGCCCGAAACAAGATATTGTCCTGCTTAATGCAGGGGCCGGCCTTGTGGCCGCAGATGCCGCCCCCACCATTGAAAAGGGTATTGAGATGGCTTTAAAATCCATTGAAACAGGGGCTGCCATGGAAAAACTTGAACAGCTGGCAGATTATACCAGGGATAACTCGTAAACGGAAAGGCAGATAAATGAAAGGATTTCTCAACGCTGTTGTTGATGTTAAAAACGAAGAAATAAACCAGGCCAAAAGCAAAGTTCCCTTAACCGCCATTCGCCATGATGCAGAACATACCCCGGCCCCGGCCTCTTTTGCAGATGCCATGGCGGATTCAACCCGTGAAGCGGTGGGTATCATTGCTGAAGTCAAAAAAGCATCACCTTCCAAAGGGGATATCAGAACCGATATTGACGTGGCTGCCTATGCAAAGGCCTACACCCAAGGCGGAGCAAGGGCCATATCGGTACTTACGGAATCAAAGTACTTTAAAGGCACGCTGTCCGATCTTGAACTTGTATGTCAAAACACAAATCTGCCCGTCCTTCGAAAGGATTTTATCTTTTCCGAATACCAGATTTATGAAGCCAAAAAGGCCGGCGCATCTGCGGTGCTTTTGATCACCACCCTGCTCGAGCCCGCCCAGCAGGCAGAACTGACCCTTCTTACCCGGGAACTTGGCATGGAGCCGCTGGTGGAGATCAATTCAGAGTTTGAATTTGAGCAGGCATATAAAGCCCAGGCCCAGGTGGTGGGCATTAACAACAGAAACCTTGCCACCCTTGAGGTGGATACAAGTGTGGCAAAACGTGTGGCAAAAATCTTTCCTGATGAAATCATCCCCGTAGAGGCCTCGGGCATTTCCGGTCGCTCCGGCATTGAAGCCGGTATTGAAAACCATATTTTCAATTTCCTTGTAGGGGAAAGCATTGTGCGTTCACACGATCCAGCCAAGTTTATCAAAACCCTTCTTGGCGTCAACGAAGGGGACGACGAATAGCCATGGCTCAATTTCCTCCACCGATATGGCAGATACCCGACCACAGACACAACGTGCTGGTAAAGATATGCGGCCTGACCCTTGTGGACAATGCCCTTGACTGCGTAAACGCCGGCGCGGATATCATCGGACTTGTTTTTTTTGAAAAAAGTCCCCGGCATGTAAGCACAGCCACCGCCCGGGAAATTGCCCGGGCCCTTCCCCAAGGCGTGCCGGCCTGCGGGGTGTTTGTCAACGAAACCTTTGACACGATTATGCAGACCGTTTCTGCCTGCGGGCTTGAAATCGTACAGCTGCACGGCGCGGAAACGCCTGAACTTGCAGACCGCTTATCAGCCCAAAACCTTGTGGTGACCAAAGCTTTTTTTGCAGCAAGGCCCCCTAAGCTTTATGAGACGGAAACATACAAATCCGCGGATTTTTGTCTGGCCGAGTACGGCAAAGGGATACTTCCCGGGGGAAATGCAGAAACCTGGGATTACGATCAGGCCCTTGAAATGGCCCAAAAAGTACGTTTAATGCTGGCAGGCGGACTTACCCCGGAAAATGTAGCAGATGCGGTTGCAAGGACACATCCCTATGCCGTAGATGTATCCTCGGGTGTGGAAAAAGCAAAGGGAATTAAAGATATTTCAAAGGTCAAAGCCTTTATCAGGGCCGCAAAATCTGTTTCTATTTGACCAGCAAATTACTCCCGGGATATATTTTATCCTCAGGTGTCAGATTATTCAGCTTGCGTATGGCTGCCACGCTGGTTTCATATTTCTGAGAAATAGACCACAGGGTCTCACCCTTTTGAACCGTATGAAACTGGCCGGTCTTTTTTGGAGTCTCAGCTTTTGGTGTATCAACTTTTTCCTTTGTCACCTGAACTTTTTTCTTAGGCGCAAGTGCCGGCTTCTTCACTTTAGGCTCGGGTTTGACAGCTATTTTTTGGGGAGGTGTAGAGGCAACAACAGCTATTTTTCTTAATCGGCTTTCTAGTTTGTCCACACGCTCAATCAAGGTGTCAAGCTTTAGATTTACTGCTGTTTCAATTCGTGTGATTCGTCCATCAAGGTCGGACATGGCCCGTGATGCAACTTGATTTTCATTCCGGCCCGAAGAAGATGCGATTTTTGCCAAAGAGATCTCAAGCGCGGAGATACGATCCTCAAAACCCGGGGCGATCGGATCTTCGCCGTTCGTTAAAACAGCGCCCTGTTCACTGCTCTCTTGTGTAGATGATCCCCTGAAAAGAAAGAAGAAAACCAGGGCGGTAACCACCAGAGCGGCGATAATAATCATGGTAAATTCATTTTTTTTCAGCAATGATGTGCCCGACCCAAAGACGGACGCCCCGGGTTCATTTTTTTTCTGGTTTGTTTCTGTTTTCATATGTTGGCTCCTGGAAGAAGATGTCTTAATGCCTTGTAATAGCATTTCAGCCTGTTATTTCAAGCCCAAACAATAATTTTAATGATTTTAGCACGCTTGTATAATATTATCGAAGCCAGTATACAGCGAATTTTTCCGGTAATTGCCTGTCAAGCAAACCTTATCAGCCGGTCTGGCATATTGGATATGAAAATGGAAGTCCTGCAGCTTGGAGTAAAATTGTAAAAAAACCGCCTGATCAGTTTCCAAATTGACCCGGCATTTATCAAGCAGTTGAAAGGCATTTACGGCATGATGAACCATAAGATAAAAGCAGGCCGCTGACAAGTATTTGCAATTTATCTGCCTGTACAGTTCCGGATAAAACCTGGAAACATAAAGGCTGCCTGAAAACACTTCATGGGAAACGATCAGCGTTTTTGAAATCTGTTTTCCAGTATGTCTGTTGCAAAGAAAATATTCCATACAGGTGTCGTCCCTGGAAAAAGTCACTAAGAAACGATCGTTCAATCTTGGGATCTGTTGATTTAAAAAAGTATTTTCACCCGTTTTTGCTGTGATCATTTTAAACGTCTTGTTATCCTTGTCTGGGCATCCGGCACAGTGCTGAATCCCCTTTGAAACCAAATTGTTCATACCATGTGCTTAACACCTTAAAATCCCTGTGCGAAAATTTCTCATTGGGGCTGAAAGCAGGGTCAGCACTGAGCCGGACATTAAAACAGTCAGCTTTCCGGCACAATTCCAAAAGCATCAATGTACCGTTGCCGCTTTGGAGAACAAAGGCACTTAGGTGATGGATGTGTACGGTCCTGTTTGGGGAAACAACCTCATTCAAGGCGATGACACCAATGGAGCTTCCAAAAACATTTTGAAAAACAAACGAAAGGACCTGTGAATGATTCCCGGCAGATGCATACCCGGCAAGGCGACTTTTGTACTTACCATAAAAATAATCAATGTATTCCTGTTCCCGGGATACAGGTAACGTCTGTACCGTTTTATCTGAATCTGCTTCAAAAAATTGATGCTCACCAGAGGAATCCACCCGTGACGATGCAGCAGGCTCATCGTGTGTATTTACATTTAAAATATCTTGTCCTGAAAGCCACAACGGCAATGGATCAGTTGTTTTTAAACAGTTGAAGACAGCCCGAGTCATTTCAAAAGAAACCGTCTCCAATTTGAGTTGCCTGCCAAAATCAGCAAAAAAAGATCTGGAGGATTCAAATACAAAATTTCTGGCAGACGAGGATTCAATCTCATCATCAAAATTTCCTGAATTAAAAATTTTTTTGCAAAGAGATGAATCCATGCTGTTCCATGCACGGCAGATAAAAGGGCGGACTTGATAGATGCTGCACATCCCATTTTCTAAAAAAATACAAGGCAATTCATCCTTGACTGAAAAAAGGATACCAAGGGATTTTCCCCGGGTCCGTTGAAGTCGCTGCTCAATTCTGTCCATGAGCAAAAGAATCTGCTTTTCGGTAAAACGTTCATTGATAAAGGACAGGATAAGTAAGGCTTCAATGGGCAGCACATGTATCTGGGAATGGCAGCAGTAGCTGCAGCCTGGTCCGCATGCCACAGCTGGGCTTTGATTCGAACGTTCAAGGACGTCAACAATATCATGGGCATATGCCATCACGTCCTTTAAAACGGGAAGAATGGCATCATCGATAAAACCGTTGTAAATTTTTTCCAGGAACTGGTCTTTCAGAACATCTTTGAATGCATTTTGGCATGAATCATCTATAATTGCTGTCATATAGCCTCTCCAATGTAAGACAGAGAGGATTCCGTAGCAAACCAAAAGGCTGTCTGAGCTTACTCAATGGTAATAAATAATAAAAACTGGCGGCAGACTATAAAAAATTATACCTGGCGTCAATATATCATTTTTAAATAGGCCCAAACTTGAAGCCCGGGTTTTAAATGTGTTAATGTCAACAGTCAGCAATTCTAAATTTAATAAAGTACTATCTTTCGTGCTTGTTTTTTTCTTGCTCTTGCTCTTAATCATGCTCTTGCTCCAAGTATTTTCGAGCAAGAGCACGAGCAAGATTAAGAGCAAGATGGCGGACCGACTCAAATTTAGAATTGCTGGTCAACAGTGTTACCCACTTGACATAATTCAAAACCAAACAAGAAATCAGGAACTTGTTATGAGGTTAAAATTCTTATTCGCCATACCGTTTTTTCTTTTGGCTTTCACACTGATTAATGGGTCTATGATTTCGGATGCATTTGCCCAAAACTCTTTTATCAATAAAATCGGAATGAAATTTGTCCTTATTCCGGCAGGGTCTTTTATTATGGGAAGCCCTAACTCAGAGAAAGGACGGCAGAGAGATGAAAAGCAACACAAGGTGATTATCACCAAAAGCTTTTACATGTCGGAAACCGAAGTAACCCAGGGTCAATGGAACCGCCTTGTATCTCCGAACCCGTCATCCTTTAAGCTGGGCAAATACTACCCTGTGGATACCGTGTCCTGGTATGATGCCATCGAATTTATTCGGTTTTTAAACAAGAGAGAAGGCACCCGCAAATACCGGTTGCCCACGGAGGCGGAATGGGAATATGCCTGCCGGGCGAGCAGTCAAACAGCCTTTGCCACAGGGGACGTGACCACCTTTTCCTGCAAGGAACCGGAAGCGGCGCTTGTTGATCATGCCTGGTACTGCTTTAATTCCGGTGGTTTTTCGCCGGCAGGGGATTTCAAACCTCATCCGGTCAAACTTCTTAAGCCCAACAAATGGGGGCTTTACGACATGCACGGCAATGTTCAGGAATGGGTCCAGGATGCCTGTGAATGGCGTACCATCTGGACTGCGGGAACCGGCACCCTTACCCGGACCTATGTTGACGGCATTACAGATCCTTTGGAAACAAAAGGTAAGCACCGGGTGGTCAGGGGTGGTGGATGGTTTCAGAACAGTAAATACCAGCGATGCGCCTACCGCACGAATTACAAGCCCGTGGCCCGCCGGAACAGTCTTGGGTTTAGAATCGTCCGGGAGCAATGAACTATTTTCTTTTATTAAACAGCCTAAAAAGATAGATCCCTGCCCCGAGCATCACAAAATCCCTGACAAGCAGCCAAATCGAGGACCAGACCCCTTTGGTCTCCCCCAAAGAAAAGCATCCGCAGTCAAATTCATGACCCCGTATCAGATTAAAACTGATCAACAAAATAAAGGCCACCAACATGGCATTAATTAATAAAAGGCCCGATCGTTTAAACAGACCGGTTATCAGGGTGATACCGCAGACAAGCTCCACAAAAGGCACAACAATGGCTAACACATTTATAATCTGGTGGGGAAAGACACCATAGCCGTAAACAATTGTGGCAAATTGATCCGGTGACACGATTTTGTGCCAGGAGCTAAAAATAAACGTGCATCCCAGAAACAGACGCAGTGCCCATTCAATAAGGCCTGTATGCCGGCCCAAACCCGTGGATGCCGGATCAGCACAATTTTTGAATTTAAATCTGGAAAGGAACCAATTGTTCATGGGTCAGTTCCCTGGACGGCCACATCAAATCCCATTTCCTCCCATTCAGCAAATCCGCCTGCATAAACCGCCACATGGGCAAAGCCCATTTCAACCAAGCGGATGGCAAACGTATGGGAATCATGGCAGGTCACACCTGAACAATACACAAGGATTTCATCTTCGGGGGTTATTTTTGACAGCAGCACTCTTCTGTCTTCTTCAAAATCATCCAGCGGGAAATTCAATGCCCCCGGAATATGTCCCTGGTCATAAATCTCCGGCCAGCGGACATCCAGGACGATAATTGTTCCGGATTCCACCAATCGTTTAACTTTAAGGGGATTGTTGATCTGCAGAACATCAACGGCGTGGGTTTTGTTTGCCCCAGCCATGACCACACCCTGATCCGGATCCCACTGGCCTTTGAGGGCAATACCATTGGGAGAAAATGCATTAACGCCAAAACTTATCATGGTACTGATGCTTAAAAGAAAAAAGCACCCTATAATATCTCGTTTAAGAATCATAACCGGGCTTTAATGCGTTTGAATATATCCACACGTTTCTGCATGACAATAAGTCTAAGCCATACTTCAAGCATATGGGCCATCCTGGCCTCTTTGGTGCTGCTTTCAACTTGATCACGCTCTAAAATATCCTGGCTCACTTCCTTCAGGTTTTCTTTGGAATCTGCAATTTTCTTTTGTGTTTCAAGACGGGAAATGGCGTCAAGAATATCCTTGGCATCAGGGCTCTGACTTGTATCAATTTCCCGGTACATGTCAAGGGCATCGTCTATATGTCCCTGCTTCTCGTAGAGGCGGGCCAGGGCTAAGCTTTCAAAATTACGATTCATTTCTAAGATCCTTAATTTTTAGGTTTTTCTTTGAAAACCAGTTCATCCCGGGCAGCCATTTCATGCTCATGTTTGGCCAGGTGCTTAATATATTCAATATCTGTTTTCAGTTTCAATATCTCTTTTTCCATTTTTGAATTTTGACTGCCGGCAATGGCAGCCTGGGCTTCAAGCAGCTCCTGTCTGGATTTAAGCCGACTGTAGTCCATGACCCCTCTTGTGGAAAAGAAAAACGTAAATAAGAGGAGAATTGCCCCGCCCATGGCCAGGTAAAGGCCTATTTTTTCAATACGAATCATTTTTTTCTTAAAAAAATCCTTGAGAGCATCGTCATTTCCGGATTCGATGTAAGACGGGCCGTTAGCAGGTAGCAACCGGCCCCTGCACCGATGCTGACAACAAGGCCTGCTGCCTGAATTATCTTTGAACAGTCAGACCAGAAACCCCATATCCATCGAACCAGAAAAAACATTATAGCAGACATGAAAACTGCTCTGCAAGCGCAAACCAGTACAGCTCTGCCTTGGATACCAAAGGGTCCGGAAACGGCAAGCAGGACAAATCCGGCTACAGCGGACAGGGATACGGCTAAACTAAGCCCTGTCACCCCCATACTCTCCACAAAAAAACGGCACAATAAAAAGTTGCACCCAATGGACGCAACGCCTGCCATAAACGGCAGCCGGATATTGTACAACGCATAGTGAAACGCCACAAAAAGCCGGGTTCCGGCAACAGCCCAGAGCCCAAGAACCATAAAAACAAGACACTGACCGGTCTGGTCCACTGCGGTCAAATCAAAGGCACCTCTGCCGAACAGCAGCAAAACAATGGGACGGTTTAAAGCGATGATGCCGGCTATTGCAGGAATAATTAAAAAAAAGACCATGCGGACACCGGCGTCAAATAAAAGGCTGAAATCCCGAGTTTGCTGTGTTTGATCAAACAATGCAAACCCCGGCACCCACCCGGAATGTTTCCCGGTTTCCAGAGAACGCCTGCCGGTCATTCCAGAGAGCATGGGCAACAAAACCGTAGCAACGGGAGAGGCCACCAAAGCTAAAGGGAACTGAACCAGACGTTCAGCATAATTAAGATAAGAGACAGCGCCTGGATCAAGCGTTGATGCGGTAAGTCCTGCCACCAGCAGATTAATCTGGAACGCCGCGGCCCCGATCATGGAAGGGCCAAGGGTAAAAAAGGCTTTTTTTACATGGGGATGCACCCGGACAAAGGCCTTGAAATCAAGCATGCCAAGCTTTGCAAGGCTTGGCACTTGAAAGGCAAGCTGAACGATGCCGCCGATGGTTACCCCAAAGGCCAGAACTGCAATCTTTGGCGTGAACCGGTCGGAAAACAGCACAGCTGCCGTGATAATACAAAGATTGAGCAGAACCGGCGTAGCGGCAGGCACATGAAAATTTTCCGTTGCATGGAGTACGCTCATGGACAAAGCCAGAAAAAAAAGAATGAACATATATGGCATCATTACCCTGAACAGCAGACAGGACAACGTATGGGAATAGGAACCGGCACCATACCCCGGGGCAAAAAAATCTATTAAAAAAGGCGCAAAATAGATACCCAAACCGACCAGCAGCGCCCCTGCAATGGATATAAAAAACAGGGCATTTAAAAACATGGCTGCAGCCTGTTTTTTTTTATTTCGAACAAACTGTTCTGCAAACAACGGGATAAAAGAGATGCTTAAAATCCCGTCAGATATCATTTTTCGAATCAAATCAAAGGGTCTGAACGCAATGAAAAAAGCGTCAGAAACCATGCCGGCTCCAAATACAAACGCAATGACCGCATCTCTAATCATGCCGAGTATTCTTGAAATCAGTGTAATTGAACTGATGGATGCCGCTTTTTTAATAAAGTGGGCCACAGGTTTTCCTTGACATGTTTATATGTTTTATATATCTTACTGAATTTGATATAAGTTTTATTATTTATTTTTAATTCTCTATTTTATGAAGGAGCTAGACCAAGTTGGCGAACCATAAATCAGCAAAAAAACGCGCAAAACAAAATCAGGTCAGACGGATGAGAAACAAATCCGTAAAAACCGCCCTTAAAACCCTTGAAAAGAAACTTCGTGCAGCTAAAGAAGCGGGTGAAAACACCGAGGAACTGATGAAAAAGACCCAGTCAGCCATTCACAAGGCGGCTAAAAAAGGTGTTGTTCACAAAAAAACTGCGTCAAGAAAGATCTCCAGACTGTTCAAATTTGCGAACGCATAAGTTGCGCGCTTTTGCACCATTTAAGCTCAGCCGGTCCAGACTATAAACCGGCGCCTGCCCTTGTTTAAGGAACAGGCGCCGGTTCGTTGTACTGGTTTTAAAAGTCGTTTGTCATCTGGCTGACCAGGCGTTCGGCTACACGTTCGGCAATGAGATCAACCGCCTCGCGTTTATTGGCATCATCATCCACAGTACTGCTCGATACTTCATAAGATTCATTGGCTGAAAAATTCTTCACTGACCAGAGAATCTTTCCCCCGACCCCGGTCAAAACCACATCGACGTTAGCATTGACTTGCCTTTCCGTAACGTCTTCCGAAGAAGATCTGGACAATGTGGAAAAGGTGATGGATTGAACGGTACCTGATATTTTGCGGGTGGCGTTGGCGGCATCCACAACAATGGTATCTGTTTTTGCGGTAATCTCCCGAATCAGTTCGTTGGTAAAAGATATCCCGGCCCTGGATTCGGTGCTTTTGTTTTCAAATATAGCCACAGAGACCCGGGCAACATCATTATAAACGAAACCACCACCGGCCAGCCGATATCCACACCCCGGACCAATCATCAAAAATGAGACCACCATCAGCCATGTAATACATTTCTTCATACATCACACCACAATATTAACAAGGGTCTGTTTTTTACGAATCACAATGATCTTACGGATCTCTTTACCTTCAACGTACTTGATAATTCTTGAATCCCCAAGGGCGGCAGATTTAATATCATCTTCACCTGAATCGGCGCTCATGGGAAATTTTGCCCGCAACTTTCCGTTAACCTGAACCACAACAAGCACCTCGTCGGTTTCCATGGAATCTTTTCTGAATTCAGGCCAAGGCTGTTCAAGAATAGAACCCTTGTTTCCCATTTGGGCAAACAACTCCTCGCAGAAGTGAGGAATAATGGGACTGAGCAAAAGCAGTACGTTTTCAAGGCAGAACCAGACCACGGATTTAAGTTCATCATCGGCCTTCTCAAGCTTAACCGTGTACATGGCATTAACCAGTTCCATGACTGCGGCAATAGCCGTATTAAAATGAAAATTGGTTTCAATATCCGCGGTTACCTTCTGGATCGTCTGATTGGCCTTGATATACAGTTGCTTTGCCTCGTCCGCCTTAAGCGAACCCGCCGGCCCTTTGTAGGCATCTATCCCCTGGATGGTTTCCATACAGGTCAACGCCAGACGCCAGACACGGTTAACAAAACGATTACTGCCTTCAACGCCGTCCTCGCTCCACTCCAGATCCCTTTCAGGGGGAGCGGCAAACAGACAGAACAACCGAGTCACGTCGGCCCCGTATTTTTCCAGAAGCTCATTGGGATTGACCACGTTTTTCTTGGATTTGGACATCTTGATCACACGCCCAACGTCCACATCCTTGCCGCACATGGTACAGACAAGCTTTTCACCCTTTTTCTCACTCTGCTCCGGAAACAAGTACCCGTGCTCGGGACAGGTCATGGTCTCCTTGCACACCATTCCCTGGGTCAAAAGCCGGGTGAACGGTTCCTTAAAGGGCACAAGTCCCAGGGTATTGAGAACCCGCATAAAATACCTGGAATAGAGAAGGTGCAGCACGGCATGTTCCACACCACCGATATACTGATCCACGGGCATCCAGTATTCCACGGCCTTGGGATCAAATATGCCCTTCTCATACCGGGGGGAACAATAGCGCAGGTAATACCAGGAAGATTCGACAAAGGTATCCATGGTATCGGTATCTCTTTTGGCATCCTCCCTGCCGCAGACAGGACAGGTGGTCTTGGCAAAATAGTCCAGGGTCGGCAACGGAGATCCGCCTTTTTCCAGCAGACTGACATCTTCGGGCAGCGTAATGGGCAGATCCGTTTCCGGCACCGGAACCACCCCGCATGAGGCGCAGTGGATCACCGGGATGGGTGTACCCCAGTACCGCTGGCGGGAAATGCCCCAGTCACGCAGACGGAAAGAGACCGCGCGCTTGCCGATACCGGATTCTTCAAGCCAGTCCGCCATTTTTTCAATGGCCTCTTTGCTGTCCATGCCGTTAAATTGTTCAGAGTTGACCATAACGCCCCGACCAGCATAGGCCTCGGTCATGGTTTCGCCATCAAGGGTCTCCCCGTCCGGCTGAACTACCACCCGGACTTCAAGTCCGTATTTTCGGGCAAAATCAAAGTCCCGTTGGTCACCGGAGGGCACGGACATGATGGCGCCTGTGCCATAGCCCATTAAAACGAAATTAGCCGTATAGACAGGAATCTTTTCACCAGTGGCCGGATTGATACAATAGGCGCCGGTGAATACTCCTTCTTTTTCGTATTTTTCAATGCCTTCGGCAGAGCGCTCCTGCCTGGACACCTTTTCCACAAACTGGGATACAGCCGCCTCCTGGTCCGTGCCTTTGGACAGGGTCTCCACCAGAGGATGTTCCGGTGCCAGACACATGAAAGTGGCACCGAAAATGGTGTCAGGACGGGTGGTGAATACATTGATCACCTCGTCACTGCCGTCCACCTTAAAGTCAAGCGCTGCGCCCACACTTTTGCCGATCCAGTTTTTCTGCATGGTGGTGACATTTTCCGGCCAGCCGGGAAGTTGATCACAATGGACCAAAAGATCTTCGGCATAATCGGTTATCTTGAAAAACCATTGCCACAATTTTTTTTGCTGAACCACCTGGGAGCACCGCCAGCACTTGTCTTGCTCAACCTGCTCATTGGCCAGAACCGTCTGGCATTTTTCACACCAGTTCACATAGGATTCCTTGCGGTAGGCCATGCCCTTTTCAAGCATTTTTAAAAACAGCCACTGTTCCCAGCGGTAATATTCCGGCCGGCAGGTGGCAATTTCCCTGTCCCAGTCATAGGAAAACCCCATTTTTTTAAGCTGGGCGCGCATGGACCGGATATTGTCATAGGTCCAAGCTGCCGGATGGGTATTATTATCAATGGCAGCATTCTCTGCGGGCATACCAAAGGCATCCCATCCCATGGGATGAATGACATTAAAACCTCTCATGCGCTTGTAACGGACGACCACGTCTCCGATGGTGTAATTGCGCACATGCCCCATATGAATTTTCCCCGAAGGGTAAGGAAACATTTCAAGCAGATAGTATTTTTCCCTGGACGAATCTTCTTCTACTTTGAAAAGCTGGGTCTTTTTCCAGTTTTCCTGCCATTTGGGCTCGACCTGGGAAGGGATGTAGCGTTCCTCCATTATTTTAATTCCTTTCGAAAAACGTCTATAATTTACAGTTGAACTTTTTTAGATGCCACAAGACAGGCGAAATAGCAAAGGTATTTATGCAGCAATTCTAAATTTATTCTCACACAAAGGCTCAAAGACACAAAGGGTTTTTAGATCGTAGGGGCAATCCCCTGTGGTTGCCCTCGTTAGGGCTGGCACGGGGCCTGCCCCTACAGCGGCCAACGTTAGAACCCATCCCCAGGCAAAGAAAAACGCCTGAAATTTTTATGCAAAGAACTTGGTCTGCCATACCCTGCCCCAAACCATATCCGTTACCAATTACTTCACAGGACGGTGTCGGCTATTATTGAGGCTCGCCGTTTGAGGACGGACAAAGCGGCTATGATCGTTCACTCTTTCAGCTCCAGCAATGAATGGCTTGAGGATTACCAGGCTTTTGTTAAGGAATGAGCACGAAATGAGATGCCTAATTAGAATACAACATGTTGTACCTGGGTTAACCTGAGAAAGCCTGTGCATTGATACCATCATTGCTCTCTCTTTATATATGCAACCTTGAACAGTTCAATCGGAAATTCTTTTAGGCAAACGCTATACAAAAAAGATATACCAACGATGCATCTGCCATGTATTTGGGTTGATTAAATCCGGATTTAAGTATATTGAATTTAGCCATAAATTTAATTTTACTAGAAACGCCCAGACGCGGATGAGCATTCCCTTTCAGGAGATCAGCAAGTGTTTGAGCGTTCGGGTGTGCAACAGACCGGCAATTTTGAATCAAAAGTTGAACATGAAATGAACACTGCCTAAGCGGAATCACAGGAGGGGGTATGAAATTGACCAAACATCTGCTCGTTATCTGTATGGTTGTGCTGCTGTCGTACGGGACAGCGATTTATTCGGTAAATGCCGGGGTTGAAGGCGTTTATATGACCACCTTCAACCAGATGATCTTGCAGGTGGAGGAAGACCGGGTGATCGGGTCCTACACCTACAAGGGCGGAAAGATCAATGGCGTTCTTCAGGGCAACACCCTGATCGGCACATGGATCCATTCCCATGCAAAAGGAGGTCTGGAATTTGCCTTTACCCCGGATTTTTCCTCATTCACCGGCAAGTGGGGCTACAATGACGCCGCCCTTACAAAAAAATGGAATGGTGAAAAGACCCGGTCCGCTATTCCTTTAAAACAGAGAATACATGCGGTCTCTTCATCGGCAGTTCCTCCGGAACCTGCAAAAAAGTCGGCTGAGCCTGAACAGACATTGTCCAAGATTGAACCGGCTGTAACAGAGGGGCGCGAGGACGACTCTTTAACGCCGGGCCAGTCTGTTATGTATGGCGCCCTTGAGGTGGCCCTGCTCAGTCTGAAACGGACAGATGACTATATCAACGGGCCGGACAAGGGGCACTTTTATGCCGTTCTCCGGTTCAGGGTCAAAAACACGGGCAATGAGGAGGCCTCTGCCCGTATCTATTCCGATCTTCAGTGGCAGAATCCTAAGAACGGTATAAGAGAGGGGTATAGAAGGACCACGGGAGTCAAACTGCATCCGACCGGGAAATACGAACTCTTACCGGGGACTGAAGGAGAATTTGAAGAGGTGTACATGTTTCCGGATACCACCCTCGACGTCCAGTTTCACCTCTTAAAAGGGTATAATCCCAAAGAGGTGGCCCGCTGGCGGTTACCGATTCAATAGAGGATTGTCCTCCTGTCCACATCCGCCAGCCATTAGCCAATAAAGGCCTGATACGCCTCTAACGTGTCTTGGACAGCGCCTTCATAAATCTGTCTGCCGAGTTCAACCGGAGCTAAGTGATGTGGTTAAGTAAAAATGGATTTTTTTTCTAAGCGGTTTTTTCCATTTCCCATTGTTGCAGGCTTTTAGGCGTTTACTTTGTCTATTATTGATGACTTTTAACGAAAAAGACCAACCACAATATCTTGGGGTCTCAAAAAAAACTTTCATTCAATTTAATTGATATACATATGAATTACACTGTGTTTGGGATTAAACAAATCTCTATTAAATTGCGTATAAAAATAGAATCTTAAAAGCTACTTTGCCGCTCAGAGCAGCTTCGCTTCTACCACCCCATATCAGGCTAATTGAAAAAAGCCTGGAATGAAGGAAAAAATGCCATGCTTGATACTCAACAAAATATAAAAGATTAGGAAACCATAGAAATAGAACCCCCCTGATCTAACCCCGGATTCCAAAGGCGGGGAAGTGGGCAATTCCGGGGACACAATACAAAAATATTCAGAGTCCCGAAATTAAGTCAGGTGTTCCCCGAATTCATAAATTTGTATTGACTCCTGGCCGGTATGTGGGAATTCCCGATGAGGAAGACGATGGTATCCCTTTTAAAGATAAAATGAAAAAATCTGACAGAGACACTTAAAAAGCAGATGGACGAAGCACAGCAGCTTGATATGGAAATCAAAGTACAGCTTGCCAAAGTGAGGTTTGAGATATGACAACGGATATTTCAGGCAACTCTTATAAAATCCTTGTGAACGGCATCGGCAGCGTCCTGGCGCGAGGGCGGGACAAGGCCATAATAAAGGTCAATAGCATTCTGGTGGAGACCTATTGGCATGTGGGGCAGCGAATTGTTGAATTCGAGCAGGCAGGCAAAATAAAGGCCGAGTACGGAAAAGAGCTTCTGCTGCGCCTGTCAAAAGACTTGAAAACACGATACAGCAAAGGCTTCAGCAGGTCAAACCTGCAGTATATGCGCCTTTTATACATGGCCTACCCAAAACGCCAGACACTGTCTGGCAAATTGAGCTGGTCCCATTATGTGGAACTGCTATCTATATCAGATGATGCCGGCCGGTCTTTTTATGAAAAACAACATAATTCCAGGGACACGAAACAAAAATATTCAGAATCCCGAAATTAAGTCAGATGTCCCCCGAATTCAGCGATTCAAATCATTGGGAGACCCAGGGTTCCCTCTGGCAGGACTCAATATTTTCAGCGGGTTTAACGGCATGGGTTGATCAAGATACAGAGGTCAACTTATTTTATCTGGAACAAAATGATGGGCATTGATCATCCTTTCGGCCACGTATTGGGTAGGGGCGGATTCCATATCCGCCCCGAACAGGGCAGATATGGAATCTGCCCCTACAGTTTGGACCAAACAATGATCAAGGCCAAATGATGCATCTGTCCATGAATCCCTGGTGGTCACTCCGGAGATTGATAAACAGGGCCGGATCGACATCTGGCCAAAGGTTTTTTTGATGAAGCGGATATCCAATTGGAAAAGCTCCTATGACCGCCTATCTGGTTTTTAATCACCACAGCCTTCCCTTTGATTCACAGGAGAAGGCCGAAGAGGCCCTGCCTGATTTCTTAACGTTGTGTCTGAGGGCGCAGAATGTCGGTCATCTGGAAAGGCTTGCAATTTTTTTCAATTTGCCACATAAATAAATTATTAAGCTAAAACAAAAGGTTGAGCGTAACTGATATGTCATATACTCCTGAAGATGCCATGATGCTGGCCGCATATGTTCTATTAGCGCTGGTGTGTTCGTTCCTCTGTTCTGTTGCTGAGGCAGTTTTATTAAGTATCACGCCTTCTTACATCGAAGGATTGAGGGAGCAAAAACCAAAACATGCGGCACTTTTACGCAAATTGAAAAAGGACAAAGTGGATCAGTCCCTTTCCGCCATTTTGACTTTGAACACCATTGCCCATACAGTAGGCGCCATCGGCGCAGGCGCCAAAGCCACCGTGGTGTTCGGCAGCGCCTGGTTCGGTCTCTTTTCAGCTATAATGACACTGATGATTCTATTTCTTTCCGAAATCGTTCCCAAAACCATCGGAGCGGTTTACTGGTCTATCCTTGAGGTGCCAACCGCGCGGTTTGTTCAATCGCTGATTGTAATCCTCTATCCCGTGGTCTGGATTTCCGAAAAACTGACGGTCTTCATTTCCCGTAGAAAGATTGTCCACAATGCCGGCAGAGATGAACTGATCGCCATGGCCTCCCTGGGGGTCAAAACCGGACAAATTCACAGCAAAGAGTCTATAATCATTAGAAGTCTTCTTCGATTCGAATCACTGAAGCCTTCGGATATAATGACCCCGAGAACCGTAATTTTTGCTCTGCCTGAAAATATGAAAATCAGAGATGCATGGCCCATCATCAGCCGAAAACCCTTTTCACGAATTCCCATTTATACAAGTAGCGTGGACTGTATCACCGGATTTATTCTCAAGAATGACGTATTGACCCACTCGACACAGGATTACAAAGCCCCCCTAATTCAAGGCAACGTGGAAACCGATGAAATCCAAATACCGATATCTGCAAAATCTTCCAAGAACGACAATTCATTTTTGTCAACCGAAGAACCTCTGAGTGTTTTAAAACGAGAAATACTCGTTGTTCCGGAATCCATATCCATCACGTCTCTTTTTGAACAATCCTTAAAGAATCGCCACCATATTACCATTGTCGTAAATGAACATGGTGGCACCGAAGGCCTGGTGACCCTGGAAGATTTGATCGAAAGTATTCTCGGCATGGAGATTGTCGATGAGACTGACTACGTGGAAGATATGCGCATCCTGGCGAGAAAAAGATGGGTCGAACGTGCCGGTAAAATGGGAATCAAAGACTCTTCGATCTAAAACTCGATCATCGAATTACATGCAATTCTCCTGTCAAAATCAGATATTTATCTTGACCACATCTATATGAAATGATATAGGAAATGGTTTTTTGTCTTAAGCTGGACAATAAGCATAACTATTTTATCCTTGCTCCGGGTCATGTATTAAGGTCGATTCGGGGCTTTATAGCCACAGGGAGGGAAAATGAAGAAGTACGAAACCGTATTTATTTCTGATCCGGATATGTCGGATCAGGCCCGTGAAGAGTTGCTCGAAAGAGTAAAAGGTATCATTGACAGGGAAAAGGGTATTCTTCTTAACGTTGATGAATGGGGCTTAAAAAAATTATCCTATGAGATTAAAAAGAAACTGCGCGGGTACTATGTATGCCTGACTTACGGTGGAACCGGAGAGCTTGTCACAGAGCTTGAAAGAAATTTCCGCTTAAGTGATTTTATCATGAAGTTTATGACCATCCTTATCACGGAACACGTCACCGAAGAATCTCTTAAAGAAGAAGCTGAGCAGGCCAAAGAAGCAGCCCTGGAAAAAGAAGCGGCATCCCAGGAAGCAGAAGAAGCCCAAGAGGACGTGGAAGAAGACAATGATAAGGCTGAAGAAAATGAAGATGATCAGGTTGATGCACAAGAGACCGAAACTGAACCGACATCTGAACCTGCCGAAGAATCCAAGGAATAATTCAAGCACAAAGGAGATCAAGTATGTATAAAGGTCATAGAGGCGGCGGAAAAAACAGATTCTATCAGCGCCGGAAAATCTGCAGGTTCTGCGTGGACAGCAATATGGAAATTGACTATAAAAATCCCAAAGCACTCAAGCAGTTCATTACGGAACGGGGCAAAATTATTCCCCGCCGTATCACAGGGACCTGTGCCAAACACCAGCGCAAGCTGACAGTGGCTATCAAGCAGGCCCGGCAGATTGCACTTCTGCCCTTTGTGGGTCGCCCCTTAAATTAGCGCCCTTCGGGCGGGCTGTTAGCTGATAGCTGTCAGCTATTAGGAAATGAAATTTCCTATACTATTAAATTAAAACAAAAAAGGTTTTCACAGGTTTTTTTAGGATATGCCGTTATCCATCACACACCCGGTTTTCATCAGGGAAACTTTGACAGGTATTATTTTCTGTCTGTTAATTTATGGTGTGGTGTTTGCATTTCCCCTGCTTGGTGTATTTGTTCTTCTGTTACTGCCCCTGCCGGTTCTTTTTTACCGTCTTAAAATCGGCAGAAACAGCGGGCTGCTGATTGCAGGAGCAAGTTTTTTTATACTCGTACTCATGGCCAAAGGCGTGGCGTTTGACACACTTTACTTTGGACTGCTTCTGGCAACCGGTATGGTTTTAGGAGAATGCCTTGAACGGCATATGAGTATTCAAAACACTATTGGGTTGGCCTCTCTAATAGCTGCAGGCGCTGTCTTTGCAACGCTTATGGTTTACACCATCGGCCAGGGAGGGACATTATCCGCTCTAATGAAGGATTACATAAATCAATCTTTGAGTATTGCCAAGCAGCTCTCTCCTGAAATCGGAATGGATCAGGATATGACCCAGAAGCTGATATCATCCATGATGATTGTCATGCCGGGCATGTTCATGATTTCTTTTATGACAACCCTATGGTTAAACATCCTGATTATCAGAAAGCTTTTAAAACTTAAGGGTATCACTATTAAAAGCATTGAACACTTAAATCTTTATAAAGCGCCGGACATGCTGGTCTGGGTATTTATCGGATGTGCAATGGCTTTGATGATCCCTTTCGATCCTGTGAAAATCTTTGGCATCAATTGCCTGATTGTTTTAATGCTTGTTTATTTTTTTCAAGGAATTGCAGTTGTCTCCTTTTTTTTTCAGCAAAAAAACACACCGATGGCTCTGAAAGGATTTTGTTATTTTCTTATTGCCGTACAGGTGTACGTTTTAATCCTTGTCATTGGTCTTGGTTTTTTTGACAACTGGATTGATTTCAGGAAACTATCTGCATCACGAAAATAAAATATATGCCGGACCGTCAAACAGCGGCCGGATTGGAGGTTTACAATGAAAGTAATATTAAAGGAAACCATCGACACTTTGGGTATCGCAGGTACCGAGTGCAAAGTGGCGGAAGGCTATGGACGCAATTATCTGCTGCCCCAGGGCAAAGCGGTTCTTGCCACCCCTGCCAATCGCAAGGTTATGGAACAGGCCCGGGCCAAACTTGAACTTCAGATTGCCAAAGAAAAGAAGATTGCCGAAGAGATGGCAGCAAAAGTCAAAGAAGTTGCGGTCACAATCAAGGCCAAAGTCCGCGAAGAAATTCATCTTTACGGTTCTGTAACCTCCCATGACATCAAAGAGGCGTTGGACGCACAGAATGTTGACGTTGAACGCCGGTCCATTCTGCTTGCAGAACCTATCAAAGAGACCGGTGAATACAAAGTACCCATCCGCCTGTATAAAGATGTTGAACCGGAAATCACCGTGACTGTTGTAGCAGAAGAAAAACAGTAAAAATAGTTCCGATACATGCCTGCAGACTTTTAGAATTCAAAGGTCTGCAGGCATTTTTTAAAGGTCATTGATGGCAAAAAAAGAATCCGTTAAATCAGATCATCTACTTAACCGCACCCCACCCCATGATATCGATGCAGAGGCCTCACTTCTGTCCGCCATCTTTATCAATAACGACAGCTTGTTTGACATCATTGAAATTCTCAAACCTGATGATTTTTATAAAGGGGCGCATAAAAAGATCTTCAGGGCCATCACGGAACTTTCCCAAAAAGAAGAACCTGCTGACCTTGTAACCGTTGCCAACCAGCTTAATGAAAAAGATGAGTTGGAAGGAATTGGCGGACCTGCTTTTCTTGCTGCAATTTCCGATGCAGCACCGGTGGCGGTCAATGCCGTGCATTATGCCAGGATCGTCCGTGGAAAAGCCACGCTGCGGGAGCTTATCAATGCATGCTCCGGCACCATTGAGCGCTGTCTTGAAGACAAAGGTGATTTTAAAGACATACTTGATGAGTCCCAGGCGTCAATCCTAAAAATTGCCGACCGTCAGTCCGGCAGTCCTTTTAAACCCCTATCAGAACTCATCAACCTGAACATTGACCAATTAGAAGAGCTGCAGGGCAAAGAAGGGGGACTTGCAGGGCTTTCAACCGGATATCCAAGGCTTGACAGAATCACATCCGGGCTGCAACGTTCGGACCTGATTATCCTGGCTGCCCGCCCCTCCATGGGAAAAACCGCCTTTGCCCTGAACATTGCCAGAAATGTCGCGTTTCACTACCGCAGACCTGTGGCTGTATTTTCCCTTGAAATGTCCAAAGAACAATTATCCATGCGGCTGTTAACATCCGAAGCACGGGTGGATGCCAACCGGCTGCGCAGTGGGGTATTCAGCCCCGAAGACTGGCAGAATTTTACGGATGCTGCAGGCGTTCTCAATGAGATTCCCATTTTTATTGATGACACGGCTTCGATATCGGTTATGGACCTTCGGGCCAAAGCCAGGAAACTGTTCCAGATAAATAAAGATATTGGATTAGTGGTCATTGATTACCTGCAGTTAATGAAATCATCCATCCGCTCTGACCGAAGAGATCTTGAGATTGCCGATATTTCAAGGGCGTTAAAATCCCTTGCCAAAGAACTTAAGGTTCCGGTTCTCGCATTATCCCAGCTTAACCGTGCCCTTGAACAGCGCTCGGACAAACGGCCCATGATGTCTGATTTGCGGGAATCAGGCGCCATTGAACAGGATGCGGATATTATCTCGTTTATTTACCGGGACGAGGTTTACAACAAAGAGCCGGACAATCCTAAAAAAGGAACGGCTGAGATTATTGTTGCCAAAAACCGTAACGGCAGCATTGGCACCGCACATATGGTATTCAACGGTCAGTACACCCGTTTCGAGGAACTGGCCCCCGAAGCTTATCAGGGTTTTAAATGAAACGAATTGTCTACGGCACCCTTGACGGGCTGAGCAAAGCCCAAATCAACCGGATCGAAAATCTTTACAACGTCAAATCACCACCGGAATATATCCTTTCCCGAGAGGCCGCCATTGAGATTGTCGGCATCAGCCGGGACATCCGCCGGCAGGTCGGCCTTCTTCTGGATCGAAATGGGAAAGTCATTTGTGTCATTGCAGGAGAACCGCACCGTATCGTTATTCCGGTAACACCGGATTTTCAGCCCGGCCCGGGCCGACTTAAGGGGCTGCGCTGCATTCATACGCATCTGTCCCATGAGACCTTGACACGGGATGACCTCACCGACCTTGCCCTCCTGCGCCTGGATTATATCACTGCCATCTGCTTGAATGCCGATGGAACTGCCGGCCCTGTTTACTCCGCGCATATTCTGCCCGATCCCGAAGCAGATCCATACAGAGTTCTTCCAGGCACGTCCCTTGACCATCTGGATATAGACTGCCAGGCTCAAATTCTTGAACTTGAATCGGAACTTTCCCGGCACAACCGCCGGCACAGCCCGGAAACCGGCCGGGAGAACGCCTTTTTGATCAACGCAGCAACGCAAGATATCAATTCTGCATACGTTTCGATGGATGAACTCAAGGAATTGTGCAAAACAAGCCGGATCAACGTGGTGGGCACGGCCATCCAGCAAAGAAAAAAAATTGACCCTAAATTTGTGGTGGGCAAAGGCAAATTATCTGAACTGATTATCAAGGCCATCCAGAATTATGCAACAATGCTTGTATTTGACCGGGAACTGAATCCCTCCCAGATACGTTCCATTACCGATTTTGTGGAAATGAAGGTCATTGACCGCACCCAGCTTATACTGGATATTTTTGCCAAACAGGCCAAGTCCAGTGAAGGTAAATACCAGGTGGAACTGGCCCAGTTAGAATATATGCTTCCCCGCCTGATCACAAAAAATACCGCCATGTCCAGGCTGACAGGCGGAATTGGCGGCAGAGGCCCTGGGGAAACCAAGCTTGAGGTTAACCGCCGTCGTGCCCGGGAGCGTATCACCCGACTGAAAAAAGAGATCAAGAAAATCCGCAAACAGCGCGCCCAGCAGAAAGCAAGGCGAAAAAGAAAGGCGCTGCCGGTCATCTCCATTGTAGGGTATACCAATGCCGGCAAGTCAACATTGCTCAATACCCTTACCCAGAGCAGTATCATCGCCGCAAACCGGCTGTTTGCCACCCTGGACCCCTCCTCACGAAGGCTGAGGTTCCCCCGGGACAAGGAAGTTATCATTACAGATACCGTGGGCTTTATCCAGAACCTGCCAAAGGAGCTTTTAGAAGCATTTCACGCCACTTTGGAGGAACTTGAGCAGGCAGATGTTATTCTTCATGTTATTGACATTTCAAACCCCAGGTACATGCAGCAAAAAGAGACTGTGGACCAGTTGCTGAAATCTTTGAACCTGGATAAAATCCCCACACTGTATGTATTCAATAAAATGGACCTGGCTGATTTGGACAATTTTGATTCACCCTGGCTGTTAAACCAGGGAATTCTGGTTTCAGCACGTAAAAAATCAAGCCTTACTCCTTTGGTGGAAAAACTTGAAGCCATGGTATAAAACTAATGATCAATTTTTAATAAAACCTGGTTGAAAAAAAGAGACGTATATTCTAACATATTTGATATAACAACCACTTGCTTTGGAATTTCATATGGAACTAAAATTAGACCGGTTATTGGAAGAAGAAAATATTAAAGAAGACTCAATGGACATTCCGGACTGCTTTGGGGAATTTGATAAAAACTGCCGGCTCTGTTTTGATTATTGCGCAATATCCATAAAATGCTGCGTTATGCAATCCCGTCACCCCAAAATTGATATTTTGGAAAAACTTTTGATCTACAATAATTACGCCGCAAAGCCCAACTGATTCTAATTGACTGACGCATGTAAGAGCCTGTTTAAAAATCAGGAGTCGTTGTCATGAAATAGCAGCCGATTCATCAATTTTTAAACAGGCTTTTAAAACTTACCTGATTCTAACTTTTCAGTCAGATACCTGACCTGCTCGTAACGTTGACCTTTTTGTTTCAACTCCTTTTCAACCGCATTGACGGAATAGATGGCTGTTGCATGGTAACGTTTAAAACTGGCACCAATTTTCTTTATGGGCTGGTCGGTATACTTTTTTGATAGAAACATTGCCACCTGGCGGGGTTTGACAATACGGTGTTTCCTGGATTTAGATATAAGTTCCTGTTCGGAAACATCAAACGCTTCACAGACCAGCTTTTTAATCAGGTCAATGGTTATGCGTTTTCGTGTTCCACTCATTTTTTCAAGCACGCGCCTGGCAAGTTCAAGGTCGATGTTCCGTTTCATCAGCTGCCCCCTGGTAACAACGCTTAAAAGCGCACTTTCAAGCTGCCGGACATCATCACACGCTTCCTGGGCAATATATTCGGTAACAGGTGTGGGCAAAACACACTGAATGGCCTTGGATTTCTTATTTAAAATCTTTACCCGGGTGCCAAAATCAGGTGCCTTGATCTCCGTAACGACCCCCATATTCAGCCTGGATTTCAGGTTTTCATTTAATTTAGGGATTTCATCAGGCCGTTCGCACCCTGAAAAAATAATTTTTTTATCTGCATCAATCAGATAGTCCAGGGTCATGGCAAGCTCTTTCTGGGTGGCAGACTTTCCGGTCAGAAAATGGACATCTTCCAGGATCAGTACATCACATTTAAGACGGTATTTTTCCTTAAACTGATCAATACTATTATTTCTCAACGAATAGATCATTTCATTGGTGAAATCTTCGGCTGTGACATAAAAAACCCGATGCCCCCCATCGTGACTCAACATATGATGGCCAACGGCCTGGGACAGATGGCTTTTCCCAAGACCTGTCTTGCCCAAAAGAAAAAGCACGCCGGTACCGTTAAGTTTACCCTCGGCCAGATATAAAGAGGCCGTATATGCAAAGCTGGAATTATCCCCTACAACAAAATCGTCAAATGTAAAATTTTTTTTAAGCATGCGCCCGCAATTAAATGCCGGTGTCATGCCTGGCAGTTGTGGATGAAAGTCTGATGGAACACTTAGTGCTGAAGGCATCACAGGCAGCACCCTGGTTGTTTTTTGTGTCCGGCTTTTTTGAGCCTGCCCCAGACCTGAGCTTATTTTAGCTGATTTAACTTTTTTTTTGCCGACCTTGAATTCGATGCGGGCTTTTTTGCCTAATCGCAAAAACCCTTCTTCAAAATAGCCCATATAGTTTTCTTTGAGCCGTTTGACATAGAAGTCATTGGGAACTGACAGAACAATAGTTTCAGCATCATGTGTGGACAACATCACGGGTTCAATCCACATTCGGTAACAATGATCCGGAACTAATTCTTTAATATGTGATTTGACTTCTTTTAAAAACGAATCCATTAAACAATACGCAGCCTTCCAAACAATACAAAGTAACGCCGCTAATACAAAGCAAAGCGGCTAAGAGGTTTGACATTAACAGTGGTTATAGTGATTGTGGTTATGTTGGTCTACTTTTTATGTGAATCTGGTTTATTGGTCAAATGGAATAAAGATAGTTAGGTCTCAGTTAGAAAAATGTTTGGTATATTTTTTCAATAGCCTGTTTTTATAGGGATTTTATTGTGGAACAAATAAAATTCTTTCTGATTACAATAGGTTCGACAAATCCCTATTTTCAAACGGTATTTTCTAAAAAATTAAATATTGGTCAAGAACGCATATTTTTTTTTCTTCGATTTTCAACGATTCCCTTTGAATTTCTCCAAATTAAACAAAAGACTAAAAAAAACCATCAACCCTAAAATTTATAAGGGTTTCACAAATTCGGCCCTAAATTGTATTCCTCGATCATCAAGTATTTACACCCTGTTGCCTGAATAGTATATTTTTACTTTTAACACATAAATGAAAGCAACGTCTAATTATGAATATCCATTCAGACCGGCCTATTCTTGGCATAACCATGGGAGATCCTTCAGGTATCGGACCTGAAATAGTTGTTAAAAGCCTTGCTGATCCTGAAATTATAAACTTGTGCACCCCTGTTATATTAGGTGACCTTGAAATACTTAAAAAAGCAGATATTGATTCGCGAATCCTTCCAGAGTTAGTCAAGACAGACGATTTAAATTACGAATTTTCTAATTTTCCTAAGGGGTTTCTGCTCCAGCTATCCAACCTGAACCCGGATGTCACTATAATTGGCCACCCCACCCCGGAGACTGGAAGGGCCATGGAAACCTATATCAATACCGGAGTGGATCTTGCCCTGTCCGGGGCCATTGATGCCATGGTAACAGGCCCTATTACTAAAACAGGCCTGAAACTGGCCGGGTCATCCTTTCATGGTCATACAGAGTTGATTGCACATAAAACCGGTACTGACAATTTTGCCATGATGATGGCGGGACCGCGTCTGAAAGTGGTTTTAACGACCATTCACATCCCCTTGTCCCAGGTGCCGGCGCAGCTAACTACCCAGGAAATAACAAGAATCATTAACCTTACCCGGGACACCCTGATCACAAGATTCGGCATTACCAATCCCAGGCTTGCCGTAGCAGGCTTGAATCCTCATGCAGGTGAAGAGGGCATGTTCGGTAACGAAGAAGCGGATATCATTTTACCGGCAGTAATAAAGGCCCGGGAACAAGGGTTTGATATTACAGATCCTCTGCCCCCGGATACCGTATTTTTCAATGCGCTTGAGGGGCGGTTTGACGCCGTAATCTGCATGTATCACGACCAGGGGCTGATTCCTTTTAAGCTGGTGCATTTCAGGGATGGCGTAAACACCACCATCGGGCTTCCCATTATACGCACATCCGTGGACCACGGTACCGCCTATGATATTGCCTGGACAGGAAAAGCAGACCCCACAAGCATGAAAGAAGCCATTAAAATGGCGGCTGTCCAAGCGATTAACCAAAAAAAGTATGGCACTAGTAATGGCAATTGATCACATCATTATTAAAGGCGCCAGAACCCATAATCTGAAAAATATCGATGTCAGCATCCCCAAAAACAGCCTGACCGTTATTACCGGGCTTTCCGGCTCAGGCAAATCCACCCTGGCCTTTGACACCCTTTATGCCGAAGGCCAAAGACGCTACGTGGAGTCTTTATCCACCTACGCCCGCCAGTTTTTGGGCCAAATGGACAAACCGGATGTGGATGCCATAGAGGGGTTGTCCCCTGCCATTGCCATTGAACAGAAAACCGCCTCCCATAATCCGAGATCCACGGTGGGAACCGTCACGGAAATCTATGATTACCTGCGGCTTCTTTTTGCCAGGGTCGGCAGGCCCCACTGTCATATCTGCGGCAAACCCATTTCATCGACATCCATTGACCAGATTATACAAGGCATCCTTTTTCCAATGCCTGAAAAAGCCCAAAAAATAATGGTGCTGGCACCTGTGGTCACAAACAAAAAAGGCGGACACGAAAAGCTTATCCATCAGCTAAAAAA
Organism: uncultured Desulfobacter sp.; assembly: GCF_963666695.1. Lineage (GTDB taxonomy): Bacteria > Desulfobacterota > Desulfobacteria > Desulfobacterales > Desulfobacteraceae > Desulfobacter. The sequence goes on from NZ_OY762947.1 coordinate 2,550,329, forward strand.
GGACGGGTTTGCACGGCTTAAAATTGACGGGCATGTATGTTTAATCGAAGAGGCACCGGCACTTAATAAAAAAAAAGCGCATACCATAGAGGTTGTGGTGGACCGGCTGATTTTAAAGCAAGGGATCGAACAACGGCTGACCGATTCCGTTGAAACCGCACTATCCCTTGCCCAAGGCCAGGTGATCATTGACAATCTGGATTTAAAAACACAGACCCTTTTCAGTGAAGCCGCCACCTGCCACACCTGCGGTATCTCTTATCCGCAATTTACCCCTGCCGGCTTTTCCTTTAATTCCCCCCAGGGTGCATGTCCCCATTGTGACGGTCTTGGCCATCTAAGGGAATTTCATCCGGCAAAAATTATCCCGAACCACCATCTGTCCCTGCGCCAGGGGGCAGTACTGCCCTGGGCCGGAAAGGATTCCGTCCGTCACATGGAATTTTTAGATGCCCTGGTGACCCATTATAAAGAAGATATATATACACCTTTTAAAAACCTTTCCACGGACTTTCAAAGGGTCATTCTTTTTGGATCCGGCAGCCATAAAATCCCCTTTTATGTTGAACAAGCCGGCAAAAAAATCGTTTATGAAAAACCCTTTGAAGGCGTAATTGAACAACTTGCCCGCCGTTTGCGGAATACAAAATCAGCATCCGTCAAAAAAGACCTTGGCAAATATATGGGGTATAAAATCTGCTCTAAATGCCATGGCTCCCGTCTGAATCCCGAAGCATCGGCAGTACAGGTGGCAGATAAAACCATCCATCAAATTACAGCCATGTCCGTCAAACAGGCCGCTAATTTTGTAAACACAGTTCATTTGCCGGGCAGGGAAAACGCCGTGTCTGAATCTATTCTTGCAGAACTGTCCCAACGGCTTTCCTTTCTGGAAGATGTGGGCCTTGACTATCTGACCCTTGACCGGTCCGCAGCGACCCTTTCGGGCGGAGAGAGCCAACGCATCCGGCTGGCGACCCAGATCGGTTCGAAACTTTCCGGGGTCCTTTATGTGCTTGATGAACCCAGCATTGGTCTACACCAACGGGACAATGCCCGCCTGCTCAGAACGTTGATGCATCTAAAAGGCCTGGGCAATACCGTGCTGGTGGTGGAGCATGATGAAGAGACCATGCTGGCCGCAGATCACATTGTTGATGTGGGACCGAAGGCCGGTGTTAACGGCGGCCAAATAATGTTTTCAGGTCCGCCCGAAGACCTGGTCAAAGCATCCTGTCTCACCGGGCAGTATCTGTCCGGAAAACGAAAAATCCCTGTGCCTGAAACCAGACGTACCGGCACCAAAAAATTTTTAATGGTCCAAAAGGCAAGCGAAAACAACCTCAAAAATATTGATGTGTCCTTTCCTTTAGGATGTTTAACCTGTGTAACAGGGGTATCAGGATCGGGAAAATCGACCCTGGTTTTGTCAATCCTTTACCAGGCACTTGCAAGCAGCATTAACAGATCTGAGAAACCCGTGGGAAAACATCAGGCCATCTCAGGCATGGAATTTATTGACAGGGTTATCCATATTGATCAGTCCCCCATCGGCAAAACCCCGAGATCCAATCCAGGCACCTACACAGGTGTTCTTACCCATATAAGGGATTTGTTTGCACAAACACCCGAGGCAAAGGCCCGGGGCTACAAGTCCGGGCGGTTCAGTTTTAACATCAAGGGCGGCAGGTGCGAATCCTGCAAAGGGGACGGCATTGTCAAAATTGAAATGCATTTTCTGCCCGATGTTTATGTGACCTGTGATGTCTGCAAAGGCAGACAATTTAACCGGGAAACCCTTGAAATAAAGTACAAAGGCAAAAACATCGCCCAGGTTCTGGACATGACCATCAATCAGGCCCTTGAATTTTTTGAAAATATATCATCAATTCGGCATACCCTTTTTACTTTGGTGGAAACAGGCTTAGGATATATCAAACTAGGCCAGGCCGCCACAACACTTTCCGGCGGGGAAGCGCAACGCATAAAGATTGCCAAGGAACTGTCCAAGAAAAGCACGGGGAAAACCATCTACATTCTGGATGAGCCCACCACAGGCCTGCATACCGATGATATCAAAAGACTGTTGGCTGTGCTGGACAGACTTGTGGATGCGGGCAACACAGTAGTGGTCATTGAACACCACCTTGATGTCATTAAATGCGCGGATTATGTCATTGATCTTGGACCTGAAGGCGGCGACCAGGGCGGGCAGATCGTTGCCCAGGGCACCCCGGAACAAGTGGCCCGTTCACCGTTGTCCCATACAGGTTTTTACCTGAACCGGGTTTTAGGACTGAATTAACATTCGTCACAATAATTTTCCATCATACAGGACCCGTCCACCAAGCAGGCAAAAGCAATCTTTTCTGCCTGACTGCGCCTTTTGGCGGACACCGTTTCAAATGTATCAGGTAAAGATTGTATAATCTGATGATCGGGCCCGGGAATGGCAGATATCCCCTCCCCTTCGACCTTTCCGGTTTTTCCTGAAATCAGTTCAGCATCCTCGCCATTGGTAACCACCACAAAAGGGATCTGGTAATCAAAGATCAGCCGTGACAATGCCAGGGTCGGCAGACGCCGGGTCACAAGGGACCCCGGTGCAAAATTGATCATCATGACTGCGCGTTGATTGCTGTAAACCAAAAAATCAGCCTTCACAACCGCACTGCGCTCAGCGGCTTGGAGGGTTATTTCCCGCCCTGCCTCAATATCTGATTTATCAAACCCCAGATCGTTTACCAGATGCCGGGCAATTTGTTGGCGGTACCGTTCGTCATGGGTATCCGTAATGGTCTCACCACTTAAAAAATCAACAAGCTCACCTAAAATCAAGTGATGGGAATGATCATTCATAACGTCCCCTTTAATTTTAATTAAATTATTGACCATATATGCAGAAAAACATTATGAATGCCATAAAAATTTTATAAAAAGGGTGCATCAATCATGCTGGATTTTCTTCCCTCCCCGGTTAAGGGAGTGCTTTCATTAATTGGCTTTTTTATAAACACACTTTGTTTGACTATGCCTTTGGTTTTCACCGCTGTTTTAAAATTTGTTCTACCCTTTAAAGGGATGGTTGTATTACTGGACAAAATTCTTATTGGCATTGCAACCCTGTGGATCAGCATCAACGGCATGAATTGTGACCTGTTCAACAGAATAGAGTGGCAGGTGAGCGGATTGCCCCAGTTGAAAAAAAAAGACTGGTATCTTGTCATCTCCAACCACCAGTCCTGGGTGGACATCCTGGTACTGCATAAGATATTTAACCGTAAAATTCCCATGCTGAAGTTCTTCTTAAAAAAAGAGTTGATCTGGGTTCCTTTTCTTGGACTTGCCTGGTGGGCGCTGGATTTTCCGTTCATGAAACGGTATTCAAAAAAATTTCTTGAAGCCAACCCTCACCTGAAAGGCAAGGATCTTGAAAGCACCCGCAAGGCGTGTGAGAAATTCAAGCAGATCCCAGTGTCGGTGATGAATTTTGTGGAAGGCACCCGGTTTACCCCGGAAAAGCATGAACGCCAAAAATCACCCTTTGACCGGCTCCTTTTACCCAAGGCCGGGGGTATTGCTTTTGTGCTGGGCTCCATGGGTGAATACCTTCACAATATTATTAATGTCACCATTGCCTATCCGGGCGGGGTGCCGACCTTCTGGGATTACATTTCAGGCAAAACAAAAAAGATCATTGTAGACGTGGATGTATTCCCTGTGGAGGAACAGTTGATCGGTGATTACTTTAATAATGATGGATATAAGCAACAATTCTGTGATTGGCTTAATCAACTCTGGCAGGAAAAGGACAAAAAACTGAATGAACTGCTTCTTTGTGAACCGGCGGACAGGCCCTCGGCCTGGTTAGAGCAATCACATGTAAGAAAAATCAAAAATTAAGGGGCATGGAATTTTTAAAATCTACCAACATGGCGCCGAATTTTTGCCCGTCTTCAAGGCGCATCAATGGGTGCAGCATAAAGGGTTTTGGTTTAAACAGGCAATGTTGGTTCTCAAAAGCTAAAACATAACTTTGTCATGCATTTGACCGCTAATGTTAAGGCCGAGCGAATTTGGGTAGTCAATTTCTAACTATACATAATCACAAAAAAAAGACGCGGGGCGTATTCGACCCGCGTCTTGCTTTCCTTGTCAATTTTGGGCCTCCTGGGTTCTGTACTGTTAATGGAGTGTCACCACCTGCTTGGCGATATCGTGGATTTTTTCATACCAGCGGCCAAGTTCTTCAAAATTTTGGTATAAACTCAAATTTTGTGCCTTTCTGGAAAGCCATTTCCAGAATTCGCACTCGGTGTGGGAGATCTCCTCATCGGGTTTAAGCTCCTTGACTCCTCTGATCACAGCCTCCAGGTTTGTCCGCTATGCCAGATGAGCGATTTTTATTTTACCGATATGAAATTTCTTTTCCCCGATAGTGAACCGGCTGATGAGTTCATTCAAATGGTTCGGGATCTACCCCCACAAACGGAACACACCAAAAGCGTTTAAAAACAATGGGAGATGCGCAGCGAACGGTAGCGGCAACAATTTTCACGGGTTCAGGCCGCCATTGGAAAAATTGCCACATGGGATCAATCCGGCCGGTATCACTGAAAGTGATTCGAATTTCAGTATCATTAACATTAAAGGAAAAACTGTTTAAAGGTATGCTTAGACCCTTACCAACTGCTTTGATATAGGCTTCTTTCAGGGTCCAGATATCAAAAAACAGCTTTCTTTTTTCAGTGCCTGATGCCTTTGTGACAAGTGCTGTTTCGTAAGAAGAGAAAAATCGTTTGGCAATGGAAAGGTCTGTGTGTCGTCCGATATCCTCCACGTCCACGCCCACGGCAGCATTACGGCAAAGGGCGCAGACTGCCGCACCATGGCTGTGGGAAAGGTTAAAATGAATTTCCGGGCACCCAACAAGAAAAGGTTTGCCATGTTCATTGGTTGAAAAGCGAAGGGATTGCGCCTCCTGTCGGGTCACCGCAGCGATCAAATATCGCACCAGAGCCCTGGACACCAGGCTGAGGTGCCGGTCTGATTGTTTCAGGTACCGGTCCGCCTTTTGGATTTCAGCAGGGCAAAGACAGGCCCTGTATTGTTTTAAAAGACAAGGATCTGATATCTGGTCTGACCGGGTGTAGAACACATGGACCTGACCGGGTTTCGGAATGGACGGTTTTATCATACCTGCAGCCTGCTGTTTTTTTAAATTTTTGTCAACTCCTGAAGAGATTTTCAAAAAATCAGGGTTGAAATGCTGTGTTAAGCAACTTATTTTCATATTGAATTTATATATATCTATTATAACAGGAGTCAAATGCAGTCCCTTTTAAAACCAGACCGTTCCGGAGAAATTGTAAAATTTTCTATTCCTGAAATTTTTTTTGGCAGAAAAAGTCTTAAGTACGCCGGCATGTGCGCCAGGCGGATGGGGGCGGAAAAAATATTTCTGGTCTCTGATTCAGGCATAGAAAAAGCAGGATGGGTGGAAAAATTACTTGATATTCTTGCCCAAGAGCAACTCAACTGGGTCTATTATTCTGATGTTCACGCCAATCCAAGGGACTGGCAGATCCAACAGGGGGCAAAGCTGTACAAGGACCAGGACTGTGACGTTGTCATGGCCATAGGCGGGGGCAGCCCCATGGACGCCGCAAAAGGTATAGCTCTGGTGGCCGGCAACGGCGGCCGGGTTAACGATTATGAAGGGGCCAACCGGATTCGTGATCCCCTGCCGCCCATGATATTCATCCCCTCAACCGCCAGCAGCGGATCAGATATTTCCCAGTTTACCATTATCACGGACATGGAACGCAAGGTTAAGATGTCCATCATCAGTCGGACACTTGTGCCCAATGTTTCCATCATTGATCCGGAACTTCTGACCACCAAATCCAGGAGCCTTATCATTGCCGCAGCCCTGGATGCCTTGGCCCATGCCATTGAAGCCCATGTCTCCCGGATTGCCTCCCCCATGACCGAAGTCCACTCCCTTAAAGCCATTGAGATGATCTTCCATCACCTCTCCGCAGCCCTTGAAACCCGCTCCATCGACCATCTCGAAAAACTAAGCATGGCCGGAACTTTTGCGGCAATGGCCTTCAGCAATGCCGGCCTGGGTATTGACCATGCATTGGCTCACTCTTTAGGGGGGGTCTTGGACACGGTCCACGGCATCATCCATCCCATTCTTCTGCCCCAGGTCATGCGGTTCAACCTTGAGCATAGTACCGACAAAATCGCCCAGATCGGCCGGGTTATTCTTGGCAAATCCCTTTCGTCACCCCGGAAAACTGCTCTGGCAGGTATTGAAAATCTGGAAGCATACTTTAAAAGCCTTAAGGTCTCTACCAAATTACGTGATATCGTACCGGACCGGTCCAAACTCCAAAGGGTCTGCGAGATGGCTGCCCTGGATTCCTGCCTGCTGAGCAATCCAAGGAGTGCCAGTGTGGATGAGATGCTTGAAATATGTGAAAAGGTGTGGTGATGAAAAAAACGACCATTGATGACATTATCGGTCTTGAGTATACCAAACTGGGATTTTTTCCAGAGGCAAAAAACAAAATGGCACAGCTCCGGGCCGCCAACCTCAGACTGGAGCGTAAAAGTCAACAACTTCAGGCTATTTTAGACGGAATTTCCGATGCTATGGTCATTTTGTCCCTTAATTTTACCATTATTTCGGTAAACCGGCTTTTCATTCAGATTTTCGACTGCGACCGGCCTGAAGGCAAAACCTGCTACGAAATTCTCAAAAACAGGGACACGCCTTGCCAGGATTGTCCGGTAACTCAATCCCTCAAAAACAAGCAGGTTTGCCGTCAAACCCTTATCTATCATATCAAGGATAAGAAACGGCAATATGAAGTCTCGGTGTCGCCCATGACAGATACCCATGGAAAAATCTTCAGATTTATTGTCCTCATGCGGGATGTGACCCGGGAAAAAGCCTTTCAGGAAAATTATTACTACTCCACAAAAATGGCCACCGTAGGGCTGCTGGCTGCGGGTGTGGCCCATGAAATCAACAATCCCTTAACCTCCATCCACGGATTTTCAGAAGGCCTGAAACGGCGCCTGCCCAAACTTAAGGCCTGCCTTGAAAACAATCCTGGGACAGAGGAACTGGCAGCAGATTTTGATGAATATATTGATACCATCATTACCGAGTCCAACCGGTGCCGGGATATCGTAAAAAATCTGCTTACCTTCAGCCCGAGAAAGCGAATTGATTTTTCCCGGGTGGATCTCAAGGATATGGTCACAGATGTGATCAAACTGCTTCATTTCCGCCTCAAACAGGAAACCGGTGTGGCCATTGAGATGGATATTCCGGCAAATATTCCAAAAATTAATGGCAATGCCCCGGAGATCAAACAAGTGCTGCTCAACATTATCTGTAATGCTATTGATGCGGTTGAAGGCCAGGGCCTGCTCAAAATAAGTGTTAAGGTTAACGAAAAGAGGCTTTTGGTTTCTGTCCGGGACAACGGCTATGGTATTGCCGAACAAGATATAGAACGTATTTTTGACCCCTTTTTCACCACCAAGCCTCTTGGAAAAGGTATGGGCATTGGCCTGTTTACCTGTTACAATATTATCCAGCAGCACCAGGGAAAAATCCGGGTTGAAAGTGAACTTGGCAAAGGAAGTGTGTTCCATATCTGCTTTCCCCTTGAGGAAAAATATTTAGATGGATAAACCTGAAGAACAAATCAATCTACTTGTGGTAGATGATGAAAAACATATCCGCAGACTTCTGGAAAAGGAACTGTCCTCACCCAGGCGCCAAATTACAACAGCCGGAGACGCCCAAACCGCCCTTGCAGCCGTCCAAAAAACCCGGTTTGACGTCATTATCCTGGACATCATGCTGCCGGATGGCAACGGCATTGAATTGATGGCCCGTTTCCAGGAAGAAATCCTGGCGGTCCAGATCATCCTGATCACCGGTTACGCAGATGTGGATGATGCTGTACTATCCATGAAAGCCGGTGCCTGCGATTATATCACCAAGCCCTTTGATCTGGACCGGTTGGAACAGGTGGTTGAAACGGCATTTCAAAGGGGTCTGGGGTACAAAAGAGAACTTCTCCGGCACCAGGGTTCCCAAGCGGATACCAGCTATCCGGAACAAATTATAGGGCATTCCAAGGCCATGGAGGAAATCCGCTTTCTTATCCGCAAAGCCGCCCCCACAAATGTTCCGATTCTGATCACCGGGGAAAGCGGCACGGGAAAAAATGTCGTGGCACGCCAACTCCATGCCCAAAGCACAAGAAGCCATATTCCCATGATCACCAAAAACTGCGCAACGCTCCAGGAAGAATTGATGCGAAGCGAACTTTTCGGATATTGCAAAGGCGCATTTACCGGTGCTGAATCCTCCAGGCAAGGCCTGCTGAGTATGGCCGACGAAGGTACCCTTTTCCTGGACGAAGTCGGGGAATTATCCGTGGGAGTCCAGGCCTCCCTTTTAAGGGTAATGGAAAACCAGACCTTCCGTCCTGTGGGGGACAAACATGAAACCCGGGTCAATATCCGGTTTATCTTTGCCACCAACCGGGATTTGAAAGAGGAGGTCGCCAAGGGAAGCTTCAGCCAGGCACTATTTCACAGGCTTAACGTATTTACCATCAATATGCTGCCCCTGCGCAAGCGAAAAGAAGAAATACCTGTGTTGGTGGAATATTTTACAGGAAAATTAAGACCGGGCTGCAAAATTTCAAAAAATGCCATGAACCTTCTCATGGACTATGACTGGCCGGGCAATATAAGAGAACTGCACAATGTTATTGAGCGAGGAATTATTCTATCGGACAACATGGTTATCACAGAGCGTTGCCTGCCCCTTGAGCTTTTGGATACCCCAAGCAGGGACAAAGAAGATACGCCGTTGTTTCCTTCACTAAAAGATGTTGAAAAAGAACATATTCTGGCGGTGATGGCGCATGTGAATGGCAACCGGTCTCAGGCGGCTGAAATATTAGGGATCAGCAGGAAAACATTGTATCGAAAATTAGCCGATATCCCGGAATACGTATAGAGGTCGATTCGTAAAACTCGATGATTGAGTAAGAGCCTGTTAAAAATTAGGGGGACGAAACGAGGGAAAATTTTTAAACAGGCTCTAAAAACGCAACAATGGCTTAAGGGCCATGGCAAGGCAACACTAAAATTTACCACATGGCCCTAATCTGGATGTTCAGGGTCGGCTAAAGTGCTGCTGTATAGATGCCAATAACATCTTCCAGGGTCGGACGTCTGGGGTTGGTTGCACCGCAGGCATCTTTCTGGGCGTTTTCAGCCATAATTTTCAAATCTTCCTTTTTAACACCAAGCTGGGTGAGGTCGGTCGGGATTCCCACATCCGCAGAAAGGGTTTGAATCGCTGTCAATGCACGTTCAGCAGCTTCTCTGGTGGAAAGTCCTTCAATATTCTCCCCAAGGGCAACAGCAATATCCGCATACCGGTCAAGTTTAGCAATCAAATTAAAGCGGGAAACATGAGGAAGGAGAATAGCATTGCAAACCCCATGGGGAAGATCGTAAAATCCACCCAATTGATGGGCCATGGCATGAACATGCCCAAGGCTTGCATTGTTAAAGGCCATACCGGCAAGATACTCGGCATAGGCCATCTTATCCCTGGCATTAATATCTTCACCATTGGCAACAGCCGGTCTCAGGTATTGGGAAATAAGCTCAATGGCCTTGATAGCGCAGGCGTCGGTAATCGGAGTGGCTATGGTAGAAACATATGCTTCTACAGAATGGGTCAACGCATCCATACCGGTTGCCGCAGTCAGGGAACTGGGCATGCCCATCATGAGTAATGGATCATTAATGGCAATGGCCGGGGTTACCCGCCAGTCCACGATGGCCATTTTCACCTTTCTGCTTGTATCTGTAATAATGCAGAATCGGGTCATCTCACTGGCTGTACCTGCAGTGGTGTTTATGGCGATAAAAGGCGGCATGGCCGTGGTAGACAGATCAACGCCCTCATAGTCGTGAATGGTCCCGCCGTTGGTTGCCACAAGCCCGATCCCTTTGCCGCAGTCATGGGAACTTCCTCCGCCAAGGGTAATGATCATGTCACATCCGCTTTTTTGATAAAGTGCCAGACCCTCTTCTACATTCTTGTCAGTGGGATTGGGCACCGTATCATCGTAGACCACGGCGTCTACTCCCATATCTGCTTTGATCAAATCGCAGATCTTAGCGGTAATCCCTGCCGCTGTAATTCCCTTATCTGCGACAATAAAAGGTTTATTTACCCCAAGGCTTTTCATCTGCGCGCAGATCTGTTTGTGGGCACCAACGCCCATGAGGGTAACTGTGGGAATGTAAAATCCGTAAACTGCTTCTCCGTTTGACATTTGAATCTCCTTTCTATGTTCATATAATATGCACAATCTCAACAACTGCCCTTATTACAAGAGCAATTTCGAGGCCACTAAAGAAGTCTATCAATTTTTACAGATTCATTTTTAAATTAAATATCTTTTATTTCAATTACTTGGTTGTGTAATTTTTTATTTTCCCCAGAACACCCCAAGGGTTGTTTATGCTTTTGGGCACAAATTTTATTGAAAAAAGTGTGGCAAATTGACCCTGCCATCAAACCCAATGGGTCAAAAGGTAACATAAATCGATAAAAATGCAGCCGCTCAAATTAATATTGGACGGCTGCATTTACTTTTTTGTATTAACTATTGTTTAAATAGTTCAGGTGGTTTTGTCGTATCACCCGTGGCGTTTGGATAATTTTCCGCTTTGTAGGATTTCTCACCGGTTTTAATCAGGTGGTTGGCTTCTTCCATAAACGCATTGAACCGTTTTTTACATTCATAAAATCCATGCCACCACGAGTAATCCGGAGCCATCATTGCAGCCCCCATCCTTGCCCGGCGCCCTTCGTGATGCCATAGTTCATAGTACTCCACCTCAAGGGGTTCATCAAAAAAGCGGGTCTTGTCAAGCAAGCCTTTTGCATAGAGTTCGTCAAGTTTGGCTTTAGCCGGTTTGAAATAAACCTCATTATATTCTTTGACACTCTGATCCATCTGACTGTAATGGGATTCGGTCCACCTTTTTCCATGACACTGCATACAGATTTCCTGCATTTTAGTCCGTTCTTCCTGCCAATTTGTCTGGGCTGGAAGGGCTTTGAAATCTTCGGGTCTGACTGTCAATGGGGCTTGCAATTCCCAGGATAATCTTTCAGTGACGTCATGGGAGGTCATCACACTGCCGGCACCGGACATATGACATGAGGCACAGGTTGGCCCCCTGAAATCAACACCAGGGCTCCATGTGCCTGGCGCGGCGGTCCAGTTGTATTCATCCCCAAACGCATCGTAAATATCCCCATGCTTTGACTCTGTAAAAATTTCAATCTGGGGATGATCCGGGCCAAGGTGGCATTGCCCGCAGGCCTGGGGTTTTCTGGCCTCCATAACAGAAAAACGATGTCTTGTATGGCAACTTGTGCAACTGCCTTTACTTCCGTCAAGATTCAACCTTCCCACACCTACATTGGGCCAGGTTGCCGGATCAAGTTCTTTGTCTTTTAATTTTAAAATGGTGCCGTGGCAATGGTAACAGCCGTTTACCCGTTCAAACTCACTGTTCATGCCATCGTTGAGCCAGGGATCTATTTTCCAAATAATCTCAAGAGTATTGGCATGTTTACTCTTGCTGTATTGCATTGCTTCATCGGGATGGCACCGGGAGCAGTCTTTGGGGGTGACCACGGCAGAAACCGGAACCATGTATTTTTTTTGCCCGTATTTCGTATCATTTGCCTCGTACTCTTTAAAGTGGGATTGACTGACGTCGGGATCATGAGCCTCGGCAGCGTGGCAGTCGTAACAGGTAATATTGGCGCCGGCATGACGGCTGGCCGCCCAATCAGAAAAGATGCCCGGATGCTGCTTTTTATGACATTCGATACATGCCATGGCCTCAGGTGACATGGACCGCTCAATTCTAAACTCTTTTGATTTTGGTATATTCATCTGGACATCCGAACATAAAGCCGTGGATGTAAATATTCCGGTGATAAATACACCAGCTAACAGTGCACTCAATTTCTTTTTCATGGTATCCCCTTATTCTATTCATAACTGTTACAAATTTTATAAAGCCTAAACCCCTAACCCTCTGTACGGCGCCTGTTTTTCTTTATACCTATACATTTCGCTGTCCACATGGACCAGGTTTCTGTGGCAGTCTACACATTTTTTTTCATACCCTTTTTTAGGGTAAAGAACTGTCCGGTGGGCCAGCATGGCCCCCCTTTTATCCGGCATATTCAAAAGATTTCGGTGACATTTTTGGCATTGTGCATTTTTAAAGGTTGCATAGGTATGCTCACGGCTCTTTTCCCGATCATAGGTTCCATAGGCGAAATGGACGAATACATCTTTTATGCCGTGGGCCGTCTTTGTATAAAAAAAGTTAATTGTATCCTGCGGGGCAGGCAGGTGACAGTCCATACAATCCGCGACAAATCCCTGGGCGTTGTTTACATGGGTAGAGGTTTTCCACGCGTTAAAGGCAGGTTGAATTTCGTGGCAGGAGGCGCAGAATCCAGGCGTTGATGTTCTCACCATTGTATAATAGGTCAGGCTGAATACAGGAAACGCGATAATAATGCCGATAAAGACAAAAATTGCGGGTTTTACCATTTTTTTCATTTGAAACCTCACGCCTGTTAACAGATAAAAAAATTATTGAGAGACTAAAATTTATTGAGAGGTATGAAAAACTTGTTTAGAGCGCGAATTCAATTAATCCAAAACTAATATATATCAGAGGGATATGTCAAGGGGAATTGCAAAATGAGACGGCTGCGATAGAGGCTTTCAGAGGCGGATGATTCCATTAAAAAAGCATCGCCTGTCCCGGAAAGGACAGGCGATGCTTTTTTTTTAATTTTAACGGTTTCAGAGGTTTCAGGCTGCTGTTTCTACCCCTGTCAGTTCCTTTTCAAGCCCCATGGCCCGGCCCAGCAATTGGGTAAGAAGTACAGCGGGAATAGGGTTAGTTGATCCGGATTTCAGGATAAGATCCCGGCCGTATTCATATTGCATGTGGCAATAATTACATGCCGTGCAGATTAGATCCGCCCCCTCCTGTTCTGCCGTTTCATATTTATTCAGGATAAAGCTCCGGGCCAGGGTGCTGTTTTTGTCCAACAGGGGATTACCGCAGCATTCCAGACGTTTGGACCAGTTTACGGTTTCTGCCCCGGTCAGTGCAATAATTCGTTCAAATATCGTCGGTGCATTGGGGTGGTCATCAAACCCGGTGATGGTTGAGGGGCGCAGCGCATGACAACCGTAACTTGCAGCCACTTTTATCCCGTTAAGAGGATGGGCGATGCTTCGCTGGATAATGCCTGTATCCACCTCGCGGTCCAGGAGGGTCAGCATGTGATGGATTTTGACGCCCCCGCCATAGTGAAGCCCTTCCTTTTCCAGTATCCGGTTGATCATGACTCGTTTTTCGGAATTATTTTGAAAATAATATTCTGCCTGTTTAAGGGATCCAAAACAGCACTTGCACAGGGTCAGTACATGCAGGTTATGCGCCTGGGCCATGGCCAGATTCCGTATGGACAGCAAAAGAAATGCATCCAGATTTTTTTCCTTAACAGGGTATCCGCAACAGCCAAAGTCAAGTTCTTCCACCTTAACATTGAGCCTGGATAGAACTGCTTTGGCCGACGTTGTGTGCTGGGGGATGTCAAATCCGGTTCTGCATCCTGAAAATAGCGCGTATTTCATATTCCAAATTCCTGTTGGTGTACCATATTTTTAAGTTGATAAAAAATATCCGTAATCTTGACTCCCTGGGGACAATTTTCCTGGCACTTATAACAGGTCAGGCAGTTCCAGACAATGGCGGCATTCTTTGCCAGATCGGTTTGCCCCAGAACAAGGGCATGGATGACCTGGTGGGGTGCTGATCCCAATTCACTATTTTGGCCTGTCATATCTACCACCGGGCATGTGCTGGTACAGGTCAGACAGGTATAACATTGTGAAAATGCACCCCCCTGAAGGGATTTTTTCAAGGACTCAACCACAGTATTTTTCCCGGGTTTGAGCACCACAGGGGCTTTCACTCCGGCTTTTTCAGACTGATGTTTTTCGCAAAGTTCCCTTACCCGGATAGCGGGATCCGGAAGAAATTCCTCCGCCAATTGATCTCTGGTTTCCTTCCAGATATCCTGCAGGTTCATTGCGGCAGTACAGACCTGGGAACATTTGTTGCACATGGTGCAAAGAAAACTGCCCTGGGAAAAGGCATCCCTTGTTTCCTTATCCATTGGCCGGCCCCATGTCCACTCCCGGATGCGGATTACACGTTCCGAGGGAAACACCCATTGGTTATTAAAAATTTCAAATAAAGGCCCCACGGCACAATGGCTGGTGCAGGTGCCGCACTGGATGCAGGCGGAAAGATCAAAGACCCGGCGGGTGGCTTTGTTTTCATCGCGTTTTATTTGCTGCCCTGCAAGTCCCGAAATAACAAGGCTTATCGGGGTTGTCAGAATATGCCGGAATTTACTGAAAGGCAGGTAGGCCAAGCCTAAAAAACAGCTCAAAAAGTGGATATTCAGTATTAGTAAATCCAGGCGGTTTTTGTTGAAAAAACCGGCAACAGGCGTCATGGCAATGGAAACAGGATAGGACACAAAGGCCCACCTTGGGTTGGAATGGCAGGCGGCACAATTGTCTTCATTGACCAGCCATCCGTCTTCCATAAGTTCCGGGGTGACCGGGATGGTCTCCCCGGGAAAATGGACATTAAATTCTTCCTGCCAGACGGCCTTAAGCGCCGGGAGTTCTTCATCGTAATCCATGGCGCCATATTCATCCACCATGTCGTAAAACACACCCGAAGAGATGATTTTGGCGGCTTCCAGGCCAAAACCGGATAGCATGATGACTGCAAGCAGAACGATTGCCAGGTAATCGTGGCGCTTGCTGATTTGTCTTAATCGAAAATTGGTTTTCCTGCGATATACGGCAATGCCCACTCCCGCCATCACCATTACACCGGCCAAATTCCGAAGTGCCATGAACGGGGTCAGGGTGGATTGGTAATCTGAGAAAATCACTTCGCTGACATAGCCTTCAAGGGCATGGAAAAACAATAACCCAAAAAATCCCCAGTAGATACTGATGTGCATAAACCACTTCAGGGGGTCCTGACGCATCAGCGGCACTTGAAACACGACATTCAGAATAACCGTCTTAAAAAGATGAAACATCCGAACAGGTGAAACCAGGATGCCGGACAGGCTTGACAGAAACGCTTTTATCCGGTCTGCCGTAGTGAATTCGGCCCGGTCCGGTCCGATGTTTAGCCGAAAATATCCAATGATCCTGTAAATGATTCCGATGAGGAATACTGCCAACGCAATAAAAAGACTCCAAGTATAAAGCACTGTTCCAATCCAATCTAAAATTGTCAAAATGCAAAAACAAAAAAGCTTATTTTTATTGTAGTTAATCCAATCTGTCAAACCTATTTTTTATAGCAATTCAAATATTTGGCAAGATCAAGGTTAAAAATCCATAAAAGATATGATTTCAGCCAACGAATGTTCAGTATGTTAGGGCATGCTTGGGTAGGAATGGGGATTTTGAAAAATCAGTGTGAAAACCGTGCCTTTACCGGGAATGGATTCAAAATCAATCATGCCGTCATACGTGTCAACTATTCTGTGAATAATTGAAAGCCCAAGTCCCGTGCCATCACGTTTAGTGGTGAAAAACGGATCAAAAATATGAGGGGCAATTTTTTTATCAATGCCCAGACCGGTATCTTGAATGGTCAGGTAAATGCGTTTGTGTTTAGGCGAATACAAGGAAACTTTGATTTTTCCTTTCCCTTCAATGGATTCAGCTGCGTTTTTAATTAGATTCCATAAAATCTGCTGCAGATGCACTGTATCCATGTACACATACAAATCTCTTTCAAGCCGGGTAACGATATTGATTCTGGCATGCCAGTCCGGTGTATTGTCAAACAAAGTTTTTACATCATCAATTGCCTTGGAAATATCAATCAATTCTGCGTTGGTACGGCCAGGTTTTGAAATCAGTCGAATATCGGTTACGATCTGCCTGAGGCGATCTGTTTCCCTTAAAATAATCTGCATCAGCTTATCATTTTCCCCTGTTGGGGCCATGTCTTCTCTTAGCATTTGTATGGAGCCTGACAAGGAAGCCAGAGGGTTTTTAATTTCATGGGCAATGCCTGACACGATTTCATCCACAGCCGCCATTTTTTCCACACGTTTTAAATGTTCCTGGGCAATTTTAAGATCTTTTCTGGCTGTTTTAAGCTGCAAAGAAAGAATGCCGCTTAACGCTGCCGTGGCAAAAAAAGCTGAAATGGTGATCACAACCCGATACAGGATATGGTGCTGGTCCACCACCATGGCAAGGGTTTGGTTTTCCGACATAGGGGTAATGATTTTAAGGTACTCAAGCTCAATAAGAACACCATATTGAAAACTTGATGCCAACGCCACTGAAAAGCTGCCCTGGGCAAACAGCAGCATAGCGGCATAGATAATGACCAGAAGATATAAAAATGTGAAAATACTATGGTAGCACCCGGTGACAAAAACAATGGCGGTTACGATAAACGTATCAATAATAATCTGGGTATAGGCAAGGGCATGCAGATATTTTTTTTTGCAAAGCCAGGCAAAATAAACCAGAGACAAACCAAGGATGGTGCCGGAAATTTTGTAAAGGGACAAAAAAGATTGATCCCCTTGTCCGGTCAGATCGGTATCGGAAAAAAACAGGGTGGAAAATATCAGTACCAAGGCAAATACAGCCCTGGCCAAAACAACCCACTTGATCTGAAGGAACAGCTCCCGGGTCCGTCGGAATAGAAAATCCGGACTATCCAACTGCGCTGGCCATTGAGAAAATCGGCAGATACATGGCAATAACAAGGCCCCCGACCACAACACCTAAAAATACTAGCATGAACGGCTCGATCATATCAGTCAGGTTTTTTACGGCCTGGTCCACTTCATCATCATAAAAATCCGCTATTTTGGTCATCATTACATCCAAGGCGCCTGTGGATTCACCCACGGCGATCATTGAGCAGACCATGGATGGAAACACCCCGCTCTCCAGCAACGGATCTGCCATGGACCGGCCTTCGGAAATGCCGACCTTGACATCTGATATGGCAAATTCAATAATTTTATTACCGGCGGTTTTACCCACAATATCCAGGGCCTCAAGAATAGATACCCCGGACGAAATCATGGTCGCTGTGGTGCGGGTAAATTTTGCCACCGCCACCTTTCGGATCAAAATGCCGATGACGGGCAGACGTAAAAACATGTCATCAAGAAAAATTCGGCCCTTTTTTGATTTATACGTTTGTCTGAAAAGAAAAACGGCGCCAATCAATCCCAGGATCATCCATCCTATATGCCCCACCACAAAATTGCTTAGCCCCACAACCATCTGGGTAGGCACAGGCAGCGCCGAGCCCATGTCGGCAAACATTTTTTCAAATACCGGTATTACAAAGACAAGGATAACGCCGACCACAATAACTGCCACAGCCAGGGTGATGGCCGGATAAGTCATGGCCCCCTTGACCTGCTTTTTGAGCTTTGCCATTTTTTCGGCATAGGCTGACAAACGCTGTAAAATGACATCAAGAATACCGCCGGCCTCTCCGGCGGAGATCATGTTGATAAAAAGTTCGTTAAAGGTTTTTGGATATTTTTTCAGTGCATCGGCAAAGGTCTCCCCGGATTCAACAGACTCTTTGATATGCTTAAGCTGCTTTTTAAATGTGGGATTTTCCTGCTGGGAATACAGAATCTCCAAGCATTGCAGCAGCGGCAACCCCGCATCAATCATGGTTGAGAACTGTCGTGAAAAAATAATGACGTCGGTCTCGGTTACCTTAGGCTGAAGAAAGGAGATATTCTCAAACAGGTCTTTTGGCTTTTTCCTGACCCGTGTCGGGGTTATTTTACGACGTTCTAGGAGAGTTCTTACCTGTTCCGGCGTCTCAGCTTCCATCTCCCCTTTAATTTTTCTGCCTTTGGGATTCTTTCCCTTCCATTCGTAAATAAATGCCATGATACTTCCTTATTATATTTAAAATGAAACTGAAGATACCAACAATGCAGGGCTAAAATGGGCGCCCCAGGCGCTTCACCCTCTTGTTTCTTGTATCTTGTTTAAGTTTCTTGTAAAATCCTGGGGTTTGTCAGAACATTGTAAATTCAACAAAGATATACTATATAAATTTGCAAAGTGCATTTCAACAGGAGTTATTCGGTGCCCCCAAAAAAACAGGAAATTTCCCCCAAAACGGTCATAACCAGCCATGTAAATTCTGATTTTGATGCCATTGGGGCTATGCTTGCCGCACAAAAGTTGTACCCGGAAAGTGTGATTATTTTCCCCGGGTCCCAGGAAAAAAATCTCAGGGATTTTTTCATTCACTCCATGGGATATCTGTTTAATATGGCAAATCCCGCTACGATTGACTTCTCCGGGACCCAGCGACTGGTTATCGTCGATACCCGGCAGAGAAGCCGCTTGTCCGGTGTTGAACCGCTCCTGGAAAAACCGGATCTGATCATTGACATTTACGATCACCACCCATCTTTTCCTGACGAAATCAAAGGCACCCATAACGTGTCCAAGCCGTATGGCTCCACCACCACCATCATGTGTGAACTTCTGCGTGAAAAAAAAATCAGCATCAGCAGTGATGAGGCCACGGTGATGGCGCTTGGGATTTACGAGGATACCGGCAGCTTTACCTATACCTCTACAACCCCGATGGATTTCGAACAGGCAGGCTTTCTGATCTCCTGTGGCGCATGTTTAACCACCATTGCAAGCCTTGTGGTCAAGGAGATGAAGACCGAACAGGTCACCTGGCTCAATGAATTGATTAATGAGATGACAACCGTTTCCGTTAACGGCATCCAGGTCCATCTATCCGCCATTGCAGCATGTAATTACATTCCGGATCTTGCCTCCATTGTGCAAAAAATTGTCAGAATGGAAAATCTGGACTGTTTTTTTGCTATAGTGCTCATGGGGTCCAAGGTGCATGTCATTGCCAGAAACCGTCTGCATGAGTTGGATGTGGGTAAAATACTGGGGTCCCTTGGCGGGGGAGGCCATTTTTATGCCGCATCCGCCAAGGTGGAAAACCAGACACTTCCCCAGGTTGAAATGCGTTTGATAAAGCTTATCGAGCAACAGATCATGCACGTGCGTGTGGCAAAAAAATTAATGTCCAGCCCGGCCATCACCATCACCGCTGGTCAATCGTGCCTGGATGCCGCGCAAAAAATGATCCGGTACAATGTCAACACCCTGCTTGTTCTTGATTCACAAACACTGGAATATTTGGGGTATATTACCCGGGATGTGGCGGAAAAAACAGTACATCATAAGCTTGGGGACCAGCCTGTTATCGATTATTTTGAACCTGGTTGCCAAAGTGTCAGCCTGTCCTGTGACCTGGCTGAAATTGAACAAAAAATCATTGATTTAAAACAACGGGTCGTTCCGGTAATGGAGAATCGGATAATTTCCGGCGTTATCACACGCACCGATCTTTTAAATTTTTTGGTGGAACATAACCGCGAGGTGGTCCTAAGCGAAAAAACAGATATTTCCGGCCTGAAACCCCGGACCAAATACGTGGGCAATCTTCTGAAGACCCGTTTGAACGAGCGGATACGCACATTGCTTTCCGACATTGGCCATGCCGGAGATACGTTTGGTGTGGATGTCTTTGTGGTGGGTGGTTTTGTCCGGGACCTGATGCTGGAAAGGCCCATTGAAGATGTAGATGTGGTGGTGGAGGGAGACGGCATTGCTTTTGCCCGTTATTTTGCCTCAATGCATCATTGCAGATTTCACCAGCACCGCAAATTCAACACGGCTGTCATCATTTTTGAAGACGGGTTTAAGATTGACGTGGCCTCTGCCCGGCTCGAATATTATGCAACACCTGCCGCATTGCCTGTGGTGGAAAACTCCTCCATCAAGATGGACCTTGCCAGAAGGGATTTCACCATCAATACCCTGGCCATTTCCCTGAACACAGAATCCTTTGGCACACTCATCGACTATTTTGGCGGTGTCAGGGATGTTAAGGATAAAATTGTCCGGATTATTCATAATTTAAGCTTTATTGAAGACCCCACCCGGATTTTCAGGGCCATCAAATTTTCCAACAGATTTGGGTTCAGGATTGGAAAAGTGACCGCCAATCTTATCAAAAACGCCTTAAGTGTCGGTGCTGTTAAACATTTAAGCGGACTGCGGGTACTTTCGGAACTCAAACAGATTTTTGGAGAAAACAATCCGTTGCCTGCATTGCAGACCATGGCTGATTACGGTCTGGACAAGGTGATTCATCATGATCTGAAATTAACGGATACCACCCGTGCCTTATTTAAATCCGTAGATAAAACCCTGGCTTGGCATGATCTTTTGTATACGGATGATGCGTATCCTCGATGGTCGGTTTACTTTATGGCCTGGCTTCACGGGTATTCTTTTACGGTGAGCACCCAGATCGCGGACAGGCTGAGGTTCCCCTTAAAGGAAAAAGAGTTGCTGCTTGTGCAACGCATCAAGGCCGCACAAAGGATCCGGCTTATTGAAAAAAGCTATCCGGTCTCAAATCAACAGCTGTACAGGTGGCTGATCCATTTTAAAACCGAATGCCTTTTGTTTATGCTGGCATTGACTAAAAATGAATCGGTGCGCAAAGCCATCTCCCATTTTTATACACACCAGCGAAACATTAAACCTTTCATGGGGGGAAAAGAGCTCAAATCCCTGGGTATAACGCCGGGACCGGTTTACAGCAAAATTCTCGATAAAATTATTGAAGAAAAACTGGATGATAAATTGAATACCATGGAAGAAGAAATTGAATTTGCCAAGCATTACGCCGTTGAAAACAAGCTTATTTGATCGGATTAGATTTCATCCGGGGGACCAGAATTAGCTACCCAGACTTGAACCTGTGAGAACTATAGTTATTACGGCATACGGACACGATACAAAATTCATGATTTAACAAAGTGTCCGCGGAACTCCAAATTTACACAGTGAATTTTTACCTGATATGTTTATTTTTCATTAAGTTATCAGGGAAAGATTGAATTGATAATTAGTGGTTATAGCTCTAAAATTTACACGGAGTACTTATGTCATACGCATTAATTGATAATGCTTCTTTAACAGCCGTAGAAAGAGTATTGGGAAATATTGTTATTAAAAATACCGACACCATAAATGGTGATTTGGTTGCTTTTGAGAATTTGATTCAAGCTATTCTTTTTTATGATCGCTTGTTCTGTATAGATAATTATAAATATGAATATAAAAAAAGCCGAGCAAAAAAGTTTGATTTCATAAAATTTCTTTCACCTGATGAGTTCCAACTTTCAGAAATCAATGAATTAGCACGAAAAGAGTCTGAATTGATACGCCCTGAAATAAGAGGTGGTGAGTTTGCTGACGAAGATTTTAAAAGATTCCTTGAAGCTCTCAAAATGAATATTGTTTGTACATGGGATATGTGTTCAAGCATTTATTATTTAACAATGAAAATGTTAGGACAACCCTACACCGAAGAGTATAGAAAGTATTCTGAACTTAGTGCCGCTATATTTAATGAATTATTTGATGTGAAAACTACGAGCGGTCGGTGGGCAAATGATGTTACACTTATTGGTTCCAATGGACATAAACATACTCAAAATGAATTTGATCAGCAAAAAAACAACCTTGGAGGTATAACTATAGCTTTAGAGATGTTTATTGCTTCCTTGAATTGGTTAGCATTTAAATCAATCTATTATAGCCTCGCTGCGAATTATTTGAGGGCAGATACGTTTATCCATCCTATCAGGCACGCCTATCAAATACACTGGATGAAAAAGACAGGCGCATTCGAGCATGATTTTACATCCAGATTGATACGAAACTTGTCTGAAAAAATATCCTCGTCTGTTTCAGAAATAAAAAATCACGGTAGATCTACAACACTTTCTCTTGACCTACCAATATTTTCAGCTTGGTTAACGCGAGAATCTGGTAGCATCAATAATATACTACAATCTGCGCTTGAATTAAGGAAATCAGATCATTTTTTAGTTGCAAGGGAAACCGTAAGAGAGATTAGAATAGCATTTGACGAATATGGAGTCGCAAAAGGGAATAAAAAAACAACAAAGCTAATCTCAGATCTTGATAAAATCACAGGGGACTTAAAACGCAGCTACGGAATCCCTTCTCAGCAAGGGATTCAAGGAAGTTTTTTAATCAAGACAATCAATACTTGCACCGCCTTTGCCGGTATTCCTCCGTTTCCAGATAGGGACTTTGCGTTGAGTACGCCAGAATTCTTGCAATCTGAAAAAAGAAAAGCCTTTTCAATGATTTTTAAAAATATTGCAAATGAATTAACCGCTATTGAACGTCTCGGGAGCTTACATACCGCCATGGCATCGTCTTTTAAAATTGGCAAAAACCCGCATAGCGGTGTAAAAACAGAAAACCCAATTTATAGTAATAGAAGTTCAAATTGGAAACTTCCAATGTAGTGAGCTATAACCCATCACTGGACGAGACCGCGAGCAGCTCAGCCGCCTTTTTCAAGTGCCGTGACGCGGCCCGTCAGTTCAACTGTTATGTTCTCGAGTAAAAGCCTATGATTTTAATTCCAAAAATAACATGCCCAAATTGTTCTGAGAGTTTTTCCGTCACGAAACTCAATGGCACTTGTCCAGAATGCCAAAAGGTCCTTCGTAGCAATAAAAACGCAATATTCTCAAGCTGTATTTTTCTTTGGTTTTTTCTGATTAGCCCCGTTATAGTTTCTGCATTTTCCCAGTATGGAATGCTGAGAACAATCCTTTTTGATGTTGGTTTATTTCTATTGTTGATAAATGGCTCCTTCAAATTTTTTTTAAAGATAAAAACCACCGAGTAAGTTGATGAAAAAGCACAAGAATTGTTAAACTATATTTAACATCATCGGGATAGGACTCCCCATCACTGAGGAGCCCCCCCCCGCCTTGCGGGGCTCGTTTCAACCGGTTACTAAGCCTTCTGCTGACTTCTCCCATGCGGTCAGGAGCGGTTACCCGCCCCTCAGCCGTTTTGGCCCATGGAAGACCTCCCGGGGTAAACACATGCCTTTCAGTACGTGAATGCCGAGTTTGCGGACATACCCTGTAATGGATAGAGGGCTTTACCTTTTGTACAGGCTCGTCCCGGTATGTTTGCCTCATACTCGATTCCTGTACGTCATCCCGTACTTTTGTGGTGTCCAGCCTTAACAGAACAGCTTCCTCTCGAACCACCGTCACCGATGCTCCGTTGCCCTACCACTGCACCCTTCGCCTCCATCCTGCTGGGTCTAAGACTTGCCAAATATATTGGAATTCTATACAGTTGAGTCACTTTTAAGAACATGTGCCGTGCCCGGCACACACCAATCGCTGGAGTGGGACCGGGCGTACTGCGCACTTTTTTTGGAAATATGCGGTTTAGGAAGCTGAAAACTTTTATCTGAGGGACCGGGGTTAAACGCCCGGCCCCTCAGCTCTATCGTTAACTTTTCAAATCCAAACCCTATTGACAATCGTAACCTCAAAGGTTACAATGTGACATGATTAAGACATTCAGCCACAAGGGATTAGAACGTTTTTTTTATACTGGCAGCAAAAGTGGAATAATACCTGAACATTCAAACAAACTGGAAAGAATCTTGGATCGCTTAAATGCCGCTACCGATATAAAAGATATGAATTATCCCGGTTCATTTTTGCATCAACTGAAAAGGGATAAAGCTGGACAATTTTCAGTGAGAGTTTCCGGCAACTGGCGAGTATTTTTCAAATTTAAAAACGGTGATGCATATATTGTTAATTATGGGGATTATCATTAGCGAGGCTAACCTTATGCTAAAAATGACAAGAAAACCAACGCATCCAGGCACAATAATTAAAGAAGACTATCTCTTGCCATTGTCGATCAGTATTAAAGATATGGCAGAGAATTTAGGTGTATCCCGAAAAACGCTGTCAAAAATTGTTAACGAGAAAGGTTCAATCACACCTGACATGGCGTTGAGATTATCCAGGGCTTTTGACACAACTCCTGATCTATGGATGAACCTTCAGAAAAATTATGATTTATGGTGCGCAAAAAATTCATCAACAACTTGGCAGCTTGTTAAGCCAATACCTGCGAACTTGCTTCATTCAATGTAATATGAAGTTAACTGGAACCTTTGGGTGTCTCATCCAGGAGTGTTGCTTTGCGACTTAAGGTATCA
This sequence comes from uncultured Desulfobacter sp., assembly GCF_963666695.1. Taxonomy (GTDB): domain Bacteria; phylum Desulfobacterota; class Desulfobacteria; order Desulfobacterales; family Desulfobacteraceae; genus Desulfobacter. Next base: position 2,574,746 of record NZ_OY762947.1, read on the forward strand.
CCGTCGACTTTTTCAAGGCTTATCAAGGGACAAAGTGAGGCTTGGTTCTAACGTCGGCCGCTGTAGGGGCAGGCCACCGTGCCTGCCCTAACGAGGGCAACCACAGAGGGATTGCCCCTACGAAAAACGGCCTACAATAGAATCAAGCTCATATTTACTATATTCGGTCTCATTCCTTAAAATCCAGACGTCAATATCAGAATAATCGCTTTAGTTACTCATTGGGGAGGGCGTTCAACTCTTCCAGGGTAAACACCGGCCCGTCTTTACAAATAAATTTTTCACCGATATTGCAGCGGCCGCAAATACCGATACCGCACTTCATTCTCTTTTCCAGGGAGTTGATAATGTGATCGTGGGCATAACCAAGTTCATCAAGAACCGGTTGGGTGAACTTAATCATGATGGGAGGCCCGCAAACAATGGCATATGTGTTTTCATCCGCCGGTGGTGCCTTCTCTTTAGCAATATTGGGCACAAATCCGACATTATACTTCCAGTCCGGATCATCCGTGGCATCTACCGTGATGTGCATTTTAATATCGCCGGCGGCTTCCCACGCTTTCAGCTCGTCTTGGTATAATAATAGCCCGGGAGATCTTGCCCCGTAAATGACATTGATTTCACCGAATTTTTCCCGATTTTCCAACATGTATACGATGGAGGATCGCAGGGTGGTGAATGCAAATCCCCCACCGATGATCACCACGTTTTTTCCTTCCAAGATCTCCCATGGGTAGCTGTTTCCGAGGGGGCCGCGGATACCCATGATGTCCCCAACCTTCATTTTATGTAAATAATCCGTCACCATTCCGGTTTTGTTGACCGTGAACTTTACAAACCCTTTTTCCGTGGGAGAAGAAGCGATGCCAATGGGGATCTCCCCTTTACCGGTGATTGAGAGTTCTGCAAATTGACCGGCTTGGTAAGAAAACTTCTTTTCATCCTCAGGATTCAAAAAGACAAATTTGAATGTCTTTAGATTCCTATCTTCTGTTTCCGTAATGATCTCATCAATCCGGACAGGATATGGCAAATATGGATTTTGCACCGTATTTCTCCTTTTTATACTTCCTCTTCGGCAGGCGTATACGTGTTCATGATTTCACAGACCTCCCTGATATCAATGTTGACCGGGCAAAGTTGAATACATCTTCCGCAACCGACACACTGCACACCGGCGTCATACTTATCAACGTAATACTTGAGCTTGTGCATGAATCGCTGCCTGACACGTTGAACTTTATTGGATCTGGGATTATGACCGGAACCCTCAAGTGTAAAGAGCGTGTACATGCAGCTGTCCCAGTTTCGTATTCGCTTTCCCTGGCATCCCTTGACTTCATCCTGAATGTCAAAGCACCAGCATGTCGGACAACTGTAAGTACAGGTTCCGCAGTTTAAACAGGAAAACCCGACTTGATCCCAGAAATCCGCACTGAACAGATCTGTTGTTTTCTTCTCTTTCAACTGATCTATTGAGACGTTGGCCGTGATTTTCTTTTCGGCATCTGTCTTGCGTGATTCAAAATCAACATCCGCTGCCGCATCAACATCAGCAGTTGCATCTGTTAACCAACCTGCTGCCCTCGCCAGATCATCCCCTTTTTTTGTTAGAATCCTGGCAAAAAAATCATTTCCGTCTTTACTTTCTTTGACCAGCAGCAGATCCAGTCCTTCCTCATTGTACGGTCCGCATCCAACGGACGTGCAAAAGCATGTTTTTGATGGCTCATCACACGCGATCCCTACAAACGTCGTCTCTTCATAAGGGTGTATCCAGAACGGATCCTTATATTCAGGCGTGTCAAAATTACGCTGTACCAGCTTGAACGAAGCGGCATCACAGGGGCGAACCCCGAAAACAGCTCGCGGCTTGCCGTTCAGCGCCACCTCTTTCATGATATGATGATCGTCCTTAGACTCATCCAAAGTATAGGTAAACATGGTTTGGCTTTGAGGATAAATGACGGACTTCACAGAAAGTCTGGTATTGCCCTGCGTCCCATGCTCAAGGACCGGGGTATCACCTGGATTCAATTCCTTGAATTCATAAGAATCCTTATCCGCCATCGGTCCAAACAAGCGATACTTATTTTGCAGTTTTTCCAGCCCCTGTGCCCAACTTTCTTTCTCGATTTTAATTGTCTTCATAGGTAAATTGACCTTATCGAAAATATGTTCTATTTGACGAACGCATCCGGATCTTTGGGATTAAAAGAGTCAAGGGGGGGGCGTTCTTCAAGTGAGAGACCCGCCTGCCGGCCAAACAATTCCTGACAGTCCTTTTCCAGTTTCTTGGTAAACTCTCTCATATTGATGCCCATGGGGCAGGCTCTTTCGCACGATCCGCAATCGGTACATCTTCCGGCACAATGATAGGCGCGCAGGAAGTGAAAAGTTTTTGTATCAACGGGATCATCCCCTTTTCCAACCCATTGGGGTTTGGATTCATCGACAAAACACGTCGGGCAGTAGCACAGTGGGCAAGCATTGCGACACGCATAACAGCGGATACAATTGGACAACAGCGCGTCAAAATGGTGCCATTTGTCATCAATGGACATGCTTTCCACCCGGCGAACATCTTCGTACCTGTCTACATCGGTCAGCTCCGGAACATTTGGTGCGATCAGCTCATCATACAGCACCGGATTTCGGTGAGTACACACCGAACAGTTTTTTTGCAGAACCTGCTCTTTGGCAAAAGATGTCTCAGTGGTTTCACCTTTAACGACAATGGTATCACCTTGTTCAACGACATCGTTAATTTCAAAATCCACAATGTTGTTTATTTTCCTGCGGTCGATCATTCCCGTACACGGCACGCCGAGGATGACCAATTGATCCCGTTTGATCTTGTTCTCAATAATATGGGTGGTAATGTTGCGTGAATCACACCCTTTGGCCACGACGGCAATCTTTTCCTTGCGATCGGTCAAATAGGTCGTCAGGTTGATGCCGCAATTGCTGTCCCACACCAGATTTTTTACCTCATCCGGGTGTTTGGCCATGTATGGCTCATTTGACATGGGACGACTTCCCTTTCGGAACCCAATGACCATGTCCACTTTTTTTTCTTTCAGAAGTTGCGAAGACAACGCTCTGATCTTATCTGTATATTCCAACATGTAAGTTCCTTTATCCCGCTTTTACCATTTTTTCGACCGGTCCCAGTGCCTTTACGGATTCCGTTACCGTATGAACAACTTCGATAAACTTACCGGCCTCTGCTGATGAGACCCAGGAAAAATGCAGTCTATCTCTCTCAATTCCCATGTGCTCCAGCAAGTTTGCAAGCAGGGCGAACTTCCGACGGGCATAATAATTACCTTCCAGGTAATGGCAGTCTCCGGGATGTCAGCCGGAGACCCAGATGCCATCGGCCCCGTTCATAAAAGCGGACAGGATGAACTTGGGGGATAACCGACCCGTACAGGGAATTCGGACGACCCGGATATTCGCGGGATATTGCATCCGGCTCACCCCGGCCAGGTCCGCAGCCCCGTAACTGCACCAGTTACAAAGGAATGCTATTATTTTGGGTTCCCATTTGGACATTGTCTTTTTCTCCTTCATTTATTTGAGCTTAGGGCCCGGCGCGCCGGGCCCCTGCCGTGTTTCATTAATCGGTCGACAGGCTGTCGATCAAGCGACACCGATCATTGCAAATATCTGGTCGTTGTCATAACCGTTGAGATGGATCGCCCCGGAGCGGCAGGACGATACGCAAAGCCCGCACCCTTTACAAAGGGCGGCATTGATCTCGGATTTTCCTGCAAACCGCCCATCTTCGATGAATGATGGAGCAGAGTAAGGACATATCGACACACACGTCCCGCAGCTGCTGCACGACATCAAATCAATGGATGCCACCTCGCCGTTTGTGGTCACGGTCCCCTGGGCCATCAGAGCAACCGCCCTGGAAGCCGCTGCTTTTCCTTGGGCCACCGCTTCATCAATGGGTTTGGGATAATGGGCAAGACCGGATAGAAATACCCCGTCGGTGGCAAATTCAGAGGGGCCGAGTTTGGCGTGTCTTTCAACGAAGAAACCGTCCGCGTTCATCGGTACCTTGAAGTATTGAGCCAGCGCGTCTTCTTTCCTGGGAACAATGGCCGTGGCCAATGTCAGAACGTCTGCGTCAATCTCTACCGGTTGACCCAGAACATGATCGGTTGCGTTTATAATTACGCTATCTTCGCCAACACGCACCGTTGGTTTGTTATCAAGGGAATAGCGTATGAATATGACACCCGCCTTCCTGGCTTCAATGTACTTTCGCTCCCTTTCGCCGTAGGTTCGGATATCCCGGTACAGGACAATCACGTCGGCGTCGGGATTGCGTTTTTTGACTTCCAACGCACTTTCTACGGAATGGGTACAACAGACCCTGGAGCAATACGGTCTATCCGGCTCCCTGGATCCCACGCACTGGATGAATACGGCACACTCCACGGAATTTACCATGGGATCATTTGCCATCATTTTTTGATCCAATTCAAGGCTTGTCAATACTCTCGGGCTATCCCCATAACAATACTCAATGGGTTTATATTCCGTTGCCCCCGTGGATATGTTGGCCACCCCGTGCTCAACCACTTCTTCCCCATCTTTTGAGGAGATGAGCGATTTAAAATTCCCCACAAACCCATCTACCTGGGAGATGGTACTGCTAAGATGAACCTGGATATTCTCTTCAGAACCCACCTGCTGAACCATCTCATCCAGCATCGGCTGAATTTCTTCGCCTTTCCAGGTTTTGTACAGATTGAGGGCCTGTCCCCCCAGTCGATCTTCTTTTTCAACCAAGTGGGTGTGGTATCCCTGCCTGGCTAAACTCAAGGCGGTGGACATACCGGCAATCCCGCCCCCCACGACCAAGGCGTTCTGGTTGACATTAAGTTTGCCTTCTTTTAGAGGGGCTTTCAAACCGACTTTGGTCACGGACATACGAATCAGCTCTTTGGCTTTCTGCGTCGCCTGATCGGGATTGGCTTTATGGACCCATGACACATGGTTTCTAATATTCACCATCTCAAACAGGTACTTGTTCAATCCGGCGTTGATCAGGGTTTCCTGGAATAACGGCTCGTGTGTTTTGGGGGTACACGCGGCAACGACAATCCTGTTCAAATTATGCGTCTTGATGATCTCAGTCATCTTTGTCTGAGTATCCTGGGAACAGGAGTAGAGATTGCTTTCCACATATTCAATGTAGGGTAGGGTTTGGATATACTCATTCAACGCCTGAATATCCACCACACCCGCGATATTGGCCCCACAGTGACAGATAAACGCGCCGATTCTGGGACGTTCACCAACGACGTTTCTTTCCGGTACTATTTCCCTGGTTTTTGTTAAGGTATTTCGTGCCGGAGCAAGGATTTCGCCTACGGCCGTGGCTGCCGCACTGGCGTCCACCACTGCCTGGGGAATATCTTTGGGTCCCTGGAACGCCCCGCACACAAAGACACCCGGCGTGGTTGTTTCCACAGGATTCATGGTTGCGGTTTGGGCGAAGTTTCCTTGTGTCAGTTCGATATTGAATTTCTTGGCCAGTTCTTTCAGCTCCGGAGAGATCTCCAGACCGACGGAGAGAACGATCATATCAAAGATATCAACAATCAGCTCCCCATTTTCCTTGACATAGCTGATTTCCAGATCCCCTGAATCTCCCTTCGGATTGATGGTATGTACGCGGGATCGGATGAACTTGACGCCATGCTGTTCCCTGGCCTCAATGTAGTACCTTTCGAAGTCTTTACCAAAGGTTCTCATATCCATAAAGAAGATGGAGGCATCCAGTTCAGGATCATGTTCCTTGGCGATCACCGCTTCCTTAATGGCGTACATGCAGCAGACCGATGAACAGTGTTCATTGTCGCATCGATTGTTCTCACGGGACCCCACACACTGGAACCAGGCGATTTTCTTGGGTTCTTTATGATCCGACGGTCGGATTACATGCCCTTCCGTCGGACCGGAAGCAGAGAGCAACCGTTCAAATTGCAGTGACGTAATGACGTTGGGAAGGTGATCATATCCTAAAAAATCTAAATTTTTAGGGCTGTACGGTGAAAAACCGGAAGAAATGACAACGGAACCGACATTCAGTTCGAGTGCGCGATCTTTTTCCTCATGGGTCTCTTTTGTCAGCGCGTTGGCACCGCATGCTTTCACACACTCCAGACATTCACAGCACACCATGCAATCAATACATTTATCGGCTTCCTGCCTTGCCTGTTCTTCGGTGAATCCCAGTTCAACTTCGGTAAACCCTGATGTCCGTTGATCCATTGGAATACGTGCCATGTGGGCTCTGGGTATTTTGGGGGCTTTCTGGGGAACCGCATTAAAATCCTGCTGAGGGACTTCCAGTTTTTCCCGACCGGCCGCCATATCCTCGCCTTTCAAATAGCGAGAGATGGAAATCGCTGCTTCCCGGCCCGCACCAACGGCAGAAATGGCAATGGAGGCGCCGGTCTGGGCATCGCCACCGGCAAATACACCTTCCCGGGACGTCTGATAGGTGATCTGATCGACATCAAAATCCCCCCACCGATTGAGCTCGATGCCATCGGTCTCTTTAAGAAAGGACGCATCGGTTTTCTGGCCAATCGCAGGGATCAGAACGTCGGCATCGATGATAAATTCACTGCCTTCAATGGGAAACGGTCGTCTTCTGCCGCTCTCATCCGGTTCGCCCAGCTCCATCTGAATGCATTTGATTCCTGTCAGCTTACCGTTCTTCGCGACAATCTCAACCGGAGCGCGCAGGAATTGAATATCAACATCCTCTTCTTTGGCATCTTCAATCTCTTCATCCCGGGCCGGCATCTCCGCTTCGGTTCTTCGGTAGAGGATACTGACTTTATCGGCGCCCATCCTCAAGGCGGTTCTGGCCGCATCAATGGCTACGTCCCCTCCCCCGACAATGGCAACGTTTCCTTTAATTTCCGTCATGTCACCCAGGGCCGCATCCCTTAAAAATTTAACGCCCGGAATAACGTTTTCGACCTCATCTTCACCGGCAAGGCCGAGTTTAGTGTCCTTATGGCAGCCGATGCCGAAGAAAATCGATTTAAACCCTTCGTCCATGAGGCTATCCACCGTGATGTCTTTGCCCATGACGGTGTCATATTGGATTTCAACCCCCATTTTTTGGATCCAGGCAATCTCTTTATCGAGAACGGAAGGGGGCAGTCTGTAATCGGGAATACCGACTCTCAACATCCCCCCGCCCACGGGCAGGGCCTCGAAAATCGTGACGTTAAATCCGTCCAAAGCTAAGAAATAAGCGGCGGTCAGCCCGGCAGGACCGGCACCGATAATGGCCACTTTTTCATCTCTTGGTGTGATTTCCGGAACGGTTAGGTCATTAATATCCACCTGATCGGCGGCAAATCGCTTCAGGGTACAAATGGATAGGGGAGAGTCCACTTGCGCTCTTCGGCAGGCATCCTCACAAGGATGAGGACAGATCCGCCCCAACACCCCCGGCATGGGGAGTGTGCGGGTGATAATCTCCATGGCTTCCTTATACTTTCCCTGGCCGATCATGGAGACGTATCCATGGGCATTCACGTTACCGGGACAGGCGTTGGTACACGGGGATTTGTCTTTTTTACTGATTGAAAATGCGCCGGGAACCGCTTGGGCATAGGGTCTGGACACCGCCGTTCGATCTCCCATACCCTGTTCAAAGTCACTGGCTAAACTGACGGGACAAACCGTTGAACAATCTCCGCATCCCGTACATTTATCAATATCGATGTAGCGGGCTTTCTGGTTTAACGTGACGGAGAAATTGCCTGCTTCCCCGGAAATTTCCTTAATATCTGATAATGTATGCAGCTCAATGTTTAAGTGCCGGCCGACCTCGACCAGTTTGGGAGAGATAATTCACATTGCGCAGTCATTGGTGGGAAATGTCTTATCCAATTGAGACATTGCGCCCCCGATTGAAGGGCTTTTTTCCACCAGATGGACATAATATCCGGAGTCCGCCAAATCAATTGCCGATTGCATACCGGCGATACCGCCGCCCACAACCATCACTGATCCAATTATATCTTTTGACATGTTTCCATTCTCCTGTTGAATTTCATGCGTTTCAAATACGTTTGTGCAGGTGATAGCAATAGTAGGGCCAAAGCGATTTGGGACTTAAAAAAACGACGTTTTTTATGGGGAAAAATAAAAATAACCTACTGATTTTGAGGGAAAAGGAGAAATATAACGAAATTATAATTTCTATAAACGGTTGAAATGATTTTCCAGAGGGCGTTTTGTTCCTGAGTCAAAATGACCCATCAGAACGATGCTGTTGAGTCAAGGGGAAACAATCAATTTGGGGAAATTCAAATTTATTCAGAAAACGGTGAACCATCGGCAGAAATCTTCGGCTCTGTCCCTGAGGGGCGGGATCATTGTCTGGACCGAAACACCCAGGTTCAGCTCATAAGGTCCGCAACCTATATATCATTACTTTACTTTTCATGTTCGTCAATTACAATCCAAATTCTTTTATATTTAACTCGATGTATTATTTTCCGAATCAGCCAGGACAAAACGCCTTAAAATTCTTATAATTAGTAATATATGTAAGGATTTAATATATAGAATTCGATGTATTTTTATGATATGTATACGCCCTGCCACCCGGGTGAAGGCTTTGGATACCTGACCGGAACTTTATGCGTCCCGGCAAAACCGTGGCAAACGGCGGCCCGGAATTTATATAAACAAGCCTGGTTACCTTGGCAAGGTGATACAGGAAAAGGAGAATATCGCAATCATGGGGGAACAATCCGATAGCGACCCTAATAGTGATGTAGATTTTACAAAAATATTTTTTACCGATATCAACGGAAGATTGATGAATCTGTTTGTCAATCCAGCCATGATCGAAAAAATGAGCAAGACCGGTGTCGGGTTCGACGGTAGCTCCATTGCCGGTTATACCTCAGTGGAAAACAGCGATTGCCTTTTAGTGCCTGATCTGTCGACCTATAAAAAAATTGATTTCCAGGATAAGCGTGTTGGCTTTCTCATCGGAGATATTTACGACGAACGAGGCAACCCTTCGGAAAAAGATCCGCGCAATCTTTTAAAACGGATTTTAAAGACCGCTGAAAAAGAATTTCAGGTTCGATTTACTCTCGGGCCTGAGCATGAGTTCTTTCTGTTCAAGACAGAGCCTGCTGCAACGGGCACGGATTCTGAAGTGCCTGTTTTGGAGCATTCCGATGATATCGGTTATTTTGAATCCTCCCCCATGGACAAAGGTGAATCCATACGCCAGGATATTGTCAATGTACTGGCCGGATGCGGCATCCAGTATGAAAAAACCCACCATGAGGTCACACCGTCCCAGCATGAGATCAATCTTGAATGCACCGATGCCCTTTCTGCGGCGGATCGTACCCTGCTCTTTTCATATGTATCCAAGCAGATCTCAGAAAATAACGGCTTTACAGCCAGCTTTATGCCCAAGCCCTTTGAGAATCATAATCGGAATGCCTTTCATATCCATCTTTCCATGCAGGATTTTGAAGGTCGCAATCTCTTTTATGACGAGCTTGGGGAATACCAGCTGAGCGATTTTGCCCGATATTTCATCGGCGGTATCTTGAAATATGCCAGAGAAACATCTATTATCATGGCGTCCACGGTCAACTCGTATAAGGCCTATGTCATGGGAAAAGAGGCGCCTGTCGTCAGGGGCTGGGGACTTCGTAACCGCAGCTCAATGGTCCGGGTTCCCTATACCCTGTCACCTGAAAGCACGCGGATTGAGCTTCGCAATCCTGATCCTGCGGGCAATGTTTATCTTCAGATGGCGGTTTTGATTTCCATGGGGCTTGCCGGCATTAGGGAAAAAATCGACTGCGGCAGTGCGGACAATGGCAGTGCCTACAGCAAGGATTACGGCCTGAAAGTTTGGGATGAGGATTTTCTGCCCCGAAGTTTTTATGAAGCCCTTGCGGAAGCCGAAGGCAGCAGTTTTCTAAAAGAAACCATGGGGGAAGCCATCTACAATAACATGATGGCCCTCAAAATCAGGGAATGGGAAGAAGACAGGGTTCATGTGACCCAACGCGAACATCAAATATACAGAGACGTGTGATCGTTTTGCCGGACACCGTCTAATACTCGATCATCGAGTAATAAAAACACCTGTTTATTTTTACGGAAGATAAGCCGTTTGATTCGCATTATTGCTTTTATTCCCGTTACACTCCCCAAAAAAGGTGTAACATGTCCAGACACGTAAGATTAGATAAGGTTATCGTCCCCGTTAAATCCATTAAATTGATGAAACGGTTACTCAATGAAAATCCCACATTAAAACAAATCATGACCCATTCATCCACCCATGAAGCGGCCAAAAAAATGATTAAAGAATGGGTGCTCGGCACTATTATTTATAAAGGGCCTGCATATCAATTCTATAGGGGTGAGACAAGTTCTGATTTTAATGTGAATGATCTTGACTGGCATGATGTCGCGGCCATCAGGATACTTGATTATATTGACCATGCAGGTTTAGAGATCCAAGACCCCAATATTAAAGATGTAATAACTGAAAATGATCCGTTTAAATTGCTCTGGCTGGCCATCAACAAAGGCACGGGCGGGGCGCGCCCTGATTTCTTTGACGACATGATCCATTTGTTCCGTCAGTTCAAAGGCAAGGAAAGACGGGACATCCCCTCCAGAGAGGATATTGAAGAGTGGATGGAGCTCTATCCTTCAGGGCTGGAGCCCCAAATTATAGAACTCAGGGAAAGCAATAAGCGTCGGATTTTAAAAATCATTATCACCAAGATGGACGAGGGGGAAATCAGTGACCCCAAATATCGCTTTGAAACGGGATTAACCGAGGCAGAGAAGCTGGAAAAAGCCCTTGGGTGGTGGAATGAAACCGGTTTTCACTTGAAATTCGCCGTCCGGAATGCCGATCTTTTGGATGAACTGCTAAACCACTCTCTGGATCCCATCACCATGGAGGTGCTCCATGATGCCGAAGAAAAAGGGATTCCTTTTTTCATCAACCTTTATTACCTTTCCCTTTTAAATGTTAATGCGCCGTGGTTTGCTGTGGGAGCGGAACTTGCCATAAGAGATTATGTAATCTACAGCAAACAACTTGTGGAAAGTTTTGGGGATATTACGGCTTGGGAAAAAGAAGACCGGGTAGAGCCGGGCAAGCCCAATGCCGCAGGCTGGATTCTGCCCTCCCGCAATAACGTCCACCGCAGGTATCCCGAGGTGGCCATCCTCATTCCTGACACCAGGGGAAGGGCGTGCGGCGGTCTTTGTTCATCATGCCAGAGAATGTATAATTTCCAAAGCGGTATTCTCAATTTCAATCTTGATAAGTTAAAGCCCGATGGTACATGGAATCAAAGGCTGGAAAAATACATGAAATATTTCGAGGAAGATTCCCAACTCAGAGATATCCTCATCACCGGCGGCGATGCCTTTATGAATTCCAACAAGTCCTTAGAAAAAATTCTGGATGCGGTATACAATATGGCCAAAAGGAAAGTTGAAGCCAACGAAAGCCGGCCCAACGGTGAAAAATACGCTGAAATCCAGCGGTGCAGGCTGGGAACCAGGATACCTGTCTATCTGCCCCAGCGCGTTGATTCAAAATTGATTGGCATTCTTAAAAATTTCCGGAAAAAGGCAAGCCGGATCGGAATAAAGCAGTTTGTGATCCAGACTCACTTTTCTTCTCCCATGGAAGTGACCCCGGAGGTCAAAACCGTGATTCAACGGATTTTATCGGCCGGCTGGATTGTGACCAACCAGCATGTGTATATTGCTGCGGCGTCCCGGCGGGGGCATGGGGCGAAACTGCGGCAGGTGTTAAACGATATCGGCATCGTTCCTTATTATTCATTCAGTGTCAAAGGCTACCATGAAAATGTCTATAATTTTGCCACCAATGCAAGGTTGATCCAGGAACAAAATGAAGAAAAATATATTGGTCTGGTTCCGGACAAATACCATGACCGGATTAAGGATTTTTCACTGGACGCACCCAAGATGGCTGAAAATATCAAGCGTTTAAAAGAAAAACTTGATCTGCCCTTTTTGTCAACGGACAGAAGTATGCTCAATATGCCCGGGGTCGGAAAAAGTATGTCGTTCAGAACCATCGGCATCACACGGCGGGGGCGACGGATTCTTCAGTTTGAACATGATCCCAGCCGGGTTCACAGTCCCATTATCCATAAAATGGGAAAAGTGATTATCGTGGAATCCAAAGCCATCAATGACTATTTGCGTCAATTGGAGTATATGGGCGAAGATATTTCTGATTACAAAAGTATCTGGGGATATTCCATCGGACAATCGGAAAAACGGCATTCTCTGTATGAATATCCTGATTATGAATTTAAAATCACAGAGCAGTATACCAATATTCAGATTTAAAAAATTTCTGGTTTCGGAAAAAATAGGATCAGGTATTTTATTTTAAATTCAGCAAAACATCCGGGCTAATCGTTTCTGCATCCGGATGCTCCCGCAGAAAAGCCGCCAGCTTCCCGGCCAGATATGCCGTGGAAATGGATGTGCCGGCATAGGTTCCGGGCTCCCCTTTGGATCCCACGGGCAGACTGGCAAACCCGGGTGCTGAAAGATCCACAAAATCTCCGTAATTGGATTGGTCCCATGTGTTGCCGTCGGGCGCAAGGGCGGAAACGGCAATGACCGGTTCATAGGCAGCCGGATAAACGGGTGTGCCCGTGGGGCTGTTTCCTGCGGCAGCCACGACCACAAGCCCTTTGGACACGGCATAGTTCATGGCTGATTTAAGGAATGCGCTGTCTGTTTCCGATCCCCAGCTCAAACTCAGGACCCTGGCTCCGTTTTCAAGGGCATACTCAATGCTTTGCATGATGAGTGTATTGGAGGTGAATCCGTTGTCGTCAAAGGCCCGGACCGAAAGAACCGGATTAGCAAACCCGCCGGGCAATATTCCCATGGGGGCCACCTGTCCCGAAGCGATCAGGGCCATCTGGGTGCCGTGCCCCACATCATCGGATATGGGGCTGTCCGGTGACAGGGCATCAAAGGTTCCCTTGATAAAATCGTTTCCGGCATATTCAGCCATAAGCCCTGTATCCAGGACAGCCACGGAAAAAGAGTCGTCTGCAACCTGACCCAGGTCTGTTTGACTATCAGACGGGCTGTTCTCCAGGATCGCTATGGTACGCTGAGTTTCCGGGGCCTGGTAGGCATAGTCGGGTTCGGCTCCGGCAATAATGCCTTCCCGGTTCAGACGTTCCAGCAGAGGCCGGATGTCTGCGGCATCCCGGATGGTAACGGCATAAATGCCCATGTCCCGATGAACAGGTATTATCTTTGCGTTGAATTTTTTTAAAACCCGTTGAATCCGATTTTTGGAAACCGGACGGCTGAAGGTAATAAGCAAGCGGTTTCTTACATAGTACGCGCCGGTTTCAGGGTTCTTGATTACATCCAGGTTCCGGCGAAAGGCGGACCGGATGTTTCCGGCCTGGTCCATGTGACCTTCCCTGAAAATTGCAATCTGTGAAAGCTTCTGACCGCCGCTGCTGTCCTGCGACCAGATAAATGCATGGCTGTATCCCTTGAGAAGATCTTCAAAGGCTTTTTGAATGTCTTTATCCGCAAAATCAGCAGTGATAAGGGGGTTAATATCCGGATCAATCTTTATTTTAATTCCATGGGCAACAGCGTCCTTTAACAGGTCCTGTAAAGGGACGCTGTCCGCCTTGAGTGTCATTTTTGTGCCCATGATGCTCAAAGATGCACCGGCGGAGCAAACAGCTGACATCAGATGCAACCACAAAATAAATGTCAGGAAAATATGTTTTTTCATCTTGTTACATGACGCAGCAAACAAGGTTCAACCAACCAGGCTGCCGCAGGCCTGCTCCGGCACAGCCATGCAGTAGCCTGGTTAATTATACTCCTGCCGTTATTTTGATTGACTTAACCGGCTCCTTATTGACCTGGAATCAGGACAAGCCGGAAGCCAACGTTGCTGTTCCGGTCATCGGGCGAATAGTCGTTTCGATTGGCCGAGCGGCAGTCCCTGGCCAAGCTGAGCCAGCTCCCCCCCCGGGCTACTCGAAGCGAGCCGGTGGGAGTGTCTGCGGGATCGTTTCCGCGTTCCGTGGAATAATCTCCTTTCATGTCAGAACACCATTCCCAGACATTGCCGCTCATATCATAAAGACCCCAGGGATTAGGCGTTTTCTGCCCCACGTCATTGGTCTGAAAGCCGCTATTCTTTTTATAAAACGCATATTCGTCAATCATGCTGTAATCCGGATCATCACCCCAGTAATACCAGGTGGCTGTCTCTGCCCGACAGGCATATTCCCATTCAGCCTCTGTGGGCAGACGGTAATTCATGTTTGGATCTTTTTCAGATAATTTTTCGCAAAATTCTTTGGCTTCATTCCAGGTAACCCGCTCTACCGGAAGGTTATCCCCCTTCCAATGTGACGGGTTATTACCCATGACCTGTTCAAACTGGGCTTGTGTCACTTCAGTCACCCCCATATAGAAGGATTTGCTGATCGTAACCTCATGCTGGATTTCGTCAATATCCCTGTCCTTTTCATTATCGGAAGATCCCATCATGAATTTGCCCGGCTGGATCAGACGGAATGTCATACCAATGGTGTTGCTGATCTCTTCGTCTTTGGGCTGATCGGCACACCCCGTAAAAATAATGCCAACGCAAAACAATATTATTATGATATGCTTTTGATACAAATGACTCATGACTCCTCCCTCAATATTAAATAAAACTTTGCCGAACCAAAAAACATACCCACATGTCCGTTTTTACTGTCGGCAAAGCAAAATAAAGTGATGGTTAAAAAAAAACAGAGCTGAACCAGTAGACCGCTGTACACACGTTTAAAGCTTTAAAAAACATACCCACATGTCCATTGAAAAAAATAGGATGATAAAGTGCTCTCCGCCATAGATAGGACAGCAAAACACTTTTTGTCAAGAACAATATCTGCAGGATATCTTTATATAGGTCGCTTGCCAAAATCAAAGTGTCTCTAATCCCATTGCATTTCCCATTATTCCTAAAACCGCGTCACTCTATCTTTCATCAGGTGATGAGCATATGGGAATGACCAACGTAATGTTCAAAAATCCCAGTTCATGAAGCAATAGGTGTTTAACGCAAGGCCAAATCGGCTTTTTTTACAGCCCCAATGAGGTATACTCCCAAAAAACTGAATGGAACCAATAAAACCCAAATTTAGAATTGCTGCACCGAAGGCGTGGCTTGAAAAAAAGATAAGATTCTGGTACTTCCCTGTTTTTTGCATAACACTAATTAACCCTCTAGGAATATAAATGAAAAACGCAGACTTTTTAACAGGCATTACCACTTCGGGTACGCCTCACCTTGGCAATTATGTAGGGGCGATTCGTCCGGCTGTTGAATCCAGCAAAAATCCGGATCTGACTTCCTATTATTTCCTGGCAGATTACCACTCCCTGATAAAAAACCATGACCCGGAAAAACGAAAAACATCCACCCTTGAAATTGCTGCCGCCTGGATTGCATTAGGGTTGGATTACAATAATTGTGTATTTTACCGGCAGTCTGATATTCCCGAAATTCCGGAACTTACCTGGATTTTAACCTGTCTGACCGCCAAGGGGCTGATGAACCGCGCCCATGCATACAAGGCTGCGGTACAGGAAAACGAGGAACAAGAGAGAAAAGATCCGGACCAGGGTGTCACCATGGGCCTTTTTTCTTATCCCATCCTCATGGCCGCCGACATTCTCATGTTTAATGCCGTCAAGGTACCCGTGGGCAAGGATCAGATCCAGCATCTTGAAATGACAAGGGATATTGCCGCAAAATTCAATCATACCTACAAGGAGTTATTTGTGTTGCCCGAGGTGGTTGTGGATGAAACCGCAGCGGTGCTTTCAGGCCTTGACGGGCGCAAGATGAGCAAAAGCTACAACAACTTCATTCCGCTGTTTGATACGGAAAAACGGCTGCGCAAAATGATCATGAAGATCCAGACCAATTCCCTGGGGCCCGATGAACCCAAAGACCCAGATACCTGCACTTTGTTTTCAATTTACCGGGCCTTTGCCACACAGGACCAGACAAAAGACCTGGCCCGTCGGTACCGGGAAGGCATTGCCTGGGGTGCCATGAAACAGGAGTTGTTTGAATACATTAATGATATTTTAAAAGAACCCAGACAGCGATACGAAGAGCTGGTCGCTAACCCCAAAGATATTGAAGATATTTTAAAAAAAGGGGCGCTTCGGGCCAGGGAATATTCCGTACCCTTCCTGGATAAAGTTAGAAAGAGCGTTGGTATTCAATCACTGTGTTAGTTTTTTCACCTCTTTTTCGGTGAGATGTCGCCATTTTCCGGGGGGCAAACTGCCAAGGCGGATATTGGCCATGCGGATCCGTTTGAGCATGGTCACCTGATTGCCGGTTTTGCCCACCATTTTGCGGATCTGGCGATTTAACCCCTGCTTTAAAACAATTTTAAATCCATTTTCAGAAACCCTGCGGACCTTGGCCCGCCGGGTTTTTTGTCCGTCTATCATCATGCCTTGGGCCATGGCAGAAAGATCCCGGTCGCTGACAGGTCGTACCGCAAACACCAGATACTCTTTTTCATGGTCATGGGAGGGATGGGATAACCGGTTATGCAGGTCACCGTCATCGGTCAACAAAACAAGCCCCACGGAATCCTTATCCAGCCGCCCCACCGGGTAGACTCTTTTTTTTACCGGCACAAGGTCCAGGATAATTTTTACGTTTTTCTGGGCGCAGGTTGTGACCACCCCTTTGGGTTTGTTTACGGCAATATAGGTATATTCACGGGTTTTATCCGATGCATAGTGAACCGGTTTGCCGTCAAGGCAGACCCTATCCTTTGCCGGATCTGCCCGGGTGCCAAGTGCTTTTACAACTATTCCATTCACTGACACCCTGCCCTCAAGGATAAGGGTTTCTGCCTTTCTGCGCGAACAAAGCCCGCCATGGGCTAAAATTTTCTGCAGCCGGACACCTTGCACGGCTTCAGGATCTGTAGTCGGCGTTGATTTTGACATAGTTTTCACTAAAATCACAAAACAAAAACTGATCCTGGCCGTCTCCAAGATTGAGATCTAAAACAATGGCGATTTCATTCTGCTTCATAATATCCGCCGCTTTTTTTTCAGCGTCTTCCCCCTGCCACTGCCCGTTTTGAACCAGCAGGACATCATCAAAATACAAATCCATCTTATCCTGGTCCACTGTAGCCCCGGATCTTCCTGCCGCTGCCGTGATCCTGCCCCAATTGGGGTCCTGGCCGTAAAGGGCGGTTTTGACAAGAGGTGAATGGGCAATGGCCTCGGCCGTTTTAAATGCATCCGTAGAGGTCAGAGCGCCTTTAACCGTAATGGTGGCAACCTTTGTGGCACCCTCCCCGTCTTTGACAATCTTTTTAGCAAGCTCATAGCAGACCTCATCTAAAGCCGCCTGGAATACCCCAAGGGATTCATCATTGTCGATCACTGCCTGCCCTGCCCCGTTGGCCATTAATACAAGCGTATCGTTTGTGCTGGTATCACCGTCCACTGTAATCCGGTTAAATGAACGAGACGCGGCATGGGTAAGTGCCTGTTTGAGCAGACTGCTTGAAATATCAGCATCAGTAAATATATAGGAAAGCATGGTGGCCATATCCGGCCGAATCATACCGGAACCTTTAGCAACCCCCATAATGGTAAAGCTTTTTTCATCCTCGGATGTATTTATTTTTCCATTGCGGGACACCAATTTAGTGCAGGTATCCGTGGTGAGGATAGCGCCGGCAAAATCTACAATTGTACAAAATTTAAGACTTTTCACAGCTTCTGGAATTTTTGCTTCAATTTTATCCATAGGCAAGGGCGCACCGATCACCCCGGTTGAAGAGACCAATACATGTTCAGGGTCAATTTTAAGAGCGTTGGCTACAAGTTTAACGCAGTGTTCTGCATCGGCTAACCCCTGTGCACCGGTAAAACAATTGGCATTCCCTGAATTGACCAGTATCGCCTGGAGCATGCCCTTTTCCATGGTTTTTCTGCCAAGAATAACAGGGGCTGCAACCACCTGGTTTTGTGTAAACAATGCTGCTGCACAAGCAGGTTCTTCCGAATAGATCAGGCCAAGATCCATGGATTTATTTTTTTTAATTCCGGCACAGATTCCGGAAAATTTAAAGCCTTTCATTCTTATTTTCCTTTCCCTCTTCTAAGTTCATCCAGAAAATTAAGCGTGAATTATAATTAGGTTTTAGTCCCTTTGTAAACATTGATTTTTTTATCCATTGCACTTTGAAACAGCGTCGTTGCACATTGAACTACTTGAATTTTATTTGAATTTCGTTATTTAAGTGTGAAATCTTCAGATGTTTCAATGCGTTGCATATCAGTCAATCCGTTAAAAAATTTAGAAAATCATTAAAAATAATTTGACAGAGAAAAAATAACTGAGTATACACTCAAATAAAATGAGTAGTCACTCAAGATTTTAGAGGTGTTATGTCCAAAAAAGATGCCATACTGCAGGCTGCCACTGTGCTGTTTTCCAAAAACGGATTCAAAGAGACCTCCACCGCTGATCTGGCAAAAATGATCAATGTGGCGGAAGGAACCATTTTTTATCACTTCAAGACCAAAGATAAATTATTTTTAGCGGTTCTTGAAAAGACTAAAGAAATGATCCTGGAGGAATTTGACGCCTATATGGGAAATCAGCATTTTGACAGCGGCATAGGCATGATTGAACGTGCGGTATCCTTCCACTTATACCTGGCCGGCAAGATGGAGAATCAGTTTCTTCTTTTGCACAGGTACTACCCCTACCAGATGGCAGAGGCAGTACCCCAATGCCGGAGATATCTGGAAGCCATTTACGACGGTCTTGTTTCCATCTATGAAGACGGTATCGAAATGGGGATAAAGGACGGTTCCATAGATCCGTTGCCTGCCCGCAAAACCGCTTTGATTATCTTTTCCATGGTGGACGGGGTGGTCCGGTTTAAAACGTACAATCTATATAATGCCAATGCACTGTTCAATGAATTGGTAACCGCCTGCAGACGCATGCTAAAGACTTAGACAATTAACTTAGAAAGGTGTTCGACATGTTAACCAAAATACTGCCGTTCATAGAGTGGTTCAAAGATTACTCCCTTGGCAAATTCAAAATTGATTTTTTGGCAGGGCTCACTGTGGCCCTGGTGCTTATTCCCCAGTCCATGGCCTATGCCCAGCTTGCAGGGCTACCAGCCTACTACGGCCTTTATGCAGCGTTTTTACCCCCCATGATAGCTTCATTGTTCGGGTCCAGCCGCCAGCTGGCAACCGGTCCTGTAGCCGTGGTCTCTTTGATGACCGCAGCAAGTCTTGAACCCTTGGCATCAGCCGGAAGTGAAGCCTTTATTGCCTATGCAATTGTCCTGGCTCTCACTGTTGGTATTTTCCAGCTGCTGCTTGGCGTTCTTCGCCTGGGCCTTATTGTTAATTTTCTGTCCCATCCTGTTGTTAACGGTTTTACCAATGCTGCGGCAATTATCATCGGCACCTCCCAGCTGTCCAAGCTGTTCGGCGTATATGTGGACAAAGCACCTCACCATTATGAAACCATTATACGGGTGATTGAAAGTGCCTTTCACTACACCCATCTGCCCACCCTTGGCATGGGGATTTTATCCATTGCCATCATGGTGGGGTTAAAACGACTGAATCCAAGACTTCCTTTCGTACTTGCTGCGGTTGCCATCACCACTATCATTTCCTGGGCCACCGGGTTCGAGCATAATGAAACCGTGACTATGACCCATATCATGAATGAAAATGTTCAACAGGATATCCAATCATTTAATCTCACTGTTAAATCCATCAAAGATTTAAGTGTTGAGCGTACAAAACTCACATCCAAGATAGAAAGCAGCCATGATGCCTCCACAATTGAAAAACTGGATTTACAATACCAGTCCACAGTTATAACAGCGAGAATAGACGCAGCCAAAGCCAAGGCTTCTGAAATTCGTACCCGGCTTCGGGAAATGCAATTCAGTGCTGTTGAGGATAGGGGCAAAGGCATTATCTTTTATGAAAAAGACAGCCCGATGCCGGATGTTAGAGCGGATGACAGAGTATATCGTATCCGGATGGGTAATAAAGCCGTTGATACACAGGCCATAAAGCTGTCCGGCGGCGGTGCGGTGGTCGGTGACATTCCAAAAGGGCTTCCAAAACTTGGTATGCCCGATATTAACGTTTCCATGTTCCTTCAGCTTTTGCCCTATGCCATTATTATCTCTTTGCTCGGTTTCATGGAAGCCATTGCCATTGCCAAGGCCATGGCGGCCAAAACCGGACAGAGGCTTGATCCCAACCAGGAGCTTATCGGTCAGGGTCTTTCCAATATCATAGGTTCTATCGGCAAAAGTTATCCGGTATCCGGTTCGTTTTCCAGAAGTGCCGTCAATCTTCAGGCCGGCGCTGTTTCCGGTCTTTCCAGTGTCATAACAAGCCTTATGGTTATTATCACCCTGTTGTTTTTTACACCGCTACTTTACCATCTGCCCCAGGCAGTTCTTGCTTCTGTTATCATGATGGCGGTTATCGGGCTTGTGAACGTTTCCGGTTTTATTCATGCCTGGGAAGTACAGTGGTATGACGGCCTGATTTCCATTATCACCTTTGTTGTCACCCTGGCTGTGGCACCTCATCTGGAAAGTGGTATCTACATTGGTGTTGGTCTGTCATTGGCTGTATTCCTGTACAAAAGCATGCGCCCCAAAATCAGCATCCTTTCAAGAGACAAAGATCAGGCACTGAAAGATTCGTTTGTACATGAACTTGCCACTTGTGCTCACATACAAATAATCCGTTTTGAAGGCCCGCTGTTTTTTGCCAATGCCAGCTACCTTGAAGATGAAATAAACGACCGTATCCAGCAAGCAACTGACCTAAAGCACTTTATTATCGCATGCAACGGTATCAACGATATAGATGCCTCCGGCCAGGAAGCGTTGGCCCTGATTATTCAGCGTTTGAGAAGTGCCGGATACGGTGTATCTTTAAGCGGGTTAAATGATGCGGTTTACCGGGTACTTGCACGTACGCATTTGCTTGAAGAGATCGGAGAACAAAACATCTACTCCACAATGGAAAAAGCACTGGCAGTCGTTCATGGACAAACCCATGATAGTACCACGGAAGATGAGTGTCCATTGCTCGTAAACTACCTGGAAACCCAATCAACTAAATAACAGCCATGGGTTGGCCTGGTTTATCAACACCTAAGGCTTAAGCCACAACGAAACATGAAAGAACTTTAATAACCTATTGGAGTTTTCATATAAAAAAAAGGAGACATCCCATGTCTATACTGACATTTTTCAGCGGTTCATATTGCGGCAAAGAGTCAATCATTTCAGATGTTATTGATCAAAGCGGATTTAAACTGCTGTCAGACAACGATCTGGTAGCATCGGCCAGCCGGTTGTCCGGAATGCCCGAAAAAAAAATTGCCCGGTCGTTTCTTGAAAAAACATCTGTGTTCAATAAGTTCACCCATGAAAAAGAGCGCTCCATTGCTTATCTGCGTCTGGCCATGGCAGAGTTAATGTCCCAGGATAATTGCGTGATTGATGGATTAACAAGTCTTTTGATCCCTGCTTCCATAAGCCATGTATTAAGAATCTGCCTGATTGCAGACAAGGCATTTCGAATTGAACAGGCCATGAAAGCACAAAATTTAAGTGAAAAAGATGCCGTCCATCTGATATCAAAGGATGACAAATCTTACAGTGTATGGTCTAATACGCTTCATAAAATTACCGATCCTTGGGATGCGTCCCTTTACGACATTATTCTGCCCACGGACAAGATGACCAAAGATGAAGCGGTATCCCTGATTCTTGAAAATTTGAAAAATGAAGTGATTCAGTCCACCAAGGCATCCAGGAAGGCTGCCGATGATTTTGCCCTGGCAGCACGGGTGGAAGTGGCATTGTCCAAAGAAGGACATTCCATAGGCGTCAGCGCCCGGGACGGGCTGGTCACTTTGACAATCAATACCAATGTTCTTCTTTTAGGAAAACTTGAAGAAGAGCTTAAAAATATTGCACAACAGGTTGAAGGGGTCTCTTCGGTTGAAACCCGGATCGGCAAGGGTTTTTACCAGGCAGACATCTATCGCAAGTTCGATTTCGAGGTTCCGTCAAAAGTTCTTTTAGTGGACGACGAACGTGAATTTGTACAGACCCTTTCCGAAAGATTGCAGATGCGTGAAGTGGGTTCCGCCATTGCCTATGACGGTGAATCCGCTTTGAATCTGGTGGAAGAGGATGAACCCGATGTAATGATCCTGGATTTGAAAATGCCGGGTATTGACGGTATTGAAGTGCTTAAAAAGGTCAAGGCATCCAGGCCTGAAATCGAAGTCATCATTCTAACAGGCCATGGGTCAGATGCTGACAAGGAGATCTGCATGAAGCTTGGGGCCTTTGCCTATCTGCAAAAGCCTGTGGATATAGAAGAGTTAAGCCGGAATTTGAAGGCTGCCAATGAAAAAATCCAGCAGAAACAAAAATAAACGGAATATTCTATAAACAGGATCATTATTATGGCCCAGGAAACTAAGAATACAGAAAAAAAAGCAGAGGGCACCGGCGCAGGTACCAAAATGCTTATAGGGGAATTCCTTAATTATAAACGGATATGGCTGCTCTCCTTTGTGCTGACAGCCGCATTTGCCATTATTCCTGTTATCTTTTTTGCCGTCCTGGACTACAATTTGACCCAGCGGTCTCTGGAAAATGATGCCGAGGCCAGGACTTCGCGCCTGGCCTCAAATACATGGCGCTCACTTGCCTTTTTTTTAGATGAGCGCAAAAATGCATTAAGCTACGTGGTACAGTCCAATTCCTTTGAGCAGCTTAAAAACACACCGCAACTGACAGAAATTCTGGATTTTTTGCACGAAAGCTTTGGGGGATTTACGGATATCGGCATTATTGACGCCACGGGGGTTCAAAGAGCCTATGCCGGCCCCCATGGTCTTGCAGGAAAAAATTATACGGATCAGCAATGGTTCAAGGACACCATGGTCCATGGGATTTCTGTAAGTGATGTATTTCTAGGGTTCAGAAATGTTCCCCATATTTCCATTGCCCTGCGTCATACTACCCCGGATAATACCTATTTCATTATTCGGGCCACTATTGAGCATCAGCTGCCCAAAATTTTATCCGAAGTCAAGACATCAGGTAGCGGAGATGCCTTTCTGATCAATGCCCGGAATATACTTCAAACACCTTCGCACTATTTCGGGGATGTGCTTGAAAAAGCAAACATTGTTTTACCCCTTGCTACAGACCAAACCCGTACCATGACCATTACATTAGAAGATGGGAAGGAGTTGATCGCAGCGTTCAGACACATACCCGATACGCCGTTTATCCTGGTGGTGCTTAAATCTCAAAAGGAGATTATGTCCCCCTGGCATCACAGCCAGGCGACATTAGTCCAGTACCTGGGTATCAGCATATCCGTCGTTCTTTTATGGATCTGGGCCGTAACCACATATTTTGTCCGGCGGCTGAAACTTTTAGACCTCAAACGTTCCAAATATTTTCATATGGCTGAATATGAGAACAAGATGTCTTCCATCGGCCGGCTTGCCGCAGGTGTAGCCCATGAAATCAATAATCCTTTGGCCATTATCAATGAAAAGGCAGGGCTTATAAAGGATATGGCCCATTTCAAGGAGGAACTGAAAAAGGATACTAGGCTCCTTGAAACTGTGGATGTTATCCTTGCCTCTGTGAAGCGGTGCAGCAGGATTACACGCCAACTGCTCAGTTTCGGTCGCCAGACCCAGACCACTCCCGTACCCTTAACCCTTAAATCCGTTCTTGATGAAGTGCTGGTGTTTCTGATAAAAGAGGCACAGTTGAAAAATATTTTTATTGATATAGATGTGCCTGATGATCTGCCCCAGGTCGTTGGCAACCGGGGCAAGCTGCAGCAGGTTCTTTTGAACATAGTAAACAACGCATTTGCTGCCATGCCCAGGGACGGCAGGCTTTCTGTCAGTGCACAAAAAACGGATGAACCATTTGTTCGCCTTGATATAAGAGATAGTGGATGTGGTATTTCTCCTGAAAATCTTAAACATATTTTTGAACCGTTTTTTTCCACAAAGACCAATCAGGGCGGAACCGGTTTAGGGCTTTCCATCACCTATGGCCTTGTCCAGGAGCTGGGTGGACGGATTAAAGTAAAAAGCAAGGTTAATGAGGGCACAATATTTACGGTATATCTGCCCACAACAACACAGAAAGAAGAGTGAACTATGCAGATACTTCTGGTCGATGATGAGAAAGAACTGGTCTCTACCCTGGCAGAGCGCCTTGGGTACAGAGGAATTGACGCACACTGGGCAGTCACGCCCAATGACGCCATCTCCATGCTGTCCAATCAAAGCTATGACATTGCGGTTCTAGATGTCCAGATGCCGGATATGAACGGCTTTGAACTCAAGGAAAAAATGGAGGTGATATGTCCTGAACTCAAGTTTATTTTTATGACCGGCCACGGGTCTGAAGAATGCTACTATGAAGGGTGTTCCCAGACCGGAGAGGCTTTTTATCTGGTTAAACCTGTGGAAATTGACAGTCTGATTGAAAAGCTCAACAAGGTCATGCTTGATGGAGGAAAAAGTTGAAACACACGGCTCAGGAAATTATAGCTCAATACGGCCCGGCTTATTTCGGCCGGATGGGGGCATCCATATCCCACGATATTAAAAACTGCCTGGCCATCATGAACGAAAATGCAGGACTGATGTCTGATCATCTTATGATGGCCCAAAAAGGCGTTCCACCCGATATCGATCGTTTTTCAGGGATTGTCAAGCGCATTGAAAAACAGATTGTCCGGGCTGATGGTATCGTGAAATCCCTTAACAACTTTTCCCACAGTATGGACAATCCGGAACAACAAATAGATCTGGATGAGGCGGTGAGTCTTGCGCTTGGTCTTGGCGCCAGGATCATTGCCAATAAAAGCATTATGGTGAATCATAAACAGGCTGCCGACAAACTTTATGTCAACGGATCGCTTTTCTTTTTATTGTTTCTGATCTGGTCGATTTTAGAAAATGCAACGGAAAACCTTGCATCCGGTGCCGTTCTCGATATATCTTCTAAAGAAGATGAAAATAAACAGGTCTGTTTAAGATTTCAGTGCGAACAGCCTTTTGCCTCGGACTTTGGACGACAGCCAAGCAATCAGACATTGGATCTATTACAGGCAAAAATCATATTGAATGATGAGCACAATAGAGCAGACCTAATATTTGGCAGTTAAGAAAAAACATTTTCGATAAATACTACCTTCTTTAATATAAACTAATTAAAAGGAGACCCCGGCAATGAGTGAAAAAGTTTTAATTATAGATGACGAACAGGAATTCACAGAAGCCCTGGCAGAGAGAATGACGAACCGGGGAATGGACGTGAGCACTTCGAGTTCCGCCATTGAAGGCCTTAAAAGCGTTGAGGACAAGTCTTTTGACGTAGTGGTCCTTGATTTGCAGATGCCGGAAATGGATGGTATCGAAACGTTAAAAGCCCTGAAAAAGAAAAAACCTGAACTGCAGGTGATTCTTTTAACCGGGCATGCCACGGTTGAAAAAGGCATAGAAGCCATGAAGTTAGGTGCCATGGATCTGCTTGAAAAGCCGGCTGACCTGACGACACTGACGGAAAAGATCAAAAAAGCCCAGGCCAAGAAGATGATCCTGGTGGAGAAAAAAGCAGAGGAAAGAATCAAGGATATCATGGAAACCCGGGGATGGTAGCCCCTAATACTTAGGCGTTTGACCGATTTTTCAACGGACAAAAAAAAGGGATAAAAGCGTGTTTCATGGCTTTTATCCCTTTTAGATTCAGGCGTATCAGGGTTGTTATTCCGGCTGGTTTGGTTTATATAATACATCAAAATTAAAAATGATTTATTATACAGCAGGCGGCGTCAATAAAAGATGGAAATTCTAATATCTGAATTATGTAAGTCTTTAGGGGTATCCCGTACAACTATAGAGCGCTGGATACGTCAGGGAAAACTGCCTGTGTCCAAAAAGGGAAGAACCTACAGCTTCCATGCCCGGGATTTGAAAAACTGGGCTGCAAAAAACCATATTTCCCTTAACCTAAAGCCCCGCCCTGCCCAGGAGCCTGAGACCAAAGTGCAGGTCTCTTTGCATACTGCCCTTGAGACCGGCGGCGTGTACCACGAGATTGACACCGGACCGGATGTGCCGTCTGTAATTAGCGCATGCGTTAAAAAAATTAAAGCCGTTCCGGATAATTACAAAACGGATCTTGCCCAGCAGCTTGTAAAAAGAGAAGAGGCTTTGTCCACAGGGGTTGGCGGCGGCATTGCCATTCCCCACCCAAGAACCCCCCTCAAATATCTTGAAAAGCCCATGGTTGCAGCCTGCTTTCTTAAAAATCCCGTGGATTATCATGCAATTGACAAACAGCCTGTATCTACCCTGTTTTTTATCCTGTTCCCGGAATTAAAATTTCATCTCCATCTGTTATCCTCTCTTTCTCTATGTTTGCGGAATAAGCAGTTCAGTGAATTTTTAAAAACCTGCCCGGAACAATCCGAGTTGATTGAAAAAATTGATGTTCTGAACTTGACCCCAAAGATGTAAGTAGTTATCCGTACCCATCATGAACAAGCTTAAACAAATCTATAATTTTTTTTACGCAAAGTTTTTTCTTTTTGACGATCGGCTTATACTGATGACCGCCGGCGCAGTGGTCGGTATTTGTGCAGGTGTTGCAGCTGTGGCATTAAGGCTCTCTTTGGCATCGGTTCTTGAATTTCTTGCACCGTACCGCCAATATGCCTGGGCGTTCATCTTGCCCGGCATCGGTGCACTTTGCTCTTTTTTATTTCTTGACAAAGTTATGCGGGAAGGCGCAGGCCATGGTGTGCCCGAAGTCATATATGCCGTATCCAGACGCGGGGGGCTTTTGAGGTTTCGCTCCACCTTTTCCAGGCTTGTATCCAGTTTTTTAACCATTGCCAGCGGAGGCTCTGC
This sequence comes from uncultured Desulfobacter sp., assembly GCF_963666695.1. GTDB lineage: Bacteria > Desulfobacterota > Desulfobacteria > Desulfobacterales > Desulfobacteraceae > Desulfobacter. The sequence goes on from NZ_OY762947.1 coordinate 2,601,933, forward strand.
CGGTCCTGAGGCCCCGGTTGTCATGAGCGGGTCTGCCATAGGGTCCAATATTGCTAAATTTTTAGGTCTCAATGATCGACAGCGCATGACCTTGGTGGGTTGTGGTACCGCAGGTGCCATTGCTTCCATTTTTCACGCCCCTGTGGCCGGGCTTATTTTTTCCGTTGAGATTATTCTTGGGGAATGGAAATTTGTCAACATCATTCCCATTGCCATTGCTGCTGTGGCCGGTGCCCAGGTCTGTGAAGCCATTATCCCGACAAAAGAGCTTTTCCAGCCTCCCCCCTTCAGTGTTTTTACAGGTGATATTTTAGGCAGCATCGGGCTTGCGCTGTTCACCGCCGTGATCTCCGTAATCTTTACACGGACGCTCAGAAAAGTGGGTGGATTAGCCAAACGAACACCTGTATCCCCCTGGCTTAGGGCAATGATCGGCGGCTGCGCCGTGGGTACCATTGGAATTTTTATGCCCATGGTGCTGGGAGAAGGGTATCATCCGATTATGGAAATGGTGAACGGCACTTTTCCCATGGCATTCTGGCTCATATTTATCGGTATTTTTCTAAAGATATTTGTCACGGCCATAACCCTTGGCTGGGGAGGCTCCGGCGGCATCTTTGCGCCCTGCCTGGTCATCGGCAGCCTTACCGGAGTGGTATTTTACAAGGCCATGATGTTTATTTTCCCCAATGCCGCAGTGACGTCAGAAGGCGCTTATGCCCTTTTAGGTATGGCCGGTATCATGTCCGGGGTTATGCAGGCCCCATTAAGCAGTATTTTTCTGATTGCGGAAATTACCGGCGGCTACGAGGCCATTTTGCTTTTGCTGCTGGTTTCTTCCATTTCGTCTACATTAAGCCATATTATCGAGCCGGCTTCTTTTTATTTTAAAGACCTTATTGAACGCGGCGAATTCATGCGGCCCGGGACAGACGCAAGAATTTTATCGGATTTAAGCTTAAACGAAATCATTGACACCAGTTACACCACTGTATCGGAAAATATGGTTTTCAGAGAATTTATCAATAAAATCCGCAATTCAGACCGCAACCATTATCCGGTTATATCAGACGAGACCGGCGACTACCTGGGGATGGTCCGGGTTTCAAGTATCAGGAAATATGCCCTGGATCCAGCCTTTTATGATATGATCTTTCTTAATCAGATCATGGATACGGATATGGTGACAGCATCTTTTGACGATAATCTCCATGATGTATTGGAATTTATGGAGACCTTTAACATTGATCACATCCCGGTGGTGGATCACCACAGATTTTCCGGAATGATTTCCAAGGCACGGATACTTGATCTGTATCGCAGGGAACTGATTATGCAGACCAATATACAATGACCCCCTGTTCATGGTCCTAAGGAGACTTGCAATGAATTATAAACTGCTTCATATTTTCAGGAATACCCCCCTTGGCAGGGAAACCTTTTTGCAGTCCCTGTATTTTTGTAAAACGATTAATGCCCATCCTGTTGTTTATATTCCCAAAACAGATAAGTTCTTAATGTATTTTTCCAATGATGTGGTGCAGGTGAACCTGGACAACTCATTTTTAGCCTTTCCGGATACAGCCCGTGAACATGTTATTGCGCTTTTTGATGAAGCCGGAATTCCGCCCAGGTTCTATGAACCAAAAAATTTCACCGCGTCCACGCTGCCGGACATATCCAGTCAGTTCGATTATATGTGTTCTCCACGTTCAATCAGTGGTCTGTCATCCAAAATAGGACTGGGCCATCTGGGTCCCAAGGTTCGGCGGATGATAAAGCAGGCCACCTTTCCTATCCTGATTGCAAGCCCCGTGTTCAAGGCATGGAAAAGTATATCCGTTTTTTTCGGCGGTTCATCCAATGCCATGAATGCCCTGGTTCTCGGGCTTAAGATTGCCATAGCCTCCGGACTTCCTTTGAAAATTTATACCGTGCTTGAAAATGACAGCGAGGCTGTTTACCGGGATATGGTCCGGGATTCGGAACTTGAGGGGCTTGTGGACCAGTATGTGAACGAATGGTGTTTCTATGAATCTACCGGATTTGACAAAATGCTATATGAAGTACCCCACGACTCACTGATTGTTCTTGGGGCTTATGGACATGGTGTCATTAAAGAAATTCTTTTGGGAAGCAAGATGGAGTATATCCAGTCCACGGTTACCAATAACCTGCTGGTGACGGGCCCTAACTGCCGTATTTCTCTTAAATAGGGTCTGCACGAAAATTTACGGTTTTCGGTCGGGCACTAAACAATCCGAAGGCCGTAATGGAGTGTTTTATGAAGATCAATGATCCGGAACGCATTTTATTGGCATTAGAAGAAATCGAAGCGATCTTCAATGTACAATCAGATGCTGATGAAATTTTAGATCAAATTCTTAAAAAATCACTTGAACTTTTTTCGTGCGATCGCGCCTGGTTGCTCTATCCTTGTAATCCTGATTCGCCGACATTTGAAGTGGCATATGAGAGAACAACGCCTTTGTTTCCTGGTGCCAAGGCGTTGAATGCAGCGGTGCCAATGACCCGTGATATGGCAGAAAACTGCAACCGGGCACTTTCAAATAATGGCTATCCGGAAATTAATGTACCTTCGGATCAAAAAGGGAATAATGACCGTGCGCTGCAATTCGATGTTAAATCTCGAATATTCATGGCATTGAAACCTAAAAACGATTACGCCTGGCTGTTTGGTATGCATCATTGCGCTATCAACCATCATTGGAACGATGATGAAAAATATCTTTTTAAAATAATCGGGCAAAGAATAACCAAATTACTTGAGAACTTAATTTTAATCAAACAAACAACAGAAAGCGAAGAAAGATTTCGAAACTTGATGGAAAATGTAGAGGCTGTCGCTGTTCAGGGGTATGGATTCGACGGAACTACTCAGTACTGGAATAAAGCATCGGAAAGGCTTTATGGATATACACAGCAAGAGGCGATTGGTCGCAGTCTTCTTGATCTGATTATCCCACCTGAAATGAGGGGTGCCGTTACTGAAGAAATGCGTAAAATGGTTGAAACCGGCGAACCCGTCCCTTCGGGAGAGTTATTGCTGATGCATAAAGATGGTTCACGAGTACCGGTTATATCCCATCATACCATTGTAAGGGTACCGGGGCGTGCACAGGAACTCTTTTGTCTTGATATTGATATCACCGAGCTCAAACAGGCAGAAGCAGAACGAAAAATACTCCAGGAACAACTCAACCAGGCCCAGAAAATGGAAGCCGTTGGGAAAAATACTCCAGGCCCAGAAAATGGAAGCCGTTGGGCGACTGGCCGGCGGCGTGGCCCATGATTTCAACAATATGCTCGGGGTCATACTGGGATATGTGGAATTAGCCTCTGAAAAAATAGACAGTAATCAGGATCTGTATTCTGATCTCAAAGAAATTCAAAAAGCAGCTCAACGGTCGGCTGATCTGACAAAACAATTGCTGACCTTTGCCAGAAAACAGATTATTGCCCCCAAAATGCTGGACTTGAATGATACCGTAGATAGTATGCTCAAAATGTTGCGCAGGCTCATTGGTGAGGATATTGATCTAATATGGTTGCCGGGCGCCCAGTTGTGGCCGATCAAAATAGATCCCACCCAGATTGATCAAATCCTGGCTAATCTGTGTGTGAATGCCCGGGATGCCATTACCGATGTAGGGAAACTCACTATTGAAACGCAAACCAAAGTTTTTGATCAGGCATATTGCGCAAGACGTACAGGATTTATGCCCGGAGACTATGTGATGCTGTCAGTGACGGATAACGGCTGCGGTATGAACAAGGAGACTTTGGACAATTTGTTTGAACCGTTTTTCACCACCAAGGAAATCGGTAAAGGTACCGGGCTTGGCCTTGCCACAATTTACGGTATTGTTAAACAGAATAAAGGCTTTATCAATGTTTACAGTGAACCGGGTCAGGGAACCACGTTTAAAATATATCTGCCCCGGTTTTACACGTCCGAAGAAATCCATGAAAAAACGCTAAGGGAAAAGCCTGCCCCAATTGGAAATGAAACCATTCTGTTGGTAGAGGATGAACCCGCCATTCTTGAAATGACAAGGATGATGCTTGAACGCAAGGGATATTTGGTCTTGCCGGCTGCCACCCCTGCCGAAGCGATACGTATAGCCGATACATATGTCGGTAAAATAGACCTTCTCATGACCGATGTGGTCATGCCTGAAATGAACGGACGGAATCTATCAAAAAAAATTACAGCTATTTTTCCCGAAATAAAATTATTATTCATGTCCGGATATTCAGCCAATGTAATTACCCAACAAGGGGTGCTGGATGACGGGGTTGCCTTTATGCAAAAACCGTTTTCAATGAATGAGCTTGCTGAAAAAATTCGGGGGGTGCTGGATGATAATCAAGTGTGAGGACCTTAAATGAAATATCTCTGGTGGATAGCCCAAATAGTTTGCATCTTAATCTCCCTTTTTTTCCTTGTTTTCGGTGTTGATCTTATCCGGGGCGCCTATGGTTTAAATGATCCGTTCAGCTTTATCATGACCTTTTTTGGCGCAAGTTTTATTATTCTGATCAGCCTGACCTTGGTCCTGGTGTTCACGATTAAAATGATCCGGGTATACCGCCGCCTCAAAACACCCCAGACCCAGGAGGACAGGTCCTGATGACGGTTTTAGTGTCTGTAAAAGAACTATGCAAAGCATATGGTGACGACACCTTATTCACAGGGTTAAGCTTTGATATAAAACCCGGAGAAAAGCTTGGCCTGATCGGTATGAACGGATCCGGCAAATCCACCCTTTTAAAAATCATCTGTGGCCTTAGCACCCCGGATGAAGGAGAAGTGAGTGTCCAGCCCGGCCAATGCCTGGTCTATCTTGCCCAGGAAGATGAATTTGACACAGCGCTTTCTGTTGAACAGGTCTTGTTTAACAGTCTGGCATCCCTGGATCTGCAGGAAAAAGAACGCCACCGCCGGGTGAACCGAGCCTTAGGTTTAGGCGGGTTTACCAATGCAGCCATAAAAACAAAAGAGCTGTCAGGCGGCTGGCGCAAGCGACTTGCCATTACCCGGGCCTTTTGCCTGGAACCGGACCTGCTCTTGCTGGATGAGCCCACGAACCACCTGGATATTGCCGGCATTTTATGGCTTGAACAGATGCTGTTAACCGCACGGTTTTCTTTTGTGGCCGTCTCCCATGACCGGGCATTTCTTGAAACCGTGTGTTCCCACACCATGGAAATTGCCCGGTACTACCAGGGCGGCGTTTTCAAAATCCAGGGCAATTATCACAAATTTGAACAGGAGCGTGACAAATACCTGGAAGCCCAGGAAAAGAAGCAATCCTCCCTGGCATCAAAAATGCGCAGGGAAGACCAGTGGCTGCGCCAGGGAGCCAAGGCCAGAACCACCAAGGCCAAATACAGGATTGACCAGGCAGAAGAACTGCGCAAAGAACTGTTCGAAATCAAGGCCAGAAACCGGCAGACCGCCCGGATGGACATTGATTTTTCCGGCACAGGACGCCAGACCAGAAAACTGCTCCGGGTGCATAACCTGACCAAGGGATTTAAAGACAATATACTCTTTTCCAACATTACCTTTGAACTGGGGCCGGGGTTCTGTCTTGGCATTGTCGGGGATAACGGATCCGGCAAATCCACTTTTTTGTCCCTGATCGAACAAAGCATGGAACCGGACCACGGAACTGTAAAATGGGCGGAAAACCTTAAAACAGCCACCTACCACCAGGAACGCACCCAACTTGACCCGGCAATGCCCCTGCGGGATGCGCTGAATCCGGCAGGCGGCGATTCCGTCAATTACAAGGGCCGCCCCATTCATGTTGCCTCCTGGGCCAAACGATTTCTTTTCATGCCTGACCAGCTGGACATGCCGGTAGGACGGCTTTCCGGCGGGGAAAAGGCAAGAATCGTTCTGGCTGAAATCATGCGGCAGCCCTGTGATCTGCTGCTTTTGGACGAACCCACCAATGATCTTGACATCCTCTCCCTGGAAGTATTGGAAACCTCCATCAAAGAATTTGAGGGCGCAGTGATCATTGTCTCCCATGACCGGTATCTCATGGACCGGGTCTGCCATCGCATGCTCTACCTGGATAACACTGAAACACCGAAGTTTTACAGGGATTTCAGCCAGATTCTCAAGGCCCGCGCTGCCCGGGAAAAAGCCCGGCAGCCTGTGGCGGAAAAAAATAAAAAGAAGGCAACCAAACCCGCCCCGGCCAAAAAACGGTTGTTTTCCTTTAAAGACAAATATGAACTGGAACATATAGAAGAAAAAATTCTGGATGCAGAACAACGTGTTGAAGACTTTTCCGAACAAGTTCAGCAACCTGACGTCATCCAGAACCCTGCCCTTCTGGCAGACACCTGTAAAAAACTGGAGCAGGCCCAGTCCCTGGTGCAATCACTTTATTCACGCTGGGAAGAACTCGAAGAAAAAAAAGCGGCAACTGGTGAGAATTAAAATCAAAAGGAGGCAACTATGAAAGAAACCGCTACCGCTACCTTTGCCGGTGGATGCTTCTGGTGCATCGCATCGGCATTTGACGGCACAAAAGGCGTTGAAAAAATTGTATCCGGCTACATGGGCGGCGATGTGGACAATCCAAGCTACGAGCTTGTATGCACAGGCCAAACAGGCCATGCCGAAGTGGTCCAGATATCCTATGATCCTGATCTGATCTCCTATGACGCGCTTTTAGCTGTTTTTTTCCGGCAGATTGACCCCACAGACAAAGACGGTTCATTTATGGACCGGGGCAGCCAGTACCGGTCAGCCATATTTTACCACACCCGGGAACAAAAACAGCAGGCCCTTGATATGATCCAAAAGATCAATGATGCAAAAATATTTAAGTCCCCTGTGGTCACCGAAGTGGTAGAGGCATCTCAATTTTTCCCTGCCGAAACCTACCACCAGGACTACCACAAAAAAAATCCGGCCCAGTATAAATACTACCAGACGGGTTCAGGCCGCCAAGGATTTATTACCAGGGTCTGGGATGCAATTGATAATAAAATCTTTGAACCTTGAATTTATGCTCGATCATCAAGTTTTTAGGGGATTTGTTCAAATTCAAGGCGGAAACAATTTTTAACCGGAGGAATATACAACATATTTTGAGGATTAAAAATTTTTTCCAACGCCGAAGTTGGGCAAATTAACAAAAACTGGATCATCGACAGGCTGTTACGGAATAGATAATTTTTTCAAGTTCAAGGCGGAAAATCAATTTGACCGCAGGCATACATGAAGTATTCTGAGGATCAAATTTATTTTTCCAACGAAGAAATTGGGAAAATTAGCATTTTGTAACAGCCTGTCGAGTTACAGGAGAAACCCTTTCTGCTGTAGATACATCACCACCTTTACGAGCAACGGAATGACAATAAAAAGGGTGAATATTCTCACCAAATGAAAAAAGGCCACAAAGGAACCGTTATGATTTTCGGATTGGGCTAAAATGGCCATGCCCGTCATCCCCCCCGGAGAAAAACCGAACAGGGCCGTACCAAAATCCACAAGCCCAAGCTTGTTTGCCAGAAGCGCCATGCACACGGCCACCGTCAAAAGAATAATGGTGCTCAAAATTGCCATGGGCATTATCTTGACCCCCAAAGTCAAAAGAGAGCGGTCAACGGAGACCCCAAGGGTGATGCCCAAAATGATTTGTATGCCTGTGCGCACAGATGACGGCAGCGCAATCCCTTTAGGTAAAAACAAAACCGTAATCCCAGTGAACACCATAGACCCGACAACGGCCCCACCGGGAACATTAAAACGTTGTGCCAAAAGGCCCCCAATAATTCCTACAACAATAACCAGTAAATATCTTTCCATAACTTTTATCCTGCTAAAATCATATTTGAAATTTTTCCATACCTATATCATGCGTGAGGCTAACTCAAGTTATTGAACATGGCAACAGCAATTCTAAATATGAATCTTTTTAGGTAAAAAACTCGCACAAAGACACTAAGACACAAAGATTTTGATTCGACTTTGTGAATCTTTGTGACTTTGAGGCTTTGTGTGAGAATAAAATTAGATTTGCTGACAAGGCAAAGTTCAAAAATCCCATCTGGAAAAACAAAAAAGTTTGCGTTGACCATGGCCTTATATCTGGATGCCGTACTTTTTAACCAGGGAGTAAAAATGGGATTTGGACAGGCCGGACAGGGTGAGGATGCGTTTGACATCCCCGTTGGTGGCGGCAATGATCTGTTCCAGGTAATGCCGCTCCATCTTCTGTTTCCATGCCTTGAACCCGGGGATGTTACCCTGAAAAGAGAAGGCAGGGTCAATGGGCTCGTTTTCAAGCACCTGGGACAACTGAACCTTTTCAATGGATGCCCGGGTCACCTGGATTCTGACTTCACCGGGCAGGTGCATGGTGTAAAGGGTGGCTTCGCTGCCCGAGGCAACAAATGCGGTTTCAAGCACATTAAACAGTTCTCTGACGTTACCGGGCCAGGGATAAGCATTCAGGATATCAAAAAATCCCTGCTCAATTTTTTTGGGCGGCAGGTTATTTTCCCTGCAAAGTTGACTGACTTTAAACCGGGTCAATGCCTCAATGTCCTGACCCCGTCGGCGCAAAGGCGGCAGGGGCAGATGGATGGTACGAAGGCGGTATAGCAGATCCCGGCGAAAGGTACCGTCTTCCACCATAGCGTCCAGGTCCCGGTTGGTGGCGGCCATAAGGCGAAAGTCGCTGGTGATTTCATTGGCATCCCCCAATGGACGAAACCGTTTCTCCTGGAGTATGCGCAGAAAGGATTTCTGGGCCGACAGGGGCATCTCCCCCACCTCATCCAGGAACAAGGTCCCTTGGTCCGCCAATTTTACAAGGCCGTCCCGGCGCTCCACCGCCCCGGTGAATGCCCCCTTCCGATGGCCGAACAGGGTGCTTTCCATCAGACTTTCGGTTAGAAAGGCACAGTCCACCACAATAAAGCCTTTGTCTCTTCTCAGGCTGTTGGTATGGATGGTCTGGGCGAACAGCTCCTTGCCGGTCCCGGTCTCCCCCGTAATCAGCACAGGTGCGTTGGACGCAGCCCCCTGGGCCACGATCTCAAAACACTTTTGCATGGGGGCGGACCGGCCTACAATCCGGTCCAAATCCAGGGTAACGGCCTGCTGCCGGCTCTGTTTTTCCTGCCGGTATTTCAATGCCCGGACGAGACTGGCCCGGGTCTCCTTTATGGAGGTGGGCTTGACAATATAGTCCCAGACCCCTTCGGTGATGGCGGTTTCGGCCCCGGCCGGATCGCCCAGGCCCGTGATGATAAATATTTCAGGACTGGATTTGGATGCCTCCTTGATCCGGGACAACGCCTCAAGCCCGTTGCCGTCGGGAAGGCCTACGTCCAGCAACAGGATATCTACGGTCTGCTCTTCAAGCATCCGGATGCCCTGTTCCAGGGTGCCTGCGGCCAGAAAATCATGTCCCATGCGACGCACCAGGCTTTCCATGGTGCCGCAAAAATTATCGTCGTCATCTATGATTAAAATCAATGCCATGGCTGCCTCAATGGGATTTTTCCGGGGCGCAGAGCACCTCGTTGATGCCCCGGGATAGAATCCCTTTGTCATAGGGTTTTACAATGAATGCCTTGATATTGGACGATTCCTGCCGACTGAACTCCACATTTCGTCCCGACACCATAATCACAGGCAGGTTGGGCAGAATCCGGGCCAGTTGCCGGGCCAGTTCCAGGCCGGATATTTTCGGCATATCATAGTCGGTGATGACCAGGTCAAAGCCCGACGGGTTTTGCCGGATCAGTTCCAGGGCCTGGCTTGCACTGTCTGCGGCGGTCACCAGATAGCCCAGCTTTTCAATAATCCGCGGCACACTTTGCCGCTGTTCCGGGTCATCCTCCACAAAAAGAATGGTACCCTGGCCCAGACAGACATTATTTTCTGCCGGTCGCTCATCCTCCGCCACCTGATCCAAACGGGGCAAAAGCACCGTAAAACACGTCAGGTCATAGGCCTTGCTGGTCAGTGAAATGGCCCCGTTATGGCCCTTGACAATACCGTGGACCATGGAAAGCCCCAGGCCTGATCCAAAATTTTTACCCTTGGTGGAGAAAAAAGGGTCAAACACCTTATCCAGGATTTCAGGATCAATGCCGGGACCGTTGTCCGAGACGGTCAGTTCAACATAATGGCCCGGCGGCAGATTAAAGGGATCATCATTTTCCGGATCAAGGCCGGTTAAAACCCGTTCATCCAATTTCACTTCAATGCGGCCGTTTTTTCCTCCTAAGGCCTGGAAGGCGTTGGTACACAGGTTCATCACCACCTGGTGGATCTGGATGGCATCCCCCCGGCACATGAATTTGCCCTGGGCCATGTTTTTTACCACCTTGATGTTACCGGGAAACGATGTCTCGACCAGGGCCATGGCGTCTTTGACGACCCGGGCCAGATCCAGTTTTTTGAACCGGACATGGCCGGGCCGGCTGAAGGTGAGAATCTGTTTAACCAGCTCCGCCCCCCTTCTACCTGCCGAAAGAACCCGTTCCAGATCCTGGCGGGTCAGGGAATCTTCAGGGACATCGTCGATGGCAAGTTCGGTGGAGTTGATAATGGAGGTCAGGATATTGTTAAAATCATGGGCAATACCCCCGGAAAGAATCCCCAATGCCTCCATTTTCTGGGTTTGGGCCAGCTGTTTTTCCAGTTTGATTTTTTTAGTGATATCCTCGGCCGTGCTCAGCACCCCTGCCACCCGATTTTTTTTATCAAGCAGTGGTACTTTGTTGATCTCCAGCCACACCTGTTCCTGGTCGCTGCGCTGGATTTTCAGCAGCCGGGCATGGAACGGGGTGGCGGTTTCAAGCACTTCACGGCCCAGTTTCCTGGACTCTTCGGCGGTGTAGGCCAGGTCCGGCACCGATGAAATATCCTGGTTAATGATGTCGGCTTTGTTCCGGATTTTAAAAAATTTGAGAAATGAGAGGTTCACATCCACCAGGTTGAGGTTCACATCCTGCCAGAAGACTATGTGGGGGATATTATCCAGGATCAGCTGGAGCTGCATCTTGGATTTTTCCATGGCCTGGTTGGCCCTTTTTTTCTGGGCCATGCTGACGCCCAGAAGAACCACCATACAGGCCAGGACAAAGAGCCCTGAAATAATCAGCCAGAAAATCCCTCGGTTGAGCCGGTAAAAATCATAGGGCTCATTAATGATTCTGCTGCCCGCAGGCAGCAAAGACATGTCCACGCCCAAACGCTTGAGTACGTTATGGTCAAAAATATAGGCGTGGCCTTCGGCTGTTTTCACCGGAATCAGGGCCGGATCTTCTCCATCCAGAATACGCAGGGCCAGCCGGGCAGCAGCCTTTCCCTGCGCCAGGCCCGAGGCCAGCTTGCCCCCCACAATGCCGGTTCCCATGAGAAACTCCCAGGAAGAGTACACAGGCCGGTTTGTGGCCCGGCAGATCATGGCGGCAATCTCCTGGATGCTGTAAAGGTTACCGTCCCCCTGTTCGGCGCCGCCCGGCACAATGTAGAGCAGGGTGTCCCGGGACAGGCCTGTCAGGTAATCCGGCGTGCCGGTTTTAAGCGCCTGGAGCTGAAATCCGGTCTTGAAGGTAAAGGCGTAGTCAATTTTCTCCTGTTCGATGGTCTGGCGGATTTCATTGATAATGGCCCGGGAGGTAACGCTGTTGCTGCCGATGATCACCATCTTCCGGGCGTTGGGGTGCAAACGGCGGATGATATCCATGTTTTCCTTAAAGGCCACGGTCTCTGCAATCCCGGTGATGGCGGGCTGCCCCTCTATCATGGAAGGGGTGTAGTTGTTGATGCCGCAAAATACAATGGGCACCCCGGCAAATAAACGGGAGCGGTACTTCAGGGCAAAGGCCAGGGCATTGTTGTCCGAGGTGATAATGACATCAAACCGGTCCCGGGCAAATTTGGCCTTAAAAAAGTCGAACAAGATCGTTTGCATCTGTTCATTTTCATACCGCTTGGCATCCAGGTACTCCATCTGAAAATTCAGGCTCTGGCTCTCTACGGGAAGCACCGAGCGGATTCCTTCAAGAATATTGTCCGACCAGGCATACCCGTTGTTGTAAGAGTTCAGGTAAAGAATCCGCTGGCTTCTGCGTCCGGCGGATTCCTGTGCTCCGGCACAACAGACAGTAGTGAACGCCAGCAGCCACATGGCGGCAATATATATGTAGTGTCTGGACGAAAACCTGAAAATTTTGTCGCGTACAAGGCGGACGGAAATTTTAACCGCAGGTATATATAGAATATTCCGAGGATTAAAATTTCCGCCCAACGAAGTAATCGGCAACATTTGCGGTTTTCGGTCGGGCGCTATGTAACATCTGGTCATAAAGGGGACATCCCGATTTAAAACTTGGGTTAATGCAGAAATTTTATAATACCTGAAAATTTAGGTTTTTGGCAATGACCGATGCTTGCTTTTCAGAAGGATGGTCAAGACTAACAATCGTCCGAATTTTTGAATTTAGCAACTGGGGCTTTCATTTTTGACATAGTCTTTAGTAAAAATTTAAAAGAAATGCCACCCAAGCCTTTCCATGTGTAGCTGCGTCTCTGGCTTTTGCGGTTAAGCCATTTAAATAATATTCGTGTCACATGGTATAGATAGGCAATACATTTTTCCGAGTTGTCCGTTATAGCGTAGTAATTAAGGTAACCAACGACTCTTCTTCTGGCGCTTCTCAGCATCTGCCCTTTAGTCATTACACAGCTGCTTTTCCTTGCCCAATCCGTAAAATTGGCTATACTTACACCAAACTTTTTACGGCAGGTACGCCTTTTGACCTTGAAGTATCCATTTTTGGTCTTTCCACAATAATGGGTAAATCCCAGAAATGTGAACTCCTTGGGCTTCTGCCCTTTCTGCTTTGCGTTCTTCCTGGCAAATCGGCCAAATTCGAGAATCTTCGTTTTGTCCGGTGCGACTTCTAGATGAAAGCCTTTCAACCTGTCCACCAGACGGGTCATAAAATTCTCTGCTTCATCCTTGTATTGGAAACAGGCCAGGAAATCATCAGCATAACGAAAATAGTATGCCTCTCCCTGGCATTGTCTGTGGAATCTATGACTGAACCATAGATCCAATACATAGTGCAGATATACGTTTGACAGCAACGGCGACAGGATCGAACCCTGTGGGGTTCCTTTCTCACTGGCTTTTACCAGTCCGTCTTCCATTATGCCAGCTTTCAACATCTTGTCTATAAGCCGGATTATTCGGGGATCGCCAATTCGATGTTCTAAGAACTTTAGCATCCAGCTGTGATTCACATTGTCGAAGAAGCCTTTAATATCCGCTTCTACAACGTGGTGAACCTTCTTTTGCTGAATAGTTCTGCCTAAAGTGTCCAAACATGTGTGGCAACTGCGCCCAGGCCGGTACCCATAGCTGCTATCTTCAAAAGCCTCTTCATATATCGGTTCCAATACTCTTTTCACCGACAGTTCCACAAGCTTATCTTCGAAATTACTGATGCCCAGCGGCCTACCCTTCTTGCTCCCAGGTTTTGGGATGTAGGTTCGGCGTTTGGGTTGCGGATGATATCCCATCCTTTTCAGTCTGCTTGATAAATCATGCAGATTATCTTTCAGCTTTTGTCCGTATTCTTCCTTTATTACTCCGTCTATACCGGAGGCCTTGTTGGCTTCCAGTGCTCCGTAGCAGTCCAGTAAATTGTCCGGGTCCGTCACATGATGATACAATGACGTAAATACCACTCCGGGCTCTTTACGGGCCTTCTTTCCTATCCGTGCAAGATCTGTTGTCACAGTTATTCACTCCTTGTATAGTGCCTGTGTGGCTGTTTAACACGGGCTGTTAACCGTAGGGACTTTCGCTCAGCGGGGATTAGCCGCCTCATTGCTAAACCATTGCGGTTACACCAGTCCCTATCCCTCGCATCGGCGTCTTCTGGCCATCCTCCTTTTCATGTTGGATGGCCATACTCGGCTACTATTCACCCGATCCGGAATGTTTCACCAAGAACCTTTGGGTCTTTCCGATGCTTGCCTGGTTACTTCACTATCGTTGCTCGCTCGATGCTGTCTGTGACCCCGGGGAGTCAGCATGTACGTGTCATTTTGATACCTGCTGTTTTGCCTGCGCCCGCATTGATGGGATCGGCTCTCACCAAAATACACATTTCTCGGGGCTATGGGTCAGATTCAGGGCATACACCCTTCACCTCGCTGAGCTTGCACATCTTTCTAAGCATGTGCTAAAGGGCGGATGACCAGTCCTTACCCTTAAGGGCCTCTTTTCCCTCTCAATAATGAACCAGCGCCAGGTTCGAACCAATGCTTTTGTTATTGAATACTGATTTCAGATAGGCTTGGGCGAGCATGTATAGACATATCTATCGCTTTTGGAGCATCCCTCATTAGTCAACTTAAGTATGTAGAAAGTTTACCATTGCGTTTTCAGGTGATGAATGATTATCTTTAATAAGATTGATTTTCGGTTTTGGGGCATCCTGATATTAAAATGATTAATATCATCAAATTTTCAGGATATGCCGTTAGCCATCGGTTAATAAGGGAACAGGAACAGATCGGGCTACACATCATATTGTTGTTAGAAATAGGATCAAATGAATAGAGAGTTGAGACAGCAGCTTGAAACCATGACTTTGAAACTGAGTGTAGCAGAGCATTCTGCTACTCTTGAGAAGCTGCGAGCAGAGTTTGGGCACTCAGTGGAAATAGTAGCAAGCGAACATCCAATAGAGGAATATACGTGTGTAGTACATGCGTTTTCCTTAGTTAACGACCCCACCTATGTGGAAGTGGCTAGCTTTGGATTAGGACGCACCTTTGCAGGAGCTGACTTCATTAGATTTGTTCTTAAGCATGATTTATTGAAGGCCCGGGATTCAACAAATTGCGCCCATGGAGACTTTGTAATGTATTTCCAAGAGGGCCTGTTTCAGCACGTCGGCCGCTTAATGACCCGAGATCGTGCACTCTCAAAATGGGGCACAGGGCATCTTTACAAACACGGTCTCTGGGAAGTCCCATTTACGTACGGAGAAGAAGTGCGCATGTTCAAATGCCCCAACAAAGAACGATGCTTGGAATTGTTTATTGCGTACGCGGAAGACTGAAGGCTGTACCCAGGGGAACCATACATGAGTTGATACTTGCCTGACTTGGAGCTTAACTTTACTTAACAATTTTACCGTAATTTTTCCTTCAGAAAACCCTCTGGTTTGGGCAAAGGGCTTTCCAAAGGAAAAATTATTAAGAAAAAGGCGCTGTCAGATGTTGTAATGATCTCACTGAGACTGGTGTTAAGTCATCTTCGTCCAGCGACACTTTAACAATTTACCACCTTTAACCTAAAACCATCATCTTTTCTAATAACTTCTTTCATTTGTACATGACGCCATTCATGATCAGATAGTATATTTCGTATCTTCATTCTTTTCTTGGGTGTCAAATTCAACCCGAAAATTACAACTTTAAGTTCGGAAGGTGAAAACTGAACATTGCCTGGCTTCCCTCTTATAATTCGCACCTCATTTTCATATTCCCAAGCTTTAGATTTGACAACTAACCCCATTGACAATAACGATACCCAAAACTCATTCCATTCAGGTGGTTGAGTATATTTTGCAAATTTTATAAAATAATCAACAAACGGATTGTCCTCAGAATAGTGGACGTCGTTTTTACCAATAATAGCATTTGATTCATTATATTCGGTAAATGCTTTGGACAAAGTAAAACCTAATGAAAAACCAGTATGACTCTCCGTGTAGTGCGACCACATTAACACATTATTTTTCTCTTTTGAGAGGGAGAATACAGCTGATCGTTTAACGTCATTTTCAATCTTGGCATATATATCTTCTAACCTTCCTAACTTTTGAAGTTTATCTTTTACTGTCGAGTCTTCCTTTTGTGCGAGTTCAACTGCCGACTTTAAAGCACTATAAATTCCAATTTGGCAGTCAACAGGATCATTGAAGTGTTTTGGATCAGAAAAATAGAACTCCCTATTTTTAAGTATAGATAAAGACCGGCAATTATATGGCCTGTATTTGTATAGGATTTGATTATTCATATTTGCCTACCAGATTCCTATAACAGCCATGGGCTGACCTGGTCTATCAATACCCAGACTCAACCCACAACAAAACATGAAAATACTTTAACAACTTATTGGTACTTTCATATAAAATATAACACCAACCGTACGTTTAGCCAAGTCTGCCATGAATAGCCTGGAAAACAGAAATATTTGGACTCCCGGTATAGAAAAATGGGCGGTCGATATTCCATGCTATCAAGAATGACTTGTGGGTTTTAATTTTTTGGGTCCTTAAGTTGAGGATGAGTTTTTTTACTTTTGACAAGCAGATATCTCAGCTCTTAATTCTTCCAACTCTATATTTAATTTCTCTTTAGTCTGATTAAAATAGTCATCCCAATCTTCAATATCCATAATGGTTTGAAATGGTTCACTTTCTTTAATAGCTATAATCTCAGATTCAATCGCTTGTAATTTGTTTTTAAGGCGATTGATAGTTAATTTTAATATGTCTTTATCGGTTAGATCATCACTTTTATTCGTTGTTAAGATTCCTTTTTCTAAGCTTTCTAATATTTCAGTTACTCTTTTCAAATCATTTTTTGCATTTGCGTCGTTAAGTTTTTTGAAGATTGTCTCAGCTTGTTTTTGAATTTCTGCGGGTTCGTTAGCGAATTTATCAGGGTGACATAAAACTGTAGCTTTATGATATTTCTGTTTCAATTCGTCTTTTTGTTCTTTATCTAAACGGCATATGTCTTTTTCTTGTTCATCGTCGAAATATTCCTCATATTCTTTTTCATCCTTTCTCGCCTCTTCAAATTTTTCTTTATCATCTTTGAATTGGATTTTTCGCAATCTCAATATCTCAAGAATAATGTCTCCCAATTCGATGGCATGTCGGTTCTGAAATTCTGAGAGAATCTTGTTTAACTCGACCTTTTCATTGTCAAATGCAGTTAGCTGATTTTCTAAATTTTTCAGTTCAAGCTTTAGAGCAGCAATTTCAGGATCAATCCAAATTGATAACTTTTGATTTTTTGAAATGAACTTTTGGATTCGTTTAATTGCTTCCGCAAATTCATTTCTATTGATGTGCAGGATTATTTTTTCAATGTCAGAATTAAAATCAAACTCTTTCAGCTTTAATGTTCCTCTTTCCAACTCGTCAATGTCTTCGAGCAACATATAATTTTTTAGTATTTCTAATCTTTTTATTATGCTATTTAATGAAAATTTTTCTTGTGAATCATCGCTGTCTGGATAATATTTTTGCTTAATTTTATTAAATTCAAAAATAAATTGTTCGGCCAATGTGGTGTCGTTATTTGTAATAACTATATTTTCAAAATTCTTTTCTGCTTTATAGCTCCAATTGTAGGACCCCGTTATAACATTACAATGATCTATGACACAAAATTTATTATGCATTAATTCTGTGTCACCATTCCCAATTTTAAACACCTTTGAAGAATTTATATTGAGAAAATCGAAGTTTATTGAAGATTTTTTATTGATATGATCGTCGGAAATAATCAAGTAAATAGCGCAACCGCTTTTCGCCTTCTTAACTAATTCATTAAAAATATTTTTATTTGTAAACCAAGCGACAGCTATAAACACAGAACTTTTGGCATTACTTATCTCAAGTTGAATTCTTTCCGCTATATTTTCAAAAACCGCTTCTGTTTGCATTCTTAACTGCTTCCTCTTCTTAACTGCTTCCTCTATGTTTTTTTGTCTACTATGTACAAATTAGCCATATATTTTTAAGTTTGTACCCACCCTTGGCAATTTTTTATATAGTCGAAATATTAAATTATGATCATAATTTAATCCCCGAGTTCATAATTGCTTTAAGTGTAGTTTGAGCACCTGCATCCCCTTGCTCAGCAGCTTTTGAGAACCAATGAGCAGCCTGCTTATAATCTTTAGGCACGACACGCCCCCAATAGTGTACTTTTGAGAACCAATGAGCATTCACCAAGCTCCCATTGAGCTTCAGCATGTCCTCGCTCAGCGGCTTTTGAGTACCAATGAACAGCCTGCTTATAATCTTTAGGCACGCCTCTGCCCCAATAGTGTAATTTACCAAGCTCCCATTGAGCTTCAGCATGTCCTCGCTCAGCGGCTTTTGAGTACCAATGAACAGCCTGCTTATAATCTTTAGGCACGCCTCTGCCCCGATTGTATAATTCACCAAGCACTAATTGAGCACCAGCATGCCCTTGCTCAGCAACTTTTGAGTACCAATGAACAGCCTGCTCATGATTTCGAGGCACGCCTTTTCCCTGATTGTATAATTCACCAAGCACTAATTGAGCACCAGCATGCCCTTGCTCAGCAGCTTTTGAGTACCAATGAACAGCCTGCTTATAATCTTTAGGCACGCCTATGCCAAAATTGTATAAATAACCAAGCTCACATTGAGCTTCAGCATACCCTTGCTCAGCGACTTTTGAGTACCGATGAGCAGCCTGCTCATAATCTTGAGGCACGCCTTTGCCCAAATCGTATAATTCACCAAGCTCCCATTGTGCCTTAGCATGCCCTTGCTCAGCAGCTTTTGAGTACCAATGAGCGGCCTGCTTATAATCTTGAGACACGCCTTTGCCCGAAAGGTATAAATCACCAAGCGTCAATTGAACTTGAGCATACCCTTGTTCAGCAGCTTTTAAGTACCAATGAACAGCCTGTTTATAATCTTGAGGCACGCCTTTGCCCAAATAAAATAAAGCACCAAGCATCCGTTGAGATTGAGCATGCCCTAACTCAGCAGCTTTTGAGTACCAATGAGCGGCCTGCTCATAATCTTGAGACACGCCTTCGCCCGAAAGGTATAAATCACCAAGCATCAGTTGAGCTTGAGCATACCCTAACTCAGCAGCTTTTGAGTACCAATGAGCAGCCTGCTTATAATCTTTAGGCACGACACGACCCCAATAGTGTAATTCACCAAGCTCACATTGAGCTTCAGCATGTCCTTGCTCAGCAGCTTTTGAGTACCAATGAACAGCCTGCTTATAATCTTTAGGCACGCCTCTGCCCCAATAGTGTAATTTACCAAGCTCACATTGAGCTTCAGCATGTCCTTGCTCAGCGGCTTTTGAGTACCAATGGGCGGCTTGCTTATAATTTTGAGTCGAATAGTACTCATAACCAAGTGCATATTGAGCTTCGGCATTTCCATTGTTAGCTGATTTCAAAAAGCCACTTAATTTTTCATTCGACCTTTTAAGTATTTTATTCGTGATTGAAAGAAGGTTACTTGCTTTTTTTAGTGATACCAGGTTGTTGTTTTGAATTACCAGGGTTTTGCGTTGATTCATTTCATATTCTCAGTATGTTGGGATAAATTTAGTAAAACTATAAAATTTATCATCATATGTTACCTAAAAGTTGCAGCAACATTTTTAAAAACGCTTAAATTAAGTATGATAGGCAACTACTGAACAGCGCCAAATAAGTATAGCCTATGATCTTCAAGCTCAAAATTATGCCCACATGTATTTCTTTCAAAAAAATTATTCATTATTTCTTTTTGTTGTAACGAAAAACTCTCGAACAAAGTTGGAGATATAACAAAATTTTCACATTTTCTGAGAATCAATTTCGATAATTGATAGAGAAAATATTCGTCAGTTGAATCAAATAACCTGCAAAAAGCTTGATAAACTGAATTATATCTTTGGGGTAAATACGAAAATATCACGAATGTTTTTGTTGCCTCTGGTATCAGGTTTAAGGTGATGAACGCCGGATTATCAAAGCCCTCTTCCATGATGTCAGTGGAAAACATAGCACTTACTGCGATGGATGGTTTAACCGGAAGTTCATAGACTTTATGATGTATAGCTGAAAATTCCTTTTCCAAAAATGCATCGTCAAAAACGTTTTTAAATTTTTCCACCATATACACAGACATAAATTGTTCCACAGCTTGCATGCCTGGAGCGGACGGGATGTCACCAGGAAACAAATCAATTTCTACTCCTTTTTGATAAGTAAGCTGAGTGTCGATTGCTGATTTCATAGAAACAAAAGCCTCTCTCAGAACAGAGCGATAGGCGACAAGAAATAGATGCTCTGGATCATTAATATCAAGTTGATTGGTGTCGATGGGTTTAAAAAGTTCAGTGTCGTGATTTTTACATAAGCCAGTAAAGGTTGTCGCTTTATTTTGGCTTAATGATTTAAATATAAACGTTGGTAGAGCAGTCGCAGTTAATTTGGGCTTCGGCATTATGACATGCCCGTTTACGCTCAGCAGATCTAACGTTCTTCGATTTTGAATTGAATGAGCGTTTATTGCTTTTTCTTCACAGGAATCCCCAGGGTACAAACATAGATCCCAACGCTTTTTCAAGCGTGTCATCATAAACCCAAACAACTCTTTTTGATCTTTCCTCATAGTACATCTCAAACAATTTGAGGCTACCGGTTTAAGCCGGGACATCCCGCAGAATAAGGATCTTGTGGGATGCCCTATTTTTATAGGCTTACGTGCTGGAAGACTCGGATCAACCGGTTTAAACTGTCCCGCCTTACGTCGGTAGCCCAATTTGATTATGGTTTCCGTTGATCTTTCATATTTACTTATCGAACGGGACAACATCCGAAAAGTGAGAATCACCAGACCGGCATAAATGTTTAAAAATCAATAATGAAATTATTAACATCATCTGAAATGGTTCACAAATTTTTTTCTCCAGATGGCAACATAGTTGACCAAGCACTTATGGTATTTAAGGACTCCCAAGCCAACTTGGAAGCGGCGTTTGCTACTTTTGTTATTGGTGACCTGGGTCGAAAATCTGGAAGATCAAATCAAGGGTCGGAAGTGACGACTATCGACAGAACAATGTCCGCTTTTCCAGACGAATGAACACAGTAGCACTGCAACCTTTAAAAACATCCCTAACAACGCCATCGATCAGGCAGCCGTTAAAATATTCAAGCGACGTCATGATTTAATCCTTCTTTTTGTTTGATTTGTGGGTTTGACTTACTGCCCGCAACAAACAGCTATATTTCAAGGAGTTCTATGGGATGAAAGACCTTTCGATCAAATACGTGAGAAAACTGTAACCGGCAGCTCAGACAATCGGTTACAACGAACCGGTCTTTTTCAGACTCAATCTTTTTAAACAGAGACTGACCCATTTTTAAACTGAGGGTATGGAATGATTGTTTATACCCCAAATGACCGCCCATACCGCAGCAATCTAAAGCCCCACCCACCTGAATCATATCTGTTCCCGGAATGGTTGAAAAAATCTTGAAGTATGGTTGACCTATTCCCTGTTCCCGTTGGTGGCAGGGGGCAAAATAGATCAAAGGTATTTGGGGATCGTTGGTTTTGAATGTCAGATGGTGCGCTTGCTGATAGGCAAGTAAAAATTCTCCCAGGTCACAGACAGCTTTGGAAAGTTCTATTCTGTCAATGGGATTGATTGATGAAAAATACCCCTCGTCCTTTAATATTTTCTGATAAATTGTTTTGGGAAGTGAAAGAAACTTCCCTGCGGCAGAACCCAAAGGCACTTTCATTTCATTTGTTTGAGATTGCAAATGCGCCTGGGCTGCTTCTGAGAAATAGGCATTTTCCAGAAGCAGTTTCTTGTAAAAGTATCCACAGGTCGGGCACGAGCATATTATTTTATAGCCTTTCCTGACAGCCTGCACTAATGTTTCAACATTGGTTTTAATTTTTTCCAATGCCTTTTGTTTCTGACCTTCCATCAACAGAGGCATGCTGCAGCAGGCCTGTTCCGGTACAAAAACGTCGATCCCTATCCCCTCAAGAAAATTTACCGTGGCCTTTCCGACTTCCGGGAAAAAATATCCGGCACTGCAGCCTGCAAAATAAGCAACTTTCTCCCCGGATTTGGCTGATTTCCCCCTGATGGCATTGCCGCCTTTATTTTTGACCCATTGAAAAAAATTCTGACCGGGGAATTGGGGCAATATCCTGTCCGGGTGGATTTTTGCAGTCTTTTTTATCATTGAAGCGGTAACGGGCCTACTGTTGATCCAATTGGCTGATCGACTCAGTAATGTGCCCAATCTGCCGGCTTTCCGGGCGTCAGCAATAAAGCTGACGGATAAAGGTACGCCGTTCTCATTTGCAGCGGCAGCTTTTGCTTGCAGAATCAGCATTCTTACATCAGGACAGGGGCACAACCCGCACAATGTGCAACGGTCAAGCAGTTGACAAATTGTGTTATTGTCAATCAATTCCCCTTGTTCAATCAGTTCATCATTTACTCTGTAGAGCTCAGGAAAAAACAGGCAATCTTCATCCAGATGAGTCCTGCAGACGTCACACCCGGATTTGCCTGCGCATTTTTCAAATATTTTTAGCACCATGGCCTTTGACGAAATACTCATGATTTCATTATCTTTTTACGGTCATTTGTTAATATTTTTATTCCATCAGGTTGACAACGACATTACTGATATCACTCTGCCCGCAACGCTTCCAGCGGATCAAGCCCCGCCGCTTTCTGTGCCGGAATCACGCCTGCCAGTAATCCTATCGATGCGGCAAGTATCTCCGCATATAACGCATAAAGCCAGGGCGTGTGTGTCGGTAATGCCGGGACCAGAACGCCGAGCAGCCAGGCAATCCCGGCACCGCCGGCTAAACCTGCTATACCGCCGATCACGGCCAGAACCACGGCTTCGCCAAGAAACAGCAGCAGGATCTGCTTTCTGTCCGCACCGATTGCTCTCATCAGGCCGATCTCAGGCGTCCGCTCATTAACCGCTATGGTCATAATAGTAAGAATCCCCACACCACCGACAAAGAGCGAGATGGCACCCAGCCCACCCACAGCAACGGTGAGTATATTGAGCACCGAACCGAGCACCTTGAGCATCTCTTCCTGGGTGGTGATGGTAAAGTCCTCAGCACCATGCCTGTTGACCAGAATTTTTCTTGCTCGTTCCGCGATAGTTTTCGACTGCAGTCCGGTTCGATAAACCAGATCGATCTCCATCAGGCTCTGCTGATTGAAAAGACTCATGGCCCTCACAGTCGGGATGTATACCGCGTCATCAAGATCAAAACCGAGCATCTGCCCCTTGGTTTCCATCACCCCGATTACCCGGTACCGCTCCCCAGCTATCCGGATAATCTTGCCAAGGGGATTTGACTCCCGGAAAAGCTCGTGCTTCACCTTGCTGCCAAGCACCACATAGGACCGCGGAGCAGTCAAATTATCTTCCGGCAAAAACCGTCCTTTCACCACCCTGATCTGCCAGACCTCACTTGCAGACGGCCCCACCCCTAAAATGGTGGTCCTTCGACTTCGGCCATAAAATTCAACCGGCCCATTTCCCTGAATGACTGAAATAGTGCTGACCACACCCGGAATGCGTGCCAGAGCCTGTTCGTCAGCAATAGACAGGGGACGGATATTGTTGATAACCGCCCCGGATGTGCCAAGTGTGGTGGCCTTGCCCGGATTGATACCGATCAGATTGGTGCCGAATTGAGTAAATTCTGCCAGAGTGAACCGATGAATACCTTCACCTATGGAAGTGAGCAATACCACCGAACCGATCCCCACCGCAATGCCGAGAATGGTAAGAAAGGAGCGAAGCCGCTGATCCACCAGCGAGTTCAATGATAAACGGAACAGGTCCCCTGGATGCATCAGCTCACCTCCTTGACAAGGACTCAATCGGATCAAGCCGGGCAGCCCTGAATGCCGGCAGCACACCGAAAAGAAGGCCGCAGCCAACAGCAACCGTCAGGGCCGTCACAAGGGCCCAGGAAGGGATATCAAGCGGAAATTGCGGGTACAGATACTCCACCAACCCGGTAGCACCGGCAGCAAGCAACAACCCCAACGCCCCGCCGAGAAATGAGAGCAATGCGGCCTCGCCAAGGAAAAGAGCAACGATCTGCCCACTGGGCGCGCCAAGGGCTTTAAGCAAACCGACTTCCGAACGTCGCTGACTTACCGCTATCAGCATCACATTCATAATCAGGATCCCCGCCACCCCCACACTGATTGCAGCTATGCCGCTTACAGTGAGGGTCAATGCCGTAAAAATCTTATCAAAGGTGGCAAGCACCGCATCCTGGGTAACAACGGTCACATCATCCTCTCCATCATGGCGTTTGCGGATTATTTTTAAAATCACTTCTTTTGCTTTTGGAATCAGATCCCGCTCGGAAGCCTCTATCATAATCCGGAACAGCGATTCGGTATTAAACAGTGCCTGGGCAGAAGCAACCGGAATGATGACCAGATCACTCATATCAAGCCCGATCGATTCCCCCTTATCGGAGAGGACGCCGGTCACAATAAACCGGTTGTCACCGATACGAACCTTCTTTCCGACTGCTGACTGTGTACCAAACAGCTCTTTCCTGGTCGTCTCCCCAAGTACGCATATCGGTGTTGCCCGACCTATATCACCTGGCGGAAGAAACCGCCCGCTGCCCATTTCGAGTTGATTTATATTGTGTAATTGCGAAGTGGAGCCGAGGATGGTCACCTCGCGCTCACGCCTGCCGTAAGATACCGGCGCGGCACCAATTATGATGGGGGCGACATAGCGGATAACCGAGGAACGCTGGAGCGCCGCCGCATCATCCAAAGTGAGATCACGCGGCGTGACGCCAAGCAGGGGCGGCAGTCCTCCAACTGTTTCAGAGCGACCCGGCAATACAATCAGAAGGTTGGTGCCAAGGGATGAGAACTGCCCGACAACATAGGTTCTGGCCCCTTCTCCCAGCGTGGAAAGCAGGACCATTGAGGCCACACCGATGGCCATAGCCAGCAACATCAGAAATGTCCTGGTGGGATACCCAAGTGAAGCACGGGTCGAAAAAGTCAGGATGTCTATGGGTTTCATCACCTTCCTTCCAACAACTCTTCTATTTTGAAGCGGTATCGGAAACAATACGCCCGTCCACCATATGTATCCGACGGGCTGCCCGATCCCCCAGCTCCGGGTCGTGGGTAACCATTATCACCGTTATCCCATCCCGGTTGAGCTGTTCCAGAATCCCGATCACCTCCATGCCGGAGTTCCTGTCAAGGTTGCCTGTCGGTTCATCGGCAAGGAGGATATGAGGGTTCATTATGGTTGCCCTGGCAATGGCCACCCGCTGCCGTTGGCCGCCTGAGAGTTGGTCCGGTCTATGATTGGCCCGCTGTTCCAGGCCAAATGCTTTGACCACCCTGGCCACCCGCTCTTTGCGCTCTTTCCGGTCAACCCCGGCCAGCATGAGTGGGAGTTCCACATTTTCGGCACTGCTCATCCTCGGTACCAAGTGAAAAAACTGAAAGATAAAACCAATTTTATGACGGCGAAACTCAGCCTGCTGATGATCGCTGAGCTTGGTCATATCCTCATCTTCAAAAAAATAGGTGCCGCTGTCCGGCCTGTCCAGGAGGCCGATCATGTTCAACAGGGTCGATTTTCCTGAACCGGACGGTCCCATGATCGCCACATATTCACCCTTGCCGATTGTCAGGTCGACCTGACGCAGTCCGTGAACCTGCTCATCGCCCACTTTAAAGATGCGGCTCAACTGCTCCAGGACAATCATTGCCGCTCCTCAACGCGAACAGCCTCGACACCATCTTCCAGCCCGGGTTTATCCACATTAACGACAATCAACTCCCCTTCAGCAAGGCCGTTAACCACCTCAGTTGCCGCCCAGTTGGAGAGTCCGGTGGAAATTGTTCGTTTTTGAACATGATGGTCGCCCGGGGAAAAAACAAAAACAGAGGCTTCTTCCATAACAGCCTCGGTAGGAATTTTCAGGCTATTCTGTCTGACATCGATCACCACCTCGACATCGGCACTGTATCCTGCCAGCAGCTCGGAAAACGCTTCACGATTGTCAAAAGAGACCTCGATCTCGACAGTTCTCGCCTGCTTTTCCAGATCGAGTACATAGGGGGCAATTCGACGAACCTGGCCGGAAAACGACCTGTTGCGAAAGGCGTCGAGGGTTATCCGCACCTCCATACCGACCCTTACCTCGGCGGCATCAACCTCATCAATGGGGGCAGAAACGTAGTAGCAGCTGTTTTCAATCAGATCCACGGCCGGCGGTGTCAAAACCCCGACCGGTGACGGTGTGATATATTCGTTGAGCTCACCTTCAATCTCGGCGATAACGCCGTCAAACGGTGCAATGAGCCGGGTACGGGACAGGTTGACCCGCGCAACCTCAACCTGAGCCTGCCTCATCTCCACGGAAGCCCGTGCCGCAGTGCACTCTGCCCGCAACGATTTTGCTTTGGTTACGGCCTGGTCCGTATGTTCTTCCGAAACAATCCGCTGTTTAAATAGGATTTCTGCCCGATGGGCCTGACGACCGGCCTCATCCGCCGAAAGGCATACCGCATTGGCCTTGGCCTCTGCCACTGCCACCTCTCTTTCGGATAGAACCAATTGGGCTTTAAGATCCTCGTTCCAGATCTCCAGCAACAGCTCACCGGCCTTTACCGAGTCCCCTTCCCGGATGGGGAGAAGGGCAACCTGACCACCCAGGCTTGGTGAAAGCTTGGCTCGCCTGCAGGCATTGACCGTGCCGGCCCTGGTGTTGGCAACGGTCTTCTCAACCGTTCCCCTGACCACCGCCTTCACCACCAGTTCAAGCGGCTTAGGCCTTGTTTTCTGCCGGATAAGAATAGCTGCTCCGGCTATGATCAGCAAAACCACAACCCAGCGGATCAGTTTTTTCATCGATCCTCCTCAGCCCGTAAGCCGCGTCAACTAAAGATCAAGACATTCGTTTTTTTTCGCGGATTCAATTGTACAGCAGTACGGACTTCGGATCAATTGCAACCAGCTTAATTATTTTGCAGACATTATATCCAATTTAAATCCCCGATTTTTTTACCTTTCCCACTGGGGCAAGGTATATCGTAAATTCTTCTTCACCATCAAGACCGAGTAGGTCATCTAATTCTTCCTGGTCATCCACATTAAAAATGGCAAGGTAAGTTTCAAGAGCATGACGACATCCGGCAAAAGGAATATTCGATTCACGAACATCAATTTTATTTTATGGGTGTTAATTTAACCGTTCAGCCCAGCGGAAATGGGAACCAGTCCTGAGAATGGGCACCACAAAAACTGCCCGTCGGAGAGGATTGGCTACCGCTGGAGCGGGTTTTTATCTCATCCTTTTTTAAACTCAAACCGTCACGCTTGCATTCACACTCTTTGGGGGCGAGAACTATAATTTACGCTGATCAACCAGAATCTTAATAATAGTACGGGGTTTTAAATTCCACATTGGAGACATTTCGATATTGATGTAGTCCACAGTGAGAATTGGAAATGATCCCCCATCCACAATACTTCTGCTATTGAATGCTGTTTTAAAATAGGCCTGGGCGACTGATAATACCATAAGTCCTGAGTTTCAAAATACTGAATTTTTGAACGAATATTGTTATCTTATATCGTTTGGTGTAGCATGAACCATACTCAAAAAATTTTATAAATACGCCGCAATGAAATTTTATTCAAACCCCTTAATTAATTGAGTAAAGGACATTTGGTCAATGAGTTCTGAGAATGCATATAAGTCGTTAGGCAAAGACGATCTCCTGGCAATACTGTTAGAGACTGAGAAGCTTGCGAATATTGGAGGTTGGGAATGGGACATTGTTAATGACATATGGACTTTTTCAGATAATTGGCTCCGCATACATGGTTGCACCAAACGCCATCTTGGCACTGAAGATTTGATAGCTATTGCACATCCTGAGGACAGAGATGCAATACGATTTTCTTTTAATGAGGCAGCCGAAAGAGCTGCCAAGTATGAAATTCAACATCGGATTATTCGTCAGGACACTGGTGAGAAAAGATATGTCCATGCCTGCGGTGTCGCAAAATTGAATAAAAGAGGAGAAGTTGTAAAACTATATGGTTCAGCTCAGGACATCACCGAACGCAAGCAGTTAGAAGAAGCTACCCATAAGCGAGAAGGTCGTTACAAAGCTATTTTACAAACGGCTATTGATGGTTTTTGGATCACCGACATAAACGGGCATTTTTTAGAAGTAAACTCAGCCTACTCGAAAATGAGCGGTTACAGCCAGAATGAACTGTTAACCATGCAGATTGCCGATGTAGAAACGGGTGAAGATTTTAAGGAAATTGAGAAGCATTTAAAAAAAGGCATCACAATAGGATACGATTGCTTCGAATCATTTCATCGCAGAAAAGACAATAGTACTTATCCTGTTGAGATTAATTTTACCTACTCGGATAAAGAGGGTGGGCGATTTGTTGTTTTTATAAAAGACATAAGTGAACGTAAAGAGGCAGAAGACAATTTACTAAAAAACCGATATTACCTTGCTAAAGCTCAAGAAATTGGAAAGATAGGCACATGGGAACTGGACATCCAGAAAAACTCCTTAATATGGACAGACGAAAATTATAAAATTTTTGGTGTACCCCTCGGCACAAAATTGAACTATGAGATATTTCTATCTTGTATTCATCCAGAAGACCGGGAGTATGTTGATAAAAAATGGAATGACGCATTAAAAAGCAAATCCTATGACATAATACATCGGGTAATTGCTGACAATAAGACCAAGTGGGTAAGGGAAAAAGCTGATATTAAGTTTGACTCAGAAGGTAATCCAACCATTGCTGTCGGGTTTACCCAGGACTTAACAGGTCTTAAAGAAATAGAGAATGCTCTCCAGGAAAGTGAAGAAAAATTCAAAACCATGTTTGAAAAAGCGCCATTGAGTTACCAGTCCCTTGACGAAAATGGCTGTTTCAAGGAGGTAAATCAAACCTGGTTGAAAACCATGGGATATACCCGGGAAGAAGTTTTGGGAAAAAATTTCAATGAATTTTTAGTTCCTGAATGGAAGAATCATTTTAAAGAGAATTTTCCGCGGTTTAAAGCTGTGGGCGAGATCCTTGGGGTTGAATTCGAAATGGTAAAAAAAAACGGGGACGCCATATTGGTTTCTTTCCACGGGAAAATAGCAAAAAACGAAACGGGAGGTTTTAAGCAGACCCATTGTATATTTCAGGACATTACAAGCATAAGGCAAGCTGAAGCATCATCAAACAGATTGAAAGAACGTCTGGAAAGCCTCTGGAATATAACTAAAATTGCTGATTCTGATATTCAAACAATCAGTGATCACGTTTTGGAAGAGGTCCAGAAAATAACCCAAAGCAAATATGCATTTTATGGCTTTATTGATCAGGATCAGAAATTTCTGAAACTGCATGCCTGGTCCACGGATACTATGGCTTCATGCAAGGTAACGGATCAGCCGCTTCACTTTGATATTGAAACGGCCGGGATATGGGCAAATGCTGTGCGAAATAATGAAATTGTCACCTTAAATGACTTCAGCCTGGATTTACCCGGAAAAAAGGGGCTGCCGGATGGACACGTCCCGTTGAATCGCATAATGGCTGTACCGCTCATAAGAAATGACAGGGTGATATCGATTGCTGTTGTTGCGAATAAAAAAGAAAAATATACCGGTGAGGATGAGGATCAGGTAAAAGCCTTTTTAAAAAACGTTCAGATTTTGATTGATCGGAAGGCAGTGACACAAGAGCTTCAAAGAAGCGAACAGAAGTTCGCAAAAGTCTTTCATAATGCCCCGCTGATGATAGCCATCAGTGATTACAGCACCGGGGAAATTCTGGATGCAAATCAGGAACACCTTAAATTATCCGGATATACTCGGGATGAACTTATCGGGAGAAGATCTGAGGAGATTGATTGGATCAGACCCGAAGATAGAAGGCGTCTGGTCGAGATGATCAAATCCCAAGGATATGTACGAGGGCAGAAACTGACCGTCTATTCCAAAACCAGGGATCCCATACCCTGTATTTATAATGGGGTTCTGGTTGATGTCGATGGAGAATCCCGGATTGTTTCAATCGCCCATGATATCTCTGAACAGATGAAAGCAGAGGGAGATCTCAGAAAACAGAAAAACCTGTTTGAAACGATGTTTAATACCATTCCAGACGGTGTAGTTATAACCAATACAGAGCGAGAGATAATATTGGCCAATCGTGGGATGAAAAATACCTTTGGATACACTCCAGAAGAGCTTATTGGAAAAAAAACGAAATGTCTGTATGCCGGGCAAAAAGAATTTCAAGCGACTGGCTCAGAAATATTCAATAAAGATACCCAAAACCCACATGGCTTATATATCTCCCGCTATAGGAAAAAAGATGGAAAACTATTCACTGGGGAAACATTTGGTGCCAAGTTATACGACGGGAAAAACCAGTGGATCGGTAATTTGGGAATCATGCGTGACATAACAGATCGAGAGCAGACAGAGAAACGGCTGCAACAGGCGCAAAAAATGGAATCGATCGGGAGTCTTGCGGGGGGTATTGCCCATGATTTTAACAATATATTATTTCCAATTGTTGGCATGTCTGAATTGCTTCTTGAAGATCTTCTTCCAGGCAGTGTTGAAAGGGAGAATGCTGAAGAAATTTTAAAAGCAGGCAAAAGGGGCAGCGACCTTGTCAAACAAATTCTCGCCTTCAGCCGCCAATCTGAACATACGATGATGCCAACTCGAATTCAAAATATTTTAAACGAAGTGATAAAACTATCCCGGTCTACGATTCCAACTTACATTGAAATCAAACAAGACATTCAAAAAGACTGTGGCATGGTTTTGGCGGATCCATCTCAAATTCATCAAATCGGAATGAATCTCATCACCAATGCTTATCACGCTGTAGAAGACACTGGTGGAACAATTTCGGTTAAGCTGAGACAGGCCGATCTCAAGGTTCCTGACAGGCCTGACATGAATCTAACTCCAGGTAATTATGCTGTTATATCAATTTCAGATTCGGGTCACGGTATGCCAACAAGACTTTTAGAAAAAATTTTCGACCCGTATTTTACAACAAAGCAACAGGGAAAAGGAACCGGCCTTGGCCTGGCAGTGGTTTATGGTATTGTAAAGGAGCATGGGGGCGAGATTAAGGTTTACAGTGAAATTGGCAATGGCTCGAAATTTGAAATCTATCTGCCGTTGATGAAGAAAACAATCGGTCCTGAATCACTCGCTGAAGTTGAAGAGAATCCAGGTGGGAATGAACGAATCTTGCTTGTTGACGATGAGGGGTCTATAGCAAAACTTGAAAAACAGATGCTCGAAAGGATGGGCTACATGGTTACTTCCCGGTTACATAGTGTTGAAGCTCTGGAGGCATTCAGAGCAAGCCCGTCTTCATACGACCTGGTGATTACTGACATGAGCATGCCAAACATCCCGGGAGATGAATTAGCACGAAAAATTAAATCAATAAAATCTGACGTGCCAATCATCATTTGCACAGGATTCAGTGAAAGAATCCATGAAGGTAATATTAAACAAATGGATATTGATGGATTATTGATGAAACCCGTTGTAAAATCAGATCTGGCTAAACTTGTTCGGAACGTATTGGATGATGCTCAAGGGAAAATCTGATTTTCAATATACGTTTAAGGAAAATCCCCCCCAACAATAAGTCTATTATAAAATGCTCAAAGCCAGTATTGAAGGGGCGTTGACTTCTTCTGCCATTTCTCACCTATCTGAAATCGTTGGCAGTCCGCTTTTATACCATGATTGCTGGGTTTTAATTTACTCGATTTCATTGGAATTATTGCTTTTTTTTGTTGGCTTGTATAAAACAAATTTAATCAACAAAAAAATATTGTCCGATAGTAATCATGAATATAGCAAGTTTGCGCTTCACAACAGATTTGTAAAAATTGATCAGTGGCGAGGTTAGATTGTGACCAGAAAACCAACCTATGAGGAACTCCTTCAAAAAGTTAAAAAACTGGAAGAGGAAAGATGCGCCTGGAAAAAAGATTCATTCGTTGAAGCAAGTAATTCCAAACCAAGAGGAACAGATTCGGCGGATCCAGATAATGATTTTTGGGAAAAAAAAGACAACCTCGGATCTATTATAAATGTTGGCAAACTTCAGTCGATCATGGACGACTTCCATAAACTGACTGGAATGGTTACCGCTATCCTTGATATGGAAGGTAATGTCATAGAATCAACTGGATGGCAGGATATCTGCACTAAATTTCATAGAGTACACCCAATAACTAAAAAGAACTGTACCGAAAGTGATCTTTACCTTGTTAAAAATATTAAGTATGGGGAGTATATAGAATACCAATGTAAAAATGGTCTGTGGGACGTCGTCACGCCATTATATATCGGGAACAAACATGTGGGCAATATTTACACCGGGCAATTTTTTTATGAGGGCGACCCGGTGGATGAAAACAGATTTATCAAACAGGCAGAAACTTACGGGTTCGATAAAGAATTATACTTGGATGCATTCCGCCGCATCCCGAGATACAACAGGAAAACTATAAAAGATTTAATGAGCTTTCTGGTCAAATTCACTTCCTATGTGTCAAACGTTAGCTATTCAAATTTGAAGTTGGAAACGGAAATTTATGATCGTAAACAGGCGGAAGATGAGCTTCGAAAAAGTGAACGAAGGTTCCAACGGGCCATGAACGCGAGTCAGGATGGTATATATGATTGGGATTTAGAGACTAAAGATATCTACTATTCTCCGGGTTGGAAGCGTATGCTGGGTTATGAACCTGATGAACTTCCAAATGATTTTTCTGTTTGGGAGAAATTAACACATCCTGATGACGCAAAATCATCTTGGACTATGATGAACGAGGTGATTGAGGGCAAAAGGGATCGGTTCGAAATTGAGTTCAGAATGAAGCATAAGAACGGTCATTGGGTTGATATTCTCTCCAGATCGAACCTGTATACAGATGATTTGAATGGCAAAATCCGTGTCGTTGGAACTCATGTAGATATCTCAGAGATCAAAAAGATTGAAAGAGAATTAAAAGCAAGGGAAGAAGAACATTGGGCAATCCTTGAAACAGCCATGGACGGTTTCTGGATTATCGATACTGCAGGCCGCTTTCTCGAAGTTAATGAAACCTATTGTGAAATGAGCGGCTATGCAGAAGAAGAGCTTCTTCACATGGATATCAGTGCCGTGGAAGATGTTGAGAAGCCCTTCGACGTCGCTACACACATGCAGAAGGTTCTGGCCGAGGGACAGGACCGATTTGAAAGTCGCCACCGTCGCAAGGACGGGACAGTCTTCGATGTGGAAATAAGCGTTCAGAAACGACCGTTGGATGAACCGCAATGCGTGGTCTTTATTCGTGACATCACCGAGCGCAAGTGCTCGGAATTAGCTCTTTTAGAAAGCGAAACTCGTTTTAAAGCACTTCATAATGCATCTTTCGGGGGAATAGTCATTCATGACCAGGGTGTCATTCTGGAATGTAACCAAGGTCTTTCGGAAATGATGGGTTATGAATATTCAGAGCTTATTGGAATGGACGGACTTTTGTTGATAGCCGACCAATCCCGTGAAAAAGTAAAAAATAATATTCGTACTGGTTATGAAAAACCTTATGAAGCATTCGGTTTGCGGAAAAATGGTGAGGAATTTCCAATGCACTTAGAGGCCCGGAATGTACCTTATAAGGGGAAAAAAGTAAGAACTGTCGAGTTCCGAGATCTAACCGAACAGAAAAAGACTGAAACGGAAAAAGAAAAACTCCAGGCCCAACTCTTACAGGCACAGAAGATGGAGTCCGTGGGCCGTCTGGCCGGAGGTGTCGCCCACGACTTTAACAATATGCTCAACATAATCCTCGGCAATACGGAAATAGCAATTGAGGACATAGCCCCGGATGACCCGGTCCACGGAAACCTTGGAGAAATTTTATCTGCGGCCAAGCGCTCTGCCGACATCACCAGACAACTGCTGGCTTTTTCAAGAAAACAGACCATAGCACCCAAGATCCTTAATCTCAACGATACCATCAAGAGCATGCTCAGGATGCTTCGGCGGCTGATCGGCGAGGATATCGACCTGGCGTGGCTACCTGGTGCAAATATCCGGCAGGTCAGGATGGACCCGTCACAAATCGATCAGATTCTGGCCAATCTGTGCGTCAACGCCCGCGATGCCATTGCAGACGTGGGAAAGATCACCATAGAAACTGGCAACACGACGTTTGATTCCGCCTATTGTGCAACACATCCGGGCTTTGTTGCTGGTGACTTTGTCCTGCTGGCTGTCAGCGATGACGGCTGCGGTATGGATCAGGAGACAATATCTAAGATGTTCGAGCCATTCTTTTCTACCAAGGACATAGGTAAGGGCACCGGTCTGGGGCTGGCTACTGTGTACGGCATCGTTAAACAAAATGAAGGTTTCATAAACGTTTACAGCGAGCCGGACCAGGGTACCACCTTCCGGATCTATCTGCCCCAGTATCGGGCTGAAACTGAAAGTCCGAAGAAAAAAATAGCAGAAAAAATAAGCGTGGACGGAAATGAAACCATTTTGTTGGTGGAGGATGAACCTTCCATCCTAAGAATGACACGCATGATGCTGGAGCGAAACGGTTACAAAATCCTTGCGGCCAGCACGCCGGGAGAAGCGATCTCGATTGCCCGTGAACACACTGGCAAGATCCACCTACTCATGACTGATGTGGTCATGCCCGAGATGAACGGGCGGGATCTGGCAAAAAACATCCTGTCCTTATACCCCAATCTCAAACGCCTTTTCATGTCCGGCTACACCGCCAATGTCATCGCCCACCACGGCGTTTTGGATGAAGGCGTGAACTTCATACAGAAACCGTTCTCCAAGCAGGATCTGGCAATCAAGATTCGGGAGGTGTTGGATGGGGCAAAAAGTTAAAGTTGTGCTTAATTCTCCTATGTAAAAATTTCACATGGGGCAAATCGGTTAGAGATGCCGGTTGTATTAAAGACATTTTTTGAATATAAAAATGGCTGTTTTTCAGTATATTTTTTAGGAAAATCAGACCCTTCGAGGAAGCCATGAAAATTTTATCTTCGGCGTTATCAAGGTTTTGTGGTAGATTACTACAGCTTCAACCTTGATGCCTTGAAGCTGAAATCCTTATGACTTCTGAAACGTTGGGGTTAATCATCAATTTTAAGGATGGTTTCGCTAGTTTAAAAAGGAATTAAATAAGGCAGATGAATATTGAATTACAGGAAATACGAAGCTTTCTGGCAAACAACCATCCATTTAACCTATTGTCGAAAAAAACGTTGTCCGACTTGTCGGAAAAGATACAGATACGCTCTTTTCGCAAAGGTTCCGAGATACCCGATACCGGAACCCTGTTTGATCACCTTTACTTAATCCGTACCGGAGAGGTGGAACTTAATACAGCAGACGGTGAGCTGCAGGCCCGCCTCTGTGAAAATGATATGTTTGGATATCGTTCATCCCACGTCGGTAGCCGGGACAAGCTCAAAGCATTTGCCATGGAGGACACCCTGGTATATCAGCTCCGCGCTGCTGATCTATACAGGATTTGCGATGAAAATGCCCGGCTCAACCGTTTTTTCGACACCTCCGATGAAGTGCAAAGTAGACGGCAGCGTGAAGCCATAAGCCTGTTCAGTCAAAGTGATCAGACCCAGCTCAACTTGATGCTTACACCGGTCAGGGAACTGTTAAGCCGCACCCCGGTCAAACTGCCGGTTACAGCCACCATACAGGAGACTGCCCAGGTAATGAGCCAAAAGCGTGTCTCTTCAATCCTTATATACCACGAACCAGAACGCCGCGAACAAAAACTGATCGGGATTGTTACCGACCGTGACCTGCGCAACCGGGTTATTGCCAAGGAGCTGGACCTTAACGACAGGGTAAGTGAAATCATGACGGAGAACCCGGCTACTATTAACAGCAGCGATTTTGCTTTTAAGGCCCAACTGCAAATGACCCGCTACAACGTCCACCATATGCCGGTGATGAATAACAACCGCCTGGTGGGCATGATTACCCCCACGGATCTCACCAGACAGCACACCTGCTCTACGGTCTATATCATTGGCGATATCTACAAACACACTGATATTGACAGCATACGGGAGGTAACGGCAAAGATACCCGAACTGCTGGTCAATCTGGTCGCTACCGGGGCAACAGCCATGAGCGTCGGACACCTGATTACGTCTATCACAGATGCCGTCACTACCCGCCTGCTGCAGCTGGCCGAAAAAAGACTGGGCCCCGCTCCCGTGGCCTACGCCTGGATCTCCGCAGGCTCCCAGGCGCGAGAGGAACAGGTTGCCAAGTCGGACCAGGACAACTGTCTGATCCTGGCAGATGATTACATTCCAGAAGAGCATAGCAAATACTTCAGACTGCTGGCCAGACATGTCTGTGATGGACTCAACGCCTGTGGCTACACCTACTGCCCCGGTGACATGATGGCAACCAACTATCATTGGTGCCAACCCATGAAAGCCTGGAAAGAATATTTCAGCCAGTGGATTGACCGGCCTGAGCCCGAAGCCCTGATGCTGACCTGCGTTTTTTTTGATTTACGTTGCATATACGGCAAGCGCAGCCTGTTTCAAGAGCTGCGTGATCATTTGCTTAACAAGACCCGCGGCAATCGTATCTTCCTGGCCAACATGACAAATAACGCGCTTTCCCGCCAACCACCGCTGGGGTTTTTCCGTAATTTTGTATTAATCAAAGGAGGACAGCACGACCATACCTTTGATGTCAAACTCAACGGCATTGTCCCCTTTGTGGACCTTGCCCGCATCTACACCCTTGCCCAGGGCAGTCGCGCAATCAATACCCTGGATCGCCTGGATTTGATGGAAAGCTGCAAAGAGATCTCCAGCGACAGTGCCGGGGATCTGCACGATGCACTTGAATTCATAAGCAATCTGCGCATTCAGCACCAGGCAAGACAGGTCAAGGCCGGTAAGGAAATGGACAACTTCGTATCACCGGACAACCTTTCGCACGTTGATCGCAACCGCCTTAAAAAAGCATTTCTGGTGATTCGTAACATGCAGTCTGTGATGAAGTATCGATACCAACGTTAGACCAGGAATCATGTCAATCTAAAAATATCTGTTCAGCCTTGACAGGGAGTTGGGCAGTGTATTATCAGTCGCCCAGGCCTATTCAAAACAGGATTCACTAGCAGAAGTATGGTGTACATATAAGATGTTTAAAAAATTAGAAGGGAAAAAGAGCATATGTCGTTAGAAAACCAAACGTTTATGGAAAAATATCATAACTTGCCTTTTCTCGAAAAAAAGATTCTGCAGATTCTTTCCATCTCCTACGCCAAGTTGACTCAGACCCAGTTACTTGCCTGTCTTATTGCCCTGAATATAAAGACGGAAGACGGCAAATCCTTTGATTCCGGAACAAGAAACGCCATGTTAAAGCTACTCCGTAGTCCGTTGGATGCCCTTCTCAGCACAGATATATTGCATGGAAAAACCCGCAGTATCCTGTTTATCAACCGGGATTATATCGAAGTTTTGACAAGGCACCTTGTTGCTGAGAAGACGTTCACAACGCTAATCGATACCCTTCAACATACACTGAATCTTACAGAAGAGGGGTTGGCACAGGAACAGCCCCTGTCCATGGCGAAATTGATGGCCGGCATGCGGATTCTTTTTTATCAGGAAAAGACGGCCCAGGCTGCTGAGCTTTATGAAAAATTTAAACACCAGCATGTGTTAGACAGAGAGCCACTACTCATGGTGTGGGAACATATCTGCTGTCGTCCCTTTGATCCGGAATGGTTCGGCCATTTGCCGCCGGATGTCCACACACGCTTTTTGAAAGCGCCTTATCTCAGGATAGTAGAATGCTGGGACCAGAACGATGCCTATGCCGATTACCTGGAATCTCTTGTAATCCAGGGGTCTGAAAAATGTGAATCAGAACTCGAGGCCGCAGTATTGGAAAAATGGATGCTCACCGGTCAACAGGATTGTCTGGACGTCTGGCTTAAAAACCATGGAAAGAAAAGCGAACACCTTGAGAACAGTTTGTGTCTTCAGGGCTGGATCGCTTTTTGTAAAGGCAAGCCGGAGAAATCCATCTCATTGTATGAAAAGGCACTGGAGCTTTTGAATAAAAGGATAAAAGGGAAAAAGAAAATCTTTTTCAACCGGTTCATGGGGCTCTTTTATATCCTGGCCCTGATCAAAGAGGGCAGTGATGAGAGCTTTTCCCGGGCCGGAGCGTGTCTGGTCGCGGGAATAGACTTTGAAAAAATATGTGGCTTGTTGGGTGGGCTTTTGGGTTATCTGCAAGGCAATTCCAGAGGGGCGGATCGTATTCTTCGTCACTACGTCTGGGTTAGCTCATGGGGTCATCCCTCACATCCGGCCATTGATTGTTTCACCTTGTTTGCTTACTACTGGGTGGACAAGACAGAGGCAAAAAACCGACTTGAAGAGATAAAACAACTTTATAAATTTGCAGTCGAGAGGCAATATACCTGGTTTGCCGGAGAGCTTGAAGGCCTTATCCAAAGTCTATCCGAGCCGGAACTCCAAACAGGTAAAAAGCAAAATCCTTCTGTCCTGGTCGGACTGATCAGTGAAAGCAACATCTGGGAGCACACCTTAAATGCGCTGCTCGCCTTGAACGCAAAAACATCCCCTGCAAAACGACAGGAGAAAAAGCAGGAACAAGAGAGCGATCAACGCATGGCCTGGTTCCTTGACTACGTCAATAACGGTGAGTGCTCTATCAGCCCCAGGGAGCAAAAGAGAAATGCCAAAGGCGTCTGGACAAAAGGGCGCCCCATTGCCTTGAAACGGTTGTGCAGTGAGAAAAGGACATTTTCCTATCTGACGGAACAGGATAAAAAGATTTGTGGCCATATCTATGCCAATAGTTACAAAGATGGGTGGTACACCAAGGTGGAATATATTTTTGATGACACGTATATGCCTGATGCCGTTGGCCATCCCTTGCTCTTTTCAAGCGATGGACTCACCCGGATGGAGTTGGTCCATGGAAAGCCTGAACTCACAATTTCAAAAAATGTGAACGGCCAATTTACTTTTGTTTTGTCTCCCAAGCCCCGTCGTCATTTTAAGGCGGAATATGTGGTGGTAGAGGAGACCCCGACTCGTATCAAATTAGTATCGCTGGACGCAAAATATCATGCCATTGCCGATATTCTTGGCAAAGAGGCGTCATTTCCGATATCTGCGAAAGATAAAATTGTCCAGGTCATGGATGCACTGGCAGGGGATATCACCATCCATTCGGATATAGAAGGAGGCAGTGACACTGTTTCCGAGGCAAAAGCGGATTCAACCCTCCATGTTCAACTCTCTCCCCTGGGACAAGGGCTGAAACTCTCCATGGTTGTCCGTCCTCTGGGTGAAGAGGGACCTGCGTATTTCCCCGGCAGCAAAGGAAAAAATGTCATTGCCCGGGTGAATGGCATCCAGATGAAAACCACAAGGGAGCTGAACATTGAAAAAGAGCTGGCAGCGCGGTTGATGGATGGATGTCCAACCCTTGCGACCGCAGAAGAGAATCAGGGGGAGTGGCACTTTCCAGGGGTGGAAGAGTCCCTGGCGCTTTTGGAGGAACTGGAAATACAGGAGGAGACAGACGGAATTGTGCTGGAGTGGCCTGAGGGTAAACCCTTTGAGCTGCTGGGAGATGTCTCGTTCTCCAATTGCCGGCTCAACATCAAAGGGGGAGAAGATTGGTTTGCCATGACCGGTCAGGTGGTGGTGGATGAACACCTGACCCTGGAGATGGGGATGCTTTTGGAATATCTTGAAAAAAGCAGCACCCGATTCCTGGAGATTAAGCCGGGTCAATTCGTTAAATTAACACGCGCTTTTCGCAAAAGGCTCCAGGCGCTTGACAGATACTCCGTCAGAGATGGGAAAGGCGTAAAGTTTCACCCCTTGGCCGCCCTGGCCCTGGAGGGTTTTTTTCAGGAAGTCGGTACCTTACGTTCCAACAAGGCATGGAAAGCTCACATTGCAAAGCTTCAAACCCAGACAGATCCACTCCTGGCGGCACCTTCCACACTGCATGCCGAGTTGCGTGATTATCAGCTGGAGGGGATCAATTGGCTCAATTGTCTGTCAGACTGGGGGGTGGGCGCGTGTCTGGCCGATGATATGGGAATTGGTAAAACCATGCAGACGCTGGCCATGCTCATCAAGCATGCCCCCCAAGGCCCTTCACTGGTGATTGCCCCTACGTCGGTCTGTGCCAACTGGGTTGCCGAAGCCGGCCGCTTTGCACCTTGTCTGAATCTGATTTTATTTGGCGGGCGCAACCGGAAAAAAAGTCTGGACGATGCCGGCAGCTTTGATGTGTTGGTATGCAGTTACGGCCTGATGCAGCAAAAAAAGATGGCCGACTTATTGTCTGCTGTCTCCTGGCAGATGGTAGTTTTGGATGAAGCCCAGGCAATCAAAAATTTCGCCACCCAGAGATCCCGGTCCGTCATGGAGCTGACGGCCGTATTCAAGGTGATTCTCACCGGAACGCCCATTGAAAACCACTTGGGTGAGCTGTGGAATCTTTTTCAGTTTATCAATCCCGGACTTTTAGGAACGCTGGAGCAATTTAACAAAACCTTTGCCATTCCCATTGAAAAACAAGGAGATGCCCAGGCACGAAAAGATCTCAAGCGACTGCTCCAGCCGTTTATCCTGCGCCGGACCAAAGCCCAGGTCCTGGAAGAACTGCCCTCCCGCACAGAGATTGTGCTGGATATCGATTTGAGCAAAGAAGAGATGGCATTTTACGAAGCCTTGCGTCAACAGGCCCTGGAACGACTCGCAAGCGATAATGAGAGCCATGGCGGCCAAAATCATATCAAAATACTGGCGGAAATCACAAAACTGCGCCAGGCATGCTGCCATAGTGAACTGGTCAACAAGGAAATTTCCATTGCCAGCAGTAAACTGGCGGTTTTTTCTGAAATTCTGGATGAACTCATCACCAATGGACATAAAGCCCTTGTCTTCAGTCAGTTTGTGGGACATCTCACCATTATCCGGAAATATCTGGATGACGCCGGCATCAAATACCAGTACCTGGACGGCAGTACACCGGCTGCCCAGCGGCAGAAGGCCATCCATGGCTTTCAATCCGGGGAGGGAGATGTGTTTTTGATCAGTCTCAAAGCCGGAGGCGTGGGGTTGAACCTTACAGCAGCGGATTATGTGATCCACCTGGACCCATGGTGGAACCCGGCGGTGGAGGATCAGGCGTCGGACCGTGCCCATCGTATTGGTCAGCGCAGGCCTGTGACCATTTATCGCCTGATTACCCGGGGAACGGTGGAAGAAAAAATTGTGCAGATGCATCGCCGGAAACGAAAACTTGCGGACAGTCTTCTCACGGGGAGCGACTTAAGCGGGAAAATGTCTGCCGAAGAACTTCTGGCTTTAATCCAAGAGTAGATGAAACAGATCATACGTCTGATTATCCTGCTACAAAAGAGTGGACACATAGTTACGTCAAAATGACAGCCTCAATTTTTAGGAGGTTGAGAACCATAAATTATCCCTGTCAATCAAGCGAGTTAAATTTCTGCATTTTGGCTTATTTTAATCTGTGAAGTGTTCGCCGGATCTGTCTGAATGTTGTTGAATTTTAAGGGGGAATACACTCTTTTTTTGTCCTCGTTTAACAGTTTTTGCAATACCCAAATTCCTGATGTGTTGTTCTGCACAATCCACAAAAAAAGCAGACCTGGAAAGCCCCCTGGCTTTTGCAGCCCTATCGATCCTGATAAGTTTATATTCAGGCACAGTGATATTAATCCGCTGTGTTTTGGGAGCTATGAAGGCGAAATCAATATCAGCAAGATACAAAAAACTATCTCTGGTATACAGATCAGAATTTAAAAGGTCTGCCATTTGAGAGGGAACAGGGGGTTCGGATACGTCTTCACCATGATAATATAATTCTACAGCTTCTTGTATATTAAGGATGGCTTCTTCCTGAGTATCGCCATAGGAAAAACACCCCGGTATATCAGGAATGGTTACCCCGTAACCGGTTTCATCGTCTTTATGAATAATTACCGGGTATTTCATTTTACTTTCTCCATTTCAATCCTGCCATTTTATAAATATTCCTGGCTGTCCCAATAGGCAAATCTTTTTGGGGATGGGGAACAATGACTATTTTGCCGTTTTCATGCTTAAATTTGTGATGGTCCCCAGATACTTTGATCAATACGAATCCCGCCTTTTTAAGCTCTTTTATAATCTGCCTACTATTCATATCTAATCATACACACCATACACACAAACGCAACTACTGATTACAATTGGCTTAAAAAAATTATTTTAGGGGTTATATA
Organism: uncultured Desulfobacter sp.; assembly: GCF_963666695.1. Lineage (GTDB taxonomy): Bacteria > Desulfobacterota > Desulfobacteria > Desulfobacterales > Desulfobacteraceae > Desulfobacter. The sequence continues at coordinate 2,644,275 of NZ_OY762947.1, forward strand.
TTTCAAATGACTTTAAACAGGCTCTTAACCTGCTATGAAGATTTCTCCATATTTAAAATTCCTGTCATGCGGACGCGGTAAAAATCTTGAAAATTTAGGTGAACAGGGTCACTGGATCAGGCGTTGTCCGATTTTCAAGACCGGTCTGGTTGGATAGTCCGTTTTTCCGGACTTTTGGCGGGTTTGTCAAGTCAATAAAAACGGTCAAATATTTAAATATCCTATACTTTAAATATGTTGCACAAGTCGGCACCTTTTTTGTAATAGATATATCAGGCACGCGGCAGGTGGGAATGGTTCCGCCGGATCGCCGCAAATAATTTTAATGGCCCGGCACACAAAACTGAACAATAAGGAGGTATGGTTTGTCTCTTAGCTTATCAGCATTTATTGCGTTTATCCCCATTGCCCTGGTATTAATCTTTATGGTGGGCTTAAGATGGCCCGCCACCCGGGCCATGCCCCTGGCATGGCTGGTCTGCGCCCTGATCGGGGCAACCCTTTGGAAAATGCCGGCAGGTCTTGTGGCCGCCTCCACCCTGAGCGGATTCGGCAGCGCCGTCAACGTGCTGATCATCGTGTTCGGCGCCGTGCTCATTCTATACACACTAAGAGAAAGCGGGGCCATGGAGACCATCTCCCATGGTTTTACCACCATATCCCCGGACCGCCGGGTCCAGACCATCATCATTGCCTTCCTGTTCGGTGCCTTTATTGAAGGATCTGCCGGTTTCGGGACGCCCTCGGCCATTGCCGCACCGTTGCTGCTGGGCTTAGGATTTCCTGCCCTGGCTGCGGTGTGTGTCTGTCTCATACTCAACTCCATTCCCGTCACCTTCGGGGCCGTGGGCACCCCCATCTGGTTTGGGCTTAAAAATCTCAAGCCGGTGGTGGACGAGGCTGTCAGCCAGGGAGCACCCATAGCCTCCTTTGACGCCTTCATGCACCAGGTGGGTGTCTATGCCGCCCTGATTCATGCTGTGGCCGCCATCCTGCTGCCCCTGTTTGTGGTCTGCTTTCTCACCCGGTTTTTCGGCAAAAATAAATCCTGGGCCGAGGGCTTAGGTGTCTGGAAGTTTGCCGTATTTGCCGGTCTGTGCTATGCCGTTCCCTATCTGTTCACAGCTGTTGTTTTTGGTTCGGAGTTTCCCTCTTTGCTGGGCGGACTCATCGGTTTAGGGCTGGTGATCACCGGCGCCAGGAAAAAACTTTTTCTACCCAAAGATAACTGGGAGTTCGCCGACCGGGCCCATTGGGAAAAGGAGTGGCTCGGAGATATTGAGCCGGGTTCCAACAACCTGACCCCTAAAATGAGCCAGTTGGCTGCCTGGACGCCCTATATTCTCATTGCCCTGCTGCTGGTGCTCACACGTCTCTCCTTTCTGCCCTTTAAGGGATGGGTTACATCCTTTGTGATCTCCTTTCCCCAAATTATGGGCTGGGAAACCGTTAATTTTTCCATGAAACCATTTTACCTGCCCGGCGTGGTGCCCTTTATGCTGGTGGCGATACTGACCATATTCATCCACCGGATTCCCGGGCCCAAGGTCGCCCTGGCCTGGAAGGATGCGGTTGTAAAAATGAAGAACCCCACCATTGCGATGCTCTTTGCCGTTGCCATGGTGGAGATTCTTAAACAGTCGGGACACGGTACGGCGGGGTACGACTCCATGCCGTTGACCATGGCTGAATTTGTAGCAGGCCTATGCGGATCGCTGTGGCCCATGGCAGCCTCCTATGTTGGCGCATTGGGCGCATTTATCACCGGTTCCTGTACGGTTTCCAACCTGCTGTTTGCCGACTTCCAGTACGGCGTGGCCGCCACCACCGGCGACAGCCATACCATTATCGTGGCCCTGCAGTCCGTGGGGGCTGCCATGGGCAATATGATTTGCGTGCACAACGTAGTTGCGGCATCTGCCACCGTTGGCCTGATCGGCATGGAGGGCACGATTCTGCGCCGCACCATGATCCCCTGTCTGCTTTACGGAGTTGTCGCCGGCGTCATGGGAATGCTTTTTATCTACATCCTGTTTCCAGGGACTTTTTAGGAGGAGACCTATGAGCTTATCGTCATCTTTAATCAGCGAACTTCAACAGATCTGCGGCGAAAACGGGGTGATGACCTCGGAGGTTGACCGCCAGAATTATTCATACGATGCCGCGGTTCTTGAACCCACCATACCCGCTGCCGTGGTCCGTCCGGACAGCAAAGAGGCCATTGGTAAAGTTATTTCATTGTGCAACGACAGCGGCACCCCGGTTACTGTCCGGGGGGCGGGCACCAACCTGTCCGGGGGCACCATTCCGGAAAAAAACGGCATTGTGCTGCTCACCAACCGGATGAACCGTATCATTGAACTCAACGAAACCGACATGTATGTCCGGGTGGAGCCGGGTGTGGTTACGGCCAACCTGGCGACCCAGGTGGCAGCCAAAGGGTTATTTTATCCCCCGGACCCCGGCAGCCAGGCCGTCTCCACCATTGGTGGCAATGTGGCGGAAAATGCCGGTGGTCTGAGAGGCTTTAAATATGGGGTGACCAAAGACTATGTCATGTCTGTGGAGTTTTTCGATGCCATGGGTCGCAAGGTCACCTCGGGGTCCAAAACCGTAAAATGCGTCACCGGATACAACCTGGCAGGATTGATGACAGCGTCCGAAGGCACCCTGGGCGTGTTCAGCGAGATTACCCTGAAGCTGATTCCGCCACCGGCGGCCTCCAAGGCCATGATGGCGGTATACGACAGTATAGAGGCTGCCACCCAGACCGTGGCCGCCATCATCGCGGACAAGATCGTCCCCTGCACCCTGGAGTTCATGGATAATTTCACCATTAATGCTGTGGAGGATTTTGCAAACGTGGGCCTGCCCCGGGACGCCAAAGCCCTGCTGCTTATTGAAGTAGACGGGCATCCCGCCCAAGTGGCCGAAGATGGCGAAAGGGTGGAGCAGATCTGCAAAAAACTTGGTGCCAGAGCCATCCAGGTGGCCCAAAATGATGCTGAAAAAGAGAAGGTGTGGGAGGCCCGACGTGCCGCCCTGTCCGCCCTTGCCCGGCTCAAGCCCACCCTGGTCCTGGAGGACGCCACCGTGCCCAGAAGCCAAATCCCGGCCATGGTCAGCGCCATTGAAAAACTGGCTGTCAAGTATGATATCCCCATTGGCACCTTTGGCCATGCCGGCGACGGGAACCTGCATCCCACCCTGTTAACGGACAGACGGGATGCAGCCCTTTGGGAACGGGTGGAAGACTGTGTGGCCGACCTGTTTGACGCGGCACTCTCTCTAGGGGGGACCTTGTCCGGGGAACACGGCATCGGCATTGCCAAGGCCGGATTCATGAAAAACGAGGTGGGTCAGTCCTCCATTGACTTCTGCCGGACCATGAAGGCCGCCATTGACCCGAACAACATCCTCAACCCGGGAAAAATCATAGGACTATAACATGTCAGAGCTAAACGAACTTGCGAAAAGCCTGAAAGAGATTGAAAACCAGCTCACGGACTGCATGAAATGCGGGATGTGCCAGGCTGTCTGCCCAGTGTTTAAACAGACCGGGGATGAGGGTGATGTGGCCCGGGGCAAGATTTTTCTTCTGGAGCGCCTGGCCGAAGAGATGCTTACCGATGCCAAGGGGGCCAAAACCCGGATTGAAAAATGCCTGATGTGCGGCACCTGTGCCGCCAACTGCCCCTCGGGGGTGAAGATCCTGGAGATCTTCCTGAAAGCCCGGGCAGCGCTGACCGAGTATATCGGGCTCTCCCCGGTGAAAAAACTGATTTTCAGGGGCATGCTTAAACATCCGGAGCGCATGGATGCCCTGGTTCACACGGCATCCAGGTTCCAGAATCTTGGCACCGCCAAGGCTGACCCCACCCAGGGCACCCGGTGTTCCAAGCTGTTGTCCCGGGTGATCGGCGACAGGCATTTTTTGCCCCTGGCCAAAACCCCGTTCCATAAAACATCCCCCGCCCTGAACACCCCGGCCGGGCGTTCGGGGTTGAAGGTGGCCTTTTTCCCGGGCTGCGTCACTGACAAGATGAACCCTGAAATCGGTGAAGCAGCGCTAAAGGTGTTCAAACATCATGGGGTGGGTGTATTTATGCCCAAGGGTCAGGCCTGCTGCGGAATCCCCGCCCTGTCATCCGGTGAACGGAAAACCTTTGACACCCTGCTGGCTCACAATACCGCCCTGTTTGCCCAGGAACAGTTTGATTACCTGATCACGCCCTGCGCCACCTGTACGGCCACCATTAAGGAGATCTGGCCCATGATGGCGGAAGAGGATTCCATTGAAAAATTCAGGGCCGAACAGTGGGCACCCAAAACCATGGACATCAGCCAGTTTCTGGTGGATGTTCTGGGGGTGGCACCAGCGCAGAATTCAGACGCCGGTTCCGAGTCCATTGAATTCTCCAGGGGCACCGTGACCTATCATGATCCCTGCCACCTGGCCAAATCCCTGAAGGTAAAAAGCCAGCCCCGGGATCTGATCCGGGCCAATGCCGGATGCACCTTTGTGGAGATGGCCGATGCGGATACCTGCTGCGGCAACGGCGGCAGTTTTAACCTGCAAAATTATGACCTGTCCAAACAGATTGGGATGGAAAAACGGCGGAATATCCTGGCCTGCGGGGCCACCACCGTTGCCACATCCTGCCCTGCGTGCATGATGCAGATCCGGGATGTACTCTCCCAGAACCATGATGGGGTAAAGGTCCGGCATGTGATTGAGATCTATGCCGACACCATTAAGGATTAGCTGGTCGGCACTGATGACCAGCAAAGAACGGGCCTTAAAGAACTTGCCCATTGTGCCATATCCGGGAGCGCAGGCGTCCCGCCTGCATTCATGCAGGCGGGACGCCTGCGCTCCCAGGTTAACTTATCTCGGACTCATATTAACTGCGCTGACCGAATTTTTCATAACTGACCTGATCATATAAAAGCGTGTTCTTACCATGTCCATCCATTTCATCGGCAGGATGGCCGATGCCTATAATCGCCTCCACCTGGATATGTTCCGGCAGATCAAGAATGTTTGAAATATAATCCGAGGCCGAGGAACCGTCGTCACGGGTACGAAGACGCATCTGCGCCCAGCAGGAGCCCAATCCCAAATCCGCAGCAGCCAGATGAATAATAATAGCGGCAATGGAGGCATCCTCAATCCAGACATCGCTTTTGGATGTATCGGCACACACAACGATGGCCAACGGCGCATTTTTTAAAAAAGTGGAGCCATGGGATTTGGCCTCGGACAATTGTGCGATACGGTTCTTATCTTTTACCACCACAAACTGCCATGGATTAAAGCCCCTGGAACTTGGAGACCGAAGTGCGGCTTCGATCAGAATATCGCAATGTTCGGAACTTACGGGTTTATCCTCAAACTGCCGGATGCTTCTTCTTTTACGTAATAGTTCAATAAACATGTTCACTCCTGTTTTTAAGCCATCTGTATATTGCTCTAAAGCACTCTCTATATCATTTTAACCCGGATTTTGAAATTTCAGAATCAATCTCATTTTCCCAAGGATACAAAATCTCTGTTCCCAACGCGCCGCCCTTCCCAACTGAACTTCTGTGGGCAACGAAATTAGAAGTCTTTTATAGAACACTTTATATACATGATTTAAAGTTCAAATATACATAATGTTCCTTATTTCCAAACCCACTACACCCAATTACATTAGAGTTTAGACGGGTTTTCCAAAGACAGCTCATTTCAGCTCATTTTTGACCAGAACAGAAAAGAAATCCGTCAGAATTCTGCCGGAATCAAATGTTTTGAAAAAAATAAAGAAGCTGTATAATCGAGATCGGTCTGAAACGATTGGTGCCATGGAAAAGACCAAACAGAATATTGAATAGCAAACCCAAAATTAAAAGTCGTTACCTGTGGTGGCTTTGTACTTAAACATACAGGGCAGTCACTGCAAGTCTCAAATCGCAAAAACAAAGAAAGGATGGTACATGATGAATAAACAGGAACTATGCAAAAAAATAGAAAAAATTTATCCGGATATCGGCACCTGTGGAATTGATGTGGATGTCGAATTTGATGATGAAAACAACCGTTGGAAGGTAAAACTCCAAAAAGGGAATAAACACCTGGATACATTTCTCGAACCTGGTGACGCAGAACTCTGCATGGGAGGAAAACAGTGTGTCAGCTTAGGACTTGAAATCAGACAGCTTAAAGACAACATTGATGCAGAAAATCAATAAACGATTGATTAGAACGCCAGGCTATCGTCGGAGAAGCCGATGGTGCAGGCCGTCCCATACATTTTAAAAATTTCATTATTCTCGATAGAAATTCAGTACAGAGTCTTTTAAGGGGCTCGGAAAAAATACTACAAATTTTGTGCCGAATTTTTATTCGTTTTCAAGACGCGGCTTAGGGAGCATTGGAATATATGCCCTTAAGTCGCAACGGAGAATATGGATAACCCAATGAATAAGGAAGCGTGCCATGTTTTGCTACCAATGTGAACAAACGTTTAAGGGAACCGGATGTACCATCCAAGGTGTTTGTGGAAAAAAGCCCGAAGTTGCTGCCTTGCAGGACCTTTTAATCTATTCGCTGATGGGTTTGTCTCAAATTGCCCAGGAGGCACGCAAACACGGGATTGTCGATGAAAAAGCCGGTATTTTTACTATCCAGGCCGCTTTTTCGACATTGACAAACGTTAATTTTGATCCGGCCGATTTTTTTAAAATGATTAATACCGCCGTCTCCCTGAGAGAGGGGTTGAAAGATAGAATCAGAGAAAAAACAGGAAATGTAGACGAGTCATGCGAGGCCGTCACCATCAGCCCGGGCCCTGGTATGGATGAAATGATCCGGCAGGGAGAACATGTCGGAATAAAAACCTACCCGGCAAAAAATCCAGACATTCTATCTTTGAAGCATACTGTACTCTACGGCATTAAAGGTGTCAGCGCTTATGCAGATCATGCACAGATATTGGGACAGACCGATGACACGGTGTTTGAGTTTATCCACCGGGGACTTGCCGCCATACTCAAGGATGACTTGAGCCTGGATGACTGGTTGATGCTGACGTTGGAGTGCGGAAAAACAGCCTTAAAGGCTATGGAACTGCTTGATAAAGGCAACACGGAAACCTATGGACACCCCGTGCCGACCAAGGTTCCTTTAGGATACAAAAAAGGCAAGGCCATTCTGGTTTCAGGCCATGACTTGAAAGATCTTGAAGAGCTTCTTAAACAAACTCAGGGAAAAGGGATTAATATCTATACCCATGGCGAAATGCTGTCAACGCATGGATATCCTGAACTGAAAAAATATGATCACTTTTATGGACAATTCGCAACCGCATGGCAGCTGCAGACTAAAGATTTTCCCAAATTCCCAGGTGCGATTCTGATGACCACAAACTGCCTGCAAAGACCCCAAAAGTCATACCAGGACAATCTATTTACTTCAGGTATGGTGGGTTGGCCCGATATTCCTCATATTTCTGACTACAATTTTCAACCTGTTATTGACAAAGCCTTATCCCTGCCTGGATTTTCGGAAGACAAGATAACCGGTCAAACCACGGTCGGATTTGCGAGAAATGCCGTGCTGGGTGTGGCAGATAAAGTGATTGGTGCTGTAAAAAATGGAGATATCGAACATTTTTTTCTGGTTGCCGGTTGCGACGGAGCCAAACCGGGAAGGAACTACTACACCCAATTTGTTGAAAAAGTACCTATGGATTGTGTGGTGCTGACCTGTGCTTGCGGAAAATACCGTTTTTTTGACAAAGATCTTGGCGATATCGGCGGCATACCAAGATATCTGGATGCCGGTCAGTGCAATGATGCCTATTCCTGTGTTCAAATTGCCAAAGCACTTGCAGAGGCATTTGATATGGAGGTAAATGACCTGCCTTTATCACTTATTATATCCTGGTATGAACAAAAAGCGGTTTGTGTTCTACTTGCATTGCTTTATCTGGGGATCAAAGATATTCGACTGGGTCCGTCCCTGCCGGCGTTTATCACACCGAATATACTTGATACGCTGGTGAAAATGTTTGACATCAAACCCATATCCACACCCGATGAAGATCTTGATACCATTTTAAAACAACACTGAGCGGTGGGAGGAGGCCGAAATCAACTTTTGGTTTTGGCCTCATCAAACACGGTTCGAATGGTTTTGGCAAGTTCGGTGGTGTTCACCGGTTTATATAAAAAGGCACGGATCCCGGCGTTAAGCGCCTTTTGTTCAGAAATATTTTTACTGAAGCCGGTACAGAGAATAATGGGAAGTTCCGGCCGGATTTCCAACAGGGCCATCGCCAGTTTTTCCCCGGACATTTTGGGCATGGTCATGTCTGTAATGACCATGTCAAACTCATCCGGACCGGACTGGAACATTTCCAATGCCGCCAGGCTGCTTGTTTGAACCACAATCGAGTACCCCAGTTGTCTGAGCGCACGTTCCACCATTCGAGTAATCGACATTTCATCATCAACAAATAAAATACGCTCGGTACCGGTGGGCAATTCTTCGATAACGTCGGTTAATTGGGATTTTTTGATCTCGATTACGGGAAACAACACCTTGAAAACACTGCCTTTACCAACCTCGCTTGAGACGGTTACCGCCCCAGCGCAACTATGGACAATGCCGTGAACCAATGCCAGGCCCAGTCCGGTTCCTTCGTCATGGGGTTTGGTGGTAAAATACGGTTCAAAAATTGAATCCATAACATCGGGCGCAATACCCTCCCCGGTATCGGAAACTACGATTTCCAAATATTTTCCAGGCATTATTTCATGCAAAGGATTCACACTCAAGGGCTCTTTAATTTCAACATCTTTAAGCGATAGCATCAAGATTCCGCCATTTTCCTCCATGGCATAGGCGGCATTGGTGCACAGGTTCAATATCACCTGGTGGATTTGAGTCGGATTTCCCTTGATGAAGGATTTACTCTCGATGAATGTTTTAATTTCAATTGAAGAAGGGATTGATGCTTTTAATAAAGATACAATTTCCTTCATGATGGATTTCACTTGAACAGGGACAATTTCTTCCTCGGACTGCCTGGAAAAAGCAAGGATTTGCTTAACCAGGTCTTTTGCCCGATGCCCTGCCGCATAAATTTCATTAAGGTCATTTTGGACATCGCTACCGTCCTCAACGTCGAAAAACGCCAATTCACAAAAACCGATAATGGCTGCAAGAATATTGTTAAAATCATGGGCAATGCCGCCGGCTAACGTGCCGATCGCTTCCATTTTCTGAGCCTGCCGCAGTTGATTGGTTAGCTTAATTTTTTCAGTTTCCGCTTTTTTCCATTTTGAAATGTCCTGAATAACACCGACGACTTTTCTTGGTTGTCCATGATTATCCCTGAGAAGTTCTGCCGTAGACTTGATGGTTCTGACAGGCGGATCACCGTCGGCAGGATTGATTTCAAATTCGATGTCATACGGTTTATCATATTGTATCAGGTCAGTGAGTGCTTTATGAACCCGTTCCCGTTCGATAATGCAGGCCTCGATTTCATCAAGTGTAAAATTGTCACATGCCGGGTCAAATCCATAAATTCGCCTTGCCTCTTCCGACCCCCAAATCTGATTTGTTGAAATATCATATTCCCAATTGCCCAGCCGGCCGATGCGCTGAGCACTAATAAGTCTTTTTTTATTTTTTTCCAGTCCGGATTCCATTTTTTTTCGTCTGGAGATATCCCGGGCAATCCCAAGGATTCCTATAATATCTCCGTCATTGTCATACATAGGGGATTTGATCGTCTCAAAGATACCGGTGTAGCCGTTTGAAGCAAAAGTCAGTATTTCCTCGTTCCTGCTGGGTTTTTTAAGTTTCAGGGCCTTGTTATCATGACGGCGAAAAAAATCAGCCAAATCTTTGTCTATAAAATCATAATCCGTCCTGCCGATAATTTCAGATTCTTTGGCGCCAAAAAATTGTTCAAACTTTTGATTGCAACTCAAATACACACCATTTAAATCTTTTAGCCAGATTAAATCGGGTATTGTATTGATCAGATTTCGATGAAGGGCCTCGGATCTGGCTTGTTCCTTCTCAGCCTGCTTTAACCTGGCAATGATTTCTGATTTGGCTTGATTTGATTTTACTATCATTCCATGCCGCCACAATAAACCCGCCAAGACAACAAATCCTGCGAAAATCCCTGCTAATGTCAAAAACCGTTTGGCGGTCCAAAAAGGGGGTGGTTTTGAAAACCATTTTTCGTAAATTACTTTAAATTCACCTGACGTCATTAACTGTTGCAAACCCGTATCGAGTTTTTCAAGCAAAATTGGATTTCCCTTTGTTATGGCGATTGCCCGCTTGATTTCCATAATCGGGCCGAAACAATATTTAATGTCACCTTCAAGCCCTGATCTTCTGACAATATTCCACACATGTTCCGACGAATAGACAATGCCATCCACCGTACCTGACAGCAGTGCCATGATCATTTTTTCCAACGACGGATACACCTCAAGTGTTACATCCGTTTTTATTTTTTCTTTAATGAAATCAACACCAAGATTTGTTTCCACTGCTCCCACTTTTTTACCTGAAAGTCCGGCTATGGAGTTGACGCAAGGAGTTGTTTTGCGAAAAAAAACACCCAGTGAAGAAGTTTCATAGGGCGTTGTAAAATCGTATTGTTTTGACCGTTCATCAGATATACCGCAATTGGGAAAAATGATGGTTTCAAATTTTTCAGCCAGTCTATTTGCTTCGGCCCAGTTTTGAACACTGATGTAATGGATATCCATGCCGCTCAACTCAGCGACCTTTTCCATGATGTCTATTGCAAATCCCTTTGGTTGGCCTGTTTTTTTGTCTACAGAGTATTGTAAAGGCCAGTCTTCTAAAATAATAGCAACGACTATGGATGAATCAGTTCCTTCCATAGAATGGGCATCATTCAGCACAGACCAAAACAGAGGTATTACAACTATTAAAAAGAACAGTTTTGACATACGAGACATACGAGTTGATCTCCTTATTTTGGGTTCATTACCGTAAGCCAAAAATTTAAATGATGCTCTTGAAATCAAAAAACGGACAACACATTAAAAAAATCAGAAACTATGGGCTTTGTAAATACATTATTAATATAAAATAATCTATTTTTTTATATTAAATGATGGGATATTATATTGTGAATAAGGATAAACTCGAGATCAACCTGTTTGTTTTTTTTCTTTTTTCTTTTCTTTGAAAACTTCCTGTTTTTGCTTCTTAACCGCTTTGACATGATCAATATCACCCCGGACACCTTTTTTTCGGAGATCAACTTTTTCGATCGCCTCTATACGGCCATAAACCACAAGTGTGTCTTTTTGCTCAATCCGGGTTTCGCCTATGGGGTTACCGACATAATCACCGTCCGATTTTCTGATGCCCAGCACATTGATGCCTTCATCCCTGAGCCGAATGTCGGACAATTTTTTTCCGTCTACCCAGTCATTCTTGCGAATGTTGAGTTCAACCAGACGGTATTCACCGGTCAAGTGCAGCAGACTGGCATAATCCTTAACATTCAAGTTGGTATATCTGTTTAGAAGCCGTTCAACAATGATGGAAAGCCATCGATCCGCCCATTTGCTGCTGGCCACAAGCCAGAGACCAAGAAGTCCCGTCACCAGAAAAATCACCCGGATCGTTAAATCAGAATCAGTTGACTGCTTGACAAATGTCAGGATCAGAGATGAAATGGCTGCCACAATACCGGCATTCCCGATGAGAATCAGGATCATGACAATTTTTCGCCGGACAGGGTGGCGAACCACCATTTCCGATTCTTCCGTAGTGAATCCAGCTCCGGAAAAGGCACTTCTTGCCTGAAATTTTGCCGATTCCCGGGTCAGACCGGTGTGGGTCAACGCGATGGTAGCGATCCGGGTAATCAGAATCGACAGAAACACGACAACCAGTAAAGAAATAATGGCAATCAAAATGGGTCTCCATCCAAAGGATTGATTAATATTTTAGAATCAAAGCAGCTGGGAGATTCACTTATGAAATTATCACCTACGCGGTATTTTTCCATCCTCTTGTTTCCTGTATCTTGTATCTATTTTCTTGTAAAAACCTTGCTGTTACCATACCCAAACCATCCTTTCTAACAAATAAGGATTTGTCCTCAATTTTGGATTTTTAAATATGCAGATGATACTTGTTTGGTACATGACAAAATAAAGGGATGGATGTTGATTATCATCATAATTTTTGTTTTGTTGGTCGTGGACAACTATATGAAATTGCGATAGAATTAGATATAGTCCGTTTTTTGTAGGGGCAATCCATCTGTGGTTGCTTTTGTTGGAACAGGCACGCTGGCCTGCTCCTACAGCGGCCGACGTTAGAACCAACCACTCCATTTATTATAACCGTGAATAAAACCAAAAAAACTGGGCACTGATATCACCAAAGGGCCGGACTTATAAAGGTCTGAAGATGTCAGGTCCATAGAGCAAAAATACCTGATTATTCAAGGAGATACTATGCAACCGTCTGAAGAACAAATTAAAAAAAATGTGATTGATCAGCTTAGGTGGGACAGCCGCGTTGAAATTTCAAATCTAAAGGTTGATGTTTCAGGAGGTGAAGTCAAGGTGAGTGGAACCATACCCACCTGGCGCATGCGCGAAATCGTTAATATGGACGTACTGGATGTGGCCGGCGTCACTTATTTGGTAAACAACCTTAAGGTCCAATCCGGTTCTTTTGTAACCCTTCCGGCAGATGAACAGATAAAAAAAGCCATTGAAGAAATGTTAAACCGGGATCCGGATATTAATGCTGAAAATATTATCATAACAGTGAATCAGGGGAACCTCTCCCTGAGCGGCACTGTAAAGGCTGTATGGCAAAAGCTAAAGACTGAAGAAATCGCTTCCAGTGTAAACGGCGTTCTTCAAGTTCAAAACAAACTGGCGGTTGCACCCACGGGAACTTATGCAGACCAAGCTATTTCAGAAGATATCATGGCCGCGTTCACGCGGAATATCCATATCGATGCCCAGGATGTCAGCCTGAAGGTCGAAAATCAAATCGTTTCCATGTCCGGTAAGGTGCCGAACTGGAAAGCCTATTACGCTGCTCGTGACATTGCGGTTTACACCCGGGGAGTCATCGACGTTCAAAATAATTTGTGGGTCCAATGAATTTCCCGGATTTCCTGCCGAATATCCGATTAACCAATGACCTGACAACCGACCGGTAAAACATGTATGGTCGAACTCGTGACCGTTAGACTGGTTCCCTTTAGGAATTAGACCAAAATAACTTAACCACACTAATCCGCGAAGAGTCATTAAAGTGAGAATAAATAATCATTTTCGAATTTCAAAGAGCGAAACGCGAGTTGTATGAGCTATTTGAAGTTATTAAATTGGGTGGATTTGCCCATATAACCATTTTTCTGAAATGGTATACTTAAATAAAATATAATTTTTTAGCTGAATTTTATTTCCACAAAAGGAGGAAAAAATGGGAAAATTTTTTTTGTACTGCGATCTTGACCGGACCCTGATTCCCAATGGTGATCATTCGGAATCCCCACAGGCAAGGCCGATCTTTTCCCAAAGTGCCTGTATTCTTGAAGGCCTGGCCAATTTTTTTTCTGAGACACGCGCCTGGATGGCAACTACCTAATTTACCTGAATCTAAAACATCCCTTACAGTCTTCTACAATGGCGTCGCTGCACCGACAGACCGAAAAGGAGCTGGTATGATCTAAATATTCAAAACCCGAGCACATCATTCGCGTTTGCTCCTAAGGCTTGCCGCCTGGCATCGACAGGACCTGCCGGGGGGCCGCATCGATATTTAACCCTATTTGAAAGGAACCTTTCATGACACAAAAATCCAGAGACCGCATAACTGAAGGCAAAAACTATCGGCAGAATATGATGGATAAACTATCCATTGAATCCGGCCAGGTGGAAAACTGCCGGCCGGAAGAGGGAAAAACCATGTACGTTGACAAACTTGAAGCCCGTATCGAATCCTTGAAATCCATGCTGGACGACATGACGGAAAAAAGCCGACATATAGAAGGGGATCTCAGGATAAAATTTGACCGGGACAAAGAGGAACTAAATTCTCGGATCCGGAACCTGAAGGCCGGTCTCTCGGAAATCCGTGAGGCTGGCGGGACAGCTTGGAAGGAGATGAGTACCGGCACATCAAAGGCCATGAAAGAACTGATAGAAGGGATCAAATCTGCCGCGGCAAAATTTTAACCGGTCCGCCGGGATCTCTTATGGGATAGTGAAGGTTACATCGTTTCGAGCATTGGTAATGATCTAAGGTCGGGGATTGACAGCCCCGACGCCAAACCCAAAAGGAGGACACCATGCCCTATGCATTCGACGAAATACAACTCACCGAGGAACCAGGCGGGACTCTTGTAACCCTGGTGTTCCAGGATACGCTGAAAAAAGAGGATTACGAGTATTTTGTTCCCCAGGTGGAAAAAATCATGGAATCCCGGGACAAAATCCGTATGCTGATTCAGCTTAAGGACTTCAAAGGCTGGTCCGCCGGCGCCTTGTGGGAAGAAACCAAATTCGGCGCCCGTCACTTCACCGACATCGACCGGTTGGCTATTGTAGGGGACAAGGCGTGGGAAAAGACCATGGCCGGATTCATCGCCCCCTTCACCGGAGCCGAGGTAAAATATTTTGACATGATGGACCTGCACCTGGCCAAAGGGTGGGTCAGTCAACCTTAACAAGGAGAAAAAACCATGCTTTATTCAGGACATTTTTCATTTGATGAAATCAAGGTATCCGATGGGGAACGCCACGGATATTTCACCTGCATTGCAACTGCAGCAACGCCTGAGCTTGCCCTGCAAAAATTCCGCCAACGGATCCATACCATAAAAGAGGAGGGTTTAAGCCCCCTGTTCAAGAATATCAGGGCTGTGTACGTAGAGGACATTGTTGAAATTGCGGAAAATCCCGAAGCCCCGGTAATCACCCGGTTTCAATCTTCGGAGGGTCCCTTTCCCAAATCCGTAAGTTGCGCCCTGCCTGCTTCAGACACCGATGAAGTCAACGTATTTCAATGGGTATCGGACACCGCCCCCCCTGCACCTCGCAAAGATGATGCTGAGCGGGAGTATAAAGAAGCGGTTCCCTTTATCGAATTTATTTAAAAACAAATTCTACCAACTCAAAGGCCGGGTCGCAGGCCGCACTCCCATCTATTTAACAGGTGCTCCTGCGGATCAAGGTCTATTTCACTAATCTCAAAACCTTTACCGATATGAAATGGGGCTACCGGGATCCGGTGGCCCTAACCTCATAATTTTTCTGAAGTTTTTAATTTATCATTCTCAGCAGGACCATTTTTTCAGCGCAACAGAATTTAGTTTCCCGAGACAAAGGAATTCAACATATAGATCAGATCGCTTTCCCGGGAAGGGTACGGTGCAAGAATACATTGTTCATGAAGTTTATGAACAGATATATTGTTTTTCATTGCCAGTGAAAAGGTTTGGATCATACCGGAAGCGCTGTCTGAAAGAATATGTGCGCCCAGAATCTCTCCTTGATCCCCGACCAGTATTTTGTAGGCGGCGGATGTTAATCCCACCCGTTTGTATGTGGGCCATTCCAGCCTCATGCTCTGGCTTTTACTATATGAAATCGCCTTTTCTTTCAGCTTGTTTTCAGTTTGGCCCACCATACCGTACTGGGGATAGGTAAACAGAAGTGATGGGACTGATGAATATGCCACAGTGGCATTTGCCTCCATCCCGTTGCGCCGTCTTTGAATATTTTGAGCAGCCGCACCAGCTTCGGCATCGGCCACCCGGGCCAGTTGAATCGTATCCGCACAATCTCCCACGGCATAAATTCGGGGGTTGCTGGTGGTCATGAAACGGTCAACTGAAATCCCTTTTTTTGAATACGTAACGTCGGCGTTTTCAAGATCGAGATCATCAATCGCCGGAGAACGGCCGGCACCATGAACCACAAGATCGGTGTCAAAAACACCGTTATCCGCAGTGTGAACCTGCATTTTTCCTGACCCTCTTTTTTCAATACCGGTAATTTCCACCTGACAATGGACTGTAATATTTTCCCGGGCCGATGCCTCGGTTAACAAGGCGACCATCTCTTCATCAAATGGACCTAAAGGCCGGGGACCTGCTTCCAATATGACGCAGCTGCAGCCTGAAGGGCCAAGCCGGGCTGCAAAATGAGCAAATTCAAAAGAAATAAAACCGCCTCCCACAAAAAGAATTCTGCGGGGCAGCGTTTCCAGTTCCAAAAAGCCCCGGCTGTCCAATGCCAGTTCAATACCTGGAATGGGTAAAGATGCAGGTGCCGCACCGGTAGCCACAATTGCATTGGTCATCGTATAATTGGTACCCGCCACGGACAAACTTTTTTCTCCGGTGAACCGGGCATGCCCTCTGATGAAATCAATTCCCTTTTTTTCAAGACCGCTAACGGTATTTTCAGGGACTTTTTGCGTAAATCCCTTCTTGGCATTGAGAAGCTGACCCCAATCCGCCTGTGCAGGCGTTTTGATACCGATATTTTCCATATGTCTGGACCGGGCAACGGTCTCAGCGCCTTCGTAGAAATACTTTTTTGCTTGACATCCCCGCAGGGCACATGTTCCACCAGGTTGTGGGCTATGTTCCACCAGTCCTATCTTAAAACCCGCATCCCTCAGCTTGTACGCAGCGGTCTGTCCGGCTGTTCCAGAGCCGATTATCATCACATCATATTCAGGCATAACGCTTCCTTTCCGATTATCATTATTCTTTTCATCCACAAAGTCCTTCCTTAGATATTGTCTTTTGAACGCGTTCAGGGTTAGGCTCATAATCAAAATAAAACCTCCCATATGGTTTGCCTTTTCATC
Source organism: uncultured Desulfobacter sp. (assembly GCF_963666695.1). Lineage (GTDB taxonomy): Bacteria > Desulfobacterota > Desulfobacteria > Desulfobacterales > Desulfobacteraceae > Desulfobacter. The sequence goes on from NZ_OY762947.1 coordinate 2,661,181, forward strand.
CGTCTTCTTCGTTGTGTCAATGGGCACATATTTCAATATGCTCCCATTACCACGCCTTGAATACGAATGAAAATTCTAAACCATATTGTGGAAGATTTTATTTCGATTATGAGCCTTAGCGCGTGGCAATAATATATTCTCTCCAATCTAATGCGGTCTGGTTTTGAGTATGGTGTAAATCAGCCACAGCCCCAGCACCACGGATACGATATAACCGATAACCCCGAGCGCGGGAAAACCGAAAAGAAACGGGCCAACCCCGGTGGTGATGATCATGGATGATCCCATGATGATGGCCCCGGTGATGATACCCGCTGTCAAGCGATTTGAGGCACTTTCCAGGCTGTCGACCAGTTGTTCAAGCTTTTCCATGCGAAACCTGAATCCCAGCTTGCCCTGCTCGAGTCTGCCGACCACCCGGCCCAGCTGCTCCGGTATCTGCCGCTGGGAATACCAGAGGGACGCCAATGAATTGCGTACGCTTCGCCATATTACCTCCGGCCTATACCGTTTTTTTACCAGGCTGTGGACATAGTCGCCGATTTCGGAAACAATATCGAGTTCAGGATAAACCAGCCGGGCCGAGCCCTCGGCCGTCAACAAGGCTTTGAACATGAGGCTCAAATTGGACGGCACACCCAGATGATGCGCTCTCATCAAAGCCGTCATGCTCATCAGGAACCGGCCCACATTGATATCCTTGATGGGCACGGCATGGTAATTGTCCAGAATTTCCATGAGTTCTCGTTCAATTCTTTCGGCATCAACGTTACGCCCCCCGGTATCGCAGATTTTTAAAAAAATACGCACCAATGCTTCGCTGTCCTTTTCCACAAACGCCTTGAGCAACGAAATCAGCTGGAATCGGTCTTTTTCGGTAAGTCTGCCCACCAATCCCCAGTCAATGATACACAGATTCATATCTTCGGTGATCAGCAAATTGCCGGGATGGGGATCGGCATGAAAAAAGCCATCGTCAAGTATCTGTTTGACCCCCGATTTCAGCCCTTTTAATGCAATTCGCTCCCGGTCCCATCCGGACGCCGAACATAGATCTTTGAAATTTTTGCCCTGGATCAATTCCATGACCAGGACCTTGTCATTGGAGTATTGTTCATAGGTAACAGGAATGACATAACTTGTCTCGGAAATATAGGAACGGGCAATTTCCATATTGTTCCGCTCCTGTGTAAAATCAAGTTCTTTAATCATGTTCCGGCGGGTCACGCGAACCAGTTCAGGCAAATCATAGGTCCGCAGGTCCTCAAACTGCTGATCCAGAAATCCGGCGATGCCCTCGAGTATGTCCAGGTCGAGTTTTATTGTTTTTTCAATATCCGGACGCTGCACTTTTACGGCGACAAACGCTTTCTCCCGGCGAAGAACCGCCCGGTGTACCTGGGACAGGGACGCGGCGGCAATCGGTTCCTTGTCAAAACGGGAAAACAGCTCCCTGATCGGCACCCCCAGATTTTCCTGGACCACCGACTCAATGTCAGTATATTCAGCAGCCGGAACGTCGTCTTGAAGCTTTTCCAGTTCCGCCAGAACCTCCAGGGGAAGCAGGTCGGGACGCAGGCTCATGATCTGTCCGAATTTTATACAGGTGGGACCGAGATCTTCAATGGCCGCTCTAAATCGTTCATAACCGCTTTTGCCGGTCTCCACGGGATGCATCTTTCGAAGCAGTCCCGATCCGGGCACATCGAGGCGCAGAACAATATCATCAAACCCGTATTTCGCTAAAATAGCAACAATATCCTTGAACCGGCCAAGCTTTCTTAAATCATTTATCTGCATTAACTCTCTCCTATTAGGACGGTTGCGTGCCCCCTGCCGCTCATTGCATCTCTTTCCTGACAATGCAGATGTATGCTGAAACCGAATATCAACCCCAACCAGTAAAGATATACTACAGGATGGCACACATACAAACCAGGGGTTGAGATCAACTCTTATTATAGCGATCGATCAGTTCCGGCAATGTATCGGTGTTACAGAGGACGATGATTTCATCCCCTTTTTTAAATCGGGTGTCTTCATCTGAGAAATGAAGCGTTTCATCCCGATAGTAAAAAATAATCTTGGCAGATGCCGGCAGCTTGAGTTCTTCAGCCGTTACGGCTTCATCCCTGCCCGCATTGACGGTAAAAAGACGGGCCCCAAATTTTAAAACCGATGAAATGTCAACCTGATCCAATCCCTTGATCATGTTTTCCAGGTGACGGGTGGTTGCCTGAACCGGTATGATGATATCTTCCAGGCCGATTTCCCGGCACATCTGCTCCAATTCGGGTTGCTCGATATTGGTGACGACCCGTTTAAATCCCAAGGACCGGCCGAGCAGAGAGGTGATGATATTGGTCTGGTCTTCGTTACACAGACAAAACAAAAAATCACAGGTTTCCGGATTAACCTCCTTGAGTATGCCCGGAGTTGTAGCATCCCCATGGAGAAAGCTGCAGTCCATCTCTTCCGAGAGCTCGTCAATCTTGTCTTTGTCTCTTTCGATAATGATCACTTCATGGGCCTTTATCAAAGCCCGGGCCGCAGTGAGGGTCAGGGGTGAGGCCCCTGAAAATACGATTCTCATTGTTTTATTCCTCCATTCTTTGTCCGATCCAGGTCCGTGGTGCCAGCACAACGATCCAGGCAATAATCTCCAGCCGTCCCATCAACATATCGGCACAAAGTACGCCTTTGAGGAAAGGATGAAGCTCCGGACCTGTGATGCCCGTGGAAAGTCCTGCCGTACCAATGGCGGATGCAACCTCGAAAAACGCATTCATCGGGTCGTATCCCATGGCCAAAAAAGGCAGAAGCGATAAACCCGTGACAAGAATATACATCAGTAAAACGCTCAAGGCATTTAAAAGTTCCTCGTTTTCAAGGGGTTTTCCGCCTATACGGATCTGGGAAACCGCATGTTTCGGTGCTGCTGTTTTCATGATCAAAAGCTTGAAAAAACGCATCAGGATAAGCAGTCTCAGGATTTTTATACCCCCTGCCGTCGAACCCAGGCAGCCGCCCGAAAGCATGGAAAGGACAAGTATAAATTTACCGCCGGCGCCGACCTGCGATATATCCATGGATGAAAATCCTGCGGTGGTCTGGGCGGAAAGGGCGTTGAATCCACCTTGAAGCAGTGCCGTGGACCATTGAAAACCGTTTTCAAACCAGAAGAAAAAAGCCGTCAGCAGCATGGCCGCCGGGCAGATAAGTAGAAAGGCCCGGGTTTGAGCGTCATGAAAGAGGCCCTGCCTGTTTTCCTGGAAAAACTGCCGGTAAAATACAAAAGAAATTCCCCCGGCTGCAGAAAATATCAGGACCGCCCCCTGGGGCCAGTAGCCTCCCAAGGCAGTCAGGCTATTGTCATAAGGGGCAAAACCTCCCGTGGACACGGCAGCGAAGATATAGAGTACAGCATTCCACCAGCCGGTCCCAAGGACCGCCAGCACAAGGATGCCGATCAGGGTCAGAACCCCGTACACCAGAAGAATATGTTTGACATGTGAACGGGTGGTGCCGACAAGATCGTCCTCATAATCCGCCAGATCGCCCAACCGCCTCGCAGCCTGGCCCGGTTTTATCAACACGGCCAACGCAAGCACGGCAATGCCCAGGCCCCCATACCATTGCATCCATGCACGGGCAAACAAAAATGTGGCGGGTTTGTCCTCAACCGTAGCCGTCACACTTAAACCGGTTGTGGTAACGGCCGATACCGCTTCGAAAAAGGCATCCAAAAAACTCAGTCCGGAACCCATCATGGGGTAGGCCATGACAAGGGGGCCGAATAAAAAGGTCATCGCCGCCACGGTCATGGCCTCGTTAACCTGCATGCGCCGGGGCGCCGGCAACCGTGAAAATCCACTGCCCATCGCGATAAAAACAACAAGAACCAGTAGGTATCTCACGCTGATGGTATAGTCTCCCAAAAACAGGGAAGCCGTCAGGGGAACCAGGACCAGGACGGCCAGGACAAGATTGAGATGGCCGAAGTATTTCAAAACGACTGAAAACCGAACGCTGTACAATAGTGACTGCATAGGGGGCATTCCTGAATTGTGGTTTTAGCCGGTAGCTGCCAAGGTCAATTGTCAACTGTTTTTATTCCCTTTTGCCTGATACCGATGTGAAATTATTCTCAAACGATACATTTTTTCTTGCCTGTTATGCAATACACAATATCCCCTATATTGGGATAATTTCTTTTGTATTTATGAATTTTAGATCCCATGACAGCCAGACGAAAGAAGTAAATTTAACCGAACTGCATACCGGGACAATAAAAAATGGTGGTTTTGCACCATATGATCAATTTTCAGGGTTTGGTATGGTTACAAAAAATGGCCGCTTACTGAAGAATACCTGATAATAATTCAGCGATGTATGGGCAAACTCTGTAAATGAATTTAATAAAAACACCGCAAACTAAATAAAACCAAAATATGAAAAAAAAAGACACAACATACCCAACTTTGGATGGTACATCTCCCTGGAAGCTTGAGTCGACGGAAACGGTTAAATTCCTTGAATCCCATTCCGATGAAGGACTGGATTCAAGCCAGGCCCGCAGCCGTTTGCAAAAATATGGGCCAAACCGGATTGAAGCGGCAAAACAGCGCTCCATCCAGCAGATATTGACTGCTCAGATTAAGAATCTCATTGTATTGCTTCTGGCTGTGGCTGCAGGGGTATCTTTCATTCTGGGGCAGTTCCTGGAAGGGATCGCCATACTGGTGGCTTTGATCATCAATGTGTTCATCGGGTTCGGCACTGAGTTGCGGGCCGCACGCTCCATGGAAGCATTACAGCAGATGACCAGAAGGCATGCCAAGGTACTGCGCCAATCAGAAATCCGGAAAATTGATGCCGCCAAACTGGTTCCCGGAGACATTGTGGTTCTGGAAGGCGGGGATATAGTTCCGGCAGATCTGCGGCTGATTGAGGCCAACCGAATTAAAGCAGATGAATCCGCCTTGACCGGAGAGTCTGTGCCGGTGGACAAGGATGTGGCGACCCTGGCCGAAGACACACCCCTTGCAGAGCGGAACAACATGCTTTTCAACGGCACCGCCCTGACCCAGGGATCAGGCAGAGGCGTGGTGGTAGCCACCGGCATGTCCACCCAGCTGGGGCATATTTCACAGCTGGCCGAGGGCGCGCAGGAAGAAGCCCTGACACCGCTGGAAAAACGGTTGAACAGCCTGGGGCAAAAACTGATCTGGATCACCTTGGGTATCGCCCTGTTGATAGGGGTGACCGGTGTGTTGGCCGGCAAAGATCTGGTGATGATTTTCAAAACATCCGTCGCACTGGCAGTTGCCGCCATCCCGGAAGGCCTGCCCATCGTGGCCACCATTGCACTGGCCAGGGGCATGTGGCGGATGGCCCAAAAAAATGCACTGGTCAATCGGCTCTCTGCGGTGGAAACTCTCGGGTCAACCAGCATCATCTGCGCGGACAAGACCGGCACCCTGACGGAAAATAAAATGACGTTATCAACGCTGGTTCTGGTGGATTCACAAGAGGTGATGCACGTCAGGTGGGACCCGGAACAAGCCCCGCCTTTTTCTGTTGAAAAAGATACAAAAACCGATGATTCCCTGAACAACCATATAAAAGAGACATTGATCATCGGTATGCTGTGCAGCAATGCCCATCTGCCCAAAGACGGGGAGGGGGTGGGTGATCCCATGGAACTTGCCCTGCTTCAAGCCGGGAAAACGCTTGGGCTGCAGCGGGATGACCTTCTGGAAGCCTATCCGGAAAAAAAAGAAGAGGCCTTCAGCCCTGAGACAAAAATGATGGCCACCTGGCATACCTGGAACCAGGACAAGATGGTGGCGGTAAAAGGCGCGCCTGAAGCCGTACTTGAATCATCCAGCCGGCTTTTGACAATAGAGGGGCAAACCCGGAAATTGGATAAAACATTGTATGAAAAACTGCTGCAGGCAAATGAAACCCTGGCGGATCAAGGGCTCAGGGTTTTGGGCATTGCCCGCAGATTCACAGATGCAGTACAAAAAGACCCTTATTCTTCTTTGACGTTCATGGGATTTGTGGGGCTTTTGGATCCACCGCGCAAAAATATCCGGAAGGTCATTGACAATCTCAAGCAAGCCGGGGTGCGGTTGGTCATGGTGACCGGAGATCATCCGGGGACTGCGTCCGCCATTGCACAAAAACTGGACCTGCCCGGAGATGGGGAAGCGGTGATACATGGTGATATCCTCAAGTCGACGCAAGACTACACGTCGGAAGAACGTCACAATCTTTTGAAATCTTCTGTTTTTGCGCGCATCTCTCCGGAGCAGAAACTCAATCTTGTTGCTTTGTTTCAGGCCGACGGGTCTGTGGTGGCCATGACAGGAGACGGAGTGAATGATGCCCCTGCCCTGACTAAGGCCGATATCGGCGTGGCCATGGGCGGACGGGGTACCCAGGTGGCCCGGGAGGCGGCAGACATTGTGCTCAAAGATGACAATTTTGCCACCATCGCCCTGGCCATGGAACAGGGCCGGGTCATATTCAGCAATATCCGCAAGTTTATTGTTTTTCTGCTTTCCGGGAACGTGGGTGCCATTCTGATTGTGGGGCTGGCCATGCTTTTCGGCAGCATATTACCGCTTTTGCCGTTGCAGATTCTGTACTTGAACATGATCAGTGATGTGTTTCCGGCCCTGGCATTGGGCGTGGGCAAAGGAGAACCCTCGGTGATGGACAGGCCGCCAAGGCCTTCCAGCGAACCTGTCGTGACCAGAGCCCTTTGGATGACCATTTTCGGGTATGGTTTGCTCATTGCCGGAACAGCGCTTACCGGTTTCTGGATATCTTTAGAAAAAATGTCTTTGTCCGGGGAACGCGCTGTGACCATCACCTTCCTGATCCTGGCGTTCACCCGAACCTGGCATGTGTTCAACATGCGTGATGCCGGATCCGGTGTGATCGTCAACGATGTGACACGCAATCTTTTCGTATGGGGTGCGGTGGTTTTAAGCATAGTGCTTCTGATTTTTGCGGTTTATTTTCCGCCATTGTCACAGGTATTGACAATGGTTGTGCCCACGCCCTTCCAGTGGCTGTTTATCCTTGGCATGAGCCTTGTTCCACTGGTAGTTGTCCAGATTATAAAACAAATGGCACCGCACAAAAATTCTGATACACTTCTTAGAAAACGATACGTACAATAATTCATACAGCTGTAAAGCTTGCCGTCTTCGGCTTAGTAATCGGTAAAAATAAATGCATATGACAGATAAAAAATCAGTTTTCAAGCGGATAAGAGGTGCCATTCGAAATCATGATGCCGGTGCTCTGGCAGGGATTTTTGATGAATGCCCCTCTGCTGATATGGCAGATGTTATTGAGCATCTGGAACCTGGTGAACGGGTTTTTATGTTTACTGCTTTCACTGTTGAACAGGCCGGGGACGTTCTGGCAGAAATTGAATCTCCGGTACAGAAACAGATTCTTGCCGGTCTGGATAATCAGCTGCTTTCCGACATTCTTCAGCAGCTTCCTTCTGATGATGCTGTTGATATTTTGGGAAATCTTTCAGAGGAACGAACCGAAGACATTCTTGAGATGATCGGTCGTGATGTGTCCCGGGAACTTGAAATTCTCCTGAAATACGGGAAAGAGACGGCCGGCGGCATAATGGATCTGGAATTTGTTGCCGCATCAGAAGACAAAACAGTTGGGGATGTGGTTACAATAATTCGTGAAAAAAAACAAAAGGTAAAAAATCTGTATCATGTCTGGGTGGTGGATCGCCTGGACAAACTTTCCGGTGTCTTGTCCCTGAAGGATCTGCTTGTTGAGTCGCCTGAGCGTAGGATCAGAGATATTATGAACCCTGAAGTGATTTTTGTCCATGCCCAAAAGGATCAAGAAGAAGTTGCCGGACTTTTCAAAAAGCATGACCTGGTCAATATGCCTGTGGTGGATGACAGTGGTAAGCTGCTGGGCCGCATTACCCATGATGATATCATCGATGTCATCGAAAAAGAGCTGGACGAAGATCTGTCTTTGATGACCGGTGGCATGGGGCAACCAATTGCCGAAGAATCCACCCTGAAAATATCCAGGGCGCGTCTCCCATGGCTTATAACAGGGATAATGGGCGGTATTGTTGCAGCTGTTGTGATCAACCAGTTTGAAACAACGCTGGAAAAGATTCTTGCATTGTCTTTTTTCTTTCCTGTGATCATGGGTATGGGCGGCAATACAGGGACCCAGGCGGCCACAATCGTTGTCAGGGGGATGGCTACGGGTGATATCAGTCTTATTAATATTAAAAAGCGGCTCTGGCTGGAAATGAAGGTTGCATTTGTCAACGGCATTGTCTGCGGGCTTTTTTTGGGGCTGATTGTGGGTTTCTGGTTTTCCGACTATACCCTGGGAGGTATTGTGGCGATGGCCGGAGCATTGGTTATTTTAAATTCCGGTGTTACCGGTTCAGCCGTACCGTTTGTTTTACGAAAATGCAACATTGATCCTGCCCTTGCCACCGGTCCGTTTATAACCACCTTGAATGATATTCTGGGGCTGCTGATTTATCTGGGTCTTTTAACCCTTTTTTTGGGGGAAACCTTTTGAAAATTGAACGGTTTGATATTAGGGCTAATTTAAGTATGCCGGTTCTTCCAGATAGGTCGAAGACCTGCAATCGGTTGACCGGAATTGCACTCCCCAATAGGGAGACACAACATAACAAAGGAGATAAGATATGAGTATGAAAGAAGCCTACGAAAAGAAACTGCAGAGCAAACTGGATGAATGGAATGCAGAAATTGACAAACTTAAAGCCAAGGCTGATTCAGCCGAAGCAGATGCGCAGCTGGAATATCACAAACAGATTGAAGAGCTGCGGGCCATGCAGGATGAGGCCGGTAAAAAACTTGATGAACTCAAGGAAGCCGGTGATGACGCCTGGGAAGATCTCAAAGCCGGCATCGACAGGGCCTGGGATTCTCTCAGCAGTTCCATTAAATCGGCTAGATCACGCTTCAATTAATTAAAGATAAAACAAAATTATTTATAATTTTATATTAAGGAGACAAACAATGAGAAAAAAAAGGTGGATTCTACGCATGATTGCAATGATGGTGTTCTGCTTTATGCCAATTGTACAAGCGCAATCCGGCAATGACACCGTCACTGCCCAGGACGTTAAAAAAGAAACAAAGCAGCTGATCAACACCCTTAAGAAATACACCGTTGACCAACGGGAACAGGCAGTCAAGGAGGCTGATCAGGCAATCAAAAAGGTCGACCGACGAATTGACGCACTGGAAAGCCGTGTTGACAATGAGTGGGACCAGATGACCCAGACAGCCCGTGAAAAAGCCAGGGCCAATCTGAAAACGCTGCGCCGGCAGAGAAATAAGCTTGCCGAGTGGTATGGAAGCTTCAAGAACAGTTCTGAAGGTGCATGGGAACAGATGAAAAAGGGATTCTCAGACGCCTACCAGGCGATGAGCGACTCCTGGGAAAAAGCCAAAAGCGAATTTGATACTGACAACAAGTAGCGTTACTTCATCAAAACGCCTGTTTGGATTTTAAACATAACCAGGTAATTCTTGAATGCAAAAGACCGACAAGGAAAAATCCAGGAAGAAACTGGAGCGTCTGGCCCGTTATCTCGACAGTTTAATCAAGGTGCCGGGATTCAATGCGCGGTTTGGTCTTGACGGATTAATTGGCCTCATTCCCGGGTTTGGCGATACGATCGGAGCGCTCATTTCCAGTGTGGTCATTTCAGAAGCAGCCCGTTTGGGCGCACCAAAGGTTCTGCTTCTGAAAATGGCCTTGAATATTGCCCTTGATGCACTTGCAGGTACTGTACCGGTGCTGGGAGACCTTTTCGATTTTGTCTGGAAAGCAAACCAGCGCAACGTCTATCTGCTCGACAGCTATCTTGCCAATCCCCGGGAAACCGTTGTCGCCAGTCGACTGTTTGTCTGGGGGCTTAGTGCGGTACTGATAGGATTGGTGATTTTTGTCGGTATGCTTGGATTTTTTCTGGTTCGTGCTTTTTTGAACGTGGTTGTTGGTGTGGTCTGATGTTTTGAATAGATGTCCTTTCAGAAAACCTTCAGCATTCAGGAGTAAAGGCTAACCGCTTTTATGTATATTGCAACGCTGCTTCTGATCATTGTTTCCACCGGGCTTTTCTGCCAGTGGTTTGCCTGGCGGATAAATTGCCCTGCCATCATTCTTCTGATCGCTGCTGGAATTTTGCTGGGGCCCATCAGCGGCTTAATTGATCCAAACCTCTCTCAAACGGAACTGGCGGAATTGATCGGTTTGGGAGTTGCTATTATTCTGTTTGAGGGCGGTTTGGATCTCAAGCTGAGTGAATTTCGGCGAATCGGCCATGGAATTGGCCGTCTCACCATCCTTGGGCCGCCTTTTTCCTGGTTTCTTGGTACAATGACGGCGCATTTTATTGCCGGATTGAGTTGGCCGGTTGCCTGGGTCCTGGGTGCTATTCTGGTAGTGACCGGTCCGACGGTGATTATGCCGCTATTACGTCAGGCCCGGCTCAACAAGGAATCAGCCTCGCTTTTAAAATGGGAAGGGATTGTCAATGATCCGGTGGCGGTTATTCTGGCGGTTCTTACGTTTCAATATTTTACGCTTGCTGAAAGCGGCTGGCAGGAGGCGTTGACAGGGCTTGGTGGTGCCGCAGGAGCGGCAGCGCTGTTTGGAGGACTTGGTGGATGGCTCATCGGCTGCTTGTACAGACGGGGTTCAGTCCCCCCACATCTCAAAGCGCCCATACTTATGGTGCTGGTTCTTGCGGCATACTGGGTCAGCAACCAGATTCAGCACGAGGCAGGCCTGCTGACCGTCACAGTGATGGGGCTCGTCATTGGTAATATGAAATTGGTTGAACTTGGGCCTCTGCGAAAATTCAAGGAAAATCTCACCATTGTTCTCGTCTCGGTTTTGTTTATCATCATCCCCTCGCAACTCAAAGTCAGCCAGCTCCAATTATTGCATTGGCAGGTGGCTGCTTTCGTTCTTGCCGTTTTGTTTTTAGTCCGCCCTTTGGCTATAGGCCTTGCCACTCTGGGCGCACCCATGCGAGGCCAGGATAAAATTATGATGGCGTGGATAGCTCCGCGCGGTATTGTTGCCGCCGCCACGGCAGGCATTTTTGGCCCGGAACTTCTGGCCGTAGGATATCAAGACGCTGAAATACTGCTGCCAATTGTCTTTCTTGTTATTGTAGTTACTGTGTTGGTCCATGGGCTCACTTTGGCGCCGTTGGCGCAAAGAATGGGTCTGGCGGCTGGAGAGGAAAATGGCTTGCTGATGGTCGGTGCCTCACCGTGGACGCAGGCCCTGGCTCAGGTGTTGAAGAAGCTCAATATTGACGTTGTCGTGGCGGACGGATCGTACCAGCGTTTGAAACCGATCCGCATGGATGGTATCAATGTTTATTATGGAGAAATACTCTCAGAGCATGCTGAACACAAACTTGAAGATGAGCACCTGAGTTTTCTTTTTTGTGCTACCGATAACCATTATTACAATGCGCTGGTTTGTAAAGCGCAGGGGCATGATTTTGGGCATCACCGTACTTTTCAACTGGGGCCGCAACAGGAGCAGCAGGAACGACTTGCTGTTCAGCAGCGCGGCTATTTTGCCTTTAAGCCGCCTGCAGACTATTATACCTTGCACCAGCGCCTCAACGATGGCTGGACGATACAGACTACCCGTTTGGGCGAAGGGTTTGATCTTAACAAATTAAAGAATCATCTTGGTGATATAGGGGAAGACTGGCTATTGCTTGGCAGCGTATCTCCGGAAGGTCGGCTGGAGTTGTATTCAGACGAGCTGCCTTTCAAGACCGAGGCCGGCTGGACGCTGCTTTATTTTGCTCCTCAGCACCATAAGTGATGGTCTTTATCATCACCGGCATGATGTACCTGCTCCTCGGGCATCTTTTAAATGTGTTTTGGTGAATGTTTTCGATGGCGTGGTCTGATTTTTGAGATTTGAGAATAGATGTCCTTTGAAAATCTCAGCAAAACGGGATATAAGGAGGAAAAATATCAAAAGCGTCCTGAACAGATACTGGCAATTCGGATATGGTATTTTCCGGATTTCGTTCAAGGAATTTGTCCGGGACCGTTGCAGCCTGCAGGCATCTGCCTTAACCCTGTATACCTTGTTGTCCATTGTACCGGTCATGGCCATGGCATTCGGCATTGCCAAGGGGTTTGGTTTCCAAAAATATCTTGAAACCCGGATACTGTCTTTGTTTGCAGGCCAGGAGCAGATCATCCAGAATGTTCTGACTTTTTCCATCAATTTGCTGGAAAGAACCAAAGGCGGGCTTATGGCGGTGCTGGGCATCATCTTTTTGATGTATGCGCTGATAAAGATGATGGGCCACATGGAAGATATATTCAACCGGATCTGGGGGGTCAGGGGAAACCGCCTTCTGATTCGCAAAATTACCGATTATATTTCCATTGCCATGGCTGCCGGGCTGCTGGTGATTTTTTCCGGCAGTGCCACCATTTTTGTCACCGGTTATCTGGAAAAATTCATGGTAATCCTTGATCTTCCAGTCAGCTTGGGCCGTCTGCTTTCTTTTGGTTTAAAGATAATTCCGTTTTTAACTGTCTGGATGGTATTTACCTTTTTTTATATGTTTATTCCCAATAAAAATGTAAATGTCCGGGCCGCTCTGGCCGGAGGTGTCATTGCCGGCACCATTTTTCAGCTGGCCCAGATAGCCTATCTGCAATTCCAGGTGGGGGTTTCCACCTATAATGCCATTTACGGCAGTTTTGCAGCCATACCGTTGTTTTTGTTCTGGCTGAATGCGTCCTGGACCATTGTGCTGTTCGGCGCTGAAATTTCCTTTGTGTGGGAACATTTTGATGTGCTTCAGACAGATGACCCGGAATATGCGCACATCAGTGTACGGGTGAAGAAATTGATCTTCCTCAGAATAGCTGTTTTTTGTGTGAACCGGTTCGCCCAAGGCAGGGCGCCGGTGACATCCTCATCTGTTGCCGACCATCTCCACCTGTCTGTGAACATTACATCGGTTTTTATGGAAAAGCTGGTCCATAGCCGTATTCTGTTCAAAGTGAGTGACCCTGAACCCGGCTTTACCCCGGCCCGGGACATTGAAAGCATGACTGTCATGGATGTTGTGACAGCCTTTGAAAATATGGGAAAAGAGGAGCTGTATCTGGGTGACACCCTGGAGCTGACAGCACTGGAACAGAGTCTGGAAACCTTTGCAACAGCTGCCAGGCAGTCTTCCGGGGAACGGCTCCTCAAAGATATCTGAATTTTTCATCATTTTCGTGGTCCGCCAACAATCCAGATAACAAACCCCAATACGGGGAGAAGAAGTATCAGAATGGTCCAGAATACTTTTTTCCCTGTTGGCACGGAGCTTTCGATTGTCTTCACGATAGCCCATATATCTGCGATTAAAATGATCAGCCCGAAAAGGCCGCCTACTTCTATTCCCATGTTATCCTCCTTAATTGCGCTGTTTGGGTTGCCAGTTGTGCTCTCCTTTTTTATATTTCTGTTTTACTGCTGCCCAGGCAACTTTATGAGAAACTTCTTCCTTCGGGGTCCTCATACTGCTCCCAGGCATTGTTGAACGCCGCCAGATAGATTTCTCTAGCGTGTTTGGGCAGCACCTGTCGAACCGATTTCGGCAGATCTTTCAAATTCTTATAAGGCATATCGCCGCTCTTTAATGGTTTTAATGGTTTGTAGGGGCGGAAAGCCCGGCCGTCAAGGACCAGCGCATCCCCTCTTCTATGGAGATATCCAGATAACGGACACTGTCCTTGGGGACAATAAAACAATACCCTCCGATCTGAGAACTCCACTGGACGTACACCACCAGATGGTCATCCGGCAAAAAGCCCTCGGGAAGATCATCAGTCCCGTCTCTTGTCACGAATCCCAGGGTTTCCATATTTGTATTAGGAACGGTAACCATCACCGGCCTGCCTAATTTTTTTTCCATATCACCGCCCAGCAGTCCCATTAGATCCTTAACAGGGGCATACACATTGCCGAAAAGCGGAATTTTACGCAGGGTTTTGTCGGTTGTCTTGAAAAGCTTGCGGGTCAGCCAGGGGTACATGAGCAATCCGGCAACAAATACCAGTGCAATAATCGCCAAAAGGCCCATACCGGGGATATAAACCCCCGGCGGCAGTATCATGGTTAATATACCTTTTACCGCCCCTTCGGAACTACGGATCATCCACACCATAACATACAATGCAACAGCAATGGGCAGCACGATGGAAAGGCCTTTAATAAACAGTTTTGACAAGGTGTTGTGTATATTCATGCTATTATTTTCTCCATTCAGGACAATTAGATCGAATAGGAACAGATTGAGTATATGCAAAGGATAGTCTTTACGAGCCTATAAATGAATCGGTAAAAACCTGTATATCGGGTGAAATAATGCTGTAAGGGTCAGGTGTGGGGTGTCCAAAACACCATATTTTCTTTCCACAAAATTTGGAACTTCCATCAAAATGTAATCAATGGTCATCCATCAAATCAATGGCAAATAAAGCATAAGAGTCTGGTAACAATCAAGAATAATACTTGAATGCAATCACGCAAAGGATTATCAAGCCACTTCATTAATGGGTCCAGATACGTTATCGTAACTATCTTTAATATCAACAATTTTATTGGTATTTTCTTTGTTTTTTGGCACCGGCATAATAGATAAATAACCATCAGATTCTGTAATCAAGCTGTCGTTCAAGCTTCCAGGGTTTGGTAAAAAATTTCGACGTTGCCGGGTTAAGGATAAAAGTTTACTTTCAATCTCCTGTTGTTCTTTTACAGTGACATCCATTATCATCCGAGCGGATTCTCTGTTAACAGGCCCACAGAAAGCTGGTAAACGAAGTGCTATTCGGTTCGCATCTCTTACTTCTCCAGTACCATGGCTTTTGCCAAGACCAAACAAAGATTCAATATTATCAGAAGAAATAGGTAACCCTATATTGCCCATACCCAATGCACTATTTACCGTCAATTGTTTCTCCATCCAGATAATAAAACCCATACGCACCGGAGATCTCGGAGGGATCGTCTTTAAAGTTTCTTTGCATTGTTTGTATGTATCCATATTCAAACCGGCACCTTTGAGAAGTTTCTGACATTCTAAAAGCGGACGTGTATCACGGAGGAATCGTTTGATAAACTGCTTAGACTCAGGAAGGTTACCAAAACAATCTCTAAGTTTTGTGATGATAGACCCCTTTGGTTCCCGGCCAGAGGGAGAGTGTTGAAGCACCTTTTCTGCCCATGTCACCATTCGATGAATATTCATGAACCGAGCTTTTGTAGAAACTTTTGGAGGGGCAAAACAAGCAAGGACTGTCTGCTTAAATTTTTTTGAGGCTTTGCCACACGCAGAGATAAATCCGTCATATGAAGGATGTTTTGAATACTCATTTTTTAATAAATTGGCAATTACATGGGAAATATCATCAATGGAAAAACTTGAAAAACCCCTGTTCTCAAGAAGTCTGATACCTTTCTTCAAATCCAGTCCACCGTCTTTCAAATAGGCAGCAGGTTTACCGGTGACGAGAATGACTTGCTGTAAAAAATTTGCAATAGATTCTCCTGTCCATGATTTAGCCACCGAAATTGCAACACAATTAATATCTTCCAGAGTAGGGGCACAATCTTTGTTTTTATAATGATCAATTTTGAGTTCCAGCACAGAAAAAATTTTACCGGCGCCTAATGCTATGGAGGTATCTATTATCCAAATGCTGCCATTTACAAGCTTATTACTATCAAAACAAACAGAAGGAAGGCCATTATAGTTCCAGATTTTTGATAATGAGTATCTGGTAACCCAATTAATAATTGTTTGAGGGGCTGGTACTTTGGTGATCCCAAGACACGTCTGCAAAATGCCCAACACTCTGGATATTGCCCTGAATCCAACGTGTCCGACCAAAAACAGACGTAAAGAGATAAAAATCAAATCTTCCTTACTATTGATCGGAGATGATTTTTTTTTACGTTCTTGTTTTAATGCCTTTTGAGCTTGCCGAAGTTCAGATTTGTATTTTTCTCGTTCCGCCTTAATACGTTTCAGCTCAGCTGTCTGGTACCGAATGGTCTTGTTGCGATCAACAGCTTTATTTTTCCAGGAAAGCCTACTTTTTTTAATTTCGAAATATTACTCATAGCACCACCATGTTTAAGTTTAAGAATTTGAATCTACAACATGAAATTGTTTTTTTGCAAGTAAAAATATTACATTAATGACATCATTTTGTTATGCTGGTTTCCAATCTGAATGAAAAATTGGAGATGATTGAATGACATATGATAGACTCAAAGCTAAAATAATCCCTGGTGAACATTGCCGCTTTTGTGGCAACGATTCAGCCCCCTTGGTAAAAACAAAATGTTGTGATCAGTGGATTTGCTGTGATACTTCGTTTGTATCTATAGAAGGTGGAGGCTATTGCCAATATCATCACGAACACGAGAGCATCTGTTATTTCCATTACAATGAGAGGCATTCAGGCATATGGCAGGAATGTGAAGAGTGCCGGGATCTGGTTGGGGACGATGAGTTTGAGGCTTATTTTCATGATCCCAACAATGTACCAAGATATTAACTGTTTTTTCGTGATGGGTCCAAAAACTGTGCAAAAAAAATAGGCCTAAAACTGCGTTTTTGGACACCCCAGGTCAGGTGTATACTGAAACCGGTTTAAAGTAAACCCGTTCGTTCACCAATTCGTCGACCAAATAAAACTTGTTTGGGTTACCCATCCGGCCATGCCTAAAAGCCCAGTCTCTCAACTGTTCAAACCCGTTAAGAGACTGGGTCGATTCCAATATCCGGTCTAACATCATGCGGCTCCGCAAGTTTAGATGTTTTTACGTTTCAACGCGTTTTTTTGGGGGCATAGCGTCGGTGATGGAGCCGTCCACCATTTCAGAGGCAAAGGCAAAGGTTTCCGACAAGGTGGGATGGGCATGGATGGTCTTGGCGATATCCCGGGCATCCGCCCCCATTTCCAGGGCCAGCACGGCTTCCTGTATAAGTTCACCACTGTTGATGCCGCAGATGCCGGCCCCCACGAGCCGGCCGGTTTCTTTGGAGAACAAAACCTTGGTGGTCCCGATTGCCGCATCCGCCGACAGGGCCCGGCTGCTGGCGCCCCAGGGAAATTTCCCCTTTTCATATTCAATATTGTTTTCTTTGGCGGCTGTTTCCGTCAATCCGACCCAAGCCACCTCGGGAATGGTGTAGGCCACGGAGGGAATGCCCATGGCATCAAAGGCGGCAGCGTGGCCCGCACAGACTTCGGCCGCCACCTTTCCCTGGTGTATGGCCTTGTGGGCAAGCATGGGCTCTCCCACCAGGTCGCCGACGGCAAAAATATTGTCAACTTGGGTGCGCTGCTGCTGATCTACCCGGATAAACCCATTCGAATCAGGGTTCAGACCGGTATTTTCAAGGCCGATATTCCCGCTGTTGGGCCTGCGTCCCACAGCCACGAGAACGGCATCGTACTCCCCGGTTTTATCCTCCCCTGCCTGTTCAACACCCACGGTCACCGTTTCGTCTTCCGTACTGATACCGGTGACCTTTGCCCGGGTCAGGATGGTGTATATCTTTTTGAACTTGAGAAATAGCGGCTGAACCAGATCCTTGTCCGCCGGCGGAAGAATCCGGTCAGCCATTTCCACAATGGTAATTTCCGATCCCAAAGCATGATAAACCTGCGCCATTTCAAGGCCGATGACGCCCCCGCCCACTACCAGCAGGCGTTTGGGAATAAAATTAAGATCCAGGGCATCGGCGGCATCCCAGATCAAGGGGTGATCCGGTTGATCCGGCAGTGTCACCGGCCTGGACCCTGTGGCCACGATACACCGGTCAAACCGGATCTGCTCTTCGTCCTGCTCCGTCGTGACCTTCAGGGTATGCCGGTCCTCAAACACCCCGGTACCGTAGACTCGGACAACCTTCCGTGATTCGGCCAGTCCGTCTAAACCGTCGGTGAGCTGTTTTATCACCGCATTTTTTTTGGCACGCAGGTCATTAAGGTTGATATCAGGCGCCCCGTACCCGATGCCGAATGTTTTCATATTCCGTGCCTCTTCAATGACCTTGGCACAATGCAGCAGGGTCTTTGAAGGGATGCAGCCGGCGTTCAGGCAAACACCGCCCAGTTGTTTTTTCTTTTCCACCAAACAGACATGGAGGCCGAGATCAGCGGCACGGAATGCCGCTGTGTAGCCCCCTGGTCCGCCGCCCAACACCAAAAGATCAAATGTTTTCTTTTCGTTCAAGGATCTTCCTTCCATACTCGGACATGTCCGATTTTTTTGGGGTTAAAGTAGGGCCCTGCGCAAATCTTCGATTCGTTTGCCCAAGGATCTGCAAAATCGGGCGGCTTCAGCGCCGTCTACCACCCGGTGGTCGTAGGAAAGACAAAACGGCAGGGTAAGCCGGGGCAGAAAGACCTGGCGTTTTTTGTGCCATACCGGCTTCTGATAATACTTGGAAAGTCCCAGAATGGCCGCCTGGGGCGCATTGACAATGGGGGTGAACCCGGTGCCCCCGATCCCGCCCAGGTTTGAAATAGTGAAACCGGCCCCCTGAAGGTCGGCAACGGAAAGCTTTTCTTCCCTGGCCGCGTCCGAGAGCGTTGTCAGTTCCCGGGCGATTTTTTTGATTCCCTTTTTGTCCACATCCTTAAGAACAGGCACCACCAGGCCGTTCGGGGTGTCCACAGCAATCCCAATGTGGTAATAATACTTGAGCACCAACTCATTTTTCTCCGGATCAAAAGAACTGTTAACCCGGGGAAAATCCTTGAGAGCCGCCACCACTGCCTTGATAATAAAAACAAGGGGGCTTAAACGAATGCCGTCCGATTCAAGCTCCGCATTCATCTGATCACGGAATGCTTCCAGATCAGTGACGTCGGCCTCGTCAAATTGGGTGACATGGGGAATGGTGGTCCAGCTTTGGACCAGCCGGGGGGCGGAAACCTTTTTTATCCGGCCCGGATCTGTTGTTTCGATCTCACCGTATTTGCTGAAATCTTCCAGAGCCGAGGCATCCTCCCGGACCGGCACTCCGGATTTCCGGGGTGCTTTCTTTTTCACCGCGTCAATATCCTGTTTTAAAATCCGGCCCTTGGGTCCCGATCCAGTGGCCTGGTCCAGATCCACGCCCTGTTCCCGTGCATAAGCACGCACAGAGGGAGTCGCGTGATATTTGCCGGCATCTTCCTGCTTTTCCGCCTTATCCGGCCGCTCTTTTTTCTCCCCGGAATCCCCGTCATCTTTTTCTTCTTCCTCCGGTTTTACCGTCTCTTTTTTATCCGGTTCTTTTTCATCTTTTTTTTCATCGCTTTCTTCTTCCTGTGCCGCGTCCGTCCCGGCAAGTTCCAGCAGCACAATATCATCGCCGCTTTGAACCGTGTCATCCACCGCCAGATAGACCTCTTTGACCGTACCGGCTGCCGTGGAAGGAATGTCCATGACCGCTTTATCACTTTCCAGCGCCACCAGGGGATCGTCTTCGGCGACTTTGTCGCCTTGTGCTATATAGACTTCAATCACCGTGACATCCCGAACATTGCCGAGATCCGGAACCGTAACTTTTTTTGTGACCATCTGCTCTCTCCTTGGATTGATGCTGCTGCTGTTGTCTGCGGCCGCCCAACAAGCCGCTACCGGGTAACTGAATGGGGCGTTTCAGGGTCGATGCCGTATGTTTCAATCGCCTTTTTCACCACCGACGCCTCTATCTTGTCCTGGTCGGCCAGCGCGGCCAGGGCAGCCAACACGATATGATACCGGTCCACACCGAAAAAAGAGCGCAGCGTCTCCCTGGAATCGCTGCGGCCGAAGCCGTCGGTTCCCAGCACGGTAAGCGGGCTGTGGATGCAGCGTCTAAGTTGCTCTGGATAGGCCCGGACATAATCGGTGGCGATGATAACCGGCCCGTCATGATCTTCCAGCAACGTTTCCACATAAGATTTCTTTTTTTCTTTTTCGGGATGCTTGAGGTTCCAGTATTCCTTCTGCATGGCGTCGCGATGAAGCTGATTGATTCCCAACACCGACCAGAGATCGGCCTGTACGTCGAAATCATCGGCCAAAAGAGCCGCTGCCGCAATAACCTCACGGAAAATGGTGCCGCTGCCCATCAACTGGACCCGCAGCGTTCCTTTCCCTCCTTCTCGAAACAGATACATACCCTTGTCGATACCATCTTCCACGCCTTCCGGCATTTCCGGATGGGAGTAATTCTCGTTGTACAGGGTAATGTAGTAAAATAGATTTTCATCATTGACAAACATCCGCTCCACCCCTTTTTTGACCAGAACCGCCACCTCATAAGCAAAGGTGGGGTCGTAGGCCCGGCAGGTCGGCACGGCAGCGGCGTAAAGCAGACCCTGGCCGTCCTGGTGCTGGAGTCCCTCGCCGTTCAGGGTTGTCCGGCCGGCGGTGGCCCCCATGAGAAATCCCCGGGTGCCGGCATCGGCGGCAGCCCATATCTCATCACCCACCCGTTGAAAACCGAACATGGAATAAAAAATATAAAATGGAATCATGGGGATGCCGTAATTGATGTGAGCCGTACCTGCGGCGATCCATGTCGAGACGGCCCCGGCTTCAGCGATGCCTTCCTCGAAAATCCGGCCTTTGGGATCTTCCCTGTACCAGGCTGCAGTCTCTGCATCCTGGGGTTCATAGCGTTGCCCGCCGGGAGTGTAAATGCCCAGCTGCCGGAACAGCCCCTCCATGCCGAAGGTGCGGGCTTCGTCCGGAATGATGGGCACGATCCGGTCGCCGACATGGTCGTCTTTTACCAATTTACTCAGCAGGCGGACAAACGCCATGGTCGTGGACACCGTTCTGTCCTTGGAAGACTCATAGAGCTGGGAAAAAGTCTTTTCATCCGGCGGGCCCAGGGCTGCCGCCGTGCCGAGGCTGCCGGGAACCCTGCCGCCCATGGCCTTTCGCCGTTGAGCACAGAATTCTGCTATGGCACTGCCCTTTTCCGGTCGAATAAAGGGCAGGCTCTCCAATTCATCATCATCCAGGGGAACATAAAAACGGTCGCGAAAGACCTTGAGGGCCTCGGCATCCATCTTTTTGACGTTGTGGGCCATCATCACCGATTCCCCCAGATGCCCCATACCGTATCCCTTGATGGTCTTGGCCAGAATCACTGTGGGTCTGCCTTCCGGGTTCACGGCCTTTGTAAAAGCGGTATACAGTTTCCTGGGATCGTGGCCGCCCCGGGGGTCTGCCTTCCATCACGGCCTTTGTAAAAGCGGTATACAGTTTCCTGGGATCGTGGCCGCCCCGGCTCATCTGCCAGAGTTCAGCATCGCTGATATCCTCAACCATTTTCATAAGCTCCGGATCGTCCCCAAACATCTTTTCCCGCAGGTATTCCGGCCCCCGGGCCCGTATGGTCTGATATTCGCCGTCCACCATGCTGCCTAACTTTTGCAGCAGCCGTCCGTCCTTGTCCCGGGCCAGAATCCGATCCCATTCCGACCCCCAGATGAGTTTGATGATACGCCAGCCGGAACCGCGGAACCGTCCTTCCAGTTCCTGGATAATATTGCCGTTGCCGCGCACCGGTCCGTCAAGCCGCTGCAGGTTGCAGTTGACCACAAAAATGAGATTGTCTAGTTTTTCACGAGCGGCCAATGACAGTCCGGCAAGGCATTCCGGCTCGTCGGTTTCGCCGTCACCCAGAAATACCCAGACCTTGCGGTCCCCCGCTTTTTTAAATCCCCGGCTTTCCATGTAACGCATGAACCTGGCCTGGTAGATGGCCGCCAGGGGGCCCAGGCCCATGGAAACCGTTGGAAACTGCCAGAAATCGGGCATGAGATAGGGATGAGGATATGAACAGAGCCCGTGTCCGGCCACCTCGCTGCGAAAATTTTCCAAGTGTGCCTCGTCAAGCACCCCTTCGACAAACGCCCGGGCATAAACACCGGGTGAACTGTGTCCCTGGAAATAAATCATGTCCGGTCCGTGTTCGGCACCCTTGCCCCGGAAAAACCAGTTGAAACCCACCTCGTACATGGCCGAAATCGAGGTGCAGGTGGCGATATGCCCGCCAAGTGCTTTGCCGTCCTTGTTGGCCCGGGCGACCATGGCCATGGCGTTCCACCGGACATACCCGGCCAGGTCCCTGGCCGTCTCAGAATCATCCGGCATCTTTTCCTCATCTTCCGGCGGGATGGTGTTGCAGTAGGCAGTGATAAGTCCCGGAGAGGTATCCACCCCTTTTGCCCGGGCCTTTTCGGTCAGCTGCTGAAGCAGATAGTCAGCCTTTGCTGCGCCTTCATACCGAATAACGCCCTCGAGGGACTCCAGCCAATCCCGGGTTTCCCGGGGATCAGGATCTTTGTAATATGAATTCATAACACGCTCTCTTTAGTGATGTTTAGACAAAGCTCTCAGCATGATATTTTATCCCCGAGTATATGGGTAACATTGTACGCCGGACAATACATGAAATGCTGTAATTTTTCCCGACAGGACATGTAACGCACCGTTCTCAATTATAACCTGTGACTGCTTGTGTCGACCGAAAGGCCTGCGCGGATTGGGGATAATGTCATCAACATCACCGGCTTGTCCAAGTTTCATCAATTGTGCCCGGCTGCCACACCGGTTTGTTATCTTTATCCACAAGCCGTGCCCTTATGCCTTCCGCATAGTCCGGATGGTTTATCATAAACCGCGCGGCCTTTAAATCCTCGATATATACGTCTCCTATTTTTCTTTTTTCATTATTGCGCAGCAAACTGAGTGTAAGTGCAAGCGCTGTTGGAGAATTTTCAGAAAGCTTTGTTAATGATTCTTCGCTCAGTTCCTTATGCTGACGGCATTCGGACAGTAGGAACATTATCTCATTTATGGAAGCTTTACCTGAAAAACAGGTGCGCACCCATTCATCCATTTCAGGGTTGGGCATGTATTTATTGTCAGTCAAAGAATTAAATGCTGAGTAGAGTAATTGAACGGCTTTTAATCTATCAGCAGGAACTTTTTCTGACAGCTGTTCAAGATCTTTCATAAATTCAGGGAGCATGTCATCTATTACCATATGGGAGGCCAGCCCAAGGCGCAGGCTCTCCGGACCTTCAAGCCTGTATCCTGTAAGCCCTAAAAATTCCGGATATCCCGCAGGGCATTTACTGAACAGCCAGCCTGTTGCCCCTACATCAGGAAAAAAACCTATCCGGGTTTCAGGCATGGCCATAAGGGTTTTTTCATTTGAAACAACCATATCTGCACCTGCCGCAAGCCCCAGTCCTCCGCCCATGGTGATACCGTGGGCAAGCACAATTATGGGTTTGGGGAACCTGAAGATGCGAAGGTCCAGCTCATACTCTTCCCTGAAAAATTCCATCCCCCTGTCCGGGGCACCCTGTTTTATTGCATTATAAATTGCCTCTACATCTCCGCCCGCACAAAATCCTTTGTCACCATTTCCTTTAATCAAAACAAAATTAACATCCGGTGAGGATTCAGCTTTATCCAGGGCCTCCTGTATAAGGCGTACCATTTCAACATTCAGGCTATTAATAACATTGGGACGGTTAAGTATAATGCTCAGCATTTTACTATGCAGGCTGGTCATAACGGGTCTGTCTTCCATGAATCCTGAATCCTTTCTTATACCCCACATGTCTTATAAAAAATGAAAAACGGCAGCCGGGATTAGATTCTCCCGGCTGCCGTATCATCTGTTTTTATGAACATTTCTCCGAGTTATCATCCTGTTTTTTTATCATAGGTATGCACCTGAGACGTATCCAGGGACATTTTATCCATGGTATGCTGCCGTTCTCTTTTTCTTTGACAAAACCCTTGCATTGTTATTTTTCCTGTTTTTTTTCTGTTATATCATCCCCCTCCTTTTTAGGAGCATCGGCTGTTGCGCCCCCAGCCCTGCCGTCATCACAAGGTTCCTTTGCGGGTTCATTGGGCCTGGCATGCTCAGCGAATTCGGGTGCCGTAGTACAGGTGTCAAGATCTGCCGGATTTTTCTTTGATTTTTTCTTGTCTTGATGGGGCTTTTTGTTTTTTTTCATAAATTCACCTCTTTGTTGATAGGGTCATGCTAACATTTATACACAGAATACGGATTGGTAATATTTGTTGATTGAATTTCTACCTTTGACCGGCACTTTCTTATCAGGCGGTTCCTTCATCGGCGGCATATCCGGCGGCGGATCTTTCCTGGGAGGCTTTTCCGGTAACGTTGGATCCGGCGGTGGATCACTGGGAGGCGGTTCTTCCATGGGTGGGAGGTCCGGAACCGGTTTTTCCGGTAAAGGGCCTTGACTTTTTGCCGGAGCACGTTTTGCTGTAAAATATTCAAACGACCGTATCATCACATGCCTCCTTATCATCACATGCCTCCTTTTTTGGGTCATATAAATTTGAATTTATATAAACTTAACCATATCTGCATTGACAAATAAATAGGGTGTACCCTGTAATTTCTTGTAAATGACTCTGAGCAGCAGGGAAAAGCTACAGGAAAAACCGCATCAGTCTGCAGTAAACCATGTATGGTAAATAGTGCCTAACCGAAAACCGTAAATTTTGCCGATTACTTCATTGTCCATAAATTTTAGAATATGCCTGCGGTTAAAATTTTTCAATGGGGAAATTATGTATATATGCAAATACATAGTTATGATGTCCCCAATGAGTAGAAACCCGAATTTACGGTTAAAATCATTTATTATAATTTTGGCATATCAGATTCGGCAGGAAACATGAGTACAAGGGGTTAACCTGCACCCTAAAAATAATCAGTTAAACTAAAATTTAATAATTAAGGAGAAAACATGGCTGAAAGAAAACAAGTTTACAAATGCGAACTTTGCGGAAATGTTGTTGAGGTCCTTCACGGAGCCGATGGAGACTTGGTCTGCTGTGGTGCGGAAATGGTTCTTTTTGAAGAAAAAACTGCGGATGAGGGAAAAGAAAAACATGTCCCGGTGATTGAAACAACGGCCGAAGGCATCAAGGTCAAAGTCGGGTCCAATCCCCACCCCATGGAGGAAAAACACTATATTGAATGGATTGAAATCATTGACGGGGAGACATCCTGCCGTCACTACCTGAAACCCGGCCAGGCCCCGGAAGCCGTCTTCAAAAGTTGCTCTGAAAATGTTACCGCCCGGGAATACTGCAATGTTCACGGGGTATGGAAATCTTAAGAGCTAAGTTCTGACTAAAATTTGATACAGCCTTCAACCGGGTGCAGGCGTTATGCCTGGGCCCGATTCTAAATATTTTTAAACAGCCTCTACAGCGTTCTGAATGGCCGCTACCATCTCGGAAGCCGTGCAGCCTTTACTAATAAAATTTACGGCACCGGCAGAAATAATGTCCCGGGCATACTCTTCTTTCTCATACATGGACAAAGCCAAAATTTTTATTTCAGGATACGCCTTATAAATACGGCGGGTGGCTTCAATGCCATTCATGCCCGGCATATTGATATCCATGAGGATCGCATCGGGCTTTAATTTTTCGGCCAACTCCACAACCTCCATGCCATCGTGGGCCTGGCCGACTAACTGGATACCGGCAGTTTCTTTAAGGGCTTGGAATACGCCTTTACGAAAAATCGCATGATCGTCTGCCAGTAACACCCGGATATCTTTTTCCGAAGATCGCTTCCCGACAGCATCACCATCAGGGACGATAGATTTGTTCGCTGGGTCATCATCTATTGAAATAGGCGTTTTTGTTTCCTGTTCATACGGCAACACAATATCAAACCGGCTGCCATTGCCCGGGCTGCTGGTGATCTTAAAGGTTCCTCCAATCAATTGAATCCGTTCCTGGATGCTGAACAGACCAAGTCCCTGCTTCATATTATCGGAAGCAGTGATGCCGGAGGGATCAAACCCCTTGCCCTCATCCTGGACACTGAGACAAAGATGATCCTCACCCTCTATTTTAAGCGTTACTTTGGCCTCTGATGTTCCGGCATATTTGACCGCATTGAACAACAGTTCGCGAACCGATTCAAAAACAAGCAGTACAATATCTTCGGAAAGCGATACTCTGGATATTTGTGATGCAAAGTCCATATGAAATTGATGACGTTCCTGCATTCGGCCGGCAAGCCATCTTAAACCGGAAACCAGCCCGCCCCTGTAAAGTGCCGGCGGACTTAAATCTGCGCTTAATGAACGGGCCATCCCGATACAGGTGCCGATGATTTCTTCTATTTTTTTAGCAGATTCACTCAGCTGCGGATCCTGGATCTGCCGTTCCAGACCACTTAAATGCAGCTTAGCTGCGGCCATATACTGCTGGATACCGTCATGAAGGACCTTTGCCACCCGCCTGCGTTCTACCTGCTCGGCCATGGTAAGTTTTCCGGCCAGCGCCCTGAGCTGGTCCGTCCGGGCCAGCATCTCCTCATTGGATTTGTGGTAGCGAGTTTCAGCGGCCATGCGCAGTTCAATCTCTTTTTCAAGACGTTTGATGGTCTGGTGCAATGAACGTGTCCGCTCCTCAATTTTTTCTTCGAGAAGCTCATTGGCATCTTTAAGCTTTTCCTGGTACTCTTGCTGCACACTGATATCACGAAATACGAACACAAGTCCCGTTGCCTCTTTTTTTTCATTTTCAAGTCGGCTGACGGTCTCTTCAACCGGAATCCGGGTATCGTCCCGACGCACCAACGTCCCTTTGCAGGCAAGTGGCAGCGGCAGGTCCTCGATAACATAGAGTTCCTGTATCTGCGTACAGGAACAATCCCGGGATTCCGGGTCTATGGAAAACACCTCTTCAATTGTTTTCCCCAATGCATCCGCCCGCGACCAGCCGGTGAGCTTTGCTGCAACAGGATTAATAAATGAAACCCGCCTGTTTTCATCGGATGAGATGACACCGTCTCCGATGCTGTTTAATATGATCTTAAGCCATTTTTTTTGAACAAAGAGGGCGTCAAGGGTCTGTTTTTTTTCCGTGATATCTTCAATAATAGTAACAAACTCGCCGAGCCTGACACAGTAGGCGTTAACGGAAAACCATTTCCCAAGCTGGTCTGAGCGCCCCTCAACACGAACAGGCTCACCGTCCATGGCCACCTTACCGAAAAGTGCAATCCAGTTGACCGGGTCCTTTTCTATGTTCGGCATCAACTGTTTGACCCTTTTGCCGACCACATCCTTAAAACCTGTCAGTTTTTCAAACGCGGGATTGGTTTCCAGAAATTCATAATCCACAGGTGTCCCGTCTTTATCCCAAATCACCCGGTGTCTGGCAAATCCGTCAATCATATTTGAAAACAAGGCCTGATAGCTTTCCTTGCTGTCGGTAAAATTTTTGAACAATGCACTGTAAGGCCTTGAAAGACCGGTTTCAATCAGAGCCTTGTAAAGACAGTAATAAGAGACAATTTTGAAATAATGTCCCAGCATAACGGCCGGCCCATACACCCCGACATAGGTTGTAAACAGCAGTTCAGAAATAATGGTAAGAATGATGGATGCCCGCAGCCAGTTGAAAAGCGTACCGTCGAACCGGTTCCGGTTGTGGTAAAGGGCTAAGAGCGCCAGGCCCAGAATCAGGCAGATGATGTATTCGCTGTTTTTCTTGAATGCGGTCAGACCGCCGGCATGTTCAAGATAGCAGTCGGGAAATATCTGCCAGTGGAAAATGGAGAGCAGAATCAAAGCAGTGATCGCAGAGAAACCGAAGAGATAAATTGGGGCCTTGATCCGGCTTTTAAATAAAAAAAATGCCCCTAACAATGAAGCGCTCTCAAGGTAACGGGCTGATATCCACAACTGGGTCGGCACATTGGGGTCATTGCCCGGCAGGATATTGACCCCTTTATAGGTCATGGTGTGTGTCAGATCCAGTATCCCCACAAAAAGATAAGCCATCCCCACAAAAGAGAAAAATGATTTCTCTTTAAAAAAGCGCCGGGCATTCCAGGTAACCATGAAAATACTGCAGGCGGTTACCACCGCAAACATCTCGGCAAGGGTATGAAAGAGTAGAAAATTGTAAAATGTGCCGATATAAAAGGCCATCAGCATCACAATAAAAGCTGCGGCATGAACAACAAACCGTTTTTTGCTGTTTTCAGTGATGTCGGTTATTGCCATTTTTCCCTTTTCCCATAGGCGTGTAAATAGAGAATTACCCTAGTACAAAAAACTTTTATTTTACATAAGTGGATTTACCCATTCTTATCCTGCAGACTCGGTATCCGGGTCAGGGTTTAGGGGCCATGGCAAGAAGCCAGGGCATAGTCATCAACAGCTACAGGACGCCGCGGCAGAAAAACATAAAAAGAGAAAGCAGACCCATTCAGCCTTTGATGGAACATAACAGATGCGTCGAAGAGAAAATAATTTCGTTTAGTTTATTTTTAAACAGGCTTTTAAACTACAAGTCCCTTTTCAATGGCAAATGCAGTTAATTCAGAGACATTATGCAGATCCAGTTTATTCATAATGTTGGAGCGATGGCGCTCCACGGTTTTTGGACTGATACATAAGAATTCGGCGACCTCTTTGCTGGTATAACCCTCGCCCACCAACTTGAGGACCTCTCGCTCCCGCTGGGTCAGGCTGTCCCAGGCGGTTGTTTTTTTTAGCTTCCGGCGGCCGTCCAGAAATCCTTCCATAACAGTGCCGGTAATCCCGGGGCTGATATAGGTCTTTCCGGATAAGACCACATGAATTGCGTTTAACAGCTCATCCTGGGACGAGTCCTTCAAACAATACCCCGAGGCACCGGCATCAAAACACTCCAGGATAAATTCATCCGAATCGTGAATGGTCAATGCCATAATTTTGGAATCCGGCATCTGGCGTTTGATTTCTTTGATGGCAGAGACCCCGTCCATCCTGGGCATGGACAGATCCATCATAACCAAATCCGGCGGTTCTTTAAGCGAAAGGGTTTTTTCAATGGCAGAAAATCCGTCAGCGGCCTGGGCTACTACTTCAAGAGTCTTATCGGAATTGATCATCAGGCACAACCCTTCACGCAACAGGGTATTATCTTCAGCAACTACAATCTTTTTCATTTTTAGATTCCTGAAAGATACTGGATTTTATATGTTATAATATAGTTTGAAAATTCGTAACTATTAATTACTGATATACCATGCCCCTTTGAATATACCAAATAAAATATAATTTGTTCTCGATGTTTCTATAACAATTTAATTTGTTTCGGTTTTATTATTTTCTCTTCTTCAGACAATTGGTCAGCATACTGATGTTCACTTTTCACCATTTTTTATATTTTCGTATGGCGGAAATCAGCTGATCAGGAGCGTCGCTTTTAATCAAATATGTCTTTGCTCCGACCTTTAGCATGGCCTCAGCAAGCTCCGGGTCCGTATGCATGGAAAAACCGATCACACAAATTTCCGACTGATGGGCCAGAATCACTTCCGTCACCTCAGTGCCATGCATATCACCTAAATCCATATCCATAATGATGACATCCGGGACAAGGGCTCGCGCCAGCTTTATGGCCTGTTTTCCATCCTCGGCTTCTCCTATGATCGAAAAATCAGGCTCCAGCTGCAAAATTGCCTTGAGTCCCTCCCGCAGGGCCTGATGATCATCAACAATTAAAATTTTGATATTTTTTTTTGTCACGGACGCCTCTTTTTTAGCTTTAGACTAAACAGCTCGAACCGCATGGGATTTGACTCATAATCCTTGCTCGTCAATATAAAATGGCTGCGTGTAACATATCTTTTCCCTTGTGGATTATCCCATTGCATTAACAGAATACATGGAATTTAACACTGGAAAAAGTCATTGAACAATGAGGAGAACCCCGCATTTCGACAGATGGATGTATGCAGTTTTTAAAAAATAATAACTAAAATACTCAACTTTCGGTGCTTAAGGAAGCCAACGAAAGTAATTTTAAAGTTCGCGGGACAGATTACAAAATTCTTGTTATTTTCTTTTGATCAGGCTCATAATGCCACACTGTTTGCCCAGGAACAGTTTGATTAACTGATCACGCCCTGCGCCACTTGTACGGCCACCATTAAGGAAATCTGACCCATGATGGCTGAAGATGACTCCATTGAGAAATTCAGGGCCGGACAGTGGGCACCCAAAACCATGGACATCAGCCAGTTTCTGGTGGATGTTTTGGGTGTAGCACCGGCGCAGAATTATGACTTGTCCAAACAGATTGGTATGGAAAAACGGCGGCAGGGGAACCGTCCCCGGAATTTTTACCCATTAATAAGGACAGACCAAGATTTTGGAGCCAAAAACGTAGTTTGTCCCCTATTTTTGAATATTTTTGAAGAGGGGTAAAATTCGCCTCGCCAATGTTCAGTAGGCTTCACAACGTGGTTGACCGCTCCTTTATAACAGAGCTTTTACAGTGCAACGACAGAGCTTTGGACTGGCGAATACATCCAAAGGTGTATATATCCTGCCGAACCTAGTCCCAATAAATGGGAATCAGGCTAGTCAACCTGGGCTCTTACAAGCCCCTCCTGAATCTATTGATTCAGAAGGGGTAGTTGACACTGCGTATGCCAGTCTTATTGCTGGACAACATTCTCTGCTGCAGGCCCTTTAGGACCCTCAACAACATCAAAGGTTACCCGAGCACCTTCTGCTAAGGATTTGAATCCCTCGGATTGAATTGCGGTGTGGTGAACAAATAAATCTTTGCCGCCATCTTGTTCGATAAAACCAAAACCTTTTGCATCATTAAACCATTTTACTGTTCCTTCAGCCATCTTGTATTACTCCTTTGTAATCAGTCCCTTTAATGGAACCACTTTATTATATTTTCGACGCATAATTTGATGCGTCGACGGGTAGTCTGGGTATCCAGACAAATCTGTTATGGACGAGCTGTCCTGCTTCTGTTGTTTGCCAAAGAAAAAACACCGCTGTGCTGGTTTCTACCCCGCCCAGCTGCGCCTGAAGACGGTTTCTTTCCTCTCGGATTTGGTCGTGAAGCGTGTTTCCTTTTTTGTTCAACCACAGTCGCGTTAGGGTCCCAGGGAAAACCCGGGGTGACTTGGCGACGCATCTTTTTTCCCAGATTGTGCTCTATGCGTGAAATTATTTTGGTGTCTTCCTGACCGGCAAAAATAAAGGCCTGACCCGTTCGTTCCGCCCGTCCGGTACGTCCTGTACGGTGGGTATACGTTTCGGGTGTATCCGGTACATCATAGTTGATGACATGGGAAATCCCCTTCACATCAATTCCCCGGGCAGCAATATCGGTGGCCACCAGGATCTTGAATTTACCGTTTTTAAAACCGTTCAAGGCCTCCTGCCGTTTCAGCTGGGAAAGATTGCCTTGAATTGAAGCTGCTCTATAACCCGCTTTTTGTAATACGAGGGCCAAACTTTTTGCCTTGTGTTTGGTTCGGGTAAAAACCAGCGTACTCTTCATTTCCTCTTCTTTAATAATGGTCTTAAGCAAAGAGGTCTTCTGTTCTTTTGCAACTTGAAACAGAACATGCGAAATTGCGAGCTTCGGCTGTGTATGATTAATTTGTACCGTTACCGGATTTATCAATATATTTTCCGCCAAGTGACGAATTTCTTGAGGCATGGTAGCAGAAAAAACCAGGGATTGACGTTTCGTGGGTAGCTGCTTGATAATCCTGCGGATATCAGGTAGAAATCCTTTGTCAAACATATGGTCTGCCTCATCAAGGATCAACGTTTCAACAGCTTTCAAAGAAAAAGACCGATCATTAAGAAGGTCCAGCAATCGACCCGGGCAGGCAACAAGAATTTCCACGCCACTTCGGATTGCTCTGACCTGGGGGTGCTTGCCCACACCACCATAGATGGAAATACTTCGTAAACCGGTTTTTTGTGCCAGCTTGGTGATATCTGCATGAATCTGTTCTGCCAATTCCCTTGTGGGTGCTACGATCAACGCCCGCACTTTTTTTCGAGGACCATTCAGCAGTCGCTGAAGAAGGGGCAGTACAAAAGCTGCCGTCTTCCCCGTCCCGGTCTGGGCCAGGCCAAGGATATCTCTACCTTCGAGTATTGGAGGAATAGCCTCTTTCTGAATCGGGGTGGGAAGTGTATAATTGCAGGCAGTGATGCCGGCGTCTATCTTAGGGTCAAACTTAAAATTTTTAAAACTCATTAATACTCCTATGTATTCCGTAATGATCTTTCTGGTGATTTTCCTGATTGAAAGATCTGCGGATTCATTAGAATCCGTTTATTATTCTTTTATTTAGTTTTATGGGAAATGATCGAATTGATATACTCATGGCACCAAAAACAATCGGTAGATCACCGCACGACCTAATAGCTGCCAAGACATGATAAGGAACGCGGATTTAATAACATCATAATTTTTTTTGCCTGCCTCGGATTTAAATGTTTGGCGGGAATAAAAATCACGCATTTGCGCGTCTCTCTCTCTGAAGAGTACGTTTGTATCGTCATAATCGAATATGAATACTGAATCTATAGTCTGTCCAGAAGCCCTATCTGTATATTTTTTAATATTCCGAAAATTTGAAATTCTGTTTTTGTGTATGTACACTAAAGCAGGAGAGGAGATGCATGAGATCATATTCGGAAATTATTAAATCCTCGGTCCTAAGGGTTTAGACTATAAAATGTCATCATCGTTTCTCCTGTTTATTGAATCAGCAGAAACTTCAGCGGTAACAAACGATGTTTTGTGAAACAACGAGGTTAACGGAAAAACCCTTGAAGGAAAATTTGATTCTATCTAAATATTAAAGAGTAGTATACATGACTGTGTAGAAATTGCAATGAAATAAAACGGACAGGGTCAACGCACGTAAACATTCTGAGTGTAGTCTTGTTATGCCGGCCATCATCTCTTACCCGAACGCCACATCCGGGTGCAATCACATGAGAATGAACCCAATTCCCTTATTTTTTAAAAATAAGGGACAAACCGAAATTTTGAAGCTAAAAAAAATGGTCAGCCCCTATTTTCCCACTCTTTTATGCGAAGTTTAAATGCTGTCGTACAGGGTCTCGTTAAATCCGATGTAGATGTCTTTTTTAATTTTCAGGGTGGGCGCCCTTAAATTCCCGCTTCTTCCCATGGCCGCTTTCAGAATTTCTTCTTTGTTATCCGGTGTCGGTTCAAAGGAAATGATTTTTTTACCTTTACCAATATGAATCCGCCTGGCAGATGCCAGGATGCTCCATGCCTGATCTGAATCTATTTTTTCCTTTCTTGCATCTGTTTTATCGGCAATGCTTATTTTTTTTTGCTCAAATACCTGTTGAGCTTTTTTGCACGATACTCAGCCGTTTCTCATATAAGCCCAGTCAATAGTCATAGTTGCCTCCTCTCTATATTACGTCCTCTGAATCAAAAAGATTATAGCCGGTTACCGGTAAAATAATCATTTGGGCTTCCGTTTTTTGTCCAGCCATTGGATCAGGGTCTCATGGTCCAGGGGTTTAGAAAAATAAAATCCTTGGAGGATATCGCATCCCAGTGCTTTCAGTTTCACGGCGGTCTCTTTATTTTCAACCCCTTCAGCCACCACCTTCATGCTCAGGTTATGGCCCAGATCGATGATGGACTTGACAATAACGGCATCACTCTCACTTTCCAGCATGTCGAGAACAAATGATTTATCTATTTTTAATTCCTTTGCCGGCAGTTTTTTCAAATAAGCCAGGGACGAATATCCAGTACCGAAATCGTCAATGGAGATATTGATGCCCATTTCCGCCAGCCGGCTAAGAATTTGCAGGGCCAGATCCGGGTCTTTGATCATGGAACCCTCGGTGACTTCAAGGGTAATGTACCTGGCTGGGATTTCATAGAGGGAAAGCATGCCCACTAGGATATTCGGCAGTTCCGTATCCAGAAGAGCGGCAGGACTCAGGTTGACGGCTACACCCATTTTCAGTCCTTTTTTATGCCATTGTTCCCCTTGGTTGAGGGCTGTATTTAATACCCAGATAGTCAGGGGCCGAATCAGCCCGGTCCGCTCGGCCATGGGGATAAATTCGTCCGGTGACAGAAATCCGTGCTCGGGGTGCTGCCAGCGGACCAGGGCTTCTACACTGCTGACCCGGGCCTGGGCCAGATTGACTTTTGGCTGGTAATGGACCAGCAGCTCACTGGTATCGATGGCGTGTCGCAGTTCTCCCATCATGGTAATGCGTCTTGGGCTGCTCTTGTCCATATCTTCATTGTATACGGCAAATTTTTTGGTGTTCTGCTTGGCACTGACCAGGGCCAGGTTTGCCCGTTGCATGATGGTATCAGCATCTCTGCCGTGATCCGGGAAATATGCGATGCCGATACTGGACATTACCTCCAGGT
Organism: uncultured Desulfobacter sp.; assembly: GCF_963666695.1. Taxonomy (GTDB): domain Bacteria; phylum Desulfobacterota; class Desulfobacteria; order Desulfobacterales; family Desulfobacteraceae; genus Desulfobacter. Next base: position 2,695,594 of record NZ_OY762947.1, read on the forward strand.
CAAGCCCTTCTATGGAAAAGGGTTCTATAAATATTTTCTGCAGTTTTTTGACCATATTGAGCACCATGTCTTTGTGGGCGTTCATATCCAGAAGAATGGCGAATTCATCACCACCAACCCTGGCAAGGGTGTCGGATTTTCTTACGATGACCTGGAGCCGGGAAACCACCTGGCGCAGGAGCTGGTCTCCGCTGTAATGGCCCAGGGTTTCATTAATCTGCTTGAATTCGTCAATATCCAGGATCATCATCACCAGGCCGGTTTTATGCCTGGATGCCGTCTGGATGGCATGGTTCAGCCTGTCGTAAAGCAGCACCCGGTTGGGCAGGCCGGTGAGGGAATCGTGGGTGGCTTCATGTACCGCTTTGTGTTCAAGCTCAACGGTGAGATCCCGCAGGTCCGCGGTCTGTTCCATGACCATGGAGCCTGCCTCATAGGCCATGATCGTGCTGGTGTACTGGCCCCAGAAGGCAAATATAAAAGGCATGGCATCCATGAACCAGAGGGTGACGTTGGTCTGCTGTGCCTTGATCAGAGTTCCAATGGTAATTTGCCCTGACTGGAGATAGGCATTGATGGCAGTGGCCAGGATAACAGCGCCAAAGGCTATGAGGGTGCCGAACAACGCATAGCGGGTAATCTCGGACTTCATGAGTTTGACGTTGGAGCGAAGGGACTGGCGTAATTTTTCCATATCAGGGCTTACCTTTAAATAAGAAACTTTTAGAAAGCATACATGAATTTAAACCAAAACTTTTCGCCTTTAGGTCTATTTTCAACGTTGGTGTCAAACTGTACCTTTGCGTTAAAAAACATATTTTTATAGTTGTACTGGATAGCGGGACCAATGGAAAATGCCTTGCCCTTATTACCTATATCGCCTCCCGAATCTTCGTCATCCGTGGCCTGAAGATAGAGCATACCGTTAAGGCCGAACATCCAGTTGCCTAAGTGCTGTCCAACGGTGTAATCACAGATAAATTCATGTCCTGTGGTGTAATCGGTGTCTGAATTCTCAAAGTTGATCAAATACTGCAGTTTTGCCGAAATTTCAAACCCCGTGTTACTGATGTAGGTCGGAGCAATAATAGGTGCCACAGTCCAGTAGTTTCGGCCGATACTGGCCGCATCATCGACATCATATTCCCCCACAGGAAGCCAAACATCCATTGCGCCTATAAGATGAAAATTCTTGCTCAGGTGCCAGCCCAGGATCATTGGGGAGACTACAATATCGCCAAGTCCGGTTGTGGATGCATCAACACCTGCCGGAACAATCTCAACGTCGGAATTAACAACAGGTATGATGGTGTGCCAGGCAACGCTGGCCCCGAACAGGGTCATATCAGAGACATAAATAAAACGGAAAGCCGTTCCGGTAACATCAAGATCAAAATCCACAGGCACTTTGTCGCCGTTGCCGTCCATTAATTCATCTGCAGTATAATGAAACGCGTAAACAATGGGATAAAACCCCGGGCCGGGCAAGGCCCCGGCCATGAAATCCTCATTGCCGCCCAAATAGGCAGAACCGCCGCCTTCAGCGGCAAGTGCACTGTGAATCGAACAAAAAATCATGGCAAGTACAAGTATGAAACTTGAACCTGCCTTAACCGATTTTAACAACTTTTGAGCATACGCGGTCCCAAAAAAGATACTTTTTTGCATAAAAAATGGCCTCCGTTTGTATTGTTAATATTTATAAATCGTGTCCCCGAATTTGGTATCAATAGTTTCCAATCATTTGCCGAAAAACCGCCGACATTATGTATCAAATCGAAACCGTACGCGTCCCCAAGGGCGCAAAGCATACGGCGGCCAGCCGGAAATGGGCGAATCCAAAGGGGATGCCGATAATGGTCAGACAAAGGGCTATCCCGGCTGAGATGTGAGAGATGGCCAGCCATATACCCGCAAAGATAATCCACAAAATATTCGCCAGGGTCGTACCGGTTATCACCTCTTCGCCCACGGCCCTGGCATCCACAAGTGTCTTGCCATAGGGAAAGGCGGCAAATCCTGCAATTCTAAACGCAGCCCAGCCAAAGGGAATGCCCACAACCGTGAGCATCAGAATACAGCCTGTAAGAATCCATAAAAGGCCTGCAGCCCATCCCCCGCCAAGTACAAACCAAAGCAAATTCAACAAAAAGGTCATTGTTCCTCCTGATATTTACGATAAAATTGTTCTCAACTGTTTTATAACTTCATTGCCGGGCCTGTGAAAATAGATCCCGGTGTTCTTGTCCCCGGCCATCCCCCGGATAAACAGGTAAAAGACGCCGCCAAAATGATCCGCATAATTATAATCTTTTAAACGTAACCTTAAATACCTGTCTAAAGCGGCAAGGTAAAGATAATATTGCAGGATATAATCGTGGCTGATCATGGCCGCCGTCAGCGCTGCAGGGTTATAATCACTAAAACAAGGCCCCAGGTAATTGGACTTGTAATCCAGGATATACCATTGATTTTCATGGCAGACCACAAGATCTATAAACCCTTTTAAAAACCCTTTAAACCCGGACACCTGCATGGATGATATCCTGGCGCTGTAACCGGCAATTTTTTCATCTTTTTCAACCCTTTCAAACAACTTGCCAAGGGCTGACGGGTTAAACCGGTCCAGGGTCATATTAAACTCCATCTCCACCAGCCGCTGGGCCAATGTAATCTGAGCCAGGGAAAAACAATGACCCTGCCCTGTATCAAGGGGAGCGGATAAAACCCCCTTGAGAGCATCGCAGATATCCGGAACAGCTTTTGGCATGGCAAATCCAAACCGGTCAAGATTGCTGATAACAGACGGTTCAATGGCGGCAGGATCGCAAAAATCAATTTCTTCAAACACTTTGTGGAAAAAATCGCCTGCCCCCGGGCCTTTGGGAAAGGTGGACAGGGGAACAATATCCATGTCAGGGGCAGCATCCGTCAAAAAAATATCGGGATTGGGTTCCTGCCTCTCCTTTTGCCCGTCCTGCACGGGATCATGGATGTGCCCTGCAGCAAGGGCGGAATAGCTTGATATCCGCCATGCAGGGGCAACTTTCCGGGTCATGGTTTTTGGGGTAAAATCACTATCCTGAACCGTTTGAGCATCAAAGATGCCATCGGGCAACGTATCAGGTTGCAGCATAACGGCTTCAATGCTTTTGTCCGACGTTGCACACAATCGTTCAAGGTCAGCAAACAGGGATTGGTCTTTGCCTGAACCGCCGGGGTGCAAAAGTTGTCCCAGCGCCGAGCCTTCAATGCCTGCAAAATCACCCCAGTATATCCTTACACCTGACGACGCCCGGGTCAGGGCCACGTAGAGCAGACGCATATCTTCAGCAGCGACTTCGTTTCGGTTCAGCTTTATGGCCCGTTCCCTGTCTTCCGAGCCCAGATCCATCACCAGGGCATGATTGTCGTCCGGGTCGTGGAATAAAACAGGGGCATTGGTAGCCTTGACGGTGCGGGCGTGCCACAAAAAAGGCAGAAAGACAATGGGATATTCAAGTCCCTTGCTTTTATGAATGGTGACAATGGCCACGGCCCGGGCATCACTTTCCAGGCGTAGTTCATCGGCGGTTGCCTGCCGGGTCTGTTCAAACAGCTGTTTTCGAAACCATTCAATCAACAGGGCAATCTTAGACGGCGTCTCTTTACCCAGGGCCATGGCGGCCTGGGCCAGAAGTTCTTTTAAATGAAACACATTGGTGAGGCCCCGTTCATCCATATGGACACAAGGGCAAGGCTGGGCATCCTCCTGGTACAACAGGGCGGTAATCATGGGAACAAAGCCTCGTTCCTCCCAGATCCGCCGGTAGCCTGCAAACCGGTCCTGCCAGGTACCTGCAAGGGTGTCGTCGGTATTCATACGCCTTAAAAACGCCTCATCAGCATGGTACACCGAAGATACCAAAGCTGCCTTGATCAAGCCCATATCTCCGGGGCGATCCACGGCGCAAAGGATGTCATAAAGTTCCTGGGCCTGGATGGAATCGAACACCGACCCGGTTTTGGATAAAAAGCAGGGGATACCGCGTTTAACAAGGGCCTTTTGCACTGCCTCGGCCTGGACATTGGTGCGCACCAGCACGGCCATATCCCCCGGCGTCACAGGGGTTTCCCCGCCGTTATCGCCCGGTGTGTCTTTGTCCAGCAGACAAATATCGGGATTCTTTAAAATGGAAAGCATATCCGTTGCAAGAATGTCCAATATGAGATCCTGGGCATCGGATTTATTGATTACACCGTTTTTGTTGCTGGGTAACCCTTCTGTGTCCATAACCAGAAAGGTTGCCGGCGGGACAGGGATACTGTTGCAGACCAACCGGTCAACCGCTGTCTCAGGTGTTCCCACAGGCAAAAAAGGAATGAGTTCAAACCCGAAGGGATTTTCCGTTGATGAAAAAATGGTATTCACGGCCCGGACCATGGCCGGTGCGGAGCGGTAATTTTTTGTCAGGGTAAAGCTTTGGTCGCAGGCATTGGACGCTGTCATATAGGTAAAAATATCACCGCCCCTGAAACCGTAGATGGCCTGTTTGGGATCGCCGATCATGAAAAAAGCCGTGCCCGGATCCGTGAACAGGATGGAAAAAATTTTGTACTGGCCCGGGTCCGTGTCCTGGAACTCATCAATGAGGCAGGCATGGAAGCGTTTTCTCACAGCCGTTTTCAACGCATGGCCGCCCGGCCCGTCCAGAGCGGCGGCAAGATCATTGATCAGGTCATCAAAAAAACAGGCGCCCTGCCCCTGCTTCATGGTCGCCAGGGCAGTGGCATAATCATCAAGAAACAGATATTGTAATGCAATAAGATTGGCCGCCATGGATTGGGACAGGTCAAGCAGGTGGTCGCAAAGGTCAAAAAAAACATGGGTCGGCGGGGTATGGCCGGCCTTTGTCTTTTCTGCCAGCCGGGTCCGGGTAAATTTATACAGGGCATCGCCCTTTTCACTCATATCAAACAGCAGATCCGTGCCGGGGTGTTGTTCAAATTTCGTTTGACAGGCTCCCAGCCAGTTGGACAGATTTTTTTTATTATAACTTCGTTTATCTATGCCGTCATGGTTCTGGATCAGGTCCCGGATGTCTTCCAGTTCCCGGTTCAAAATGTTTGCTGCCGACGTGACGGTTTCTTTGTAATCATCCTGGTCCTTTTGAAATTGGGTCTCTTGGAACTCAGGTGGTTCCGGCACCACCCTGATTTCCGGCCGGGACGCGGCCTGGACAAGACCCTTGGCAAAGGTGTCCGGGGTAATATTGTTCCGGTCCAGAAAAGATAAAAACAATGGATCCAGATGATTGATGCGGCCTGAAAAAAAATCCCGGACCACCTGGTCAACAAAGTTCCGGTTATCCGTCATCAGCTCGATGTCAAAATGGGCATTGCTTTCAAAGGCATTTTCCCTGAGCACGGAAAAGCAAAAAGAGTGAATGGTCATAATGGCGGCCTGGTCAAAACAGGTCACCGCAAGACGAAGCAGGCGACGGATTTGATCCGCATCGCTTTGTTTTTGCAGAAAATCAGTAAGATCGTCCGCTGCATATTCGTCACTTTCCTGGCCGGAAAGAACCATCAGACAGTGAACCAGACGCTTGCGGATTCTTAATTTCAACTCTGCAGCCGCCGCCTCGGTAAATGTCACCACCAGGATGGATTCCACCTTATATCCCATGGCCACCAGCCGGACAAACAGAGTGGTGATGGTATATGTTTTTCCCGTTCCGGCACTGGCTTCGATCAGACTGATTTTTTCAAGATCCAGGGCAAAGGGGTCAAGGGGCAACGGCAAGGCAGGTTTGTTCATGATGTTAAATGCTCCAGCATGGGCCTGTACACGGCAAGGCCTGCATCCAGCACCCCGAAATGTTCAAGGGCCAACGGATCTGCAAAGGGGTTGTCCTGGCCGAAAACAAGGGTTGTGTAGCGATTAAAACTTTCCCCGGTTGAACTAAAATTATTGCGCCACAAACCGGCACATTTATTTAAGGCCTTTGCCAGGGATGGTGCTGACAGGTCATAATCCCGTGAGGATAGATCCAAAACCAGCTGGAAACAAAGATCAGCAAAAAAGGGGAAAACCCTTGCCTTTCCGGCCAGGTAATCTCCGGCCAGATCCAGGAGCAACGCCTGGGCCCGGGTCTTTTCTTCAATCGCAGAAAATTCAAATTTCACCGCAGGATTGCGGCCCTTGGGGTCCTGCCCCACCATCACGGTGGTGCCGGGATGGTCATCAACACACGAATACGCCAGGTGTATGATCCACTGGGTCAGCAGCCGGGACGGATTCAACCTACCAAAACCTGCCACGGCCCGGCCCTGTTTATACACATCGCTCACCCGGCCTGTGATGCAGCAAACATCTGTTTGTAAATACAGGTCAAGTGTGCAGGGGTCCTCGTCAGGGAGTTCATTTTGGGCCAGATGCTTTACCGGCTCTGCCAGATCATTGAGCCTGCTCCATTCCTGTTCTCCTTTTTTTCCAAAGGGCAGCCGGCCTTGGGCCTTTACTATGGGGTAAAGATCCAGTTTCTCGCGGTTTTCAACCGCCAGGGAACCCAGCTGATAAAGGGACAGTCCGGACAGTCTGAAAGGTTCGCGTTCATCGGTCTCCTGCCCCGGTTCCGGATAGATCACGCCCAGGGTAGCGGTGACATAATAGCGGACAGGATGTCTGAAAAACGCAATGAGATCGGCAAGTGCAATCATTGGAATCTCTTCTGACGCCTTTTGTTGCAGGGCGTTGTCACCCTCGGAATCCCGGAAGCAAAACATAGGCGCCCCGGCGCTATCTCCATGTCCATTGTTGCGGGTGCGCCGGCTGTTGCAAATCCGGCACCGGGCATTTGAATAGGAAAAATATCCGGGCGCGCCGGCATTTGAAAAATAGACCGGACTGAACGGGTGCAACGGATGGGTAAACTGCCATTGGAACCCCTGGGGAAAGACAAAGCTGTTCTCAACGGTATCAACCAGCTCCGCCACAGGAGAGGCAACGGGAACAGGAGAGTTGTCACTGATGTGCATACCGGTATAGGTAATGATGAGCCGAAGACGTGCGCACAGCAGCGCCTCCAGAAAAAGCTCACAATCCTCCAGGCGTTCCTGTTTGTCTCCGAGCCTGGGATTTTGGCGGATCAGGTCGAAGCCGGGGGAACTGCCTGTCCTGGGAAAACTTTGGGCATCCATTCCCATCAGGCAGACAAGCTTGAACGGGATGCTGCGCATGGGCATAAGATTACAGAACGTGATCCCCCCGGCGAGGAAACTGCCCTGGGAAATGTTCACATCAAGCTTGGCGGTCAGGGCCAGGCGAACGGCGGAAAAAGAGATCTGTCGTTCAAATCCGGCCTGGTCAGCCTCTTTTTCCATATCATCCAGGGCATTGAGCAGCACCGCCATATCCCCGTCATTCCCAAGATCCTTTGCCAGCATGTCCGCAATAATGGTCCGGAACCGGGTGGCCCACTCCCGGACCGTGCCGGGGGAATCCATCAATTCCAGGGCCTTGAACAACGAATGAATAAAATGGGCGCATTTTCCTAAAATTTCCCCTTCAAGTCCTTCAATCCCGTCACAGGGAAGCACATCATTGACAAACACGGTACTTGCTTCGGGCAGGGCAAACCCTGCCATGAGCCGATTCAGGCCAAAGGCCCAGGAGTTATGTTCATAGGGTTGCCCCAGAATCTTTTGGCGATGGGCACCGTCCTTGCCCCACAAAATCCCGGCAGCGTCAAACAGGGCGGAAACAAGCTCCTGGTCTCCCATGGTCAGGCCGAATTTATCCGCAATGACAGGGCAGGATAAAAGTCCCATGATTTTTGATTTTTCAAAACGTGTCTCTTTCATGTCAAGAATATTTGAAAAGGCCGAAAGAGTTAAGGATTCAGAACGGCGGCGACGGTCCGACACGCTAAAGGGCAGTGTCGGCGACTGGGAAAATACGGCCTCGAGAAAAGGGGCATAGGCCTCAATGTCGGGCATCATCACCACCACATCATGGGGGCAAAGACCGGGATCATTATTGAAGGCATCCAGAATCAGATCCTTTAACACCTGGGCTTCGCGCATGGGTGAATGGCAGGCATGGACAGCCAGGGAATTATCGCCGGGGGAAACGGCCATGGGGGCATCCGCCCTGCCCTTGCCCCGCCAGACAAGGTTCAGAATATCGGACTGGATCACCCTGAGCATATCGGTAGCGCCCGGTTCAACCGGGTCAGCAAAAAGATCGCCCATGGGCTCGTCATAGTCAAAATTTTCCAGAAGCCCCTGGGTCTCCCGGCTGCTCTGCCCTAATGCACCAAGCAGGGGATTGCCCTCTTCCGGCAGCTCTGAAAGGGCCTTATTTTTCAATGCGGCCTTTTCCTGTTGCCGGGGTGAAGGCAGATCAAAAAAGAACTGATAGGTCGGCATGAGCAGGAACAGAAAAACATCCATGTTCCGGCCCAACCGATTAAAAAGATCTAAAAAAAACGGGGGTATGGCAGAAATACCGAAAAGGGATATGCGCCGGGGTAATGCCATTGCATTGACGGCACCGGATTCAAGTGCGGCAACACAGGCCTGCATCTGGTCGGACAGGGACATGCCTTTTTTGATCAAGCCCTGCCACAAATCAGCCTGCCATAAGGCATGGGGGTCTTCACATTCTTGGTTTTCTCCCCTGCCCCAGGCCGCCAGCATATCCGGACGATATACCTGGTAATCGTCCAGAACGATTGCAATCCTGCGACTTAACGCCATGGCCTTGGTGCCGGTGTCGTCATGTTGGAGGTATGTTTCAGGCCCCCAAAGGCTCTTGTCTGCCCGGTCCGGTTCCGCTCCCCTGGCCATCAATGCGTCCAGAACAGCCCAGGCCATCATGTCCCGGTTCAGCAAACCCGATTCTGTAAGGCCTGCCCCCTGGCTTTCGCAGCTGTGCTCCCGGATATATTCAAGCATCTGCCGGGGAAACATAAAGCGTACATTGGCGCATATCCCAAAGTGACGGGCGATCACCTGGGAGAGCCATTGTTTCATGCCCCGGGACTGGATGCCGATGAATTCGGGTGAAATAGGATTGCCGGGGTCCTCGCCGATTACGGTGCAAAGGGCCTGGGCCAGATTTTCCATGCGGTTGCTTTTGATCAGATTAAACATGGCACTATTCCCAAGCCTTTACTCGATGATCAAGTTTTTGTTAATTTGCCCAACTTCGGCGTTGGAAAAAAATTTTTAATCCTCAAAATATGTTGTATATTCCTCCGGTTAAAAATTGTTTCCGCCTTGAATTTGAACAAATTCCCTAAAAACTTGATCATCGAGTTGTAATATTCAGAAAGAATGGCGCCTGGATTCAGGCTTATAAGGGTTGTACACCTGAATACTGTGATTTGTATCATCCACAATGACACCTGTGGAATGATAAAAGGAGAACCACATTCCTATGGTGTTGCCTGCCGGACCAATAATGGCCCTGGCATACATTCTGTCCTGGTCGGGCTCCAGATTACTTAAATTATCGATCTTACGATAAAGCTCCGGCCCGGGTTTAATGGGAAACCAGGATTTTGTTTCAAACGTATAGGCCGGGTCAATACCCACTACAGCATAGGGCAGATTTTCCCGGCCGCAGTAAAAATAGGATAACTCTTCAGGAAGCAGCTTTTCCCGGTACTGTTCCATAAGTACCGGGCTGTGCCTCATATGTCCGGCCGTGTTAAGCCCGCATCCTGCCGGAATCAAAAGAAACACAAGAAGCAGGGAAGCGGTCACCTGTAAACTTGAATAAATAAGATTAATTTTCATGAATTTTCTCCCTCCCTTCTGTTCCTTTATATTTAATTTAGTGCCTGAACGGAAACCCGTGTTTGGACGAAAAGTTGCCCAGATGCAAGGCGCAGAAAAATTTGTAACCGGAGCATACTCAAGTATGTGAGGATTGCAAATTTTTCTGCAACGCCGCAGGTGGGTGACTTTTCGTTCAAACACTAATTATACTCCGCCAAACTCAGTAATACTAAACACAGGACAATCGGGAATCTGATCCCGGCCCTTAAGATCAGGCAATTCTACAACAAAGGCACATTCCAGCAGATCAGCCCCCAGCTGCTTTACCAGTTTTACCGTGGCACCCACAGTGCCGCCGGTTGCAATGAGATCGTCCACAATGACTACTTTTTCGCCAGGGGTAACGGCATCCTCATGCATCTCAAGGGTGTCTTCGCCATATTCAAGGCTGTAGCTTTGCGCAATGGTCTTGTGGGGCAGCTTTCCTTTTTTACGCACCGGGACAAAACCGACACCAAGGCGATAGGCCACCACAGCACCAAACACAAAGCCTCTGGCATCAATGCCGATCATCTTGTCAAGATTCTTGTCCTTATAGCGATCGTAAAGGATATCACAAGAATATCTGAATGCTACGGGGTCCTGCATTAATGTGGTCACGTCCCTGAAAACAACACCTTCTATAGGCCAGTTCGGAATGCTTCTGATGTTCTGCTTTAAATCCATTTTCTGTTGTTTCTCCTATATACAAATCCCAATAAGTTGTTAAATGTCCTTCATGCTTTTTTGAGTTAAGCCAGGATATGGATAGACCAGCTTAGCCCATGGCGGTTATTTGTGAAACAGCCTTAATGAACAATTGTTTGACATTATCGGCATTCTTGTTGAACACCGATAAAATGTCATCCCAGGTGACCGGGGCTTCATCCTGCTTCCAGCAGTCATAATCGGTGGCCATGGCCACGGCGGCATAAGGGATGCCCGCCTCATTGGCCAGCATGGCCTCGGGTGCCGTGGACATATTGATGACATCCGCGCCCCACAGCCTGAACATATTTGATTCCGCCACGGTTGAAAACCGGGGGCCTTCAATGGTAACCACGCATCCTTTATCATGGACGTTCAGTCCCAGATCAATGGCCGATCGGTACAGCACATTACGCAGGGACGCATCAAAGGGATGGGCCATGGCCGTATGAGCCACGCCTTGTTCAAAAGAGTCGGTAAAGGTATTTTTACGAAACCGGGTAAAATCAATGAACTGATCCAGGATCACAAAATGCCCCCGGTCAATTTCCTGCCTCAGGCTGCCGCAGGCGGTTGTGGCAAGGATATGAGTGGCACCGGCCTGTTTCAGGGCATATATATTTGCCCGGTTGTTCACCTGGGTGGGGCTGTACTGGTGCTTGCGGCCGTGTCTTGCCAGAATCAGTACCTCGGTGTCGTTGATCAGACCGGCCATGATATCTGATGAAGGCCTACCATAGGGGGTATCTACCTCAATTGTTTCACAATTTTCTAAAATATCAGGGTCATCCAGTCCTGACCCGCCAATAATGCCGATCCGCATCATCTTTAATTCTCCTAAAATAAAAAACAAATCAAAACGACCTTTGCGCTATCATAAATCGCATCAGAGATTCAAGCAGGAACTCAATTATAAAATTGGATCAAGATTTTTTTTGTTGGACATACTCCTGAAAATTCATGGTTTTGTAACTTTGGGTGTGAATATACTGCAAAATTGAGAGCAACTGATCTGCATCAACAAATCCGGGCAGATTATTAATTTTTTTTCCGTCCGCGTCCAGGAACCAGAGGGTTGGAAGCCCCCGAACCCCCCATTGCTGGGCCAATTTCTGTCGTTTATCCGTATCCACGCCAATACTGACAAAATGGTCGTTCAGGTAGGCTTTGATTCGGTCATCCGTGAAGGTTTCCTTTTTTAATTTAACGCAGTATCCGCACCAGGGCGCATGGAAATAAAGAAAAATGCTTTTACCCTGTTTCTCGGCCAGTGCCATGCCCGGAGTGTAATCATTCCAGGAAATAGTTTTGGACGCTGCCATTGATAAATTTTGCGGGGCTTGATCTTCAGCAGCAGGCGATTCAATGTTTACCTGGGGTACCTGGGCACCCAAATTCGCCCCAGGCCGACTGTATAAATATATTCCACCCAGCACCAGCACCACCAATATCCCCACCAGAATATTTTCTTTTCTCATGTTCAATCCTTTTTAAACAAATAAAGCAATTTCAAAAAGTTAGAATATCATAAATTCAATGGATAAAAAAGATGACAGATTTTATACAACAGGATTCTCACATATAATTTTGCCTCGGGACTTTACAGTAATCCGCATAATTGATAGGCAGAATACTATGAATCAAAAACCTGCTCCAAAAACCGGTTTAACAAGAATATGGGCCGCTTTTTTATATACGCGCAAAGGGCTGGGCCACGCATTGGCCCACGAGGCCGCCTTTCGGCAGGAAACTATGCTTGTGGCCGTGCTTTGTGTGGTGCTCTTTTTCCTGCCGCTATCCCTGTTATGGAAGGGGGTGCTCTTTTTTGCCTCGGCTCAGGTTTTGATAGTGGAGCTGCTCAACTCTGCTATTGAAGCTGTTGTAGATATGGCATCCCCGGGCTTTCATGAGCTTGCCGGCCGGGCAAAGGACATGGGCAGTGCAGCTGTTTTCATCTGCCTTGTGCTGGCCGGTGTGATATGGGCTCTGGCCCTGGTTTCCATGTTGACCTGATATCCGGCTGGATCAAACCTATTCAAAAACCGGCCCATAGATGGAACCCAGTGGGCGGGACATACGAATCATGTCATTTGGTTTACCCAAAAGGAGTCCGCATGTTCACAAAAATTTCCCGGTACCTGTGCCGGATATCCACGATCCCGGTTTTATTCGTCTCGTTTCTTATTTTTCTGATCTTCGTTTTTTTTATCCTTCCTGACATGGCCCAGATCATGGATGCGATATCATCAGGACTGGGCTCGCCTGACAGGCTCTTTTATTATGATGCGGAAACGCTTCTGGCATTTGCTAAAGAATACGGCGAAGATGGACGTCATGCCTATGTGAGAACACGGATTACCCATGATATTGGCTGGTCCCTTGTTTATGCCGGATTTCTTTGTCTTGTCATAAGCTATGCCAATACGATCAGCCTTCCTCGTGACAGCCGGCTTCAACAGCTCAACCTGATTCCCTTGGTTCCACTATTTTTTGATACTCTTGAAAACTTGATCATATCAATTGTCATGCTCAGTTTCCCAGAAACCTGGCCGCTTTTAAACCGTCTGGCCGGTATCACCACTGCTGCAAAATGGTGTATGGTAATTTTGAGCATTTTTGCTTGTATGTGTGCTCTTAGTTACATGCTCTTAAAACGAATGAAAAAATCTTTTAGGAATAGATCATGAAGATTTCAAGAGTTAGGGCCATGGAAATTTTAAAATCCACCATACAGGAAGTCTTCCCCCTTTACAATTTGGCTAAACTAAGGGGGAAAAAGCGGCAACGCGCTTCGAGAGCTCAAACGGAAAAAAGGCAAATTCAAAAAAATAATTCATTATGGTAATCGAAGTCGTCAAAGTAAAATATAACGAGCAGGATGCCGGTGCCGTCAGTTTTAATACCGAAACAGGTGTTGGCGCATTTGAATTTGAGTCTCGTTTTATTAAGTCCGGTATTGAGCTGTCACCTATAAAAATGCCTTTATCAAAAACGATTTATTCATTTCCAGAAAACACTAACGCAACATTCAAAGGATTGCCTGGAATGATAGCAGATTCGTTGCCTGATTATTTTGGTAATGCCGTGATGAATGCCTGGATAGCGAGTCAAGGTAAATTGCCATCAGACATCACCCCATTGCAGCGTCTTCAATATACGGGAAAGCGTGGTATGGGGGCATTAACCTATTCTCCGGCAATCCAACGAAAAAACCTGAATAGATCCCAACAAATTGAAATTCAGCCTTTGATTTCCATCGCCCAAGAAATTTTAAATAAACGCAAAAAATTCCAGGTAACAATTGGGTCGCAAGGACAGGAAGATAAAGAGGCAATGATGGCTCTATTCTCTGTGGGTATGATTGCTGGTGGTGCCAGGGCTAAAGCAGTACTTGCATTTAATAGTGACTTTACCCAGGTAAGGTCAGGGCAAGCCAATGCACCTGAAGGATTTACTCATTTCGTTATGAAGTTTGATGGTGTCAGTGCAACTCACAAAGACAATGAAACATTTGGAGATCCATTGGGGTATGGCACAATGGAGTATGTTTATCACCTTATGGCTAAAGCCTGCGGGATAGACATGATGCCCTGCCGATTACTGAATGAAGGGAATAGACGTCATTTTATTACTCAGCGGTTTGACCGGAAAGGCAATCAAAAGCTCCATGTACAAACCTTAAACGGAATTGCACATGTAGATTACAAGATGGGTGGTTCATACTCATATGAAGAATTGTTTTCACTTGCAAGAGAGCTTAAATTAACTCAGAATGATGCCATACAACTATTTAAACGAATGGTGTTTAATATTATTGCCCGCAATCATGACGATCATTCTAAAAATTTTGGATATATGCTTGATAGTCAACACAAATGGCAATTGGCTCCTGCCTACGATTTAGCATACAGCTACAAACAAACCGGGGAGTCCATGGGTAAGCAGTCATTGGATGAAACTTAATGGAAAAAGAGATGAATTTACCCGTGATGATTTTTATAGTTTGAAAAGAATAAGCCCCATATTTACCAAGCGAAAAATTGATCATATCATTGAGGACATTACAGAGCACGTTTCACAATGGAATGACCTGGCTATTGAACATAGTGTCCCACAATCATTAATCAATCTCATAAGTAGTAATTTGAGATTAAAAATTTAGAGACATGGAAATTTCAATCAAAATGGAGAGACATACCACCAATTCCCAACAACGAACATGCTGACGGTTAAAGCTAGAACGGACCTTGAACAACAGCGGCTGTTCTGTTCCAAAGGGATTCCATGCAAAAAGACAAACCAAGTAGGACTGCATACAAGGTTGCCATGAACATGCTTACCTTGGGAGCCAAACCGGGGATGGATAAATTCCTTCCCCACCCGGCATTGTGCAAGCGACGGAGAAATTGCTCGTTGCTTCCGGTGTGGTTGGGTCAAGAACTTTACGATGGGCCCGTTCCAAACGAATGGTCTCTGTCTACGAAGCGTTTGACTGGATGTTGCCTTGTCAGTTTGAGGCCTTTGCCCGGAGAAAGGCATTCTTCGAGCGCCAAGTAAGAGAATGTATTGGCGAGGGCCTTGTGGTGTATCTTCCTTCCGAAGCGGTCCGGAGCTTGTTTTGTCAGTGTGCTGTAGTCACTGGTAACGATACCCGGATCGCCTTTTCATATATCCATAGTGGTGCAGATGGGCGGCCCGATACCGGACGATGGACGGGGCTAATGCTGTGGCTCCAGAAGGTTGCTGGAGAACCATTGATCTGGAGCATACGCCCCGAAGAACTTGGCCCATTCCTGGAAGAAACAGGCTGGACAAATGCTCCTGCGTTGGCGGGAACGCCCCGAAAGCACGGTGTGGAATTCTATGCTGTGGCCACAAAATAAAGCAGAGATACGTTAATCGGATATAAATTTTCCAGGTCAGGTTGTCATTTGCAGAAACATTTTTTAGCGCCCTGGGCGGAACTAGTGCCGCTGTATTGATTCTTGGCTACCTGGCCAGAAATTTTCTTGAAAATCGCCTGAAAAAAGACCTTGAAGATCATAAAGCCATGAATCGTGATTGGGATGCTATTTGCTAAAGGATATTAATAGTAGGCGAAGAAAGGAGAGTCAGGTTGTCATTTGCAGAAACATTTTTTAGCGCCCTGGGCGGAACTAGTGCCGCTGTATTGATTCTTGGCTACCTGGCCAGAAATTTTCTTGAAAATCGCCTGAAAAAAGACCTTGAAGATCATAAAGCCATGAATCGTGATTGGGAAAATCAGAGAAAAATAGAGCTGAATGAGCAAGCAGATATAAAAGAAACGGTAAAAAAATACTCGCGCATTATTCTTGTGTCTGCATCTGATTTGCAGGATCGCTTGTGGCATTTATGCGAGCGGCAATCTAAATCAAAGAACAAAGTATTACTTGCTGAAGATCAAAATGCTCAGATGTACGGTTCGTGGCCTATGACCAAAAGGCACTATTTGATAAGTTCAATGTATTTATTCGCAAGGTACTTCTTTTGGATCGAGGTATTAAAGAGAGAAGTTAGATTTCTGGAATTCAGCGAAGACGACAAGACCAACGAGTTTAATTATCATGTAAAAAAAATTGAACGGATGTTTGCAGAAACAAGTTTGCAACAGTTCGCAAAAAACAGAATCTCAACAGACAAACCCGTATTTCAACTAATGCAATCAGAAATAGGTGACGCACTTGCTGAAAACGAAGCGAACCCATCCCAGACCATCTCGTTCCATCGGTTTAGAATAAATTATGATGAACTAGTTGATTCTAATGAAGGCATGGCGCAATTAGAGGATTTATTGAAAGGGGCAATGTCTGATGCCAAAAGCAATTTTTGCCTAAGGCGCTTAAAGCTTATCTGTAATTCACTTCACGATTTAGTTTTGTTTCTTCATGCGCACAACAATCTTTCGCCGGCCGAAGGTCTCGAAAGAGTATCGGTTCCGTCGTTTGATGAAAATGAATTCGAAAAACTATGGCCATCATCGCCTAACAATTCAATTCAGCCAACCTCTTACGTTGGCGGCTGATTGTGGTCATTCAACATCAAATATTCAAATTAACCGGGCAAACCGCAGACTGGATATATAAGGACACATGAGATTAATCATTCTTACCCTGGCTTGGGTGACCCCCGCCATAATTGCAGAAATTCTGGGCTGGAGAGGAATTTGGGGTTCAGGCAGTGCGTTTGGGGATGCCCTGATCCCCATACCTGTTGCAGGTGGTTGTCTCCATGTGGTCAGCTTTTGTCTATCGGCAGCCATTGTGTATAGGGAACACCGACTGCCCAGCTCAACACAAAACATTGATTGGTATGCAAGGGTTTTGCTCTGCAAGGATGTGGAAGTGCCTGAAAATTTTCATGGGGACATCGATTGCCCTGGGCAGATTGATTATGACCGTTTATAAACCGCTGAATGCGTATCTGTGTTTCCGATTACCAGCCTTACGGCTCCCCGTCAGGCTGGGTCCACTTCACAGTCCGATCAGCAAGGCCGAACAAAACGCTTCCGAAGATGATTGCATAATAGAATCATAATTCCTTGCTCAGCAAAAACTATTGCGTCAATAATAACTTGATTAACTTGATAAGAATATTAAGATAGCTCGTGATAGTCGGCATTTTCTGTTAGGGTATGTACGGCATATAGTGCATTGGTGAAAGCCGGCCCGGACAAAAAATATTGCTGTGAAAATAGGCATTTTGAGGAAAAAAAGAGGTGAAAATGAAAGGTTTTTTTAATCAAATTCTTTACGTGGATCTGTCTAATCAGAAGGCTGAGATCAAGAGTGTGGATAAGGCGGTTTACGAAAATTTCCTGGGAGGCAAGGGGCTTGCCACCTGGCTGCTGACAGAGTTGAACCCGCCGGGTATTGATCCCCTTTCGCCGGAAAACCGGCTGATCTTTGCCACGGGCGCTGTAACGGGCACCGCCACCTGGGGCAGTTCCAGGTACGGGGTCTTTACCAAATCTCCTTTGACTGGTCTCTATGCCGAGTCCTACTCCGGGGGCAAGGTCCCTGAAGCCATTGCCGCCGCAGGCTTTGACGCCATTGTCATCCACGGCAGATCAGATGACCTGACCCTGATGGAAATCACCCCGGAAGGAGCCTTTTTCCACGACGCCCGTCATCTTGCCGGCAAAGACACCTTTGAAACCGAGTCTGCCGTCAGAGCTGGATTCAGCGACAAATACCCCAAAGGATGGAAAACCGGACTCAGTGTAATCGGCCCTGCTGCCGAGGCCGGGGTCAAATTTTCCATCATTAAAAACGATGGATGGCGGTGTGCGGGACGGGCCGGCACCGGCACGGTCATGGGGTCAAAAAACCTGAAAGCCATTGTTTTTTCCGGCAACAAAAAACGGGAGGTTTTTGATAAAAAAAGGCTGACCCGACTTGCCAAGGCCATGGCTGCCGAGGCCAAGGATCATCCCGTGGTCCAGGCCTACAAGTCCATGGGCACCTCTCAGATGGTAAAAGTCATGAATAATGCCGGTGCCTTTCCCACCCGGTACTGGACCAAAGGATACGCCCCCCACTGGGAAAAGATATCGGCTGATGCCCTGCACAACCAATGCGACGTCACCCCCCATGCCTGCGCCAAATGCTATCTTTCCTGCGGCCGGATGACAACGGTCACCCAAGGGCCCCACAAGGGACTGGTGCTGGAGGGACCGGAGTACGAAACCTTATACACCTTTGGCGGCCTGTGCATGGTAGAGGAGGTGGAAGAAATTGTCCGGCTCAACCATGTCTGCGACAGTCTGGGGATAGACACCATTACTGCCGGCAATCTGGCAGCCTTTGCCATGATGGCCCACGAACAGGGAAAGTCTGACTATGCCATTCAATTCGGTGACGCCCGGGCCATCGAAGAACTGCTGGTCAAAATTGCGACCAATGAAGCGGGCATCGGCCGGACCCTGGCCAAGGGCATTCGTCACGCCGCCGCAGTTTTCGGTATGGAGGACCAGGCCGTTCATGTCAAAGGGATGGAACCGGCAGGCTACGATCCCAGGGTACTCAAGGGCATGGGCCTGGCCTATGCCGCTTCGGACCGGGGCGCTTGCCATTTGCGGACTACCTTTTACAAGCCGGAATTGTCCGGCATGATCGATCCCAAGCAGACAAAAGACAAGGCAAAACTCCTTATTGATTTTGAAGACAGACTTACCCTGTTTGACACCATGATATTGTGTAAATTTTACCGGGATCTCTACCCCTGGGAACTGCTCGAAGAAATGATCACGGCGGCAACAGGTATAGACGGATCAAAGGAAAATCTGTCGAACATTGCCCTGAACGTGGCAGCCAAAGCCCGGGAATTTAACCTGAGAGAAGGCATGACCCCAAGCGACGAGACCCTGGCACCTGCTTTTTTCACACCGCTTAAAGACTCCGGGGCCGCCATAACCAAGGATGAGATGGATTTTATGCTCAGTGACTACCATAAAATTCGGAACTGGAATGACGAAAGGTAATTCAAAGAGTCACCTAAGAACCGGGGAAGTAAACTACTTTTCCGGCATAAACGGACCTTACTTCTTCATAAATCAGCCCGGGGTCGCCATCATACCGTTTGGAAAAATGAAAGGGGACCAGTTGACCAACATTAGCGACCTTTGCAATCTCACCGCAGGCGTCCGCGGTCAGATGGCCTGAAGCGGTGGCCCGGGCTTTGTGGGCCCGGGTAAAGGCCGCTTCGCAAAAAAAAGTGTGGGCATTTTGGGCAAACCGAATCAAGCGTTCCCGGTTGGACGGAGAATTTGCAAAATCTGTTGCATAGACCAAGGATAGGGCCGGACTGACGCGGATCAATGTTTCAGCCAGGACCCCGGCGGAAATCGACCTGCCGTCGGGAAGACGAATAAGCGATTCAAGGTGTCCTGAGGCAATGGCGGTTTTGAGCCGGCCAAGCCAAGGCCCGGCCGACAGACTCATATGTGCAAGGGCTGTTTTGTTGATATTCAGCCCCGGCTCCAATTCAATCTTATAGGCCATCACCGGCGTGCCGTGGTCCAGCTGGATGGCCCGGGCTTTGAATACGCCGGTTTCAAGAATCAGATTGTCCTGGATGTTTTCTTTTGCAATCAGCTTGGGCCACCGCTTTCCGCCCTGCACACGGGATACGGTCATGGCATCCGTATCAAGTTCATGGACGTGAAATTCCGGGCCCGGGCTTTCCAACCGGTCCCAGAGCACCCCGTTCACCATGCCCTGGATATTGGCCGTAATGCCGGGCGGTCCAAAGATATTACAGGCCGGCAAATTCCCCATCCGTGCCCGGAGCAGGGGTAAAAACCCACTGATGTGATCCAGGTGGGCATGGGAAATAAAAACATTCGTCACTTGATGGGCAAGTTTCCCAGGCAGCCGTTGACCATCGCCCAGGTCCAAGAGCAGGCTTAATTTTTGATTCATGATCCGCACATGCACCAGGGGGTCGCCTGCGACCCCGTTCATGAGGCAAGCACAAAGGTCGCCCATGTGGATAACGGTGTCCGACGGTTTTTCTTTGGCGGCTCTCTTGCCCTGAAGCACATCGGTCCGGCTTATGATGCCGGCCGTAACCGGCCTTGCCGTCTGTAAAAAGCCCGACCCGGTGCGGCAGGCATCCCTGACCATAAGCCCGTCAAAAGAGGCCGACCCGCCGGGTGTCAGAATTTTGATTTTTCCCCGGTCCATGGCAACCACTTCCCCCATGTTAACAGGCATATTTTTTTTCATTAATGCAACCTGGCGTCCCAGCCAGGCGGCGGGTACTTCCCTGGGCGGCGGTGTTCCGGTAAGCGTAAGGGATTCAAAGGCCGCTTCCAGGGTTCTCGCCCCCTCAAGATAGGCATCCCACAGCCGGGTGCGGGCAATCATTCGCTCTTTTTTGCCGGGGTGTCCGGCCTTTTGCGAGGGCTCCACCCGGAAAACCCTTACCGGTGTGGAAGCAAGCTCTTGAAAACAGGGCAGCGGTGCATCCTTTTTACAAAGCACAAGGACGGTCTGAATACCAAGCGCATGAATCAGGCCCGTAAGCAACTCGGCTGCGGCAATGCCCCGGGTCAGGCCGGGGGTGTCCACCAAAAGAGGATTTATACCCGTATCCCTGGCAATCCATGCAGCCGCCTGGACAAGGGGGAGACGAAACCGTCCTGCATCCAGACTGCAAACCGGGACCAGCGCCTCCCTGTGCCATCGGCTGTTTTCCCACCGGCCCAAATTAACGGCACCAGGCACCCCAAACCCCGGTGATCCGGGATCTGCGCCGAGGCACAGGCAGGGCATGCCTTTCCCGGATAAAATCCTGCCCAACTCCCGTGCCAGAAACGACTTGCCTGCGCCCATATTCCCAAAGAGTAGAACCCGGCAACAGCTGCTGCCCACTATTTCAGCAATACGTTCCGGATCGCCGGCGGAAAGGGATGCTGATTCAAATTTTCCCACGTTTATACCCTTTGACAACGACTACACATTTAACCATCCACCCTTCTGACGTTGATTGAGTTTTTTCAACTCCATGGCGGCCCGGTCATGGCTGATACGTTCATGGATCAAATCATCATAAATCCGGTTCGCTTTTTTTCGCCGTTTAACAGCATCCCCTGCATCCAGGATAGCTTCAATAATTGCTGCTATTTTGGTTATAACCCGGGTCTTTGTGATATTGCTTTGTAATGTTTCTTTGATGGCTGCCAATGTGTTATCCAGGTTTGTTTTGATCAATGACAGACCGGCCTGATATTGCTCTGTCTGAGCAATGATTTTACCCTGGGTTTTCGAAAGAATATCCAGAAGATAGGTTTCACACAACATACCGTAATCCTTAAACGTAGTCAGTTCATAAAACCCCTGATCAAATCGTTCCGGATCATTTTCATCCAACAGCTTTTGACCTGATTTCCAACACGCTTCCCATGCTTGCCACCGATAGACGAAATCCAGCCCCGGCCCTTTGATGTTCTGAAGTCCCATGATCTTATTATGCAACCCCGGTGGGGTATGCAAACAAATGGTTTGAATAATTTGATCACCGGTGACATGGAAGTTGTCAATGACAATAAATTTTTTCTTAAACCATTGGGTGATCAGGACTTTAAACTGAGAATCAAGTTGTGTTTTTAATCCGTCATCAATGGGGTGCAGAAACGCAGTGTTAATTGTTTGAGAAAATGTTTCAAATGCGCGTTGTTCCTCATTCCATTCCTTTACAAATAAAAGGATTGTATTTATGTCCGTTTCCATTGTTTGGGAGGCGATAAAAGCAGCCAGGTCTTCTGGTCTGTCTGACAACTGCCTGATTTTCTCTTCTGACGGGGTAAGTTGAAGCCCTTCCATCATGGCCATTATTTGCTTCACGACGGCATCTTGTGAGGTTAAAATCCTAAGCCGGTGTGCCATCCCACTAAATTGGCCCAAAGCAAAATCCACAGACATGTCATTGTCATCAAAAAGGGACTTATTTTTTAAAAATTGATTCCATTCGGTATAAATAAATCCCAACATGCCGAAGAGATTGGAGCCAATCAAAAAATGACGATCAGCATTGAAATCATTGACAAGAATGGACGCAAATGTCCGGGATCTAGGGATCCGATCCGCACGGTTATTAACAATGGTACTCAGCATGATCCCCGGCTGTGCTTCATGATTATGATCAGCAAACCCCATGCGTCGCCAATTCCCTAGTGCAGCAAACCGTTCATTGGCAGACATTCCGTTTATGAATTCAAGTCGCCTTGATGCAATGGGGGCGGTGGGATAGACCTTTAAAGCGCCGATGTCGGGCACCACACGGTCGGCCATTTCACGCACGGCAAAGCCGGGATCAATTTCAAGTATTTCGCACAATTTAAGTACCAAAGCCACATTGGCAGGATGCTCTTCATAGGGAAATCGATCCAGTACATCCGGCGTAAGCAGGCCGGACTCTAACCAGCCGCTATAATGGATATCCGTCGACTTTTTCATAGATGCATGGGTCAGGATCGGGGTCATCTCCTCCTCTGAGGTGACCAGGATTCCCTTTTTGGGGATAAAATGGGTCATGACCTGAGGGATATCGATACCGGCCGGTCCCTGGATATCTTCGTGATCCGGATACGTGTTTGTAATGGTGGAATAATCATCCTTTGTCCATTGTCGTTGAAGAATGGACACAAAGGCCGGGGTCAGTGCCATGCACTCCCATAAAAATATTTTGGACTTCAGTTTTCGTGTTATGCCCATAAGGTGATGATGTTCCCAGATGGTAGCCTTATCATATGGCCGGAATAAAAACATCTCACGGGTTTTTCCATTGGGATAGGTATGGAGGAACATGGCCTCACAGCCTGTGGTTTTGTTGATGAATCCATGACCCAGTGCTTCGAAAAGAGCTGCTTTAAGGCGCTCGACACCTGATTTACCACGCGTTCCCCACCCCCCAATCACCAGATTGATTAATTTGCGATCTTTTGCCACCCGATAAGCCGCATATACATGTTTTAATAAGAAATAGGTGAGAAGCAGGGTTGAAAAAAGTCCCAATTCATAAAGAGAATTTTCATAGGCTGAAAAAAAATAGTACTTTAACCGTTCCCACAGTTCCGTGGAAAAGGGTAGATAAGCCGGAATGCCGATGGAAAAAAAGCGAGCAACTGCGGGGTCTGTGTCGTTATGTTCATTGGATTCCATTTCGGGTTTATCCAAATTGATATGCGCACTGGTATGGTTAGTCGATAGTTTGTTGAGTTTGACCCGATAAGAAGTGAATACTATGCGAAACCCCAACCGACGAAGGTTATGGATGTACCGTTCCGGCGGCTCTCCGCCGTCCTCCTTGAAATTACGCAGTCCGGCATAATGGGAAAATCTGAGTGTCAGCAAAATTCGTGCGTACACTTTTTTAATCATCCATTTTGGCGGAAAAATGTCCGTGATTCCTTCGGATGTGAAAATGCGGTACGGTTTATCAAAAAAAATGGTGCCTGTGCAGTGGATAAGTTCTTCAACAAGGGGAAGATAGGGACGCCATCCAGACTCTGTGCCGCAATACAGGGGTTCTCCCGGTACTTTGGTCTGGGTCAGTTCGCTGCCGATGGTGGATGGTGCACTGATCCTTGCCCTGTACTTTCTGCCGATGGTATGATTAAACCCTTGCCGCTTGTCAGGGGATGAGGTGAACAGTTCATGGATAAATCGCCAGAGACGAAAACCAAAACGATCCCCCCGGTACACAATGTTGCTGAACATCCCATATTTCAACCCCAGGCCAAAATCATCCTGGGCCAGGACAGACAATACGCGGCCAATGACCTCATCATCCAATCCCTTGAAGCATGATTTGGAAATCCGTCCTTTTTTTCCGGGGACAATCTTTGCAATGCGTGGCGCAAGATATGCCATCAGCGATACGGCCTGTTCATCAAGGGAAAGAATCAATTTCTCCCTGCACAGGGCGGCCCACCGGCGAACCGAAAGTGAGTCAGCGTTTTGATGAAGATTGACGATCAACGGCAACACTTTTTCTACAAAGGGACGGACCAGGGCAACGTATTTTTCATTTTGAAGTGTTGTCACACAATCCACAATGGTTTTGAACCCTGCCCGTAAGGCAAACGCATCTTGTTCTTCATCAAAGTGATCGGCAAAAAGTTCAGTGACCAATTCCAAATAGGGCAACAAGGGAATGATTAATTTGGAAATTTCAAGAAGTGTGGCCGCACGAACTTGAACAGAGATATCCTTTAAAAGCATATGGCGCAACCAGGGCATGATCTCTTGATTGCCGGTATCTTGATCCGCAGGAGGGTTGTGGATCAGATATTGGATAATCAGTGTGACCACCGTCTGCCTCACAAACGGGCTCAAATCTCTTGTAATGGTGGGGATGAAGCGTTTGATCTTCCGCTCTTTGTCAATGTGATCACATAAGAGCTGTATGATTTTTTTACGGACAAAAAAGTCATCACCGCCGGATGGACGAAACAGCCGTTTATCGGCAGCACGAAAAAAGGAGTCGGCATCCATTCGAGAAAGGAATTCAAGGGTTTCATTCTGAATCCAGATCGGTTGTTTGATGTCCAGGGAAGCCCGATAGATAAAAACAGTGATGCGTTTTTCGGCATATTGAGGTTTTATTTGATCTGAAATATGCCCAAAAATGGCTGCCATGCATCGAAACAAAGCGATCCGAACCCGTTCGTCCCCTTGATATCCTAACAAAGGGGTGAGTCGGTTCTCCATGTCGATGTGGTTCATAATGCGTTGCTGTTCAGCCACCTGACCGGATTCCCTCAGCGCTTTGGCCGTGACGGCTGTGATGCGATTAAGCAAAAACGCCACATGATATTCCGTTTCTGAGATCCTTCGCATCGACCGTTCCAGCACGGCATCGTACCCGAAAAAACGTTGCAACGCCTTTTGATCTCCCCTTAGCTGCCTGGATGACGCGCCAAGGTCCTGGGCAAATTTGAGAATCAGTCCGTTTCTCTGGGTCCGGGTGTTGGCTGACGTGAAGCGCTGGTTAAATTCGGATTGGCGGGTTCGCAGTTTATTGATCCACGCCAGCGAATTTTCTAATTGATGAATCAGAAAGGTGATAACGGCAGTGGTCCGGGCAGGTCCGGGAGGCAAGCGTTCTTTTATGGTGTCATTTCTGGTCTTTTCGTGTTTTAAAAAATCCATGATCAGCTGCTGGATTTCATTCTTATAAAGCTGTTGATCCATGAGGGAAAGATCCAGAGCCATGAGTTGTTTAATGTCTTTTTTGAGTTGCTTCATTGTTCAATGCGGTTATTCATGGTTTGGGGAATTTTCAGTCGTTGTAAGTCATAAAAATCAAAAACGCCGGGGCGGAGGTCTTTTAATGCATGGCCCTTGCTGAAAAACCATGTCATCGAAACGGAACATGCGGTTTCTCGATGATCCAGATCCTGGGACAGATCAATTGTAAACTGTAATCGTTGCTGATCCTTCTTCCAATAATGCCAACGCAATCCTAAATTCAGAAAGTTCCGATTGATATCCTGATCCCGGTCCCCATCTTCAAAGTAGTATGTATGTCGATAGTCCAGTGTTGCTTTTACATCGCCCAACAACTGTTTCCATCCCACTTTTAAACGGATATTATCGGGTTTAAACAGGTTGAAATCGTCGTTGGATGTAATGCCCCCTTGCAGAAAGCAAAGGCTGTCCCGCCAGGGCCTGTAAATAAGGGAATCCGACAGTGTCAAACCCAATGGATGGTCATGTTTATACCGGCTGAATAAATCCCGATCCACAATTCGACCTGGGTACGCATCGGTATCCGTCAAACTCATATATCGGCCAAAGAGTGTCATGGATGGTAAATGATATGATTTCAGCCCCAAGTGACGCTTTTGGAAAAGTCTGGCTTTGAGATGGAGCGCCCCTTCGGTATCACCCTGGAACAGCTCATCCCATTTATCGGCATTGGGGTCCTGTAGATACAGTCGACCTTGAAGATGAAGTCCAATGGGGATGTTGGGGGGATAGTGATAGATATCCTCTGTGGCCCCTAATGTGGGGCCGCCATCTTCCCTGAAACGGGATAGAAACGATGTGCTGAAATAGGTTGACCTTGCTCTATAAAAATAGTGATGGGTTGCAGCAAGCTCAATGTGCCGGTCTATGTTCTCCTCACCGGTTTCACCTGCTTCATCTTCTTCAAAGGAGAAAGGACGATGATACCCGGCAGAAACCGACCACGTTCCATCTTCCTGGGAGCCAAGGGCATAGGCGTCATGAAAACGAATGGGGGTGTTCTTGTCTGCAATAGATGCCTTGTCTGGGAAAAAGGGGGTTCTTTCCACAGCATTTTGGGGTATTTCAAGGTAAGGGGCAGGAAGCGGATCAAAAGCCGGCTTTGTTGGCCGGATATGACGGTGTGAATCCGGGAGGGATGCTCTTATGGTTCGTCTGTGAATCCTGAAAAGGGTCTGGTTTTCGTTTTTATCAGGTGCAAGAGTAATTCGATGCCAGCCTTTTTCCAGGGCGCGAAAGGTACTGTGAATGCCATTAGGACCGCGTTTGTCAATCCGTATCCAGGTCGGCCCGAATACATGGGCAATGACCGGTCTCTGGTGGGTTGCCACATAGTAGACCCGATCTAAAGCCGCATCCAATTGCATTTCCCGGCATGAGGCGGATCTTTTTTCCCATTCACAAAATTCCACCTTTAAAAATTGATTGGGAAAGCGATCCACCATGCCGATGGTTAATTTGTGTTCGCCTTTTAGAATCGGTAATTCGAGCGTATGACGTGTCTGGCTGGGAAAAAGCGTGATGCGTTCTTTTTTTCCATCATCCAGTTGATAAAAAAATGTGATGGGGGCCGGGGCCAGCAACGGCAGATCCATCAAAGAAACAGTAGCCTGGAGGCGAAAGGACGTCAGCGTGTTGAGATAGAGAATCAAGTCATCCTCATTGGTGACCACCTGTTTGGAAAGCGGTTTCTCCGGAAAAAGGGCACTGCGAATCCTCATGGCCCGTGATTCCGGTTTCCAATGCGCCAGTTCCATGTTTTGAATTCCGGCATCGGCTTGAACCATAGTGGCCGGTTCCCAGGCCGTATACCTGGTAATTTGATTGAGAAGGCCGCCAAGGGTCATGTGGTGCGGATACTGTTGGACAATTTGACGGGCATGGGATTCAATGGTCAGATATTCTTCACGGGCTGTGACGGCTTCCTGGGTATCTTTTTTTTCTTTTGCATAAATTTTATCGACCAGAGTTGATGCCTTAAATACCAAATCGGACATCCGGGACACCATCGGGGAGATATCATCGGGAATCACCGCAGCATTTACGGGGGTGCGGGGGTGTTGCCCTCTTTGAGCGCTTAAATCCCCGGGTGTGATTTTTTCACATGTATTTTGCTTATTATCACCTTTTGCGCCATGGGTGACAGATTGCTGCCGCCTGAATGCGGTGACATCAAAAACTTGTGCTGGGTCATCCGGAGAGATGATTTTCAGACAGTCATTGACAAGACAGGGGGAGGCGGTGCCAAGTAACTTCGGTCTTACCGTATTCTCGTTGGACGGTCCATGGTCCTCCCGGATGGTCATAAGCGCGTTAGCGTTTTTTGATGACAAAGGTGGCAGCAGTCCGGCAATTGGAGAGGCTGATCGTTTGGTATGTAAGGTTACGGCCAGGGAAATTTCGGACGTGTGAACCGTAACACGATGTTCTCCCGGAGGGATATAGAGTTCGGTACTTTCAATGGTACCGGGCCTCATCCCGTCTTCACCCATAATCATTAACCCTGGTGTGGGCATATTGTTGATAATGGGTACCAATTGCTGCCGGTTCAGATTCAAGTCTGCGGTCCCATCCAAGGGGGTTTGGGTAACACGAAACCATCCATTGACCGGCACAGAGGATTGATTATCAGCCTT
The DNA here is from genome assembly GCF_963666695.1 of uncultured Desulfobacter sp. GTDB lineage: Bacteria > Desulfobacterota > Desulfobacteria > Desulfobacterales > Desulfobacteraceae > Desulfobacter. The sequence goes on from NZ_OY762947.1 coordinate 2,723,519, forward strand.
TGCACCGGGTGTTGAGGGATGCAGTACCCGTGCGGACAACGTCAAGCTTACCGGCCCATGAAATACGGCAGTAACCGGCCGGGACGGCAAAGCGACAAACGCTGTATAGGACAGATCCCGGGGTGTGCTGTACAGTTGAACCGTTCCGGCATGGGATTCAATTGCGGAGTTCTCTTCCTGCCGGCGAAAGGGGCCGGACAAACCGGCCTGCCAGGCCTCCCACCCCAGGAGGCCTTGAATCCGTGTGTCCCTGTCCTTTGAGCCCAATGCTTTTTTAATGGCAAATCCACGCTCAAGTAGCGCAGCAAGACGGGCACCGCGTTCCCCCGCATCATTCAGCACCGGCAGAGCATCGGTAAAGGCCCCCCGGGACATCAGGGCTTGCGCCTTATGATACGCGCGTTCCTTGGGATCTGTCGATGGCTCCTCCAGCATATCAACAACATTATGCCATCCCATTTGATACGCTGCCGTCAGCAAAAGATCCCGAACTTCCATTTTATCGGATAACAGACCGGCAAGGGTAAACGCATCCTGGGCCCGTCCTGATTCCAATAAAGCCTGGGCAAGGGATTTTAAATGAGTTTGGGTGGGGTATTTGACAACCCGTGCGCAAAGCATCGGAAAAACACGATGGGGTGCCCCGCCGTTTAAGTAAAGCTGATGCAACCGATTGAAGGCGATGTGTGAACTTTCCGGGTCGGTATGAAAAAATGCGGTTTTAAGAAATTTTTCCGCCAGATAGGTGTCTCCTAAGGCGATGAGATGGTCGGCCATTTTAAACATGGCGATTTTTCGGGTTTTTCCGGTTGTATGTTTTAAAATATCCGTCCATATTTCAAATGCTGGCAGGTATTGTTGTTTCGATTCAAACCGGGATGCTTTTTTTATCAGTTCGTCGATCTTTGTCGGGGAGAATACATTTGTGGAAGCCGGCAAGGGAAGGGTTTCCGCTCCTTTAAAAAGGTTGTAATTGGATCGGATCAACCGGATAAGGGGCATCCAGTGGCTCTGAAAATCGTCTGAAATGACGCCGTATTCATGGGCAGCGGCTTTTGATTCCGGGAGGGGCTTTGACGTCAGCATCCGCACAAAGGTGTTCAACAGGTTATCCCTTGATGGATTCAAGGCCATTGCCTGAAGCCAGTTTGATTCGGACATGCTGTAAGGACGGGAATCCAGGTATTGAACAGCCACCTTGGCTTCTGTGTATAACCGCGTAGACAATGGATTCGTGGAGAGATGGGGATGGCCCTGATCCGCATCACGCCAGACGGTCATCTGCCGGATATCCCGTGGGATGTCCAATTCAAAAAAAGCCGGCCGGATGGGCCTGGATAGGGCAATCGGATCATCATCAGGTGAAAAAAAGTGCATCCGGCTTATTTGTGCGACATCGGATGATGTAATTCTGAATTTTTCCGGTCCAACATCATTGCCGGATTCCACCTCAAAACGTATCGGGGCCTGGGCGTCAAATTGAACAACAAAAGATTGAGATTGAGGGTGGAATGGCGTTACCAATCTAATAATTGAGGGGGCAACACGGTGGGGCAACTTAAAGATGAGGGGTAATTTTTGATCAGGTAATGGAAAAAAATAGCCGGTCTGTACTTGGTGTTGAAGCTGTTTTATATGCTGCTTGGCCACCACCATGTGGCTGTCCTGTTCCCGTTTGAGCCTGGGAAGAATGAATTGGATCGATTCCTGAAAGATAGCTTTTTGGCTTTTGCTGGGAAAAAGATTACGAAAAAAAGTGTTCAAATCATATAAGGTATTGGCTTGGGATCGTATTTGGGGAATCGCTTCAAGCCGCTTGGAAAGGAGCGTCATCGCCCCCCCTGCAGCCAGTCCCCCTTGGGGCCTGCGGTTATCCCGGGCGATCTGCTGAAGTGCGTTTTGTATTTGGGGGACCGGAAGAGACGGCATCGCTTGTTTTGATAGTGTTTTTGAAATATCCGCTGAAACCGATACCCGCTCATTGCTGTTTAGATAAAATACCGTCCTCGGCAGCGGTTTTTTTGAAATGGCTTCAAATTTTTCAGAGGTGTTAAGTGACGGAAAAAGATAGTCGGGTTCATTAAGCCGGACGACCCTCAGCAGCAGTGCTGCATGGGGAACTAAGGTGAAAACATGCGCCCCTTCAGGGATGTTGATATATGATTGACGCAGCCGTCCGCAGACAATGGGTTCATGATGGGCCATTGGAAAAACAGATGAACGGACAAAAAGAGGTTCACTGATTTCCGGTAAGGTGTTGAAATCCAGCAGTTCGTAGGGTTTGGCATCTTTAATGAGTTCAATGTAATAGTTGATGCTTCGCTTTTGTTCTGTCTTTGGATAAATAAATCGATTTTCCACCAGAATCCGGGCCGGTCCATTGATCCTGAATTGTGCAGACTTTTCGGCTTCAAATTGCCAAAACGGTATTGTTCCAGGCTTTTTTTTATGGACCAGGTTGATAGGCGTTCCGGAAAGGGGAATAAGGTTCCGGTAAGGGGCAATCTGTGGCGGCATTTCCTTTCGGGATAAGAACAGCGCCACGGGAAAACATGGATTTTGTTCATTGTAATCGCCATGGACTTGGGAATAACAACGGGGCAGAAAAATTCGGCAGACTGTTGGATTACTGCTTGATGGTTTAACCAAAAGCGATTGATTATCCGCATCAGGTGAAACAGGTAAAAAACTATGGAGCCCGGTGCCGTTTGACAAAGAAATCTTCAAATCTTCCTTTGGGATACAGGACATAGGAAAATAGATTCTGAGCATCTCGTGTTCGGGAATCACTATTTTCAAAACACGGCCCGGGGTGAGATCAAAGGTGTGCATGCCGAATGATGTGTTGTATTGGGGCTCAGGCCCCGTCACAAGCTGGGAGGATTTTTCAATGTTATCCCATCGCAAAGGCAGCTCATAATCCTTAAAATAATCCACCTGCATACCATTGATCCCGGCCTGGCAATATGTGGCCGGAAACGTTAGAACAAACAGAGCAACTATGATAATATTATTTTTAATTACAAGCATTTGAAATGACTCATTTTAATATTCATAATTTTTCGAGGCATGATAAAAAACGATTTCGAATGTCATGATCATACGTCATTTTTTTTCGCATGGACAGGCTCATTTCAAGGTGGATAAACCCCGGATGGTCCATGGACCGCATCACTTTTCCGATGGTGTTTTGCGTGCCGCCAAGTGCATTGATCTCCATCGGATAAAGCCGGGTTATTCCGGGGAGCTTGATTTTCACACAATCACAGAGGGCCGTCAAAGCCTGTGAGGGATAAGCTGTACCGTTACTGATAATGATATCTGAATTTCTACCGGTATCGGTATTTCTTTTTTTCCTTGAAAAGCCGTGAAGCTGTATGAGATGGCCGGCGGGGTGGGTCCTTACAAAGGCTTTGGTAAAGGCGGAAAAAAAGGTATCAAAAAGATCCGCCATATCCCAGATTTCGTTTGATGATACGCCTTTCAATTTCCGATTTCCATACCGGTGAACGGTATTGAACGCTGCCGCTGCAAACTGACCTTCCAGCATGAGATGAATGCCGATATCACCGGTGTGATAGTCATAAAACCCATGGGGAATCATGAGTACCTGATTGGAAAATTCAAATTCTGTTCCGGTTGCCGGAAAAATATAAAAGCCCCGTCCCCGCCTGTGGGTGTGGGCTTCCATGAGGAGGAGATAACGGCTTGCGTCCAGTTCCACTATTTCCATGATTAAATTGAGTCGAGTCAACGTTGGCGCCAGGGTGGCCGGGGGCTTGCCCTGGAATATATCCGTAAACAATTGCTCAGCCAGGCGCAGTGCTTCGGGAGAGGAGGGGGTGAAGCGGGTCTTCTTTTGTGATGCTTTCAGTTTCGCCACCATGATATCAAAGTGGCTGTCCCCAATGTTTGCAGCGGATTTCTCGTCTTGAATAGCAGTTGCCAAGGTTCGGCTTTCGAAACCGGCCGGGTCTCCCATCACATGCTGGGCCGGGATAGTAAGGAGCATCATGAGCCCAAAAATACATAGCTTACAGTTTTTCATGGGGTTGTCTTGCCTCCTTCAACAATTTTTGTTGGGAATAGAGCCCGGGCAGTACCCGGTACAAAACGACATAGGCACTTTCCTTTCCGTCCAGGGAAAGGGAAATACGGTATTTTCCCGGTTTTAGATCGGATCGGATGGGAAAAAAACAGCGATGCCAGGAGCCCATCATGGGTTGAGACGAATTTAATATGTAAACAGGGCCGTTATTATCCGACCGAATGCTGAATGTTCGATGCTGAATTGTCAATTTTTTGAACGGGCCCCAGGGTGCTGACCTGGAACAGTGGAGCGTGGCGGAGATCTTCAGCCGTTGGGGAGCGATAAAAGGAAACGCCACAGCTAAAGAGAGTGTTTCCTCATCGGCGGTTTGCTTGATATATGGGATCGAAATAGGATTGTCGGGTGTCAGACGATGGGCAAACCGTTTATGAAATTGATACTCACCGGGGAAATTTGTGATTTGGTTCATCATCAAGTCAACGTTTTTTGATGTATTAAGTTCCAAAACCTGGGGGCCTTTGGAAAGCGATGGCAGATAAAGCCGGCCCGATGGCCCTACCAGCTGGGCCGTAAAATAGGGCATCCCGTTCCTGGACACCCGGATGGAAAAGGGGGTGTCGGGTTCCTTTTGAAAAAAGAGAAGCTGGGGCGTGATGGTCCTGCGCAGGCCGTTGGATTTTATGTTGACCGGTATTTTAATATTAGCGGAAAGGGGGATGTAGGTTGATACAAGGGCCGCATCCCGTTGATACTCTTTTTTTTGAGCCGGCATGAGTATAAAATGTCCGGCCGTATTTTTTTCAGGCTTAAAGGCTTCCCATTGGAATCGTCCGGCTTCAATATCAGGGACGGTTTCAGGGGGGCGATGTTGAAGCAGGACAATATAGACACGCTGATCTTCAAACAGCTGATTGTAGTTGACAGGCTTTAGTGGAAACCATGTCGGCTGCTTTTGTATATCCGGATCGTGTGCTTGTGACTTGAAATACTCTTCAGGAACATGGGTTAGTTTGGCCATATTGGGCGAACGGTTGCCGGCATTGACAAGCAGCGGCTCGGAAGATTTAAGGCGAATAAATGAAACATTATGGGGAAGGTTGAAGTGAAGATCGTGAGGATCGGATACAGGCAAATGGTCCTGCCCGTCAATGAGCCGATCGTAAACGGATGCAGGAAGCACCAAAGAGACTTGATCCCCATGGATCTTATTTCCGCTTTTATCCAGCAGATCATAGTGGAGCGTTGATGGCGGGTAGGTTGCGGCTCCGTGTTGACTTGAAATGTCAGGTCGGCCCGGGCCTGACGGTTTCCGGATTCCGACCCGAAATGGAGTGGCAAGCTGCTTGACATGGGAAATTCGATAGGTCACCGACTGGGTTGAATTCACCAGAATTGTCCGGGAAACCAACGTCTGGGGGGTGATTTCAATGGATTGTTCATTTTTTTTCGTGAACAGTTGAACCGTCACCGGTCGATCCGAACTCAATTCGATCAATCCCCCTGAAAAGGCGTGTGAAAACCGTGTGGGATCGCCTTGCCATGGAATATCCCATGCGCTGGATGTTATCCCTTTGCCGAACCATTTGAGTCGAATATGCGGAGCCGGGATATTTGAAACACCGGCGTCATCCCCTTTTAATCCGGAATTTAATGCACGGAATATAAAACTGATCCCAAGCCCCTGTTCGGGTACGGGAATGGTGCGTCTGAGATGATAATCAATGCGCAGGCCTTCCGGAAAGTTCTCCTGACTCAGGGATGTGCCGTCCACCTCTTTGATCACATACAGTTTTCGATGGGTGTAATCATTTCCCGCAAGCCCCTCCGGTGCCAAAGGCCGCCATATGTTTCGCATGAGATTGCGCTGCTCTTGTTCTGTTAAAAAATCCTGGGTGTAGACGTTTGACCGGGCCAGAAATTCTTTTTTTGCCCGTGATGACCGATTCCATAGCCGGATTAATTTTTGTTCCGGAGAAGAGGGATTGTGGTACAGGCGAACCATGACTGAGGATACAATTGTATCCTTACCGGCCAGACGCAGGCGAACACGAATATTTTTTTCCAATGTCCCCTGCTTTTGAAAATTTAAAATAGTTACCCGCCCATCTGCCGGCACGAGAGGCTCAGAAAAATAATATGATGCAGTAAAGGGGTCACTTTGTTTTATTCCATCAGTGAACCATGTAATTTTGGATCGCTTTTCATAGGTTCCTGATTTTAAAACACGCCCTTTGTTGTCAACGATTTGGTATTCCATTTGATATAAAACAGGTGTATCCGGTTCAGGAACGACATCCTGCGGGATATTCGCATTTGTGACCAATTTGACTGCATCCGTTGCCGGCGGCAATTTAAATGTAAGCCATCTTTCCGTTGGCAATTGATAACAGATGCTGATTTTTGCCTCGGGGTGCTTCAATGGATGAAAATACTTTTCATCAAACTTGCGAATAATTCCAGGAAGCTCTACACAATGACATTGAGCGGCCATCACACAACACAGGCCTGCCCATATCAACAAAGGCAGAATCCAGCTTATGACCACACCATTAATTCCAGATATCCGAATTGATCCTTGTTTCATTGTTTTTTCCAGGTCAGCCATGCAATTTTTGTGGTGATATAATGTGATATGGCATGTTGATCAAGGGAATGCGGCAGCACTGAAAAACGGCTCCTTTCATCAATGGGAAACAGATTCACCACGGCTGTCAAACGCCCTGAGCGGCCAAAAATCAAAAGAAAGCTTTGCTTGGAATTAAGGTCGATGATTCGCTGATAATGAAATTGCGGCCATTGAATTGTCAAATGATCAAAAGAAATAATATCATGTGTTTCCAAATACCGTTCCATGGCCACCATATAATCGGGGACAAAATCTGCAGACAGCTTTGGCGCCCGGCTGACAATAGAGAATAAATCCTGCTCCAAAGTTTCAATACCCAGCGATTCAAATTGGGCGGCATGGAGGCGATTATCAGTCTGTTGCCTATAATAAGTACGAATCATCGGGCTGAGCCAGATAATGGAAAATTCCTTGTTTTGAGCCTGATCAAGATACAGGGCCTGTGGAATTCCCCCCACCTCATACCCGGTGGTGCTTTGGGAACCATTTATCAATTGAATTCGCAGGCCTTTGGATTTCAAGGTTTCCATCAGGTGGATGGTTTGGGAATCAAACGCGTCAAACAGTTTGACACCGGATTTAAAAGAGAGCAGCGCATCGGCTTCGGGCAGGGCATATTCGGGATTAAATCCCATGGCCCGGCACTGAACCACCATCAACGGATCGGGACCGAACTCCCTTATGAGCACCTGGTTGGTCAATGTGAAGATACTCTTTTTATTTTCCAATTTAATGATATCGGAAGAACCGTCCTGGTTGGCCTTGGGATGCGTGGTACTGATCATCAAAACGCCGGCTTTAATCTGTTCAAAAAGGGACACGGCATACTCAAACGTATTTTTTTCTGAAAGTGGGCGCGGTGCCTGGATGATATAATCAGCGGTTTCTCCCAGACGAAATATGTACATGCCCCAGTAGCGCTTTGGGGGCAGATCATCCCTTTCCGACAGGATCAGATAATCCTGACCGGATGTTTTATGAAAATACCGGATGATCTCATAGCCAATTGCCGCAGCAGCCAAATTAAGCGCTTTTAGTTCGTCCAGCCCTTCCGGTGTCCATTGTCCATTTTTATACATTATCTTGGAAATATGCAGCAATGGTGTCACAATTTCATGGTCGAAATAAAGCAGTTCTTCGAATGTGGGTATTTGGTAATGCCCGGAGCCTTTTTCGGCAATATGTTCCTTGCTTCGCAATATCCAATCTTGAAGATATCCGGCAATACTCTCTTCCCTAAGTTCCACAGAGAGATCCATTTTAGAATAAGGGGCTTTGAACATGATACGTCTTGCATGCTCACGGTTCAGCATCAGTTCGGCAAACCCGGTATGGCTGCGTTCTCTCAATATATTTTTAAAAGGGGAATCACCCCATTGGATTTGAAATTGACCGATATTTTTCTTTAAAAATGTCAAGTCAAGACCGGCGGGCACTTCCCCTTTAATCCATAAAATGGAATCAACCGCAGGCGTTTTTCCCAATGAAGGGGCCGTGCGCTGACCGCTTAAAACCCTTATACTCTTTGCCGTGTGTCCCCGTATTTGCAGAATATTACGTCTGCCCAATGTTCGATGAAATGTTGAAAACAGGGTAAATGGATTTTGAAGCGTGTTGGAGGCGCCATTGTCATTGGTTGATAATTTTGTTCCGCCCACGGCCATGGCTTTGCACTGCATCGACGTAAAAAGCCAGGCTGCGGATTCAAGGGCACCCCACTCTTCAAGGGGGGCTGGGACCTCCATAACCATTCCATTATGGGGGGCGGTATTAATAACGTAGCTTCCCCACCCCCTTCGCGGGCCTTTCTCGTACAAGAAAAGATAATGGTTTTCCACCAAAGAAAGGCTATAGTTGATACGGTCTAACAATTTTTTCCCAATGACCAGATCCTTTTGGGACTGGGTTGAACTAAAGGTTTCCAGGGCTTTAAGGGCTTCTGCAAAAATCTCCATTTCCCTTGGTAAAGGGGAGATAAAGCTGTTTTTATGGTAGGATGTGAACAGATTGATCTTTTCATTCTTTATTAATTCAATTAACGGCAGTGCTTGAAAATTGCTCCTATTTGTTTTCATCCCACCAGGCAGCGGGTCATTTATTGTATTTAATGAAAACAGATTAGGGATAAAGGTCAATGAAAATCCTATAATACTTGAAATAAACACTGCCACAATGGACGTTTGAAGGACTGCCCGTGTTACGCGAACAGCAATCTCTTTATCGTGCATTTTGATGGCCAGCAACGTCGTCAAAAGATATCCAAATCCATAATAATCGGTTATTTTTTGTTCCGGAAAATACAGAATGAGAAGCCATCCCGTCAGAAGTTTATAGAAAAATCCGATATTGAAAAAAAGCAAAATCTTTCTGGCACCCTCCACGTTTGCTTCTTTAAACAAGGGAAGCCTGAGCACAAGTGAAGCCAACCCAAGAATAACAAAGGTTTCGGCAAATGAGTACAGCAGCTTCATCGGCTGATACCACTGAAGGGCCAGCAGCGAGGGAATTAAAATACCACTGTAGTCCCATCCGTAGTGAAGATTCATTCGGGAGGCCACCACCGATGTGATCAGAAGAATAATATATGCCTTGGGACTGGAGAGCATGGAGGCGGCCATGTCTTCGTACATATAAACAATATTGCCCATGGAGAAGTTGGTGAACTTCATCAGGCCGTATCGTACCAGAAGATAGGTTATTAAAATGGTAATAAATGATGTAAAAAGCCCCCGGCGGAGGCCAGGTTTCCAGAATTGATTTGCCATCAGCGCCACAACAATTAACCCGAAGCTGTGCAGGTTATTTCGATAATCGAATACAATACCCAGCCGCTGGGTGATATTCTCCGCCGCTAAAGGCAGAAGCACCGTGTCAAACAGCAGACGGACAACTACGCTGACCAGAAGAAATGCAAAAAAACGGTCCCGGCCAAAAAAGCTGTGCCATAGCCCTGCTTTGGAAAAAAATTCGGAAAAACCCCATACCAAAAAATAAGTGACCATCGCTTCAAGGATGATGACGGCCACGGCAAACGGTTTAATAATCAGAAGAGGTACCAGATAGCCTGGTACAACAAGGCCGCTGAGTACCCATCCCAACCTGAGATTAAAAAAACAGGTGACACAGACCCCGACCCACACCGTTGTGGTGACGGAACTTGCCAGGCCACCCTGTGGAAATATGTTTAAAATCAATGGATTCATAAGAGATTCACGAATCAATGGAATTTCTGCAGTTTCAACATAAAAATAATGCCTTTTCCAACTTCACTTGATCCGGATAAGTGAGCCTTCCAATGCTCTAATTTAGGATAGAATTGGTAAATCTGTTGATAGGGGGTTGTGTCGCTGATCTGTTTACTTGTCAGATGGCGTTGAAAATCCTCATTGGGCATGCCGTAACCGGTGTTGAAAAGGGTGTAGCACATGGTACCATTTTCATTGGCGGCGGTGATGTGGATTGTGGTGTCATTAAAAGCGTCTTCCAGCAAAATGAACAACATAGCCTTACACAGTGTTTTCAAGTCCGAAGGCACTGCCAGGGCCATATCCAAAAAATGTTCTTCGGCCAGGTCAATGGTTATCTTCTTTTTTTCTAAGTCTTCTTTTATTAAGGCAAGTGCATCGGTTATCTGCTTTAACGGCATAACAGGGAACAGTTGCTGACCGTCGAACATTATCTCTTTGTCCATATAGCCACTCAGCTCATCCATGAATGAAATCATTTTATCCTTTTGGGTAAGCAGCTCAGTTAAAATTTGATCTTTATTTTCGGTCCCTTCATCTTCCAGCAGAACGCAGGCATTGGTAATGGACTCCACACCATGTTTCAGTTGAACATTACTTCTTTCAAAAACGTCTGATTTAAGAAGCGACAGGTCTTTGGTTTCCGTTAAATCGGTCATTTCAAAGAGCATGCCATGGATATTAAATGGATATGCTTGGTCATCCTGGAGAAGTGTTTCATCCTCACCGACCAATGGATGAATGGAAAGCCGATAGGCATGGGGGGCATCTGAAAGCGTTACCGGAAGGTTTAGACGAATATGACTGAGCATGACCTGACTCAGTTTATCTCGCATCTCTTCCGCATTATGTCCGGTCAATCGGATGGCCAGGTCCAGTGCGCTCATTTTAAATGGCGCCACCTTCATTTGGTTAAGAAGTTTATTCATCGCGTGGTTAACATGGGTTACCTGGCCGAAGATGTCATAAAGGATAATTGGAGATTCCAGAGCATTCAGAAGATGATCAAGTGTGGAAAGACGCCGAACCAACATGGATATGACGGCATTGACTTCATGGTAAAGATCATCCCTGGTTTCAACAGCTAAAAGTTTACGAAACAGATTTTGCTTTTTTTTCTTTTCCGCAAGCCATTGCTCCCGTTTGTATAGAAGTTCACCAATTTCCACGGCAAAATTTCGAATAATGGAGAGCATATAGTTTACTTCGAGCATGTTACGGGATGAAATCACAAATGCCCAGAATCCTTGAACCTGTCCGGCATATGAAAGTGGAACCAGGTATTGGACGTCTTCTTCTCCGACACCTTTAAAAAAGGATGTCACCTCAATAGGGCGGTTCTCCCCAATGGCGGTGGAATATGGCGTTCGCTCGTAATCCCTGCGTCGTTCCTGAATATTTTCAATGGAGGTGTTAAGCGCGATAATTTCCCTGACTCTGTGATCGTCCGGTACTTTTTCCAAAAAAATGACCCGTTCAAGGTTAAGGGTCTGGTTGACCATATTGACCACTTTAGCCCAATACGCCTGGGACGCGTAGAATCCATCCGGAAAAAACCGGTCTTTCAACTGTGTAGATTTATTGAGCATCACCTCTCTGGCAAATTTATTCTTGGATACATATTTCCTGCCGAAAACAAACATGAAAACAGCGGTTTCAGCCGCCATTATCTCCATTATCGGAAGCCAGACAAGTGCATATCTGAGCAACAAAAAAGAGCCGATAACGGTAAACAGATAAAAGAGTCCGGCGCAAATAAAAAAAAGCGTATCGCTGAACAGTGGAAAAACGAAAAGACAGCCAATAACAATACCGGACACAATCAGCAAAATAGCGTATCGGCCCGGCCATTGAATAATACGGTTTTCAATCAGAGTATCCAAGGCAAATCCATTGTATTCAACCAAGGACAAAGTTCGGCTTCCTGTATGAACCGGCGTCTGAAATCCGGGGGAGTCTGAGGATTTTCCAAATCCCACCAAAAGGGTTCTGTCTTGAAACAATTCTGAAACGATATTGCCGGAAAGGATACTCTCAAATGAGATATTGGGAAGCGCTCCGGCTGTGGCAATGAAATTTATGGCAAATTGTGAATCTATTGTCTGAGGCGCCTCGTCCCGCATTTGCGCGGCAGCCAAGATAAAATTGGGCTCAATGTGTTTTTTTGCCTCATTATGCAGGAAAAACGCATGTGCAAAACGATGTATTCCGTATTGATTGACCGGCAAATCATATGGAGCTATTTTTAATGTGTATTTATGTACGAAGTCTGGAATGGGAACAAAGCCCGGCGCACCGCTACGGGGTTGATGTGCAATTTGGACGTTTAATGACGTAATTGGTAACTGCTTTTGCCTTCCGAAAATCACGTTTTTGAATTCAGATGCACGGGCATAAAATTGTTCCGATGCACGAGGTGGAAAAAATGAAAAAAGAATTTGTTTTGCATTCACATCATGGAGATTATTCAAAAACAGAATCCAGGTCTCGTCATCGCTGTAGAGTTGCTCCTGGTTGATGGGCACGATCATTACTTTTTTAGAACCCTGGGTGCTTTTTGGAGGTAGTTTGCAAAATGTGTCATAAATTACCCCATTGGGAAGGACAAAAAAATTCACTATACTGAGAAGTTCAATGCCGCAAATAATTAATAAGCCAACATTAAGAGCTGTAAATCTAAACCATTGTGTCATTGAATTCTTTCAAAATAAAGTTTGGTTGTATAAAAGCCTATTTTTTTAAAAAATAGATGAATCGGCTGTAATCAAATAAGAATAGCCCCAATTCCCTCAATTTTTCAACCAATTAGTTCGACTATTAACAGAAAATTTGAGAAAATTAGTTCTCATTCGCATGAAATTTTGCTTCGATCGGGTTTAAGCCGTTTTACCTCGGCCCACTGATATTTGAGTTCACTATTCCGCTCGACGGCTTTTTCTTTCCAGGCTTCACGACTTTTTTTCAATTTTGAAACTACACTTATAAGCTCATTAAGTTAGCCCTCCTTCCGATCCTTTTTCAGGATCAGCCCATGGCGTAAATGACGGACCAATCCTTTTTGTTTGTGACCCTATTAGTAGTCTATCTGAATTCTATAAAATCTTTTTTTGCCGGCCCTTAAGAAAACTTCACCATCTTTAAAATGACTGGAATCAACCAATAAATCAAAAGCGGCGACCGTCTCTCCGTTAATATATGCGCCACCCTGACTTAAGCATTTGGACAAAAATAAATCCATATTAAGAAAATGATATCCTAAATTCCTTGCCGACATTTGCCAATATATTGTCCAATTCTGCCTTCAAAAAGTTGAATCCTTTATAAGCTGAGGGCGATAACCAAAAATACTTGATATGTTTCCATAAAATTTCAATCAAATTCAATTCTGGTGAATATTTGGGGATAAAATAGAGAAAAAGTCCTCTTTCTTCCCATTTTTCAATTTGATCCTTAAAAATGGCGCTATGATGTATTGGAGCGTTATCCAGAACAACGATGGTTCTTTTTTCTATGGAAAGTGAAAAAGCATCAAAGCAAGCCACTACAATATCTGAAGTGACCGGGCAATCAAAAACACAAGGAAAGAAGTTATTCTGTCTACTCAAGAATCCCAATACATTGATTCTTGAAGTTTTTCCAGTCGGAAGCAAAAGCTGCTCATCTCCATCCTGCCAGGCATATGGAACATCAGGCACCCCGATAAAGCCGGATTCATCAAAATAATGCAAATCAATGACATCTGCATCATCTTCGTGTTTCAAAATTTCGATCTCTTTTTGCGCCTCCCTGAATTCATCCTCATCGCGCTTGCTTTTGAGAGATTTCCGTCCCCGGCACCAACGCAGTTTTTTTTTATAATCCGCTTCAGGGTTTTTACGCTAATTTTTTCACCAAATTTTTCCTCTATTTCAGTAATTGCACTTTTAAGTTGCCTTGGATTTTTCTTTACAATATCAATGATTTCATCATGCTTCTCAACTGGGATCAGTGGTGTCCTTCCAGGACGTGGTTTATCAATTAAAGAGTCAAATTGACATTTTTCCCATCCATCTATCCACTTCGAAACTGTTTCCTGAGTAGTCAAACATATTTGTGAAATCTGATTGATACTATACCTCGAGTTGCTCAATCGGATTGCTTGAGCTCTGAGTTTAGTACGCTTTGATTCTTCATCCGAAAATTCAATAAGTGACAACCATTTTAATGCCAACGGCTCAATTGGAGAAACAAATTTTCTACCCGCTCGTCCCATCTGATATCCTTGCTATGCAAATTAAAAAACAACAATGATTTATTGCAAAACAAGTTAAGACAGGATTTATTTCTGTCCACCTACTTATACTTTTGTTTATTTCTATTGTGGAGGATCAGGATATGGTACGTTCTGAATATGTGGCCACGCATGAAGAGAGTTTGCTTCTGATTATCGATTTCCAGCAGGCGATGCTCAAGGCCATTGATCTGCTGAAACAGGCAGGTGCTGTGATCAGTTCCACCGAAATTGTTATTTTTCAATGGGCGTTACGGGCGAATACCGATGATTTTCGAAAAATTCTGCCCATTGTTAAATAGTCAATGAAAACTGTGGTCAGTTATTCGTTGCTTGAGAGGTGTTATAAAAAATGGATTGGGTGATAATCGGGATAGCCGGATTCCTCGGCGGCATGTTGAATGCGGTGGCAGGTGGCGGCAGTTTCATCACACTACCGGCTCTGATCTTTGTGGGTGTAACACCGGTATCGGCTAATGCGACAGGCACGGCAGCGCTTCTGCCTGGCTACCTCGCAAGTGCATGGCGATTCAGAAGGGATGTTGAGTTCCCTGTAAATTTAAAGTTTAGACACATCGCTTTTATAGCCGTCTCAGGTGGATTCTTGGGTGCTGCTATCTTACTAATGACGAGTGAACAATTATTCTCAACACTGATTCCATGGCTTATTTTGCTTGCTACTGCTGCGTTTCTTGTGGGGCCATGGCTTCTGGAAAAAAAAAGTTCTTCAATAAAAAAATTAGAACGGCATTGTGCAACGACTGCTTTAAAAACCTCCACAGCTTGTTTGGTATTACTTGCGGTTTGCGTGTACGGCGGTTATTTCAATGGAGGGTTAGGGATCATATTACTTGCCACGTTGGGTATAATGGGCCAGATCAACCTTCATGGCATGAACGGACTTAAAAATATTATATCAGCACTATTAACAACAGTTGCTGTAGGCGTTTATGCTGCCGGTGGGGCAATTGTTGGGGGGCATCTTCTGCTGCTCGGTATTATGGCAATTCTTGGGGGATACGCTGGGGCTGCTGTCGCATACCGTATTTCTCAACGCATTTTACGAGGATTTATTGTCCTTGTAGGACTTTTAATGTCCATAGGATTTTTCCTCCGCTAAAATCAATGCCGTTTCCTTACTATTAGTGGGTTGACCACCAATGGACCGAAAGCGTACGCTAAGAGACAAAAGGCTCGTTTCAATTTATAAAAATCCGATTGATAAAAATGCATTAGGAACGGGTCTTAAATAACTTGACCATTTTGCTATATCCGGAGCGCGGGCATCCCGCCCGCATTTTTACTGCGGGCGGGACGCCCGCGCTCCCAGGTTAAATTATTTCGGACTCGTTCCTTAAATACGATTTTTTAGACATCCCAAGCCTATAGGTGCCTGGAAAAGACAATAAAAGTACAGGCGTAAAATTTTATCAGTCAGTCTTGCAAAGATGCGCATACTCAGGTTAATCTTGGCCAAAACAAAGAAAAAAAACGATCCCGTTTCAAACAGCTTTTCGTAAAGGTGATAAAAATGGTGACAAAAAAAAATATACTATGTTACCCGGTTTTGTTTATTGGACTGTTATTATACACAAGGGGGACGGCTTTTACCCAGGACAATCCAAATCTTTCAAAGGGACAAAAGATTTATGTCCCGGCATATTCACATATTTACACGGGCAACAGACAGGTCCCTTCGCTTCTAACCGTAACTTTAAGCATCCGCAATACAGACATGGCCCACACCATTGAAGTTGTGTTCGTGGATTACTACGACACCAAAGGCAAACTTTTAAAAAATTACCTGCCCTCACCTGTTTTTCTCAAGCCCCTTGAATCCATACGCTATGTTGTGGACTATGATGATAAGGCCGGGGGGGATGGAGCCAATTTCATTGTTGAATGGCGATCTAAAAATACTGTAAATCCTCCAATCATGGAAACCATAATGATCGGCTCAAGGTCTTCTTTCACGTCCCGGGGCCAGGCCTTTGTTCCTTTGAAATAATTCCTGATCCCTGCCTGGGCTTCAGCTTCAATGTCGCTGATGTCCACGGATACGCCATCTAATTTAACCCATAGATAGAATGGCGTCGCCCAAGGCTTTGCCACCGTCATCTTCTTTAGGTTCATTGAACATACAGGTTAAAATAAGCACGTCTTCATTTCTTTCAGTTGTGATTTTATATGGCTGTTTATGAAAAAGGCTGATCATACTTTTGTTATGTGAAGAAATATAGGCGGTCAGTCCTTTAATACCGTTGTCAATGGCCGCCTGATTGATTTTTTTCTGTAAGATCGTGGCAATTCCCATACCCTGGTATTCTTTTGATACGGAATAGGCAACTTCGGCCATGTTAGTGATGGTGTTTCTGAAATATTCGCCCACGGCAATAACTTTTTCAAATCCCAGTTCGCCTATCGTAGCCACGATGGTTTGGTCATTGATATAATCAATGTCATAGGTGGTTTCAATTTGATCATAGGCAAAACTTTTTTTCTCATGAAAAAACCTGGAAACGATATCTCCACGATTCATAGTGTAATAATGTTCCTGGATAAAGCGCTCATCCACCGGCTTTGCCGGTCTGAAGGTAATGGGAATATTTTTTATAATAATGGTTTCCTCATATTTAAACGGATAGATTCCTCTATTGGCCTGATTAAATTTACGTTTACTGTCAACCAGACCCATTTCTTTGGCTGCGGCAAACAATTCATCCCTGAAATCCGGATGGGCAATGGAGACCAGGGCCATGACCCGTTCCTGAAGTGTTTTGCCGAAAAGATTCACCAGTCCGTATTCTGTCGCCACAAACCGGACATCTCCCCTTGGTACCACCACGGCGTGTTCTGCTAAACGAGGCACTATCCGGCTTTTTTGCCCGTGATCCATTGTGGATGTCATCATGAGGATGGATTTTCCGCCTTTGGACATGGCTGCCCCCCGGGTAAAATCAAGCAGACCATTAATCCCTGTGTAATTGTTCAACGGCAGGGCATCGGCTGCGACCTGGCCGGCGAGATCAATGGCCATGGCCGTGTTCAGGGTGACCATTTTATTGTGGCGACCAATGATTCCCGGATTGTTGACATAATCCGAGGGATAAAATTCAATGGAGGGATTATCGTCAAGAAATTCATAAAGCTGAGGGGAGCCTACGGCTGCGCCGGCCACAAGCTTTCCGTTATTAAATCCTTTCTTTTTATTGGTAATCACCCCCATGGAGAAAAGGTGCATACTTGCATCTGACAGGTATTGTGAATGAATCCCAATATCGTTTTTATTTGACAAAGCCGTCTTAATTGCTTCAGTGGTTAAGCTGAGACTTGTCTGGATGGTTGAACCGTCTTCGATGAGACGTGAAATAAGTTTGGCAATAGCAATACCTGACTCATGTTCAGGGGGCCGCTGGATGGTTAAAAGCGGGTCCTCATGTTCCACAATAAAATCAACATCATTAACATGGATAAAGCTTCTGCCCAGGACCCGGGGCATTTGGGGGTTAACCTGGCATATGACAATATCAGCGGTTTCGCAGGCCGACAGATTAATATCCACGGAAATCCCAAGACTCATCCACCCAAAGTCATCGGGCGGCGTGGCCTGGATCAGGGCTGCATTCAAGGGCATGAGGCCGGATTTGAACAGGTGCGGGATCTGGGATAGGTTTATCGGCGTAATAAATCGTTGATTTTTTTTTATAATGCTGCAACCGCAGGAACCTAAATAAAAGGATCTGATTTTGAACTGATGGGATGGGGACTCATTAGCGATAAGCGTTAACGGTCCATTTTCAATGCTGAGCAGGCGCACGATTTCAAGATCGATGAATCGTGTGGAGATTTCGGATAACTCTTGGACAAGATGCTGGGGTTCAGCACAGGATGAGCCTATAAATATGCGTTGACCAGGCCGGATATGTTTCAGGGCCTCCTGGGCACTGCAACGTTTTTCTATATAGGAATCCGCCCAGTAAGTGGATTTTGCCATTATCAATCTCCTCGTGTTTATTGTCTGCTTGTAAACGGTTTTTATATTTCTTATATTAACATCATCAATCGAAATCCGAGTGCTATTGCCAGGATCTTCGTACTCTTAATCCGAGATCCGGTCCATTTTGAAATGCCGTTTTAAGAAGAAATCGCATCTTGTTCATGGTCTCCATATTAATGATCATTATTCGCCTGGCGCGCTCCTTTGCCCTAAAATGCTAAGTGCGTGCCAATCAAACCGTTGCAGCAACCTTTTGGATCTGTTCATATGTAACGTCCAACACATCATGGAAAATCGGCGGTACCGGCGAAGACAATAATGCCGATACCTCGTGGTTCGCCTCATTGATGCACACCCGGACAAGGTTCTTGTTGAGCTCTTTGTTCTCCATAATCACCGAAACCAGCGTTGATAAAACCTCGGTCGCCATAATGCGGATGTTATAGTAAAGATCATCCCGTTTAATCAGCTGGACGATCTGTTTTACCGTCTCAATGGAAGGCTTTCTTAATGTCACGGCAGCCTCAACAGCAGCTTCACGCAGCCGCCAATTTTTGTCATAACGAAGTAGCCGGATTAACTCATCCTGATGATCGTCCAGGCTTCCCGAATCTCTCAAAAGGTGCAGCGTGTCCAGCGCATAACCCCAGTCCATTAGATTTCCAAAAATGTGATCTTTCATCATCCCTCCAGTTAAAAAACAGACTAACTATCAGCCTCCCGGATGTTCTGCATTAACGGCCATGGGCCGACCTGGTCTATCAGCACCAAGACTCAACCCACAACGAAACATGAAAGTAATTTAATAAATTATTTTAACTTTCATAATAAAAACGCTGCCTATTGTTCTGGTTATGGTAAAAGCAAAGAGTGTACCAAGATCTGGATTTTATATAAAATACTGAAAAAACAAGGTTTTATAATTAATACGAATATTAAAAACTGTTGCATCGGTGTCGCATAATGCAACACCGATGCAAATTGCACCCAAAGGTGTGTGGTTGACTTTAGATGAGTGGGGTTCCCTTCATCACTGGGATTGACCTGATAATTTTATGACGCCCCAACGTTGGTTCGAACCAACGTTGGGGTAATCATTAAATTTTGAATCGTTTCATAATCCGATAAAGCGTAGAACGATTGATACCCAGAATTTTGGATGCCTCGGTTTTATTACCTCCGGTGGATTCCAGCACGTCCTCAATATGCGTTCTGTTCATCTGATCCAATGAATTGATATTCCTGCGAGGGTTTCTTGAAACAGAGTGTCTGAAAATGCAGGGAAGGCTTTCTACTGTTAACGCAGGGCTTTCTTCGAATAAAGTGGCTCTTTCGATAATGTTTTCTAACTCTCTCACATTTCCGGGCCAATTGTATTTTTCCATTAATTTTAAGGCATCGTAGGATATTTGATCAATCTGCTTGTTGTTCTGGGCAGCATAACGTTTCAAAAAATAAAAGGCCAACAGCGCAATGTCCTCAATGCGTTCACGCAATGGCGGTAAACTAATGGTGACAACATTAAGTCTATAGTACAAATCTTCTCTGAAGCAGCCTTTTTCGACCATATCCTCAAGATTTCTATTAGTGGCAGCGATAATTCGAACCTGAACAATCTTCCGTTTAAATGATCCTACCGGTCGTATTTCTCCACTTTCAAGGGCTCTTAGAAGGCTTTGTTGAAGCCCTTTGCCAATATCCCCGATTTCATCAAGGAACAAGGTGCCCCCGTCGGCTGCCTCAAAAAACCCCTGCTTATCCGATATCGCTCCGGTATATGCGCCTTTAACATGTCCGAATAATTCACTGCTCATCAAATTTTCATTGATTGCGGCACAATTCACCGGGATGTAGGGTTTTGCCGCCCTGTCTCCATTATAATGTATGGCCTTTGCCACCAGCTCTTTTCCGGTTCCGGTTTCGCCACGAATCAGTACTGTGCTTTTGGAATCTTTTACATGGTGGATAGTTTTAAAAACCTCCAGCATTGAAGGGCTGTTCCCTATGATATTATCAAAGGAATATTCCTGTTTTAACTGACGTTTTAAATGGATATTATCGATGAGCAGAGATTTCTTCTCCAACGTCTTTTTGACTACAACTTTAAGTTCTTCCATATCAAAGGGTTTAAGAATATAATCTTCAGCCCCTTCTTTCATGGCAGAAACGGCTGTATCTACTGTGCCATATGCCGTGATCATGATAAACATGATATCGGCATCGTATTTTTTTGCTGCTTTTAAAATCTGCTTACCGTCAATGCCAGGCAGTTTTAAATCTGAAATCACCAAATCAAATGAATGTTGCTTGATCTGTTTCAGGGCTTGTTCTCCGGACTTTGTGGAATATACATCGTACCCCATTTTTTTAATGACATGTACCAAGCCTCTGTTTAAAGTCACATCATCTTCCACGATTAATATTTTAAACGGAACCACACTCATATTTTTCTAATCCCCAGTTGGAAGTTCAAGGGTGAAATTTGTCCCAGGTTTGCTCGCATCGTCCCGGGTTGAACTGACCACCTTTAAATCACCGCCCAGTTTCCTTGCCATTTCATAACTGATAAAAAGTCCCAAGCCCGTTCCCTCCCCGGGCTTTTTGGTTGAATAAAACGGATTAAATATATTTGACATATCCTCCCGGCAGATACCGATACCAGAATCTACCACCTCAATTTTTACCAGTTTCAAGATTGGAATATAGCGGGTGCTCAATCTAAGAACGCCGCCGGCAGGCATGGCCTCGATGGCGTTTGCCACAAGATTCGTGACGATGGACTGCAGGGTGCTGGGATCTGCCAGAACATCGGGGATCTCAGGCATTAAAGTCATTTCAACATGAATGTTTTTTGCGTCACAGTGAGGAATAGTGATTTCCATCAATTTTGTCAGAAGATCATTGCAATTGACTGTTTGCAGGTCACTTTGTGTGTGTCTTGAGAAATACAAAAGATTTTTTATGACACTGCTGCCATGCTTAATTTCATCAATTGCAGTCAACAAATGCTGAGATATGCTCTCCTTGTCAAAAGGTTGCTCTTCCATCTCTTCAAGGGCAATTTGCGTATAAAGCAACGCATTTGCCAAAGGCGTGTTCAATTCATGGGCAAGGCCGGAGGTTAAAAGGCCCATAGATGCCAATTTTTCTTTCTGAATCGCCTGAAATTCCATTTGCTTTTCACGCTGATATTTTTCCTTGACCATATTTGCAATGGACGTTGATATAAAAAAAGCCAACACTAAAACAAGCCCACCGGTTATGAGGGCATAAAAAAATGCTTTTTTCTCCAGCGCCTTGATACTATCCAGTATCTCTACCATGTCCTGATCTGCCATTACGATCCAGCCAAACGGATCGACATTCTGTCTGGCCTGCAGAACAGATTTACCCCGATAGTCAATGGCCTGATATGCAGGCAAATTACCTTCGGGCAATTGTTTTTTCATTGAAATCTTGGTTTCAAGGATTTTGGCGCCAAATCGGGATGTAGATAAAAACAATCCTTCTTTGTTAACCAAATAGACTTCGCCGGTAGCCTCCATATTATTGTCTCTGAGCAACACACTTATCGCTCTAAAATCGACCAGGCAATATAAAAATTGCCCACCTTGTGTGACTGTCTCCGATGATAGGCGTTTTGACAGCATCAATACAGGGATATCATCATTGTCTTTAGTCACGCTGAATATCTTGGACATTTTGATTCCCTGCCAGGATCGTGTATCGCATGCGGCCATCTCCAGAATTTTTAAATCAATCTTTCCTTCTCCTGTACTGAAGACGAGTTGCCCAGATTGCGTCATGATGAAAAAGTCTACATAGGGTCTATGCTGATCATTGGCTATTTGACCAATATGATCGTTGAAATTTGTTTTTGAAATATCCCAAATGTTACTGATCAGACGAATATCATTCACCCGTCCTATCATGAACTGTTTAGTAGCTTCAGCGTTTCTTTTGGCCTGATTGGTTAAATAGGAAGCCGCCTTCTCTTCAATCATTTGCTTGCCTTTGGAAAACCCATTAAACCCAAAAGACACCAGCGGTACCAATGCAATTAACATAAATACAGAAATCAGAAGCAAACGAAATTTCTGAAAATACGACTCTGTAAATTTTGTATCGATAGCTTTACCACCATTGATTTGAAGTATTAAATTTATATCACTAAAGTACTTTTATCATGTAAAAGCGTAATACCCAAGGAAGGATGACATGAAAAAAAGCATCATAGGTTGATATCTGACAATCAAAATTCTAAGCAAAGGATTGTTCCAAAATTCACCAGTTTTCAAAACGCCAACGGCCATTTGCGGTCATAGACTTTGAATAAAGGAATTGTTAAGGGTAACTTAATGACTGGTGGTACAGCACCCTCACCTGCGGTCGCAGTTGGAAAAGCTTGGGATCGACTATTGCTGCAGAAGGTTCAGCGCGCTCACGGCGAAAAACACGGGAAGCTGATGAATCAGCTGCGGCAACTGTTTGACGGGCTCGCTGAAGAACTCTCGGCGCACCAGAAAATTGAAGTTAAAACCAGAACTCGATGATATAAACGAAATCATTTCCGGATAACAGATTGTAATTCAAATAGGCCACCGGGGTTATTCCCAGAAAAGCCCCTAACCAGGACCAGCATACTTCGCTGAGGTTTACTTTGGGAGGACGCTGCCCGCCGCCGGCCATTTTTTTAAAAAAAAGTATCATTGTCAGTCTCCTTTTTATCAGCACATGGCCTGGACAAGGTCTGACCGCGCAATGATCCCTACCAGAATGTTGTGGTCCTCACACACCGGTACCCGGTTAATATTCTTTCGGTCCATAAGGTTGGCCACGTCCAGCAATTTTAGGCTCTTGTGGACAGTAACAGGCGGCGAAGACATAATGTCCCGGGCCTTCAGCGTTTTAAGGGACCGGGCAAGGCAACAGCTGTCATCCATACACTGAATCAGCACCTGCATAAACGACGGGTCTTTTTTCTCAGTCATTCTGGACAAAAAATCTTTTTCCGATATGACGCCGGTCACAGCCCCCTGTTCATTGAGCACCGGCATACCGGAAATATCGTGATCCCGCATCTGGACAGCGGTCTCCAAAAGCGAGGCATCTTCAAGGACGGAAACAACCTTTCGAGTCATCACATGCTCTGCCAGAATGGCTGTCTTAATGCGGTTAACCGCATGATCAAAAGCGATCCGGTAACCTCTATAAAGTCAGACGGCGTAATATCCATATCCGGGGATTTCCCTCATCGCCTCCAGTACATCTTTCTGTGATGGTTTGAAAACATTCAAATACGACTGAAGTTCATATCTCTCCTTTTGCTGTTTGCCTTAACGCTCTATTATTAATTCAAATCCCGGGTAAAAAATCGTTTAATTACCCTAAGATATCTTTGCAAACGCTTCTGGCCCTGTTTTAAGAATATGGGTAATTCTGGCCGGCAATGCATTGACATAGATCAAGTTTTCACGAAAAAGCCAAAACTTGATCTATATCAATGGAACAAACCGAGATCTTGATTGAAAAAAGTAGTATAATATTATTTTTAAACAATAAAAAATGCCGCCGCTCAAATTGATTTAAGCAGCGGCATTTACCGTTTTGCGTTAACTATTGTTTAAAAATTTTAACATCTTTTCCACGTAGATAACCGGGACCACCTGGAATTCTTACCTCTGGGCATTCTCTAACTCAGCCAACCTCTTTCGATTCTCCCGTTCTTTCTTATATCTCGTGGTAATGTCTCTCGCGCTTGACAGCGCCCCAATCACATTCTTTGCGGAATCTAAAACAATAGAAAAACCGAGTTCAACGTAAATGACAGACCCGTCTGCATGTAAAGATTTTGTAGGCAAGGACTTCCCAACATACTTGGTTTCCCCCCTTTGCATCGCTTGTTCATATCCGCGCCAATGGGCCTTTCGTAAATTTTGTGGAACTATGATGTCTAAGTTTGATCCGATTGCGTCTTCTTTGGTAAATCCAAAAACACGCTCAGCCGCCACATTCCATACACGTATCGTCCCTTCTGTATCCGCAAATATCATTGCATCGGGATTTTGTTCTATAAGACTGTCCATGAATTCGTTGTTCATATTTACATCATCTCCGCATTTCTTATGACCCTGTTTTATGAATTATGTATAGCCGTTTTCTTTGTGTTTTTGGGCGATGGCACCTGCCAGATCATCCAGAGCATTGAATACACTTGCGGTTGGGACGCCTTTGCAGAGAACCGGGTCAATCACCTCCACCTTAAGGTTGGGAATCATCCCGGCAAGGGTATCCACAGTCTTGCCACCCCAGCCATAGGAGCCCACCACAGAGAGGAATTTTGTGTTGGGCCGCAGGGCGTTGGCCAGAAAAGCGGCATAGGCGGCATAAGGATGGGGGCCGGCCAGGATGGTAGGGGTTCCCACAACAATGGTAGCGGCATCTACCAGGGCCATGGCCAGTTTTCCGATATCAGTGACAGCCAGGTTAAACTGTTCCACCCTGACCCCCTTGTCCACCAGGGCACCCACAAGGTGCTCCACCATGAGTCTTGTACTTTCGTGCATGGATACATAGGGGATAACAACGGTGTTTCTGGGGGCACCCTCGGTCCACTTTTTATATGCATCAAGAATAAAACCGGCATCGCGAAATATCTGGCCGTGGCCCGGGGCGATCATTTTAATGTCATAGGGGGCCAGCTTTTCCATATTTTTTTTAATGATGCTTCTAAAGGGCATCATGATTTCGGCAAAATACCGTTTGGCCGCCTCATACACCCGGCCCTGATCCGTAACAAACAGGTCGCTTGAGGCAATATGGGAACCGAAGAAATCGCAACTGAACAGAATTTTGTCCTCTTCCAGAAAGGTTACCATGGTTTCAGGCCAGTGAACCCAGGGGGTAAAAATAAACTTCAGGGTTTTATCCCCCAAAGAGAGTGTCTCCCCGTCTTCTATGGAAACGAAAAAATTTTCCGGAATATTCAGAAGATCCTTGAGAAGCTCCTTGGCCTTGGGCGTGGATATGAGTTTAGCATTGGGATATTTTTCAAGGACCTGCATGATCGTTCCTGAATGGTCCTGTTCCGCGTGGCTTGAGATGATGTAATCGATATTTTTGACCCCTTCTAACTGGGCCATCAATTCTTTGGCCATGGGGGGATCAACCGTGTCAATCAATGCTGTTTTCTCACTGCCTTTAATAAGATAGGCGTTGTAGCTGGTCCCATCCGGAAGGGGAATAAGGGCGTCAAACAGCCGACTGTCCCAATCCACTGACCCCATCCAGTAAACGTCTTCTTTTATCTTTCGTGCTTTCATACGGTTCCTCCTATTTTATGGTTTGTGTTCTTGGATTGGTTGATATGGCTGAATTTTGAATGGCCTTTAACAATAAAGACAGGAATAAACATTATTTGAGACGGCTTCTTTACTATAGCGCAAACAATGGAAAGTTATTTTTCTAATGATGAAAAATTTAACTTAAAAATTACAACCAGCCGGGTAAATATAATAACATATTTTCATCCGATTTCGGCAAATTTGTTCAGGGAATGGGGATCGGTGATAATAATTTATTCACGGCCGGATTTTATCCAGCTTTTTTCCTAACCGCTGAGTGTGCGACTGACGGTGTACAACATGTCCCTGTATAGTCGGCAATATTCTGGCGGCTTAAGGGGATATCGGGATTGGTTTTAACGTCGGTCGCTGTAGGGGCAGGCCACCGTGCCTGCCCTAACGAGGGCAACCACAGGGGGATTGCCCCTACAAAAAATGGCCGACAATAGAATCAAGCTCCCTTGTGATATAATAGGCGCTTATCAAAAAAATTTGCTTGACCCAGGCCTGAATTCTCTGTTAACCAATACTTGTTATGAAAGTTAACCAAATATTGCCGGATAAAAGGCAAATGATTCTTAAGGTTTTGTACCAGTCGGATGGTGAACCTGTTTCCGGGGTCAAAATCAGTGAAGCTGTCGGAATTTCCCGGGTAGCGGTCTGGAAACACATTAAGGCCCTGAAACAGGCCGGCGTGGATATTAAAGCCCTGCCAACGGGGTATAAGCTTCAGGACGCCGGCAACCTGCTCTACCCTTTTTGTTTCCCAACGCACCTTCAAAAAAAAGTTTTTCACTTCCCGGAACTTGATTCTACCATGGACCAGGCCCGGGAGATGGCCCGGGAAGACGTCCGGCATGCCAGTTGCGTTATTGCCGAAGTTCAGACAGCTTCCAGGGGCCGACTGAACAGGCAATGGATCTCTGACCGGGGCGGGCTTTGGTTTACCCTGATCCTTAAACCGGATTTGCCGCCCCCCCTGGCCTGGACTGTGAACTTTGCCGCGTCTGCCTGCATGTCCGAAGTACTGACCGATTTATTTGATCTGGATGTCCGGGTCAAATGGCCCAATGACCTGCTTCTCAAGGGCCGTAAGCTGTCCGGGATGCTGTCGGAAATGGAAACCCGGGCTGATATGGTTAATCTCCTGTTTCTGGGTATTGGCCTTAATGTGAACAATGAACCGGAATCAGATCAATATCAGGCCATTTCCCTGAAAACAGCCCTGGGAAAATCTGTTTCCAGAAAACAGATCCTGACCCGGTTTCTGGATCTGTTTGAATCCCGGATTGCTGACATTGATCCGCCCCGGATCATCAACCAGTGGAAGGCTCGAACCGCCACCATCGGCACCGAAGTCAGGGTTCAAACCCATGACCGGGTATATGAAGGCAAGGCCCTGGATGTGGATGACACCGGAGCCCTGATTGTTGAAGGCCGGGACGGCGTCACCCGGAAAATTATTTATGGCGATTGTTTTCATTCCTGAAAAAACAGCCAGTTAAAAACATATTGAAACTGTTATATAACCCCCCTTGAAATGAATGGTAGGCCCATGGATGTTTCTATAAAACCGATTGTGTATTCAGCCCTTTTTATCGCCCTGATCAGCATTGGTGCACTGATTGCCATACCAGTGGGACCTGTTCCCATTGTACTCCAAAACATGTTTGTGCTTCTGGCGGGTTTGATCCTGCCGCCGGCCTGGGCTGCCGGGTGCGTGGCGGTTTATCTGCTCATGGGATTTGCCGGACTGCCGGTATTTGCCGGCGGCACCTCGGGTATTGGAAAAGTGTTCGGACCCACCGGCGGGTATCTCCTGTCTTATCTGCCTGCCGCGTTCCTTACCTCTGTAATATCCGGCAGAACTGAAAAAAGTCTGGTCCGGGATTGTGGGGCCTCAATTGTGGGAATGGTGGTGATGTATATGTTCGGGGTCCCCTGGTTGAAATGGGTGTTGGCTGTGTCCTGGAACAAGGCCCTGGCTGCCGGCATGTATCCCTTTCTTCCCGGTGCTGTGCTTAAAGTGGTTGCAGCGGTAATCATCGCCCGCAAACTTCGTCCTCTGATCCGGCTTTAAGCATTTTATGGATAGAGTGTTACTGCAAACAGACCATTTGACCCATGCTTTCGGTTCGGGGGACACAGGCATATTTGACATTTGTCTGACCGTGTACCGGGATGATTTTATTGTGCTTGCCGGAAAAAATGGATGCGGGAAAACCACCTTGATCCGCCATTTCAACGGTCTGTTGATGCCGGATAGCGGCCGGGTTCTGCTCAACGGTCAGGATATTCAAAAAAATCTGACCTTAACACGCAGAAAAATCGGCATGGTGTTCCAGGACCCGGATACCCAGATCATCGCAGATACCGTGTTTGATGAAACCGCCTTTGGCCCGGAAAATTTAAACATGGACCGGGAAGAGATTAATGACAGGGTCGCTAACGCCCTTAACCTGCTCGGCCTGGACCATTTACGGGAGAGAAACCCTGCCACCCTTTCCGGCGGGGAAAAACGGCGACTGGCCATTGCCGGCATCCTGGTCATGGAACCGGACCTTATTGTCTTTGACGAACCCTTTGCCAATCTGGATTATCCATCTGTTCGATCCCTGGTCAGACTGTGCCGAACGCTGCACCAGTCCGGACATGCCATTGTCATGACCACCCATGATGTGGCCCCGGTGATCACGCTTGCCACCAAAATGGTGGTCATGGACAAAGGACGGATCAAGGAAGAAGGCGATCCGATCTTGCTTGCCCCCTGCCTTGAATCATATGGTGTGAAAAATCCGTTTACCCCCATGGCAGAGGCGTGGACTCTGTGACACTTTTTTCCTATCATCCCGGTGACACCTTATGGCATACCCTGGATGTGCGGTGCAAATGCCTTCTGGTCTGCTTGTTGAGCATGGCTGTGCTAAAGACGGGATTGCCCGGGAATGCTATCTGCCTGTGCATTTTAATGGTTATACTGAAAACATTAAGAGTAGGCCCGGCAATGCTTGTGAAGCAGTTGAAAGTCTTTCTTTTACTTTTAATACTGATATTTTTCAGCCGATGGGCAGTAACACCCGGCGATCCAATGGTAACCGTGTACGGATTCTGCCTGACCCGCCAGGGTTTTACTTCCGGCAGCCTGGTTTCGCTACGGTTTCTGGTCGTCATGCTGCTGGGCCTTATCTTGACGGCCACCACCCGGTCCTCGGAAATCAAGGCGGCTGTCCAATGGTTTTTCAAACCCATTCCTTTTATTCCTGAAAAACGGGTGGCTGTAATGGTGGGTTTGGCCCTGAAATTCATGCCCCTGATCCTTGATAATGCCAGGGAAGTGACCCATGCGGTCAATGCCCGGTGCGGCAATTTAAGGACAAATCCTGTGCGCCGACTCGTCAACCTGTCCTGGCCCCTGCTGAAAAAAACATTTCAATCCGCAGATGACCTAAGCCTTGCCATGCAGGCCCGGTGTTACAGTGAAAACCGGACAGATCCACGGTTTTTCCCCAATGGGAAAGAGGGTTGGATCGCGGGTCTAACACTTGTTTTTTGTGCCGGGATGCTGCTGATGGGTTGAACCCTAACCCTGCCTGCCAGGTGACTTTGGTCCCTGTCGACGAAAATGGTGCCGGGCCGGCGAAATCCTTTGACGTCTGCTGCCTGAAACAGTTGCCGTATAAACCACATGGAATCAAAAAAAATGCCAAATAAATTTAATCCGGCACATAGCCCGGCATCCCGAAGGCTTTACTTCAATTTTGCTTCTTGATAGAATCAAATTCATCTTTGAGTAATGATCACAAAATAAGATGTTCACTTAAATTTCAAAACGTGCGATCCTCAATGGACGCCTGATACGGTTATTATTAGAACATATTGAGCCACAAAAGGGGATGGCTGTTGAAAATACTTGTAATTGATGATGAAACGCATATCCGTCAAAGTCTTGCCGACTATCTGGAAGATAGTGATTATGATGTTGTAACAGCAGAAAACGGCCGACAGGGCCTGGCGTTGATTTCCTCTGAGAAACCGGACCTTGTGCTGCTGGATTTAAGGATGCCTGAGATGCACGGGATTGATGTTTTGCAGCAAGGCAAAAAAATAATGCCGGATTTGCCCATGATCGTTATATCAGGCGCAAATCGTATCGGGGATGTGGTAAAGGCGTTGCGCTACGGTGCCTGGGATTACATAGAAAAGCCCATACAAAGTTTTACCGTATTGGACCATTCAATAAATCTGGCTCTGGAAAAGGCCAGATTAATTCGAGAAAACCAAGCGTACCAGAAAAATCTGGAAATTATGGTAACGGAAAGAACCCGTGAGCTTAAAAACGCCAACACACATTTATTCAACATCAATGCGCGGTTGCATAAAATTGTGGAAACCACACAAAGGTTGCACGGTTGCGTAGATATGAAACATTTCGGCAAGAAGGTGCTTGAAGAATTTGCAGCCCATATGGCGGCTACCGGCGGTAGTTTGTATTTACTTGAAGAAAATGGGCTGCGGCTTGTGCATTCAGTTATTTCCGGGCACGCGCCTGAATTTATCCCTTTCCCGCTACCTGAGGACTCTGTGTTCAAAACAATTTTGGAAAAGGGTGAATCACTTCTTGTCCGAAATATTGAAGAAGAAAAGATATATCTAACCAGCGGGTGGTCCGGGTATTCAAATGGTTCATTTCTTGCTTTCCCAATAAGGGAGAATTCCGGCACGCCCATTGGAGTTATCACAATTCATAATAAAAAAACGCCCCCCTTTGTTGATCAGGATAAATATGTTGGTGCCATCCTTTCGTCTTATTGTTGCGAAACCATACGGGCCATTAAAGCATTTCAGGAGTCCAAGAAAAAAGAAATCCAGCTTCAACAAGCCCAGAAAATGGAAGCAATCGGAACGCTGGCCGGAGGAATTGCCCATGATTTTAATAATATCCTTTCCGTTATTATCGGATATGCAGAATTGGCCAAAATAAACATCGGCACAAATGAAAAGGCCCAAAAAAATATTGACCAGGTGATGAGAGGAGCAAAGCGTGCCGGTGAAATTGTCTCCCAGATTCTGACGTTCAGCCGGCAGGTTGAGTCTGAAATGAAACCCTTGGAAATTCATTTGATCGTAAAAGAAGCTGTTAAATTCCTTCGATCGTCCATTCCTTCCACCATCCATATTATTGAAAAATTGGACACCAAAGATATGGTTCTGGCTGACGCGACACAGATTCATCAGGTGGTTATGAATCTGTGTACCAACGCATATCATGCCATGAGGGAGACCGGCGGAACGTTGTCCATATTTCTAAGAAGTGCTGAACCCTCCATGAAAGACCTGGAAGAGGGGTGCTCTTCGGGTAAATATATCGCTTTGCAGATAACGGATACCGGATGTGGCATTGATGAAAAAGTTATGGACCGGATTTTTGATCCCTATTTCACAACTAAAGAAGTCTCCCAGGGAACAGGGCTGGGCTTGGCCGTAGTCAACAACATTGTTAAAAAACATAACGGCATGATAAAAGTTAACAGCCGGGCCGGTGGGGGAACGGTTGTTGACGTTTTTTTTCCGGTATTCAATACCGCTCTGGATAAACGCACAAAACCGGAATACAGTATAAAAGAATTAGGTGGAACCGAACGTATTCTGCTTGTTGATGATGAACAAGGTATTCTGGATTCCACACAGCAAATGCTTTCCAGTATGGGATATACCGTATCTGCTTTTTCTGACAGCATATCCGCTTTTAATGCATTTGCCGAAGAACCGGATGCCTTTGAAGTGGTGATTACCGATATGAGCATGCCCAATATGGACGGCAGATTATTGTCGGAAAAAATTTTATCTCTGAAAAAGGATATTCCGGTAATCCTTTGCACAGGGTTTCATGAAACATTTACTGAAAAGGACGCTGTTAAAATGGGTATTCGCCGATATTTCCACAAACCGGTTCTCATACAAACCTTAACATTAGCCATTCGGGAAGAATTAGACCGGTTCGGGAAAAATCATGGAACAAATTAAAAAAAGCATATTAATCGTTGATGATGAAACCTATATCCGCCAAAGCTTTATTGACTATTTTGAAGACCGGCATTGGCTGGTTTTTGATACGGAAAGTGGGGAGTCTGCACTTGAACTGCTTAAGACTCAGGCCTGTTCCGCTGCCATTGTAGACATTCGTATGACCGGAATGGATGGGGAAGTGTTTATTAGAAGCGCATCAGAAAAATATCCTGATATGGTTTTTGCCATCTGTACAGGCTCTCCTGAATATCAAACATCGGAAGATATTCTTCGACTCCCCAATGTTGCAAATCAGGTTTTTGGGAAACCGGTGATAGATATGGATAAACTGGAAAATATTATCAAAGGAATGTTGGGCGGAAATCCTTCAATCCGCCCTGACCCTTAAAAAAGAGGCGAATTTAGGAATCCCGTTTTTACTGAACCCATGATATTTAAACGTCACCGTTGTACCAACAACAGGTGGGTTGTTTCGAACCAAATCCGTAAATCCGGTCCCTAATTTAAAAATAACGCCGTTTTCCAGTTTCAACGTAAGTGATCCCATGGCATTTTGATATTTTCCTTTTCCCTTGTTAATACCAATGACAACACCCTCCATGTCCCGGGCTTTTTTAACCTTGAGGACATGGGCGCTTCTGCCGGTTTGGTAGGGCATATTGGGATTTTTTACGATAACGCCTTCACCACCCCTTGATTCCACTTCAAGAAAAAAACGGTCCAGGTCCGATCTATCTTGAATCAAAATCTGCCGGATCACCTTGACATGTGTTGACGGATGGGATTTGAACCACGCTTTTGCCCTGTCAAGCCGATGAAAGAATGTCCCTTTATGGTTAGGCACTTCAAAAATATGGTAATTGATTTTTTCCCACCCCGGGCCGGGTTCGGCATCAAGCACCACAGATTGGATAAACTCAAAATCCCCTTGTTTGGTCCACAACTCGCCATCCAATTCAAAGGCAGGAAAATTTTTGGTGAACCATGGCGGCGGGTGAAGGGGCAGCCCCTTTCGGGTCAACAGGCGACTGCCGTCCCAGTACCCCCTTATCCCATCCAGTTTTTCGCTCATTACCCAGCCCTTAATGTCTTCTTTTCCGGTATACGACCGGGCCTTTTGCAACTGTAACTCCTTTGCCTGACAAAAGGCGCAAAAAAAGAAGCTCAGGAATGTCCACATTAACCATATCCTGATGATTTTACGATAAGGATGGTTGGCGAAATCCGGCATTAAGTCACCCACTTTGTATGATTTGGGAATTGAAAAGAGCTAAACTCCCGTACATTAGCATTACCCTATCATACCAATTTTAAGGTCTACTAATAACGTTTAACGCCCGGTACACATTGTCCGGCGATAGCCGGTGGACGCCTAATCCGATAGCGGATTGGCAGAACCGTAAAATAAAGTCCATATCCGTGCGGATGGCGTCCTGGGCACCTACGGATTCCCTTCATGCAAACTGGCCGTGGCAGGAAGGCCCACGCCAATCTCGTCAACCCCGCATTCGACAAGCTGACGCGCAATGATATATTTTTCCAGGGCCTGAAAAACACCCAGGCCTAATGCTTGATCTTGGCCAGGACCTCCGGATTGGGCTTGGGCAGGCCTGCAATTTTCCACGCCGTGATAGGATCGGGGAACTGGTGGTATTGGCAGGACTTTTCCTGTCCCACATTTTTGCAGACCGCCCTGATGATGGGAAAGGCCTCAAACCGGTCGTAATAATCCCGGACAAATTTAAGAATTTCCATCCGTTCCTTGCTCAGGGGACATTCATCAGATACCCCTTCCCTCTCCGCAAGGGCGCAGGCGATTTTTTCGTTCCAGGTAGAAGGATCCATCAGGAACCCGTCCGCATCCAATTTTAACTCTTCGTGGTCCAATGAACTCATGGGTGACCTCCTTATTTTAAAATGATTGACTACTTAAAAATGACATCACAGATGACGCCGCATAAAAAAACGTAAGACATTTAGGTCACATAACAAATATCAGATAACCATTCAGATGGCCGCAGAAACCAGATGAGCTTTTAAATTCTTGTTAGGAAAAATAAACTAAGCCTTAAACGAAATATAAAATATAGTAAGATAAGAACTTGCTTTTTGTCAACCCAAACCAGCAATTCTAATTTTATTCTCGCACAAAGCCTCAAAGACACAAAGGGTCAAAAAACCAAATAAAATTTTTGTGTCTTGGTGTCTTTGTGTGAGTTTTCCAACTGAAAAGATTCATATTTAGAATTGCTGACCCAAACATGAAAATAACAGAAGCTGAAACTCGATCATCAAGTGAAAATATATCCCCCGCCTGGTCCAGGCACAACATCGGCAAGCCTTACCCGGTGGACCCCTAACTCAATGGCTGCCCGGCAGAGTCGTTTTATTGAAGGCATTTTCTCAAGGCCTCCGGGGATCTGCACCGTTTCCCGCACAAGGGGTGAAGCGCATCCGGCGGAAAGCAAACCCACACATGTTCGTGCAGCTTAAACTCAAAAGGATATTTTGGTACCACGGCCTGAAGCATCATCCCCCCAATATCGACCGTGATTTTTATGCCATGGCCGTTGTGTGTCCGGTTGACGATTCGCCCCTTTATTCGATTCAGTTTGCCATTAACAGGGTCTGTTTCCTTTTTCAGCGAAATTTTTTCAGGATGAATGCACAGATTGATATCTTTAAGTTTTTTTTCAAGAATAGGATATTTTTTGACCCTGATCTCAACCGACCGCTCAACGCCCTCATTACAAAGGCGTACTACTGCTTCGCGAGGATTAATTTGAACGACCGAGACGTTCAAAATATTGTTTGCCCCTACAAAATGAGCGACAAACTCGGTTTTGGGATGAGAAAACAATTCATCCGGGTCCTCTCCCTGCTCTATCTTTCCATGATGGAGTACCGAAACACGGTTGCCCAATGAAACAGCCTCTTCCTGATTATGGGTTACATAGAGTGTGGTTATTCCCATTTCCTGCTGAATACTTTTCAGCTCCTCCCCTATTCTTTCCTTGGTAAGGGGATCCAGGCTGCTCATCGGTTCATCCATTAAAAGTATTTCCGGTTCGGTAACCAGGGTCCTGGCCAAAGCCACGCGTTGTTTTTGTCCCCCGCTTAACTGGTGGGGGAACTTATCTTTTTCTTTTTCAATATTTATTCTGCTTAAATAATGCCCGACTCTTTTTTCAATACTGCTTTTTTTAATTCTTTTGATCCTGAGACCGTAAGCGATATTTTCAAAAACGGTGAGGTGGGGAAACAGGGCGTAGTCCTGAAAAACAAAGCCGATTCTTCTTTTATCCGGCGAAAGGCTGCTTACGTTTTTATTTTCGATCAAAACATCACCCTTATCCTGTCTGGCTAAACCGGCTATTATGGAAAGCACGGTGGTTTTGCCGCTGCCGCTGGGTCCCAGCAGAACATGAGATTCTCCCCTACTGACCTGCAAGTTCAGGTTCTCCAGCACGGTTTGATCTTTATATGTTTTCAGAATCTCTTTAAGTTCAATTTTCATAGGACATCCCTTCTTCTGGCCCTTGATTTAAATATCAACAGCAAGGTAAAAGAAAACACAGTTAAAAGCAGGGCAATGGCAATTGAGGCCTTCAGTTCGCCCGACATGGCATTCTGATAGATGGCGACCGTCATGGTTTCCGTTTTAAACGGGATGCAGCCGGCAACCATGGAAGTGGCGCCAAATTCCCCCAGAGCCCTTGCCCAGGTCATGACCATTCCCGCATAAATGCCGTTTTTAGCCAGGGGGAGCATGACTTTTCTGAAGGTATAGAACTTTGACGCACCAAGCACCCAGGAAGCATGGGTTACATTTTTATTGATAGACTCAAACGCCTCCCGGGCGGATTTGATCAAGAAGGGGCTTGAGACAAAAAGCTGGGCAACGATGATTCCTTTTTTTGAAAAAATTATCTCAATACCATGATGGGAGAGCATGCCGCCCAGTGGACTGCTTCCACCCAACAGAATCAGCAGGGCCAGGCCGGCAACCAGGGGCGGAACGGCAATGGGAAGATCAACCAGTGTATCGAGTACATCCTTGCCTTTAAAATCCTTCATTGCCAATACATAGGCCACCGGGATGCCTAAACAGCATGCCAGCAAAACCACGATCACCGATGTTTGAAAACTGATAATGACCGCCGACAAAACGCCTGAAGACCTGAACTGGTTTGCCAATTCCGCCACCGAGGTCGTGGTGAACAGGGCAACCATAGGAAACACAACCAGGCATACGAAGAGCCCTGCAATGAGCGAAATGATCAAATCAAACGAAAGCGCCTTCATTCAATGTACCTTGAACCCATGTTCTTTAAAGATTTCTTTGCCTTCAGAACTTAAAAGATAATTGACATATGCCGTTGCCGCCTGGTTATGTTCCGCCATCCGGCAAACCGGAATCATATTGATAATATTATCTTCTTCGGGAATGTAAACAATTCTTACCTTTCCGGACTGGACTGCATCGGCTTTCCAGACGATGGCGGCATCGGCGTTACGTCCTTCGATCCATAATACCAACTGCTTTACGGTAACCGCCCTGGCCCTGACACGCATCGCAGATTCATCAAGCCCTGTCTTTTTGAATATTTTAGTAGAGATGCCACCGATGGCACAGGCCTTGGCATCGCCCAATACGATTTTGTTGTCTGGGTTCGAAAAATCATTAAGACAAGTCACATTGCTGTTTTCTTCAGGGGTGATGATTACCGGCGTGTGAAAGGCAAGTGGGGTATAATTGTCGACGTATCCTTTTTCCTTTAAAATCTTTGCCCATTTATCACTTCCCGGAATAAAGACGTCAGGGGTTTGCCCAACCAATACCTTATTGCCCAGCCTTCCGCTTCCTTCAAAATCGTACAGGACCTTTATCCCATGCAGGCTCCCGAATTTTTTTCCGATGTCATTCAACGGCAGTCGCATCCCTGCTCCGGCAAAGACAAGGATCTCTCTGGATTCGGTTTGGGAAAAAACAGGGGAAGATATAAGGCAAATCCAAATACATAACACCAAAATTTTAGATTTTCCGCAATGTTTCAATCTCTTCATGAGAACTCCTTTTTTAGACCGTCCATCTGAATAAATTTTCGTCAAACCCTGTTCCTATCTGACTAATCTCTCAAGCTATCAAGAAACATGCCACAAGGGCATTCTCAAAAATATAATCTTATAACAATTTCAAATAATTAGTTGAAATATCATCTAATGTTTTTAGATATTTCTTGTATTTATCATACAAATTTGTAAAGCAAGGGCAGCAATACTACAAAATTGTATAAATATGACCGTTTTTTAGACGAATGGCAGCCGTGGTTGTTTTGAAGTATGTATTGAAAATATTTTTTTTTGAATATAAGTTTTCAATGTATTTCATCGCCAAGCTTTTTATTAGAAAAACTTGAAACCTATAGGAGCGATCCAACATGAAAATTCACCCACTCGCCGGAGAAGCAGCACCGAAATCCGTGCTGGCCAACATTCCAAGGCTCGTTTCATCCTACTACACCCATCAACCGGACGTTTCTAAGCCGACCCAGCAAGTTGTTTTCGGAACATCAGGGCACCGGGGCTCGTCACTGAAAAACAGTTTCAACCAAGACCACATTCTGGCTATCAGCCAGGCCCTGTGCGAATATCGAACATCCCAACATATTGATGGGCCGCTTTTCATGGGTATGGATACCCATGCCCTCTCAGAACCGGCCCTGGCCAGTGCACTCGAAGTCTTTGCCGCTGCCGGTGTGACCGTCATGATTCCCAAGGGGCTGGGCTATACGCCCACACCGGTCATTTCGCATGCCATCTTGACCTTCAATCAAAACAGACAGCGAGGCCTGGCCGACGGTGTGGTCATCACCCCCTCCCATAATCCCCCTGAAGATGGCGGGTTCAAATACAATCCTCCCCATGGCGGGCCGGCGGGCAATGAGATCACCCAGCGCATTGCTGACAGGGCTAACGAAATCCTGGAAAATGGTCCGGATCAGGTCAGACGAATGCTTTTTGAAAACGCGCTCAAAGCCGATACGACCCACGAATATGATTACATACCCCCCTATGTGGCGGATCTTGCCAACGTGGTCGACATGGAGGTGATCGCCGAATCCGGGCTCAAGCTTGGTGTGGATCCTTTAGGAGGGGCCGCCGTACACTACTGGGCACCCATTGCCGAACGCTACGGGCTTTCCCTTGAGATCATCAACCCGTTCGTGGATCCTACCTTTGCGTTCATGCCCCTGGACAAAGACGGTAAAATCCGCATGGACTGTTCTTCACCCTTTGCCATGCAAGGGCTGATCAAACTCAAAGACAAATTTGACATTGCTTTTGGCAATGATGCGGATGTCGATCGCCACGGGATTGTCACCAAAAGCGCAGGCTTGCTCAATCCCAATCATTATCTATCTGTGGCGATATGGTACCTGTTTCAAAACAGACCGGACTGGCCTCAATCGGCCGCCGTGGGTAAAACACTGGTATCCACCTCGATGATCGACCGGGTGACGGCGCATCTTGGGAGAACGTTGTCTGAAGTGCCCGTGGGCTTTAAATGGTTCGTGGATGGACTGATGAGTGCCGACATCGGTTTCGGCGGCGAAGAAAGCGCCGGGGCGTCGTTCCTGCGCCGGAACGGCTCGGTGTGGACCACGGATAAAGACGGCATTATCATGGATCTTTTAGCCGCTGAAATCATGGCCAAAACCGGCAAAAATCCGGGTGAAATATACACGTCGCTCGAGGAACAATTTGGTACGTGTGTTTATGAGCGTATCGATGCCCCGGCAACTGCCGAACAAAAGGCGGTTTTAACAAAACTCTCCCCTGAAACAATTACCGCCAAGGAACTGGCCGGAGAGCCGATCCTCGCCAAACATACCCGCGCACCGGGCAATCAAGCCCCTTTGGGGGGGCTAAAAGTGGTCACGGAAAACGGCTGGTTCGCCGCCCGACCATCCGGCACCGAAGAGATTTATAAAATTTACACCGAAAGTTTCAAAGACAAGGCGCATCTGCAGCGTATTCAACAAGAGGCTCAAACCATTGTCAGTGCTGCATTTCAAGTGGCAGGTGTTTAGAAAGGCGTTAAGACCAATGCGAAAATCGGGGACTGTCCCCGATTTTTATTCCAGAGTGCTGAACCGACGAAATGGGTCAGGCAATCTGGGAGATGGACTCAAGAACGTGGGAAAAACGTTTTCCGTTCCTGGAGTTGGTTTTGTAGAATTCAAGGCAGCGCCGAACCAGGTCCAGCACTTCGCCGTGGGAAAGGATGCCCGGCACTTCCATACCTAAACGCGGATGGCGGCCCAGACGGCCGCCCAGGAGGACCCGGTAGCCGGTCTCGCCGGTGCCCAGGGTGCCGGTAGGGCAGGCCCGTATGCATTTGCCGCAGGAAAGGCAGGCTTCGATGTTTATTTCAGGACCTTTGTCATTCAGGGTTACAGCCTGCTCCGGGCAGGCATCCACGCAGGCTTCACATTGTGAACAGGGTTCGTCGGTGATCCCGGGAAAGGCGGCTCCGATAATGCCGATATCCGCAATCTGAGGGCGAGAGCATGCGTTGGGGCAGTCTGAAATCGAAACCCGGAACTCGTGATGAAACTTGAGACCCCCCTTTACGTTGGATTTCAGAAAAGCCAGGATATTCGCCTTTTCCATCAGGGCTTCGATATCTTTGACCAGTTGACCCGTGGACGGGGCCACGGAATTGGGACAGCCCTCCCCTCCAAAGCAGGCGGAAACATCATAGCCTTTGATCTCCTTTTCCATGCCCCCCTTGGAAAGGAACTTTTTTTTCAAGGCCTGAACATCTTTCAGGGTGACCCGGTCCCCGCCTTTGTCCGACACAAAGGTTTCCACCCGGTTGCGGACCTTTTTCCGGACAAAGAAGGGAACCTTTTTAATGGCGGCGTCGGCCTCTTTTTCCCAGATCACTTGAGGATTTCTCCCCTGGCGGAAATAGTGATTTCTTTAAAAGGAATTTCTACCCCGGCTTTCTCGAGAGCCTTTTTGATAATGCCGGCCATGCCGGCGCAGCAGGGCACTTCCATGACTACTGAGGTAATGGATTTAATGCCTGATCCGGCAAAAACTTCAGCCAGTTTGTCCACGTAGGCCTGGGCATCGTCAAATTTGGGACAGCCGATCATCACGGCCTTTCCTTTAAGGAAGTCGGCATGAAATGATGGATAGGCCACAGGTACGCAGTCAGCGGCGATAAGCAGATCCGCATCCCTGAGAAAAGGAGCGCCGGCAGGCACCAGGCG
Source organism: uncultured Desulfobacter sp. (assembly GCF_963666695.1). GTDB lineage: Bacteria > Desulfobacterota > Desulfobacteria > Desulfobacterales > Desulfobacteraceae > Desulfobacter. Next base: position 2,763,363 of record NZ_OY762947.1, read on the forward strand.
GATTTGTACGGGCCAGTGGCCCAGGGCGGAGGGACCGCCGGGGACAATTTCTTTTACACCGGCCGGTCCCGGACCGGCCATGGGGAAGGTCTTCATCCGGGCCGAGGGACATCCCCCGCCGTTCATAGGAACGGACAACTTTTGTGCCTTCTGCGCTTTGAGCATCTCTTCAACCGCTTCCTCGTCAAACGCGTCGGCTTCACGCTCAATTAGTTTTAATGCGCCCTGGGGACAGTCCCCCAAGCAGGCACCCAGGCCGTCGCAGTATTTGTCGGCCACTACCTTGGCCTTGCCGTCAATGATCTGGATGGCGCCTTCGGCACAGCCAGGAACACAGTTGCCGCAGCCGTCACATTTTTCTTCGTCGATTTCGATAATTTTACGCATTACTTTCATAGTATATCTCCGTCAGAGGTCCTACCTTGTTACCTTCGGTAAGCCCTGTTGTTTACGTTGGGCTTGATTCTATTTTAGGCCATTTTTCGTAGGGGCAATCCCTCTGTGGTTGCCCTCGTTAGGGCAGGCACGGTGGCCTGCCCCTACAGCGGCCGACGTTAGAACCAATCCCTTTACTTTATTATTCCGTTTTCGTTCAAGTATCATTTACCGGCCATCATGGCGGCAACATCCGTTTCCGGATCGGTAATTCCCTTAATGTCAAAATTTTCGACCAGCACGTTCAACACGCCGGGGGAAACAAAAGCCGGCAGCGTGGGGCCAAGGCGGATGCCCTTGACGCCCAGATGGAGCAGGGCCAGGAGAACAGCCACAGCCTTCTGCTCGTACCAGCCGATATCAAAAGAAAGGGGCAGTTCGTTATTTGAGTACCAGGCCCACCATATCGTCCACACTCAGATCCTTGGTCGTGGACGCCATGCCTTCCATCATAAAATCCCATATTTCCTGTTTTTCCACCCCAAGGATGGCGGCATGATCAGCGTAGGCGGCCACGCCCTTAAGGCCGAGGATCAACAGTTCGCGCAGGGATCTGACATCTTCATTTTCCGTGGCAAGAACACAGACTGCTTCAGCTTTAGCCTGGAAAGCAGACACATCATCGGAATACCATGTAGCACAGTCATGGAGATCGCTGCCCAGTTTATCCCCGGCGGCATCGGCCAGTTCTTTTTTAACGGCCTGGGCGCGGTTGATCCATTCAACCAGATTTTCGTCATTAAAATTAGCATTTGTGATGGTGGTGAACAGCGCCTGGCCCACAAATGCCGGTACAGAAGCCGGAACTTTGATACCGGCTGCCTTTGACGCTTCTGCAACCACGGCAATGCCCTTAAGGTTAAAAATCAAAAGGTCCTGCAGATTGGCAGTGGTATTTTCTTTTCCACACATGCCTTTGACAGTGCATCCCTGGTTTTTGCTGCTTCCTGACATTGAAAACAAAACATCTTGATTTTTCTCCTTATATCTATGTTGACGGACAATTCGATTTTACATCCTGGCCTTAACCTACTATAGAAAAGGTGAAAAAAACTTGATGTAGATCAAAATGAACACTTTTTTATTTTACCATGAAGTATATGAAGCGCATGAAGAATATACTGGGTTTGTGCATGAGGTCATAGATTGGGATGGCGAAGGCCCCCCAACACAATACGGCACCGAACCTCAAAATCATGTTGAGGTTCGTACCTCACCCCAACCTACGAATGAGGATATATGGCAATGGATTCAATGGACAATGAAAATGACGAACAATGCTGTATAGTTGAGCCGATGTGGTGGGCGGTAAGTTCAGGGGCTTGATGGTCAAAACTATTAATAATAGTCTGAGATTTGAAATCCGGTATTAATGGCATTTTGAATTTGACACAGTCCTCAGTAATAAATCCCCCCACAATACTTCTGTTATTGAATGCTGATTCTAAATCGGCTCGGGTAAACAATGATAGACATATCTGTCGCTTTACCATTCCTTATAAAAAAGTCAGATTAACAACTTTTTAAGTTGATCTATTGTCAAGATTTCATCCTTTTTTCTATGAATCATTCTGTGACAGTTGGAACAGACCAAAACCATGTCAGTTTCGGGGTTAACATTGGTAGATCCCCCTAAACTGCTAACAGCTTTCAAATGATGAACTTCAATAAAACCTTTACCCCGGGAACCGTAGGTGGCCTCAAAATCAAATCCACACACTTTGCATCTCACACCGGCCTTCCCGTGAAATTTCACAGCTTCTGCTCGAAGTTTTGGATCTCTTTCATAAAAGCTTGTATATCGATATTTCTTTTCGCCCTCCTTAAAATGCTCATTTTCATATTCAAAAGCTGATAGGGCCTCTCTAACATTACGCTCAATGTCGTCTTCCAAGTGCAGATTTCCCGGACCGAATTTAACATTGTTTAAGGAAGCCACAAAATCTATATAGCTTTCGGGTTTAAGCCTTTGGAGTGCTTGACTGAAATTATTAAAATTCAACCAGAACATCTGTATTTTTTCTCGATTTAACGGGCTAAATGTCCGTAGTGATTTTACATCGAAAACAATCTCCCCTTTATGATCCCCCCGTGGTTTATCAAATGGTTTTGTGTAGAGGAAAACACCAGAACCTATGATATGAGATTTAAACTGAAAAAGAGCGACGGTGCCCTCTGGTGCATTTAATGCCCTGTGGCGATACCAATAAGCACCATTTCGTTCCTCAGAAACCAGCACACCTAAAATAAATTTTTCTTGGACATCACTGATACTGTTTAAATTTTCATCTTTAAATTCATTTGGTGACATTGGCAAAATTCGGACTTCTGGTGGTATCATATGATCAATGTTGAGTTGTTTGCGAATACGTTCAGCTAAAGCAGGAGCATATGTAGTATTGGATATTTTTTCTGCCAAAATAGCCGGATCAGAATTCCTAAAATCATTTGATTCTGGTACCATCCCCTTCGCTAACCAAAATCGTATAACCTTTTCGGAATCAATGATCTCCCGGTAGGAGCAGGTACGGTAATTTCCATTTTGGAATTTAAGACCTATAGATTGATCATCCACAGTTTCAATTATTGGTGTTAATGTCTTTTTTTCAGGATCTATTAGATGGCCTTTCCAACCTTTAACGTATCTTCGAATCTGGCTCTCGATGAGCGATATAGGTTCTGGTTCATTATTCAGTTCAACCAGGTATCCATACCACTTCCTGCTTCCCTTTCTATCGAGTGGCTTTACCATATTGATCTCCGTGAGACAGAATTTATTAGATCGGATATTTGAACCTTCAATATATTCTTTTTGTTGTCACCAATGTGCGCCTCAAAATTTGTTACTAACATTTAGCCATAGCCTTAAAGTGCTCTGGATATCCCGATTTTTCAAAGACAAGCCTCAATCCTTCTCTAAAGATGGCATAGTCGAACTCTTTCATATCAATAATGTTCTGACCAAGAGAGTGCGACTCTCTATTGATATATCGACAGAATGCCTGAAATTTGTTGTCTTGAAGCTCGGGCATTTGAAAAACATTGTTCAGATCCTTCTTGCGTACAAAGTTAAAAAAGTACTCGACTATATTGCGCATGCAATTTGCGATAAGAGCGGGAGGTTGACTTTGATCATTTACCAATGACCAATACGCCTGGTAATCATTTTGAATTTCTTCATACTTCATCTCTTGTATTACGCTACCGGAGGAAGGTTTTGAAAGCCTAAATAGCTTCTGTGTCTTCTCTCTGCGATCGTGGTTAGGGTCTGTAAGTTCATAGAAAAAATAGAGGCTATGCGTCAAGACAATTACCTGACAGAAGCGATCCCCTCTAAAGAACACTGAGCGAATCAATTGTCCAATATTGAAGATGAAGACATGAGACAGGCTGGAGATGGGATCATCTATCACAACAATGCGCTTTGCATGAGTGTCCTCAGTGCTTGATTTCCCCTTGCAAAGTTCACAAAAGTATAAGAAGCTGATCATCATTTTCTCGCCCTCGCTGAGCGAGTGGAACGTATCCTCGGACTCATCGGCGCGTACTACCCGATAGAGTCTTTCCGAATGTTTTTGCACGCTGAAGTTGTCTATGCCTATGTCCAACAAGCCAGCGTTAATTGAGTCTACAGCAGCATCTACATTCACCGTCTGCTTTTGTGCTTCTGTGATCTCCTTCTTTACCTTCGTTAGATCGGCGTTGGTGTTACCGATCTCGGTATCAATGCCTTTGAGCTTCTGGCTAGTGGCTTGTCGGTCTTGTTCAAATCTCGATATCGTTTGGTCGTACTGCCATCGCATAAGGAACCAAAATTCTTCTTTCAACTTAGCGATTTCAGCTTCGCGATTCTGCAATTTGGTATTGTATTCGTCTATTGTCTGATTTATCGAGGCGACTTCTTCATTGAATTCCGCAACCATTACTTTTGTATCGGACAATGAAATTACGGTCTTCGGATTTTTGACTTTCTTTTCGAGTTCTTCAATATTTTTGCGCATAGCAGCAACAAGTAATTGATACTTGGTAGAAAATACGCTTTTACGTTCCAATGCAAATGGATGGCCAGTAAATTGACCAATCTCTGGTAGGGCTTCGATGGCGGTATGATAATTCTTTTGTAGTCCGACCAGCTCATTTATCTGATTTTGATAGCTCGTATCGAAATAAGACTTCACATTCTCAATAAACTTGGTAGTAATAGTTGATTCTTGACAGAAGGGGCATTGCACTTCAGAATCACCTATGCCATCAGGCAGGTACGCAAGCCCCTGATTGACCCAATCCGCATTCCCTAATCCCTCTATCAGGGCAGCAACTTCGCTATCGGTGTTGCCGAGTATGGATGTGCCAAGAAGCTGATTTGTCTCGACTGCATGAGCTTGGAATAACAGCATACCCAAACGCTGTTGGGGCTGAGTATCATCGCCCTTGAGCGTTTCTACTTCTTTGCGAAGTGTCTGCACGCCCCTTTCTGGCTCATTCGCAGGTTTCGAGAGACCTTGCAGGTGAGCGAACAGCTTCTCCTTTTGGCCCTTCAAACCCTCGAGACAATACTCAAGAACCCGATCTCCACCAGCATAGGTCTTTTTTATGCTCCAGACTTCTTCTGTAGCTCGTTGTTTTTGCGTGGCAAATTCTTGAGTTGCCTGTTCTTTAGCGGCCCGCTTTGATTGCAGAGATTGTTCTAACTCCGCTTGTTTTTTTGTTGCTTCAGCGATCTTCTGTTCAGCGGCCTTATTTTCCTTCGACAGGCTGAAAATTCCTTTCAGATTGTCTGCAACGAAGAAATTGTCGCGTATAAACTTCTGGTTATAGACAAGGATCGGGATAGATTGATCTCGCGTTTTTTTGCAATGTAAAAATGCAGATTCGGTTGGCTCATAAAGGAAGTTTGATATCGTCGATTTACCGGTACCGTTGAGGCCATAAACCAGATTGATCTTTTTGTCGGTTTCAAGTGACGTCGCATGCTTGAAGCTCGCAACCGCATCCATATATATCTGAGTAATCACTTATCGCAGCCTCCCCTGCAAAGAAAATAACGACCGGAATCACCGAGAATGTAGTTGTTAACAGTCACTTTCTAATATATTTTCAATTACTTCAAGGATTGTATCTTCAATATTTTTTACCAAATAATTTTCCCATTTTGCGTATTGACGTGAATACCATTTAGGAATTTTATTTTTCCAATCTTTCTCTTTGGTGTCTTCTCCTATCCAACAAGAAATGTTTTCTTCTAATAGCTCCCGAACCAAATGATCGGTTTCCTGTGTAGTTGAGCTCTTTAGCACCTTTGAGGCTAGTCGCATTTGCGGGTAATGGGATCGTCTTCCACTATCAACAAATGATAAAAATATTTTGGTCAAAAATTCTTTAGTTTCTTTGTCAAGCGACTCCCATATGGGCAAAGTAATTTCTGCCAAAGTGTTTTCTGAATAATAGTCTCCTGTATGCTTATCCCATTGTCTTTGAAGCCTCTTCCCCAATTTAGTTCGGAAAGGTTTATTTAAAAATTGAAACCTGGTACTGAAAATATCGTATAAATCTAAAATATTTGATTTAATAAAGTCTGTTGAGACCTGATCAAAAAACGCTTTATCCGCATTGGTTTCTTTGCTATGAAATTTAGTTAGACATTCTTTACATAAGCAAATTAGATTCTCTTTAGTTATTGCCGATAATTTTTCCTTTGATTGACCAATTGAATATTCGTTTATTATCTGGCCTACTATTGTAATGGCGTTTTCTTCATCAACGTCTTCAAGCCATTCGCATATAATGTTTGTCTGATCTTTTTCTATTAAAGCTTTCTTTATTAGTCTATGATTTTTTGTGATTTCTGCTTTTTGAATTTAACATTATCAAGAAAATCAGACGCTGAAAAATGTGTATTATTGTCAAAAGAGATATGGTCAATTATTGAACGAATATACTCCGCAACAGGGAAGTTAGGTTTGAAGATATGGTCTATATCTTTTCCGTGGATGACGATAACAGACTGCCTCCTCCCTGCCTTTAATGATCTTAAAAAATTATCCGACAAGTTTACTCTTGATAGGAAAATACCGATAGTGCCCAGAAATTTGTTTTCAACTTTCCCTAAGAAAGCATAAAGATTTGAAGCTGCAAGTCCCGAATCTACCCACTTCACCTCTAATAGTGCTCGTGTACCATCAACATAAAGAGCTCCGTCGATTTGTTCTGAACGGTTGTCGGATGTGTGGTAGCTCTTCTTTTTTACCAATTTTTCAGCTTCAAAAAGTTCTAAAGCTAATCTTTCAAACTGGAGGCCCCTTTTTTTGGCATCTTCTCTTCCTAATTTTTTAGGAAGTCCATCGAGTTCAAGGAACCCATCATATATTTTTTCTCTATCTTTCATTTTACCCTTAACAAGCGGTTGCCCGAGTCCGGTTATCTTCAACGATCTGATATCTAATCGCGTATCATCTCAGAAGGATTGAATACCGGAGTAGCTATCATTATTATAAGCTCTACCTAACTTGCATATCAGTATACCTATAGTCTGTAAAGAAGATTTAAGGTAAATGGCTTTAAAAAAATAAATTTGAGTATAACTGAAGGATGCAAACAACAGCCCTTCAATTTAACATAATTCTTTTCTCTCTCTCTTTTGTAACCGGGCTATTCACAATGTAAAGGCCTGGTTCCTTTTATTCAGGAGCAAGCATAAAAATTGATTCCAAAATGAATTGAGAAAAACAAAGGCGAGCCTTAATGGTATTTAAGAACTCCCAAGCCATTATGGAAGAGGCGTTAGCTACTTTTGTTATTGGTCACCTGGCGAAAATCTGGAAGATCAAATTAAGGGTCTGTAGTGAAGACGACCCTTCAGCCATGCTCCGTTTTTCGGTCGGACAACTCCCACAGACTATCCCTGTTAGCTCAGACTTTCCTCAAATACAATGAAAGTTGCGGAATATTGGTTACACCAAACAAATTCTCGCAACTATTTTTAGGATCAAGGGTTTTTAACTGCTTGCTAAAATATAGACAAATATAGTCTTGAAATAACAAATTATACAGTGATAGTAATAGACTATGAAATTATCAGAATGGGCAAAAGAAAAAGGCATTTCTTATAGGACTGCTCACCGAATGTTTAAGGCCGGAACACTACCTGTGGAATATGAACAACTGCCAACAGGAACAATTCTTGTTTATCCTGATAAAATCACAGATTCTCAGGCACAAACGGTTTTATATGCCAGGGTTTCTTCTCATGATCAAAAAGCTGATCTTAAAAGACAGATGAATCGTTTAAAAGATTTTACGGCGGCAAAGGGATTGAGTGTTGTAAAAGAAGTGTCTGAAATTGGGTCAGGTTTGAATGGTAAAAGATCAAAGCTAAATAAAATCCTCTCTGATTCCAAAGTATCTGTTATAGTTGTAGAACATAGAGACAGGCTTGCAAGATTTGGTGTTGAAATGCTGGCTTCTGCATTATCAGCTTCAGGCAGGAAAACTATAGTGATTAATGAGGCAGAATATAAGGATGATTTAATTCAGGATTTTGTTGATCTTGTAACTTCAATGTGCGCCAGGATTTACGGCAGGAGATCAGCCGGGAATAGAGCGAAAAAGGCTCTTAAGGCGATAGAGGAACCATGAGTACCACAACGCTTTCATATCCGCTCAAATTTATAAATAGTTTCAGTCATACCTTAAAAAGCCTTTCACCTGTGATGTGTGAAAAAATCAATCATATGTGGAATGATGAACGCGTACTCGGGGAGTTGATTTCAGGCCGAAGAGGATTGAAGGTTTACAAAATACTGGAACCCATTGTGGATTTTAATACTTACCTGCCTTCAAGGGTAAAGCGGTGTATGCTTGAGACAATGGGAAGGATATTAAAGTCTCAGCTTGAACGCAGAACTTTATATAATAACCTTTGTGGATTAACCTCGAATCCTGACGAGTGGACTTATGATTTCCTTAAAAAGCACGATGTTGCTTCAAAATACAATTATGTAAAAAATATTCGCCGTCAGACTCAAAAATTTATTGATGAATACAAGAGATTACCTGCATCCTATCATGAACTGGTTCCAGAACTTCGCGTTGGGGAATTTATAACCATGGCCCCGGATGACGGACAGTTCATCAAAATAAAGGGCACATCGGAATTTGAGGAAAGGCTTTATCTGACAGGCAAAATTAAAGTCCTGACAGAAGAATCTTCAGTCAGTCCTAAAAGCTGGAAATGGGAAGAATTTCAGATTTCAATGCCCGGTTTTATTGCTGATAAGCAGGAAAAGGTTAAACGTCCCGACATAAGGATCAATGCAGAGGGCCAGGTTATTATTGACTATAAAACCGAAATATCAAACCGGAAACAGGAAAATAATAACAGGATAGTGAGTATTTACTACGGCTTGAGAAAACTTTTGACAATAACCTGTTTTGAAATGACTGATGATGGACTGCCGGTTCAATTGTCACGCCCTTTTTTCGTAGATATAAAAGGCGTACAAAACAAAATAGAACTGCTCCATAAGGATATTGACCGGCTGAAATCAAAACTGTCAAAAACCACAGATAAAAAAAAATAAAAATTTTAAAGCGGGAAATCAAACTCAGATGGAAAAAACTGAAAAAGCTTTCAAAAGAACTTGAACATCTGGCCTCAAATATAATTATTGAAATTGCAAAAATTCATAATTGTTCAACCATAGTTATCGAAGATCTCAGAGGGCTTAACGGCAAAAAATTTGCCGGCAGGCTTAACCGAAGGATTTACAGAACAATCAGGGTTGGTATTTTTGACAAGCTGACATACAAGGCAGACCTCATTGGAAAAACAGTAAAGACAGTATTTCCTGCCTGGACCTCTCAATTTTGCCCCAAATGCGGTGATCGTGGAAATCATAGACATTACGGTGAATTCACCTGCTCGCATTGCGGATATTCAGGAAATAGAGATTACATAGCAACGCAGAATATTGCACGAAAATTTTTTCAAATTTCGCTTAAAAGTTCAACAGGTTTTGGTTATATATCAGAATCTGCCAGCGCAGCTGTTACCGCTGGGGAATTTTTGAGTAAGATAGACGGATGGCTCAACGGATGGAAAAAATGTCTGAATGTTGCCCCTTTTATTATTAAAATGAAAAACTGGAAGGCGCATCCGTTAATTGTATAAATGAGCATATTTGTCTATTTTTGTAGTGATAAAAAGTAACGGTTACCACACCTAATATAGGCGCCTTCTGAATTTATTAACATTTTTAGACTTTAGGAACGGATTTTAAATAACTTGCCCATTTTGATATATCCGGGAGCGCAGGCGTCCCGCCTGCAGTAAAAATGCAGGCGGGACGCCTGCGCTCCCAGGTCAAGTTATTTCGGTCTAATTCCTTAGTTGATATTAGGATACGATTTGCTTAGGATCATAGCCTTTAAAAAAAAATTTAAAACAATTGAAAAAAAAGATGGTTAGGCAGAAAAAAATCATCAACACATTAACGCTGGAGGACCTTGAGCCGAAATGATTGAATTAACAGAGTACGAACGAATGAATAAAGCATTACATGATCCAGACTGGACAGCTAAAGCCGATCTGGAATTTAATATTGAAGACTGCTGGATCAGTGAGAGGGTTGGAGGCCAGATCAAGTTCACCAAGAATTACCTTGAATATGTGGTGGCAGATGACCATAAGAAAGCCCTGATTGAGTTGGTTGACTCGCCGGATGGCATGTATTCATTAACCAATTCAATCAAAGTCGATGGTATTATTTACGATCAGTTTGAAGTCATCTTAAAAAAAGAGAAAAAATTATTTGCTTCGGGTATCTTGCTGATTGCAGCATAGGTGCTTGAATATAAGACCGAAATAGAAAAGGTTTTCAGCAGTGCACTGAAAACCTTTTCATATTGTGGCGGGAGTGACGAGACTCGAACTCGCGGCCTCTAGCGTGACAGGCTAGCGTTCTAACCAACTGAACTACACCCCCGTAATTATTTATAGTGGGCAATGCAGTGCTTGAACCTTGCAAAGGTTACACTCTACCACTGAGTTATACCCGCTCTAAGGACCAACCTTCTACCGGATGGCCGTGTCATTGTCAACTAAAAAAAGGTGGCTACCGATTTAAGCCGGGACACCCTTTAATATAAATTTAGGGTCAGGTCTTGAATTATCACTTTTTATTCTAAAAAATATAACTAATCTTCATCAGTCCAGATCTATTCAATAAGAATCGCGTTGAAACCGCATTCGGCTTCACATTCGCCGCAATCAATACATTCGTCACTTATCTCGAAATAATTTTTCCCGGCCGGCATGCTGATTGCCTCAACAGGACAGGCGCTTGCGCATGCGCCACAGGACTGACATTCATCGGGATCTATTCTATGCATTTTTTCTCCTTCCAGTTGATAAAATATAAACAATGTTGGCGTTAAGTGTCATTGTTTAACGCACAATGTCCGGCGATAGATGGACTCCAGCAGTTCCGGGGTGACGGGCTTGTTTCCTGCGGCTGCCGCGGACCTTACCTGGGGCAGCAACCTTTGGGCGACATCGGCATCAATGTTAATATTGCGGTGGGCCAGCGCATGTTTTATGGCGGCCGAACCGGAATGGACGCCTAAAATCATCTGCCTTGGGGTGCTTCTGCCCACCTGTTCGGGATCATATAATTCATAGGATCGTGCGTCTTTCAACAGGCCGGCGCAGTGGATGCCGGATTCATGGGAAAATATCCGTGAGCCCACAATGGGTTTGGTTGCATGAATCTGGTGCCCTGAAAACCTGGCCACGGTATTGCACAGCCGGGCAAGTTCCGACAGGCGCATATTACTTTTTTTAGCACCAATTCCGAACAGGGCCATGGCGGTTTCCTCAAGTGGGGCATTGCCTGCCCGTTCACCTAAGCCGTTGACGGTTACGCTGATGGCCTTGGCGCCGGCATCCACGGCAGACACGGCATTGGCCGTGGCCATGCCAAGATCGTTGTGTCCGTGAAATTCCAGGGCCAGGCCGGGAAGACGGATTAACAGGGTCTCTACCATATCCATGAGTGCAGACGGGGTAATCATACCCACGGTATCGGCAAGCCGTACCCGGTGGACACCTAAGCCTATAGAGGCCTGGCAAAACCGTAAAAGAAAATCCAGGTCCGTACGGGTGGCATCCTGAGCGCCCACGGATACCTGGTCAAAATAGTGTCTGGCGAACCGAACGGTTTCATCCAGGGTTTCCAGCACCCAGGCCTCATTTTTTTCAAAGGTCTTGAGCAGAATGGATGACGTGGGGAAACTGATGTGCACCCCGGGGGTGTTGCAACCCACAGCCAGTTCAATATCTTTTTTGACCGCCCTGCACCAGCAGGTCAGCATGCTGGGCAGATTCAACTGGGCAATGGCTTGAATTTCCCTGCATGCAAACTCGCCCATGGCAGGGATACCCACTTCAATCTCGTCAACCCCGCATTCGGCAAGCTGACGTGCAATAGTCAATTTTTCCAGGGGCCTGAAAAAAACACCCGGGGCCTGTTCCCCGTCCCGAAGGGTGGTGTCGACCATCCAAACCTGCAGATCATGAGTTTTCATTACAATACATAGTCCTTTGCAGTTTCGCCGTTTTCCATGGCATCTAAAGTTGTTTTTATTTAACAAACAACTAGCCTGTCCATCGTCGTAATACCAAATAACTGCAATGGGTGTTCCACC